>JAQIJQ010000055.1:0-21397 GCA_036946195.1 Patulibacter minatonensis | reverse complement strand
TCGACTCGGCCCGCGCGATCATGCGCGCCAGCGGCGACAACCGTCCGATCTGGATCACCGAGCTCGGCTGGGCGTCGGCTGGTCCGGCGCACCCGTTCGTGAGCGACCCCTCCACGCAGGCCGCCTACATCCGCAGCGCCTACGACACGATGGTCGCCTGCAAGGACCGTTGGGGCCTGCAGCGCGCGATGTGGTTCGGCCTCAAGGACGTCACCCCGGCCTCGATCGGCGCGACCGACGACAGCTGGAACATGCACCTGGGCCTCTACAACCAGGACGGCTCCGCCAAGCCCGCGCTCGACGCCTTCCGCGAGTACCTCGGCGGCCGTGAGCTGCCGGCCGGCCGCGCCTCCTCGTGCACCCTCCCGGGCGGCAACGACCCGAGCGCTCCGGGCACCGTCGAGCTGCCGCGCCCGAGCACCGGGACCGGCAGCGGCCCGACTCCGATCGTCACCATCACCCGCGCGCCGACGATGGTCGGCTCGGCCTCGAAGGCTCCGCGGGTCGACTTCATCACCGACATGGGGAACGCCGGCAACGTCGAGTGCTCCCTCGACGGTGCCGCCTGGACCCTGTGCCAGACGCCGTTCATGATCACGAAGGACCGCGAGGGCCAGCACACGCTGCAGGTGCGCGCGATCTCGCCGAGCAAGGTCACCGGGCCGGTCGCGACCACCAGCTGGGTGGTCGACGTGACCGCGCCGACGACCGTGATCAAGAAGGCGCCGAAGAAGGTCAAGAAGACGGCGAAGGCCGCGATGACCTTCGGCGTCGCAGAGGCGCGTCTCGCGAGCGCCGCGCGCCTGAGCGACTCG
Organism: Patulibacter minatonensis; assembly: GCA_036946195.1. GTDB lineage: Bacteria > Actinomycetota > Thermoleophilia > Solirubrobacterales > Solirubrobacteraceae > JAGIBJ01. Next base: position 20,582 of record JAQIJQ010000055.1, on the reverse strand, counting down.
GGTATCCGCTTCCAGTGCCAGCTCAACAAGGGCGGCTGGAAGACCTGCCCGGCCAACTACAAGGTGCGCGTCGCGAAGCTCGGCAAGCAGGTGATGAAGGTGCGCGCCGTCGACGCGGCCGGCAACGTGGATCAGCGCGGCGCGACCGCCCGGTTCACCGTCACCAAGCGCTGAGCCGCCGCGCGGTGGCTAACCGCGCCCGAAGCGGCGCCTCTTCCTCGGCAGCTCCGGCGCGCCGGGGAGCGACTCGCCGGCGAGCATCGCGCCCGGCACGGCCGCGCAGGCGTAGTCGGTGAGCCAGTCGAGCCCGGCCTCCGTGAGGGGCCCGGCGAGGCCCGGGCCGCGCCGGCGCGCAGAGTGGGCGTCGCTGGCGATCACGTGCACGAGCCCGTCCTCCACCATCGAGCGCGCGAACCTCTCGACCGTCCGCCCGAAGTCGCCCGTGAGCGAGGTCGCCGTCACCTGCGCTGCAGCGCCGCGCGCGATCAGCCCGGCGAGGAGCGCGGGATCGCGGTGGAAGAGCGCGCAACGCTCGGGGTGTGCGAGCAGGATCTCGTGGCCGCGCGCGCGCAGCCCGGCGACGAGCCCGTCCAGCTGCGGGAAGTCGGTGCTCAGCGGCGCCTCGAGCAGCAGCCAGGGGCCGGCGCCGAGGTGGAGCAGCTCGAGTTCGGTGTCGTCGAGCTCGACGGCCTTCGTGACGGCCACCTCCGCCCCGGCCTGGATCCGCAGCGGAATTCCGGCCTCGTGGAGCGACCTGCGCAGCGCCTGGGTGCGCTGGATGATCGCCGTCGACACGTTCGCCGGGTAGCCGTGGTTGACGTGCGGCGTGCACAGCACCTTCTCGACGCCGGCGCTCACCTGCGCGCGTGCGAGCTCGAACGTCGCCTCGAGGTCGGCGGGCCCGTCGTCGAGGCCGGGAAGCAGGTGGCAGTGGAGATCGATCACCGGCCGCTCACGCTACGAGGTCGTGTGCGCCGCGCCGCCACTAGCGGTCCTGCCGCTCCCAGATGAGCCGCAGGCCCTTCAGGGTGAGATCGGGGTCGACCTCGTCGATCGTCTCGCAGAACGGCGCGATCGTCTGCCCCAGGCCGCCGGTCGCGATGACCGTGAACGGGTGGTCGAGTTCCTCGCGGAGCCGGTCGATGATGCCGTCGACGGCGCTCGAGAAGCCGTAGAGCACGCCGGCGCGGATCGCCTCGACCGTCGATTTGCCGACCACCTGCCGCGGCGGCAGGAGGTCGATCTTCGGGAGCTTTGCGCCGCGGTCGGAGAGGGCGTCGAGCGAGATCTCCACGCCCGGCTGGATCAGGCCGCCGAGGTGCTCACCGGCCTCGCTCACCACGTCGTAGGTGATCGCGGTGCCGAAATCGACGACGACGCACGCCCCCTGCACCTGCTCGTACGCGGCGACGGCGTTCACGAGCCGATCGGCGCCGAGCTCGCGCGGGTTGTCGAGGCGGATCGGCATGCCGGTCTTCACGCCCGGGCCGACGATGACGGTCTCGTGGCCGAGGTAGCGCTCGCCGACCTGCGCCCACTCGGGCGCGAGCTCGGGGACCGTCGAGGAGACGATCGAGCCCTTCAGTTCGCTCAGCTCGACGCCGCGCAGGCGGAGCAGGGAGCGCAGGCTCGCGCCGAGCTGGTCGGCCGTGGACTGGCGGATCGTCGCCATGCGCCAGTGCTCCACGAGCTGGTCACCGCGGTAGGTACCGAAGTGCGTCTGGGTGTTGCCGACATCGACGACGAGGAGCACCCCGCCAGTATGGCGGAGGGCCTCACGCGCCGGCGCAGCGCGCCGACCGCCTAGTGGGCGCTGGTGCCCTCGCGGCCGTAACGGTCGTCGAGCCGCACCACGTCGTCGAGGTGCGGCGTCGACACCTCGAGCACCGTCGCGAGCTCGAGCGCCTCGATCGTGTGGACGAGGCCGGGCGTGTTGCGCCAGCTGTGGCCCGGGCCGATCTCCGTCTCGACGAGCTCACCGTCGGCGCCGGCCTGCACCAGGAGGAGCTTGCCGGAGAGCAGGTGGCTCGTCTCGTCCTTCTCGCGGTGGTACTGGAGCGAGAGTCGGTGCCCAGGTTCGACGATGATCATCTTGCCGGCGTAGTGCTCGGTGTGGGCCCACCAGAGCTCGTGCCCCCAGGGCTTTTCCACGCGGCGCGGGATCACGCCGCCGTCGGGGCCGTGGAGCTGGGCATCGGCTTCTTTCGTCATCTACCCGCCGAAGAGTAGTCGCGCCGCCAAACCCTTCGGTGAGGTCGGTCGCTCAACGGCCACCTCACCCTCATCGACGGGGGCGAGTTGAGACCGTGTCGGACTCTTGTGCGCCGCCGCAGCGCCCGCGAGCGGGCATACCGGTGAGGCGTCGTCGAGGGTTAGAAGAGCTGAGCGGCGGCGACGACGACGAGCGTCCAGCCGGCTGCGGCAACGAGGGCCGCGGCGGCAACACCGGTGATGCGTGCGTGATGCATGACACGGTGAACGTACCTTCAACGCCGGCAGATCGGCTGACCGAACGATGAACGGTCCGACCCTGACCGTGCCTGAAGCCGCGATTTCGAGTGATGGCGGTCACACCATTTTCGAGTGTCGCGGCGAAGTTGGCGCGTAAACGCTCTACTGGCGCCGCAGCGTGAGTGCGGCAGCGAAGGCGAGCCACGCGAATCCGACGAGGTATCCCGCGATCACGTCGCTCACGAAGTGCGCGCCGGAGATCACCCGGAACGGCCCCATGAGCGCGATCAGCGCCAGCAGCGGCAGTGCGACCTCTCGGCGCCCGGCCCGGACGGCGAGCGCGGCGAGCGCGCCGAACACCGTGACGCCGTAGACGGTGTGGCCACTCGGGTAGTTGAGGAGGTGATCGGGGTTCGGGGCGTTCGCGTTGAGCGCGAGCATCAGCGGCGTCGGCCCCGAGAGCTCCTTGAGTCCGGCGTTCACGATCACGCCCGTGCCGGCGAGCAGCACGAACAGCACGCCGCGGATGCCGAACCGCCGCGCGACGAAGACGAGGCCGACGAGCGTCGTGAGGGCGGCGACGGCGGGCGTCCCGATCACGGAGAAGAACGTGCCGAGATCCAGCACGAGAGTCGGCTGCAGCCAGACGGAGTCGTGGTGCTCCTTCACCCACCCGTCGCCCGGCAACGGCCCGACCCACTTGAGCCAGAGCCGGATCGCGAGCGTGAGCGTCGCGCAGAGCAGGCCGAAGAGCAGCGCCGCACGCACGCTCGGAGCGCGGCCGCGGAGCAGTCCGAGCACGGAGCCGCCGTCGCGGGGCATCGAGCGGGTGGCGGAGCCTGCGGCCATCGAGCCCATCCTGCCCGACGGGGATCGGCGGGCGCGCCAGCGCGCTCGCAGGGACCACGAACTGACCGTCGGTCAGTTGTCGGGTGTACGCTGCTGCGCATGCGCCACACGCTGCACGTGATCAACGGGTCGCACCCCTGCGCGGCGGTGCTGCGCGCGCTCGAGCTCAAGGGCATCGACGTTCGCCTCGTCGAGTACATGCCGCCGACGCACCCGCTGATCCTCAAGGTGCGCTTCGGCACCGGCCGCGTGCCCCTCCTCAAGCTGGCGACCGGCGAGATCGTCCCGGGCTCCCGCCGCATCATGCAGCGCCTCGACGCCCTGCAGCCCGAGCCGCCTCTCTACCCGCGTGAGCACATCGCCGCGATCGAGGAGGCCGACCGCTGGGGCGACGAGGTGCTCCAGTCGGCCGCGCGCCGCCTGCTCTGGGCGGCCGTGAAGCAGCGCCCGTCCGCGCTGGCCTCCTTTCAGGCCGGCAGCCGCCTGCCGAGCCTGCCCAAGCCAGCGGTGCGTCTCTTCGCGCCGCTCGTGGTCCTCGGCGAGGAGCGCCTCAACAGGATCACCGCGGCCGCCGTGCGCGACGATGCCGCCAGCCTCCCGTCCATGCTCGCCAAGCTCGAGGAGTTCCACGACGCCGGCGCCTTCGGCACCGGCACCCCGACGGCCGCCGACCTCCAGATCGGCGCCTCCATCCAGCTCCTGCGAGCCGTCGAAGATCTCCGTCCCATCCTCGACAGCCACCAGCTCGCCCGCGACGCGGCCCGCTGGCTCCCGCCGTCGCCGGGCGTCGTCCCGAAGGGCGCGCTGCCGAACGAGCTCATCGACCTGGCGAGCGCGGAGGCCTAGGGGCCAAGCGGGTCGAGCGACTCGAGACGCCGGGAGCCCCAGCGGACACCTCGCTGCCGCCGACTCGGCGACTAGCCTGCTCCACCGCTGGCTGGGGGAGTCAGCAGACGTCTGAGGGGAGACATCATGAATCCGGCACTGCTGCTGGCGACCTCTACCGTGGGGTTGATCCCGCTCTTGCTGCGCGGCGACCTACCGCCGACGATGAGGCCGTTCGAGCTGTTGCTCGACGCGGCGCTCCGCCTCGTCGCGCTCATCTTTGGACTCATGCTCGTCACATGGGTCCTCACGCAGGAGCTGACCGACGCGCCGTGGCGCGACCCAGAAGTCCACGCGGCGATCGCTCTCGGCGCTTGGACCCTTCTGGCCCTCGCGGCCGAGTACGCACTCATCGCTCGCCACCGCCTGTGGCTAGCGCTCGAAGGCGACGACGGACGGCGACCTCACCTCAGGGCGCCGGGAGCGACAAACTGGATCTACTCACTCTCGCTGGCGCTCGTGGCCATCTGGGGCCTGTCGCTCTCCACGCTGGCGACGAGCGGAGTCGCCGGGGTGAACGTCGAGGCGACAACGAAGACCATCATGTGGGGAGCAGTGACCACCGGGACGTTCCTGCTCATCGTCGTCTCGCTTGCACTGGCGCTCTACGCTCGCATCGCCCAACGCCTGCCGACCGCGACGGCAACGGCCCGTGCTCTCGCGGGCCGTACCGGTGCGTGGGTCGAGGTCGATGTCGAAGCACCGGCATGCGCGGACTCGTCGGGCACCTTCTGGGTGTGGAATGAAGCCGGCCGCTGGTACTGGACCTCGGCGGAAGCTGGTCGGCTTCTTCGCTTTCGGCGGCAGTGCGCGGCGATCGCCGAGCGGCCGTGCGAGGGCCTACACGTCAAACGCCTGACCCTGTCGATGACTCCTGGTCGCAGGCCGAAGATCTGGCGCAGCTACGGATTCCGCGTATGGGACCCGAACGAGTACCGGTGGCTCGGGGCATGGGGTGCGCACTACGCCGAAGCCTTCGACGTCGACGAGATGGGTTCCCTGCCGCACGAGGCCCGCGGGCTTCTGGTACCGCTGAACGCCGCGGCGCTCACGGAGGCCGGCCTCGCGGCCAAGGTGCAGTAGCGCCCGCCGGCATCACGCCGTGGCGCTCCGGGCCGCCGTCTACCCCACGTTGAGCGGCGGCCCCTCTCGCCGCACGCCCTCGTCGAGCGGCAACGCGGCGAGGGCGTCGGCGAGCGGGACGCCGTCGGGCGTCGTGAGCTCGAAGTCGAGCTCGAGGAGGGGGATCAGGACGAAGCGGCGTGAGGTCGCCTGGACGTGCGGGAGCGTGAGGCGCTCGTGGCTGAAGGGCTCGTCGCCGAGGAGGAGGACGTCGACGTCGAGGGCGCGCGGGCCGTCCTTCACGTAGCCCGGCTCGCCCGCGAGGATCCGGCCGAACTCCGCCTCGATCGCCTTGCAGGCATCGAGGAGGCCGATCGGCCCCAGCTCGGTGGAGATCTCCAGGCAGGCGTTGAGGAACGCCGGCTGGTCGAGCACCTCGCCGACGGGGTCGGTGTCGTAGGTCGACGAGCTCGCCACCACGCGGACGCCGTGGCCCGGCAGCAGATCGACCGCGGACTGCAGGTTCGCGCGGCGATCGCCGACGTTGGAACCGAGGCCGAGGAACCCGCGCGCGCTCACTTCTGCGAACCCGTCCCCACGAACGCCCGCAGCCCGCGCGGGATCAGGGGCAGATCACGCAACCGGCGCTGGTAGGCGGTGGCGATGAGCTGCGCGGCATCCGTGTGCACCGGAGCGCCATGCCCGACGAGCAGGTGCTGCACCGGCAGGTGGTCGCCGACCTTCGCCCTCGTGATGCCGCGGAGCATCGGGTGCACGCCGACCGGGTTCTTCGCGAGCGCGTAGTACTGGTTGGTGCCGAGCACCTCGGCGACGACGAGCGTCCCCGTATCGGGGAACCACAGCGCCCGCTCGTTCCAGTACTTGCCGCGGAGCACCGAGAACACCTGCACGCCCGGGATCGGCAGCTCGTCCGGCAGGCGGAAGAACGGAATGCCGTAGTGCTCGGCGAGGGCACGGCACGCGCGCGGGTGACGGTCGAGCAGCTGGATCACGCCGCCGAACTCGCCGAGCGCCCGCGCCGCCTCGATCGCCTCGGGCACGTCGACCGGGTCGATCAGCCACACCTTCCCATCGGCCTTCACGGCATGCGACCCGCGCCGCATCCACTCGCGCATCACCCACGTGACGCCGTGCTCGAAGGGATGCAGATCCGCGCGCTCGGCCATGAGCCGTGACCTTAGTGGTCGACGGCGGACGATCCGAGCGCGGCAGGCCGCGACGGGGCGGCGGCGCCGCTCAGGCGTCGGGCCGACGGGTGACGACGGGCCGCTCGTCGGGGGTGAGTGTGATCGCGAGCTGCGTCGCTTCCGCGAGGAGCACGCCATCGGCCGTGTACACGCGAGCGACCTCGTCGACGAGGCCCTCCTGCGCGGTGGCGGTGGTCGACTCGAGGAGCAGCGGCTGCGGTGGCAGGCCGCCCGTCGGAAGCGCCGTGCGGAAACGCAGCGCCAGGTCGATCGTCGGATTCAGCGAGGTGGTGGTGATGGGGCCGAGCGCGGCGGGCCACCACGCGTCGACGTAGAACGCGAGCAGCGCCGGATCGATCGGGTGCGGATCGCGGAGCTCCAGCCAGCCGCCGGTGCGCGCCGGCTCGCCGGGCCCGAGCGGGGCGCCGGAGAACGGCGGCGGACCGATCCGGGGCCGGTAGCTGAGATGCTCGACGATCGGCGGCATGCGCGGGTCGAGGAACTCCTCGTCGTCGGCGTGCGGGGCCTCGACCGGCGGGGCGACCGGCGACCAGCGCGCGAGCTCGGGCAGGCCGGGCACGAAGCACGTCGCGAGCGCCTCCACCATCCGCTTGCCGCCCTGGTCGATCCGCAGACGCAGGTTCGTCGCGCGGGCGCCCGCGCGGATCGTCTCGACGGTGATCTGCGCCTCGTCGAAGCGTGGCGGGCGCAGGAACTGCACCTGAAGGGAGCGCACCGGTCGGTCCGCGCCCACCTCGAGCTCGATCGCGCGCACGAGCGTCGCCATCAGGATGCCGCCGTTGATGCCGGCCGCCGTCGCCCACGAGCGGTCGTAGGCGCAGGCGTACGACCCTGGGGCGCCATCGACGGGGCGCACGTGGGTGGTGCGCGCGAATGCCGTGGCCGGGGTGGCCGGGGCCGGCGAGTCGCTAGGCGCGGGCGGGTGGGTTGGGGCCGGCGAGTCGCTCGGCGCGGGCGGGCGAGCCGGGGCCGGCGAGTCGGCCGGCGCCGGTGGGCGGGACGGGGCCGAACCCGAGGCCGGCGGGGGCGGGTCGGCCGGAGCCATCGCTACTCGTCGTCGACTTCGTCGTGGCGCGACGTACGCTCACGCCACACCTCGACCGACACCTCTTCGACCGCCAGCGCGATCGGCGGCTCGGGTTTGGCGGCCTTCACGCTGATCGCCTCGACGGGGAAGCGGATGAGGATGCGGTCGGCGATCTCGGATGCCAGTCGCTCGAGCGTCTTGTAGCTGCGCTGCTGCGCGACGAGCGCCGCGAACTCGCAGATCGCGCCGTAGTCGACGGTGTCCTCCACGCGGTCGGTCACGGTCGCGTCGGTGTCACCGATCTCCATGCGGATGTCGAACAGCAGGCGCTGACCGATCTCGCGCTCCGCGGCCGTGACGCCATGGTGCGTGTAGATCGAGAGGCCGGACACCTCGATCGTGACGGTGGTCGCGCCACCGTCCTCCTCGTACTCGTCGAGTTCGTCGCCCTCGAGCTCGTCGTCGTCATCGTCGGACATCCAATCCACGTTACCGATGCGCGAGCGAACGCCTCCGAACGGGCGGTTCGCTGACCGTGTGGCCACGAACGTCGGAGCTGCGCGACCACTCGGCGAGACGCGGCCGCCGGAGCTGCGCGACCACCCGGCGGGACGCGACCGTCGGAGCTGCGCGACCACGAGGCAGGACGCGACCGTCGGGGTGCGCGATCGCCAGGCAGGACGCGACCGCCGGAGCTACGCGACCATCCGGCGGGACGCGGCCGTTCGGTCAGCGGGTCGTCGCGCGCGCCGAACGGACTCACGCGTTTGTTCGCCACGGCCAGCGGGTCGACGCGCGGCGTTCGCGATGTCACCCACGTGACACCCCACGCCGGAAAACGACCACGCGGTCACCCAGGTGACACCGCGCGCACGATGCGACAACGAACCAACGAACGCGCGCGGCGGTCGACGCCCGGCGTTCGCGATGTCACCCACGTGACACCCCACGCCGCAAAACGACCACGCGGTCACCCAGGTGACACCGCGCGCACGATGCGAGAATCGTCGGCGTGAGTGACTTCGCGCTGATGGGCATCCTCAACGTGACGCCCGACTCGTTCAGCGACGGTGGGCTGTGGCTCGATCCCGTCGCCGCCGTGGCGCACGCCGAGACGATGGCGGCGGCAGGTGCCACGATCATCGATGTCGGCGGCGAGTCGACGCGACCGGGCGCGGCGCCCGTCGACCTCGACGAGGAGCTGCGACGCGTCGTGCCCGTGATCGCCGAGCTCAGCACACGGCTCCCCGGGGTGACGCTTTCGGTCGACACGACGAAGGCTGCCGTCGCGAGCGCCGCGATCGACGCCGGCGCGACGTACGTCAACGATGTCACCGCATTCACCTCCGACCCCGAGATGGTGCACGTGGTCGCCGCGCACCGGCACGTGCGGTGCTGCCTCATGCACATGCAGGGCGCGCCGCGGACGATGCAGAGCAACCCGCAGTACGAGGACGTCGTGCATGAGGTCGAGGTCCACCTTCGGCGGCGACTCGAGGCGGTGGTCGAGCACGGCATCCCAGCCGAGCGGATCGACCTGGATCCCGGCATCGGCTTCGGCAAGACGGTCGGCCACAACCTGCGCCTCCTGAAGAACCTGGACCGGCTCGTCGCGATCGGCCGGCCCGTCGTGCTCGGCACGTCGCGCAAGTCGTCGCTCGCGCGCCTGACAGGTCGGACCGACCCGTCGCAGCTGGTCTCGGCCAGCGTCGCCACCACGGTCCTCGGGTACCAGCAGGGCGTGCGTACGTTCCGTGTGCACGACGTCGCCGAGCACCGCGACGCGCTCGTCGTCGCCGAGGCCGTCGGCCACGCCTGAGCCGACGCTTGGTGTTCGCGATGTCACCCACGTGACGCTGCGCACCGCAACGGGCGCGCGACGTCACCTGCGTGACACCGCGAACACCCCCGCGCCGACACCACGACCCACACATCACCGCCGCCCACACACCGCGTTACCCACGTGACGCGGGACGCCGCAAGGGCGCGCGACGTCACCTGCGTGACACCGCGAACACCCCCGCGCCGACACCACGACCCGCACATCACCGCCGCTCGCGTCGCCGCCGCTCCGCCGCCCGCCCGCTCGCCCCGCCCCGCCCGCTGCCCGCGCGTATGGGCTCCGCAGCGATTCTGTGACACCACTTGGCGCGTTCAGACCAGAGTCGAGCGGTCGTCCGTGTCCGGATGAATACTGATGGCATCGCGCCGCCGAAGCGCGTATCGTCCCCGCCGCGCTGTGTCCCCCGGCAGCTGCTCCCTGTCACTGCAACACGGACATCGCGCATGCCCAAGCCCGTCCGCGCGCGCCTCCCCCGGCCGCGCTCGCTCGACCCCATCACAGCTGGTCTCAGTCTCGCCGTCGCCTTGCTCGGCGTGCTGTTCGTGCTGCTGCTCGGGTCGACGACGCCGCAGCCGCACGGCGACGAGACCTCGCTCACCGAGGTCCTCGCGCTCGCAAAGGGCAACGGGGTGAGCAATGGCACGGTGCTCGACTACGACCACCAGATCACGGTCCGCACGACCGCCGGGCGGGAGCTCTGGGCCGGGCTGCCCGCGAGCGGCGCGTCGGCGGAGGCGATCCAGGACGCGTTCGGCACCACACCGCTGCGGTACGACCCGCAGGGCGGCAAGCAGGCGCGCCGGCTCGTCGTCCAGGTGCTGCTCCCGGTCCTGATCCTCGCGGCCCTCTTCACCCTCCTCGCGCGCCTGGCGAGCGGCAGCACCGACGAGGTCGGGCGGTTCTCCAAGTGGCGTGGCCGGGGCAAGGGCAAACGGCCCACGCGGCGCACTTCGTTCGCCGACGTCGCCGGCTCCCCGACCGCGGTCGACGAGCTGCGCGAACTCTGCGACCTGCTCCAGCAGCCCGACCGGTACGCGGCCCTCGGCGCCCGCGCCCCCCGCGGCGCCCTGCTGGTCGGCCCCCCGGGCACCGGCAAGACGCTCCTCGCCCGCGCGACCGCCGGCGAGGCCGGCGCGGCGTTCTTCAGCGTGAGCGGTGCCGAGTTCGTCGAGAGCCTCGTCGGCGTCGGGGCCGCCCGCATCCGCGACCTGTTCGCCCAGGCCCGAGAGGCGTCGCCCGCCATCGTCTTCATCGACGAGCTCGACGCCGTCGGCCGCAAGCGCGGGGCCGGCGTCGGCCAGGGCAACGACGAGCGCGAGCAGACCCTCAACCAGCTGCTCGTCGAGATCGACGGCTTCGACGCGGGCTCGGGCATCGTCGTCCTCGCCGCCACGAACCGTCCCGATGTGCTCGACCCCGCACTCCTCCGCCCCGGACGGTTCGACCGCCAGATCACCGTCGACGCCCCCGACGTGACCGGCCGCGAGCAGATCCTCGGGCTGTACCTCGCCGGGCGCCCGGTCGCGGCCGACGTCGACCCGCGCGCCGTCGCTGCTCGCTGCCCCGGGTTCACCGGCGCCGAGCTCGAGAACGTCGTCAACGAGGCGGCCCTGCTGGCGGCCCGCACGGGCCGTGGCGCCATCGAGCGTGCCGACCTCGACGAGGCCATCGAGCGCGTGATCGGCGGCCCCCGCTCCACCGCCCACCGCCTCACAGCCCCCGAGCTGCACGCGATCGCGACCCATGAGGCGTCGCACGCGATCGTCGCCCGCGCCCTCGGCGTCGGCGGCACCCGCCGGCTCTCGATCGTCGCCCGCGGCCGACGGCTCGGCGCCGCCGCCGTCGTGCACTCCGACCGTGAGCGGCTCGTGACGCGGCAGTCCGACCTCGAGCGCCAACTCGCGACGACGATGGCGGGCGCGGCCGGTGAGCGCCTCGCGTTCGGCCAGCTCTCGACCGCCGTGCACGACGACCTCCATGCTGCGACCACCCTGGCCCGCTCGATGGTCACCTCCTTCGGCATGAGCGAGCTCGGCCCGATCACGATCGGCGAACGCAGCGCCGAGGTGTTCCTCGGCGCCGCGCTACAGGAGCTCGGCGGCGTGGGTCAGGCCACGCTCGACACGATCGATGCGCAGACCCGCCGGATCGTCGAGGTCGCCGAGCAGCGCGCCGCCGACGCCCTGCGCGAGCACTGGGGCGTGCTGCAGTCGATCGCCGGCGAGCTCGTCGCGCGGGAGACCCTCGACGAGCAGGAGCTCGACGCGCTCCTCGCCGCCGTGCCGGTCGGCGCCGACGATCACGGGCAGGCCCACGGCGCGTGAGCCGCTCGGGCCGCCACCCGCGGGCGGCGATCGCCGCCACGCTGCTCCTCCCGGTGCTCGTGCCGGGAGCGCTCACGGCCGCGTTCGGCGACGACACCGCGCCGACCAGCCCGACCACGCCCGGCGGTGATGTGCTCGTCGCCGAGCAGGTCAGCACCGCCCGCGACATCGTCCCGTTCGCCGCCGCCCGCCCCACCACACCGGGCCCCCGCACGATCTGGGCCTTCGGGCACACGCGCGGCGCCTCCACCTACCTCGGCACGTCGCCGGGTTCGCTGGCCACCACGCCGAACGCCCCGGCCGACGACGCCGCGACCGCCACGGTCCTGCTGCGCGGCACCGTCGCAGGCGACGACACGCCCACCGCGTGGGACCGCGCGCCGCTCCCCCGCGACGCCTCCGGACTGCCGCTCGAGCAGGGCACGTGGGCGCCGTCCGACGGCTCCGACGCCGCGCCGACCCGTCGCGCCGCCGACCCGCGCGGCGTCCTGCACGCCGGCACCGGCACGTCCAAGGGCGCCGCAGCCCTCGTCGTCCGCATCACACCCGGCGGCGGCGCGCCCGCACGCGACGCCGTCCTCGCCCGCACCTCCGACGGCGGCTTCCGCGAGCTGCCGGCCCCACCCGCCGAGCTCGTCGACCCCGCGACCACGGCGTACGGCGGTCCCGGCGGGACCACCGTCCCGCTCGCGGTCACCGACGCACCGGTCGACGCCGATCACCCGGATCGCGGCCGCACGGCGGTCTACCTCGCCCCGGCCGGCGGCGACGGCGTGCTGCGATGGGACGGGACGAGCTGGACGGAAGAGCGCTGGGAGGACGCCGACGGTGGCGCGCTCGGCGCCCGCACCGCCCGCGGCCTGGCGGCCACGCCGACCGGCGGAGTCGTTGCGCTGCTCGCCGGCGACCGCGCTGCACCGACCGCCGATCGCGTGCAGCTGATGCTCCGCGACGGCGGCGCGCACGCGTATCGGCCCGTCGCCGTGAGCGGATCGCCGCTGCTCGGCGGCGCGATGCCTCCAGGCGTCACCGCGATCGACCCCGTCGCCGCGCCCGGCCAACCGCTCACCGTGAGCGGCCGGCACTGGTGGGTCGATCTCGTCCTCAGCCGCTCCGGCACCGCCGCGGCCGTCCACGCAACCGTCCACATCACGCCCCCCGGGGCGAACCCCGGCACGGGCACCACTCCGGGCGGCTCGACTCCGGGCGGCTCGACCCCCGACGGCTCGACCCCCGGCACCTCGACGCCCGACGGCACCACTGGATCCTCCCCGGGTGCGGCCGGCGGCTCCACGCCCGCGCCGACGGATCCCTCCACGCCCTCCACCACGCCGCGCGGCGCGACCGCCAACGCCGCCTGGTGCGAGCCGGTCCTCCCGGCGGGCTCCGGATGCACCGGCCAGCTCGGGATGCGCCTGGCGACCACGCGCGGCTACGTCTCGGCGGCCTTCGACGACAGCGCGTCGAGCCCGTTCGGCACGCGTGACCTCACCAGCCCCGTCCTGCCCGAGGCCGACGGTGACACCACGCCCGTCGAGGCTTCGGCGTCGGGCGGCTACCTCGAGCTCGACGGCCGCACGTTCACGCTGCGCTCGGGCGTCGGCGACCCCGGAGCCGGAGGCACGCAGGCCGGCGTGTTCGGCGGCGGAGGATTCGCGCTGATCGGTGGCCGCCGAGCCGTCGGTCGTTCGATGCCACGCAGCGCGCGGGACACCGGCGCGATGCGGGCCAACGACCCCGGCGCGATGCCTCAGATCGTCGACGTGGCCGTGTCGCCTGCCGGTACGCCCGCGGAGTCCCAGGGCGCGATCGAGATCGAGAGCATGCAGCAGGTCCGCCGCCAGGTCGGCAACCAGCCGTGGCAGTACGCGGGGATGCTCGCCCCGCGGAGCAACCGCCCCGGACCGTCGACGTCGACCGCGATCGCCTGGCCGGTCCCTGACCGCGTGATCGTCGCAGGCATCGGCGGGGTGCTGTACGAGACCCAGCCGCCGCGCGTGTACACGGGCGAGCGCATCTTCACGGGCAACGACAAGGTCCCCGACATGGTGCCCGGCGTCGAGGGCAAGGACTTCCTGGACGTCGCCGCGAGCGGCGAGGACGCCTGGGCGGTCGGCCTCGACGGCGCCGCCATGCACCGCACGTCCGAGGGCTGGCAGGCCGTTCGGCTCGGCGCCGCGCTCGAGCACACCACGATGTACCAGGTCGCTTACGCCGGCCCAGCCGACGTGATGATCGCGTCCGAAGCCGGGCTGCTGCGGCCCGACCGGTCGACGCTCTCCGTGGATCTCGCGCTCGCGCAGCTGCAGGCCGCCGACGGTCGCAGCCGGGCCGTGCGCTCGCTCGCGGCCCTTCCCGACGGCGCCGTGGTGGTCGATGGGCGCTACGTACGCCTCGGCCCGGACCAGCCGTGGCGCCGCCTGTCGTCGCCCGCCGAAGGCGACGTGGTCGCCACCGCCCTGTGGCGTGACGGGTCGAGCGGGAGTCCGGACGGGGCCGCCCCCTCGCCCGACCCGACCTCCACCGATCCGACGCCGACGACGCCCAGCGGTCCCGTCGGCCGCGCGGAGCTCGGCAACCTGCGGATCGCGGCGTCGATCGCGGACGTGTCGCGCAACCTCCTCGGCGGCGAGGTGACCTACGGCGGCAACGACCGGGAGGAGTTCAAGACCGCGACGCCCGGGCTCGTCACCGACGGCCGGGTCGCCGTGCTCGGGCCTGATGGCTGGACCGACCGGATCCGCGTGCCGATGGAGCGCTCGACGGGCCGGGATCTCGCCTCGTTCTCCCCACCGGTCGCGGCCATCGCAGCCGACCCGAGCGGACGCGGCTGGGCCGTGGGCGGCGCCGGCAGCTACTTCTCCGGCGGCGGCGGCCAGCCGATCTCGCCGATGTCGTTCGATGCGCCGCTGGGCTCGTCCCCGTTCCCGTACGACGCCAGCCAGAACGCCTTCCCCGGCTCCGGCGGCGACGGCGCGGGGAACACCGCGGTGGCACTCGGCGCACGCCGCCGCCAGGCCGGTGCCCAGCAGAGCCAGGTGCTGCCGACGGAGGGCGTTCGCCTGCTGATCGGCGGGCACCCGGCCTGCCTCGACGAGTGCGCGGGCCGCAGCGACCAGGGCGTCGCGCCGAACGAGAACGTGCTCGACGCCTTCGCGACGGCCGACGGCCTGAGGACCGAGCTGCCCGACCGGCCTCCGGTGATGGTCATCGGCGGCGGCCGCGGATCGACACTCGGGAACGGGCTCTCGGTGCAGGGCGCACGGGCGTACGTCGACCTGCTGCGGCGCTCGCGCGTGCCCGTCGTGACGGCGATCGGCACCGGCGACGCTGGCACGGCGGCGAGCCGTCGGAACTTCGCGGACCTCGTGGCGTCGCAGCGCGTGATCGCGGGCAGCGACCGCGTGTCGCCCGTGACCGAGCCGGCGCGCCCCGAGCAGTTCGCGGCGACGAACACCGTCGCCGACGCGTACGACGTGCGCGCGGGGGGAGGCAGAGACCCGATGCTGCGGCTCGTGGTGGTCGACAACGCCGACGGCACGCTGCGGCTCGGGCAGAACGGCGCGCAGGCCCAGTGGCTGAAGCGGGTGCTCGACACGCCGCTGACCACCGTCGTCGTCGGTGCGCAGCGTCTCGACCCCGCCGGCCCGGGCGCGAGCGACCGCGGATTCGAGTCCGAGCTGCTCGCCGGTGCCGGAGCCGACGCGTACGTCGCGACGGACGGGCCCGACGATCCGGCCGATCCGCGATTCGGTGCGCGAACGGCGGCGGCGGGCACGTTCAGCCTGGGCGACAACGCGCTGCGGATGTTCCGCACGAGCGGACTCGGGCACATCGTCCCGGACGGCATCCTTAACGCGCGTTACATGACCGATCCCCGCACGCGCGACCCCGATCTGGATGCCGGGCAGTCCGGCGCCGGCCTGCTCCAGCTCGATGTGGGCCGCGCGGGCGACGAGCCCGATGCGAGTGTCGTTCCCGTGATGCACCGGGTGATCACGTCGGCGCCGTACTTCTCGGTCGTCGGTCAGGCCGACATCGTCGGCGGGCTCGGCGAGAGCTCGGCCGGGACGGGTCTGATGGCGATGCGCACGCTGTTCCAGTCGGCCGAGGGACCGGACATGGCGGGCGACGCGGTCCCGTCGACGCCGACCACCCCCGAGACCACCCCCGGCGCGACGACCCCGGGTTCCACGACCCCGGAACCGGTGGTGCCGGCAGGCGCGCAGCTCGTCGAGGCGCGGAGCTCACCGATCGCGTGGTTCGTGTCGTTGCCGTGCCGCCTGTTCGGGTTCACGCAGACGTGCGCGGGGCAGCTGCCGATCGACGCGAGGTACACGGTCGACGACCCGGGCATCGCCGTGTTCGTGCGCGCCGAGCCCAACAAGAAGGGCGAGAACAAGCCGCCGGTCATTCCGACGGACGCGAACGGCAACCCCATCGTCGACGAGGGCTCCGCCGTGCTCTGCCCGCTGCGCGCCGGCCGCACCAATGTGCGGGTGACCTTCGCCGGGCGCGTGATGAGCGTGCCGCTCGTGGTGCGCGACGCAACGAACGCGCCGGCGCAGTCGACCGCCGCCGAGGAGACGGCGGCAGCAGGGCGTGCGGCACGGGCGGCGCGCGCCGGTATGGGTGGCGTGCTGGCGGCCGGCGGGGCGCAGGGTGTCGGCGGCGCGAAGCGTGTCGGTTCGGCGACGGCGAGCGGCTCGGCGGCTGGTCGCGGGGGCTGCACGCGGTGGCTCGGCGGCACGCGGCGGCGTCTCGGTCCCGGGTGTGCCCGATGCGGGCGTGGCGGCGTCGGCGTCGGTGCCGCCGCGCGCCCGCAGGATGGCGCAGACGTCGACGGCCAGCGCGACGTCGGCATGCGCGTTCCGGTGGAACAGTGAGTCCAAGCCGGACGAGCCGAAGGCCACCACGCCGGCCGCCCCGCCGGCGCCTGCGCCGCCGGCGGTCGAGCCGGCGCCGCCGCTTCCGGCGCCCAAGCCCGTCCCGCAGCTTCCGCGGGTGGTGCGGCCGATGCCGCCGGTGACGACCATCGACATCCCGCTCATTGCCCGCATGGCCCCGAACGTGGCCGCCGCCGCGCCGCTGGCTCCGAACCCGAAGCCTGCCGCGCCGCCCGCCCCGCCGGCGCCGCCAAGCGGCGTGAGCGCACAGCAGGTGCCCGTCCAGCAGACCGTCACGTTGCCGCAGGCCGTCGCCGTCGCGCAGGAGGAACGCCGCAGCGAGGTGGCGCGCGAGGGCGCCGAGCACAACGCGTCGGCGCTCGCCCCGTCGGCCGCGGGGGCGGCCGCACGCGGTGCAGCGCTCGAGCACGGCGGCGCCGCCACCCGAGCCGGGAGCGGCCCGGGTACCCGAGCCGGCACGCCAGCCGACGTCAACCGGGCCGCGAGGGCCGGCGCCCCAGCCGACGTCAACGGGGCTGGCCGAGCTGACGTCAGCGGAGCCACTCGAGCCGAAGGACCCAGCTCCGGCGGTGACCACGCGGGCGCAGCCGCTCGGGGCGACGGCGCCGCCGAATCGCCCGAGCCCGCCCGCGCACGCGCATCCGCTGCCGAGCCGACCATCTACCGCACGGCCCCCAGCGGACCGACCGCGCCGCTCCTCGCGGGCGGGCTCATCGCTGCGCTCACCGCGCTCGCCGGACACACCGTCGGCCGCCGTCGCCGCCGCGCGGCGCGCCGCGCCCGCGCGCGCAGCTGGCTGCGTTGAGCCCCGGCTGCGCCGAGCGGCCGGGCTCCGGCGGCGCTGAGCCCTGGCTGCGACGAGCGGCCGGGCTCCGGCGGCGCTGAGCCCCGGGTGCAGCGAGCGGCCGGGCTCGCCGACGTACCGGTTCCACGGAGCCGTCGGCGCGGCGAGCATGCGGCCCCCGAGGCGCGCGCGGCCGCGGCGCTGCGCAGACGCAGACGTGGCGGCCCAGACGTTCGCCCCTGACGAACGTGGGGCGCCAGCGCCGCTGATCCGGCGGCTGTCGCGGCCCGCCCCCATAACGCGAGCGATGCCGTGCTCCTCCCTCGACGCGACGCTCGGGAAGGCTCAGGCCGGTCCGGCCCAAGACGGCGACAGGCGCGAACCGACCGCGCCCCGAAACACGACCGCGGCCTCGAACCGATCGCCGCCCCGAACCGACCGCAAGCCCGAAGCGACCGCGGCCCGAAACGACGACGGGCCCGCATTCGCGGGCCCGTCGATCAGTGGGTGCGGCGGCGCAGGGCCGCCGAGTGGCGTTCGCGGCTAGCTCGCCGAACCGTCGGTCATCTGGTCGATGCCGCCGCCAGCGAGACCGGGCTTGGCCTGCGGGACGCCCGGCAGGCCCGGGGCCTTCGGCTCGGTCGACTCGGTCTTGCCCTCGGCCGAAGGCTCCTCCGGACCGAACACGTCCTCCTCGGGACGACCCTCGAGCAGCGCGAGGAACTCGTCGCGCTCGATCGTCTCGCGACGCATCAGGATGTCGGCGATCCGGTAGAGCGCGTCGCGGTTCTCCTCGAGCACGCGCGTCGCCGTGGAATGCGCCATCTCGACGATGCGACGGATCTCGTCGTCGATCTCGCGGGCGATCTCGTCGGAGTAGTCGGCCTGCGAACCCATGTCACGGCCGAGGAACGGCTGCGACTGGTCGTGACCGAACACGCGCGGACCGAGCTTGTCGCTCATGCCGTACCGCATGACCATGCTCTTCGCCGTGGCGGTGACCTTCTCGAGGTCGTTGCTGGCACCGGTCGTGATCTCACCGAAGACGAGCTCCTCGGCGGCGCGGCCGCCGAGGGTGACCGCCATCTGCTCGGCGAGCTCGGTGCGCGACGTGAGGTGCTTGTCCTCGGTCGGCATCGAGATCATGTAGCCCAGCGCCTGACCGCGGCTGACGACCGAGATCTTGTGGACCGGGTCGGCGTTCTCGAGGAAGTGCCCGACCAGCGCGTGACCCATCTCGTGGTACGCGATGACCTTGCGCTCCTGCTCGCCCATGATCTTGGTCTTCTTCTCGGGACCGGCGATCACGCGCATGATGCCCTCTTCGAGCTCCTCCTGACCGATCTCGCGCTTGCCGCCGCGAGCGGCGAGCAGGGCAGCCTCGTTGACGAGGTTGGCGAGGTCGGCGCCGGTGAACCCGGGGGTCTGGCCGGCGAGGGCGCCGAGGTCGATCTCCTTCGCAAGCGGCTTGCCGCGCGAGTGGACCTTCAGGATCTTCTCGCGGCCCTTGCGGTCCGGACGGCCGACCATCACCTGACGGTCGAACCGGCCCGGACGCAGCAGCGCCGGGTCGAGGATGTCGGGACGGTTGGTCGCGGCGATGAGGATGATGTTGTCCTTCATCTCGAAGCCGTCCATCTCCACCAGGAGCTGGTTCAGCGTCTGCTCGCGCTCGTCGTGACCGCCGCCCATGCCGGCGCCACGGTGACGGCCGACGGCGTCGATCTCGTCCATGAAGATGATGCAGGGGCTGTTCTGCTTGGCCTGCTCGAAGAGGTCGCGGACGCGGCTGGCGCCGACGCCGACGAACATCTCGACGAAGTCCGAACCGGAGATCGAGAAGAACGGCACACCGGCCTCGCCGGCGACGGCGCGCGCGAGGAGCGTCTTGCCGGTACCAGGAGGACCGAACAGGAGCACGCCCTTCGGGATGCGCGCGCCGAGCGCCTGGAACTTGCGCGGGTTCTCCAGGAACTCCTTGATCTCGTGGAGCTCTTCGACGGCCTCGTCGGCACCGGCGACATCGCGGAAGGAGATCTTCGGCGAGTCGACCGACATGCGCTTCGCCCGGCTCTTGCCGAACTGCATGACGCGACCACCGCCGCCCTGCGTCTGGTTCATCAGGAACAGCCAGAAGCCGAGGAAGAGGGCCAGCGGGATGATCATCGAGAGCAGGCCGGTCCAGATGCTGGAGCGGATGCCCTTCATGTCGAACCCGTCGATCTGGCCGGCGGCAACGGCCTTCTCCAGATCTTCGGTGAGCTGATCGCCGTACGCGGGTCGCGAAACCGACCGAGTACGTCTGCTCGCCCTTGTCACGGGGCGTCACCTGGATGGTGTTGTCCTTGTTCTGGACGACGACGGACTTCACGTCCTTGTTCGCGAGTTGCGTCTGGAACTCGCTGAACGTGACCTTGTTCGAGCTGGTCGACGTCGTGCTCAGACGCGAGATGAAGAGCACGACCAGTACGACCATCACCACGGCAAGGATCGGGGTCTTCAGGAAACGCTGCATGTCCTACTTTCTCGGCCTCTCCGGCCAGAAAACGAGCGTAGCACCCTGCGTGTTACAGGAAACGCACTTGCGCGCCGCCCGGCCTGGACGGCTGCTCGCCTCAACATACGTCGTCCGCGCCCGGTCGGATGGGTCGATCAGCAGATGACGTGCCGGACGACCTGGGCTGGCGCGCTAGTCGAGGTCGCTGCCGACGTACGCGGCGACGTACGGCAGGTTGCGGTACCGCTCGTCCACGTCGAGCCCGTAGCCGATCACGAACCTGTCGGGGATCTCGAACCCGACGTACTTGAGATCGAGCTCGACGCGCCGGCGGTCCGGCTTCGTCAGCAGCGCGCACACCTCGACGCTCTTGGGATCGCGCGCCCACAGCGTGCGCAGCAGGTACTGCAGCGTGAGGCCCGAGTCGACGATGTCCTCGACGACGAGCACGTCCCGTCCCTCGATGGTCATGTCGAGGTCCTTGAGGATCCGCACGACACCGCTCGTCGAGGTCGACGACCCGTACGACGACACCGCCATGAAGTCGACGACGCAGTGCACGTCGAGCTCTCGCATCAGGTCGGCGATGAAGAACACCGCGCCCTTGAGGACGCCGCCGATGAGCACCGGCTCCTTCCCCGCGTAGTCGCGGCTGATCTCGGCCGCCGAGCTCCCGCACGCGTCGAGCCAGCTCGTCGGGCTGGACCAGGACCTCTCCGATGGC
>JAQIJQ010000054.1:0-23800 GCA_036946195.1 Patulibacter minatonensis | reverse complement strand
ACCGCGCGAGCAGGAGTTCCGGCGGCAGGGCGCTGAGGGCTAGGAACGGGCCGTACCGTCGGGCGAACGCTCGGCGGTGCTCGTGCGTGGGCCGAGGTCGTGGCGCCCGACGTAGCCTTCGGCCGAGCGGACGTGCAACGCCGACCTTGGGGCGTTCGCCCGCCGGCGGCAGCTTGCGGTCCCTGCGGGCCGACTGGATGAGCTTGTCGAACGTCATCGGTACCTCGAGTATCGGCTCTGTCGACGTCGAAATCAACTCTTCGAGTGAACGGGGGGCGGCTCGCCAGCAGCCCGCGACGAGCAGTGTCGTTGCGATGAAGGACGACCCCGCGCAGATCGGCCAGATGACTCGGACCACTCCGTGCGGGACGACGAGCGCGAGGCTCGTCGCGGCGACCAGCGCCGCGAGCGCCACCACGGCGAGGAGCACGCGCGGCCCGACGAAGATGCTTCGAACGAGCCGATGTTCACCCGCGCGGACGATCGACCCCGAGAACAGCGCCGATCCGGCGAGGAGCACGGTGATCGCGGGACCGGACTTCGCGGGGTCCAGTTTCGAGAAGGCGGCGCCGAGTGCGAGCACGATCGTCGTGAGGAGCGCGAGCGCCGCGCTCATCGTCGGGAAGCCAGCCCGTTCGGCGCGGATGCCGAGGAGGAGCTGGGGCCGAGCATCCCGTGAGACTCCCGAGGCATACAGTGAACCGCGATCGGCGTGCTCGTCGATCGACAGCACCTCGTCGGTGGTCTCGTCGAACAGGAACGCAGCTTGGATACGAACTTCGTCGGGGATGACGACCTCGGCGTGGAACGAGGCACCGCCGGCTGCGCCTGGTACGTCGATGACGACCAGCACCGGAGCGAGTCCTAGGCGTTGCGGCAACGACGGGTTTGCGAACAGCGGCTCGACATAGCGCATCTTGATCACGAGCCGACTCGGCGGATCGGCCACGATGCCGATCAGGAGATACGTGTCGGCGAGACGCTGGAGTAGGTAGTACATGTCGTCGTCGGCGATCAGCGTGGCCGACTCGTGCTCGCCGTGCTCGGCGAACATGCGCAGTCGTCCGAGGCGCTCCGCGGCTTCGTCGGTGGTCCCGGAAGCCACGACGTGCAGGTCGGCGAGCAGCGGCGCGGAGGGTGACGACCCGGCCGCACCAAGGACGAGCGTGGCCTGTTCGACGAGCGCTGCTGTGGCGATCAGCGCATGATCGGATTTCGTGATCGCCGGGATCGATGCGCCGCCGGCGGCCAGCAGATCGAAGTTGCGGAGCGGCGCTTTGCGGAGCGTCGCGATCGGTACGTAGTGCACGCCGTCGACGCACATCCGTCGCAGGTCGGCGGCGGCGAACGAGGCGTCGATGGAGACTCGCCGACGCACAAGGTCCGAGCTCAGGAGTTCGACGGTCTCGACGCGCCGCTCCAGCCATGTCGTCTCGTCGAGGAGGAACCGGCGCATGGCTGAGGCGAGGCCGCCCAGGTCAGGTTCGGACGCACGAGCGAGAGCCACGACGTTCCGTTTCGCCCTCGGGTCGCGCCTTCCTTCCGCCGCGCTGTCGGGCGCGATCGGATCCTGGCACCCGATCTAGCGGAGCGTGCGGTGCATCGCTCCGCGCAGGCGTTCGAGGCCGGCCGGGGTGTCGGTCAGTCGGCTCGCCACGCCACCGCCCGAGGCGAGGCTGTGGAGCTCGAAGGCCACGTCGGCCGGGTCTCGATCCGAGGAGAGGTCGCCGGCCTCGAGGGCGATGCGGGCCTCGGCCTCGAGCGTGCGCAGCCAGCGGTCGACGGTGGCAGCGACCCGGTCGCGGATGATGCCGGGCCGCGCGTCGTACTCGACCGAGGCGGTGGTGACGAAGCAGCCGCCCGGGAACACGCCGCCAGCGAGGTGGTCGACCCAGGCGTCGACGACGCGGTGCAGCCGTGGGAGCCCCGGCCCGGCATCGGCGGCCGCCAGCCACACGTGGGTCGTGAACCGGGCCACGGCCGACTCCAGCACAGCGAGCTGCAGCTCCTCCTTGCTGCCGAACCGGCCGATCAGCCCGCTCTTGCTCATCCCGAGCTCGGCGGCGAGCCGCCCGATCGTGATCCCCTCCATGCCCTCGACGGACGCGAGATCGACGCCCGCCTCGATGGCGGCGACCCGGCTGTTCTCGACATCGCGTGCTGACCGTCGCGGCATGGAGTCCAATTATACAGAACGAACGGTCGTGCTATAAAGCCGGAGCGGCGTGGTCCCGGCAGTCGGGCCGCCGACGACGCACGGAGGTGCGCGATGCGGTGGACATGGCTGGGCTGGGCCGGGGTGGAGCTCGAGCACGAGGGGGCGACGCTCGTCATCGACCCGCTCGGCGATCCCGAGGCGGTGTTCGCGTTCGCGGCGGAGCTCGACCACGACGTGCCGCAGGTGGTTCCCGCCGCCGCTCGTACGGCGCTCGCTGGCCTCGTCACCCACCTCCACCGCGACCACGCCGATGCCGCCGCCCTCGCGGCGGCCCTGCGGCCCGGGGCGCCGGTGCTCGAGCCGCCCGCGAGCGCGGGCGCGGCGCCGGAGATCCTCGGCCTCGCGCAGGCCGACGCCGAGCTCAGCGCCCACGGCCTCACCCGCCAGCGCGTCGAGCCGTGGGAGGCCGCACGGCTCGGGCCGTTCACCGTCACCGCGCTCCCGGCCACCGATGGCCTCGGCGACCCGCAGGTGAGCTGGCTCGTGGAGGCCGGCGGCGTGCGGATCGTGCACCTCGGTGACACGCTGTTCCACGGGGCGTGGTGGCCGATCGCGCTGCGCCATGGACCGATCGATGCGGCGTTCGTCGCGGTGAACGGCGCGACCGTGCGCTTCCCGCACCGCCGCCCGGCGAGCCCGCTGCCGATCACGATGGATCCCGACCAGGCGGCCGTGGCGGCGGCGATGCTCGGCGCGCGCACCGCGGTGCCGATCCACGCGGAGGGCTACCGCGTCGACGGGCTCTACGCGCCCCTGCCGGAGCCGACGGCGGCCTTCGTGCGCGCGGCCGCGGCGCGCGGCGTCGAGGCGCATGTGCCGACCCTCGGCGAGCGGGTCGAGCTCGCGCCGCAGCCCGTCGCCGACGCCGGACGCGCTGCATGACCTGGGTGCTGATCACGCACGCGGTCGACGACTGGACCGCCTGGAAGCAGGTGTTCGACGATGCCGCGGGCATCCGCGCCGCCGCCGGCGAGCGCGACTTCCAGGTGCTCCGCGACGAGGCCGATCCGAGCACGGTCGTGCACCTGTCGCGGTGGCCGTCGCAGGCTGCGGCGCGCGCGTTCTTCGAGTCGCCCGAGCTCGTTCGGATCCGGAGGGAGGCCGGGGTCCACGCCCCGGACTTCCGCTACCTCGCCGAAGCCGACCGCGGAGTGCTCGGCGCCTCCTGACCGGCTGGCCGCCGGTCCTCCGGCGTCAGTGCTCGTCGGCGAGCGCTTCGAGTGCCGCCTTCAGCACGCCCGTCGCATCCTCCATGAGCGCCGGGCCGACGAGCAGGCGCTGTCCGAGGCGCAGCGTCGGCACGCTCACCACGCCCTGCTCGCGCGCGAGCGCCGTGCCCGCGTCGGCATCCTCGGCCGGCTTGGAGCGGCTGAGGGCCTGGTCGACGGCGCGCGGGTGGATCTCCGAGGCCGCGGCCGCGAGGTAGAGCGTCTCGATCGCCGCGGGATCGCGGCCGCCCGCGTACACCTGCCGGAACAGCGAGAGCGAGAACACGGCCACCTTGCCGATCGACTTCGCGTACGTGGCGACGGTGACGGCATCGGTCGTGTCGAGGTCGGGGAAGCCCTCCGGCCACACGAACGGGAGCACGTCCTGGCCCTCGGCGAGCGATTCCAGGTGCGCGCGTCGCGCGTCGTCGTCGGGCGTCGGAAGCGGATCGAGCTCGGATTCGCGCACCGGGACGAGCTCGGGTGCGAACGCCCCGATCGACTTGGCGAACCGCTCGAGCGCGAGGTAGCTCTCGGGGCTCGAGAAGTCGTAGTAGAACGCGATGTTCGAGGCCGCGGGAGCGCCGGCGCTGCCGTGCTGGGAGACGTCGATGCTCATGGACCGGGAACGCTAGCCGGCCGAGGGCTAGCGGTGCAGCATCGTCACGATGCCGAGCCCGACGACGGCCACGCAGGCGAGGACGCCGACGAAACCGACGCCACCCCACACGAGCGCGGCGCCCCCGTTGCCCTCGCGCCGAGCCGTCGACGCGAGGATGAGACCGCGGAGCGCGACCGAGAACAGGACCGCGATGCCGATGCCGGCGATCAGGCCGTAGACGACGACCGAGCCGAGGTCGCTCCAGACGCTGGCATCCGACGAGCTGCTGGCGGCGAGGGCGAAGGTCATGAGGCCTCCTGGGCGATCGGCGGCGGTGCCTGGCGCGAGCGGGCGAACAGGCCGACGGCCGCGAGCAGGATCAGGCACACGACGACCGGCCCCGCGGTGCCACCGCCGGCGGCCGAGGAGATGCCGTACGCCACGGCGCCCGTGAGTCCGGCGGCCGGGATCGTGAGCACCCAGGCGACGGCCATGTTGCCGGCGACGCCCCACTTGACGGCCGAGAGGCGCTTCGCCGCGCCGGCGCCGACGACGCCGCCGGAGATCACGTGCGTCGTCGAGAGCGGGAAGCCCACGTGCGTCGCGGCGAGGATCACCGCGGCCCCCGACCCCTGGGCGGTGAAGCCCTGGGCGGCGTCCATCTTGATGATCTTGCTGCCCATCGTGCGGATGATCCGCCAACCGCCGGAGTAGGTGCCGAGGGCGATCGCGGCGGCGGACGAGATGACGACCCAGGTCGGGACGGTCGGATCGTCGGCCGACAGGTTGCCGTGCGCCACGAGCGCGAGGGTGATGATGCCCATCGTCTTCTGCGCGTCGTTCGTGCCGTGTGCGAGGGCGAGCAGCGAACCGCTCGCGACCTGCCCGGCGCGGAACCCGCGGCTCACGGGCCCGGGCCGCAGCTGGCCGATGATCCGGTAGGCGCAGAGGATCGCGATGCCGGCGACCGTGAAGGCGAGGACCGGCGCGACGAGCGCGGGCAGGACGACCTTGCCGAGCAGCCCCTCGCCGTCGACGGCCGACGGCCCGACGGCCGCGAGCATCGCGCCGACGACGCCACCGATGAGCGCGTGCGAGGAGCTCGACGGGAGTCCGAACCACCAGGTGAGGAGATTCCAGAGGATCGCGCCGACGAGCCCGGCGAACACGATCTGGAGGGTGATCGCGTTGGTGTCGACGAGGCCACTGGCGATCGTCGCGGCGACCTTGAGCGAGAGGAAGGCGCCGATGAAGTTCAGCACCGCGGCCATCGCGATCGCGAGGCGCGGCGGGAGCGCGCGCGTGGAGATAGAGGTGGCGACGACGTTGGCCGTGTCGTGGAAGCCGTTCGTGAAGTCGAACAGCAGCGCCGCGCCGACGACGAGCCAGAGGAGCAGGTCCGAGCTCATGCCGCTAGCGGTTCTTGATGATGATGCCCTCGAGGATGTTGGCGACGCGCTCCGTGGAGTCGATCGCCTCCTCGAGCCGCTCGAAGATGTCCTTCCAGCGGATCACGACCATCGGGTCGATGCCGCCGTCGAACAGGCCGGCGATGGCTTGGCGCGAGAGTCGGTCGCCGTCGTTCTCGAGCTGGTTGACCTCCACCGTGTAGTGGCGGACGTCGCCGAAGGAGCGCAGGCGCGGCATCGCGTTCTGGATCGCCTTCGTCGACTTGACGAGGATCGCGCAGAGGTCGATCGCCTCCTGCATCGGCGCCTCGACCTTGTAGAGGAGCACGAGGTCGGCGGTCTCCTCGATCAGGTCGACCACGTCGTCGAGGCTGGAGGCGAGCTCGAGGATGTCCTCCCGCTCGAGCGGCGTCACGAACGTGGCACCGACCTGCTGGATGATGTCGTGCGTGATCCGGTCGGCCTCGCTCTCGATCGTCCCGATCTCCTTGGCGAGCACCGCGGCGTCGGGGATCCCGTCGATGAAGCGCTGCAGCAGCTCGGCGGCGATGACGGCCGTGCGCGTGTGCTCCTCGAAGAGGTCGAAGTACCGCGTGTCGCGTCCGGTGAAGACCTCGGTCAGGCGAGCCATGCGCGCATAGTAGGCGTTCACAACTGCTTCACACGGTCCGGCCCGTCGCCGGGGTGGGCCGGTGCGTCCAGGCCGCCGCTCGGATGCCCGCGCCGAGCCGCCGGAACGGGCTCCGGTGCCCGGTTAGGATCGGCCGCATGGCTGGCTCGGTTCGCGTCTTCATCGCCACCTCGCTCGACGGGTTCATCGCCGGCGAGCACGACGACCTCTCATGGCTCCCCGTGCCCGTCGAGGGCGGCGAGGACTACGGGTACGCCGAGTTCATGCAGGGCACCGCCGCACTGCTCATGGGCCGCCGCACCTACGACCAGGTGACGGCGATGGAGGGCGGCGAGTGGTTCTACGGCGACACGCCCGTCTACGTGGCCACGACCCGCCCGCTCGAGGACGCCCGCCCGACGGTCCGTGCGGTGCGTGGCGACTCGGCCGCCGACCTGCTCGCCGCCGTGCAGGCCGATATCGGCGACGGCAACGTGTACCTCGACGGCGGCACGCTGATCCGCAGCTTCCTGGATGCCGGACTGCTCGACCAGGTGATCGTGACCGTCATTCCGGTGGTCCTCGGCAAGGGGCTACCGCTCTTCGCGGGCGCGTCGTTCCGCAAGGCGCTCGAGCTGCAGGGCAGTCAGGCGTACGCGGATGGCCTCGTGCAGTTGCGGTACACCGTCATCGACTGACGGTCGTGCGCTGCGGGTGCTCCGCTGCACTGGAGCACCCGCGCGCGTCGTGCGAGATCGGGCGCGTCGTCGGCGGGAGCCACCCGCCATGCGCCCGGTCTGCCCGGTGGCCGGGGTCAGCCGGCCTCGGTCGGTCGCAAGCTCCGGACGGCCCGTTGCGTGCGCTCGAGCGACGGCTGGCGGCGCGAGGGCTCCGAAGGGGTGGCGGTGGGGTGGTGCGTCGTGGCGGCCGTGCCCGCGCGGACGGTGGCGAGCAGCGACAGCGTACGTGCGCTGGCGAGGTGTTCGGACATGGGTGGAACTCAGGTGGTGGCGACGCCGGCTCCGTGGACGAGAGCGCCACCGGACCGGAGGCGCGCGGAGCCGGACCCTGGGACGTGGGCGGCATCGTGTGACACGGCGCACATTAGGGCTGAGCGCGGGGGCTGTCAAGCGTCCGAGCGACGATCCGGCCCGTGCATGCGCTGTGCACCCGTTCGCGGTGCGGCGATGCGCCGCCGTGCAGCACGTCAGGCGGCAGGCCGGATCGCCCCCGGCTCGGCGCCAGCGCCGGGACCGGGAGCGCTGCGTACCTCGCGGGCGCCGTCGATGTCGGCACCGCAGGCCTCGCAGCGCAGGTGTCGCTTGTCGATCGTGCCGCCACAGCCGGCGTGGGTGAACGTGCGCGGTGGGCCGTCTGCGGTCGGGGCGTGGCGATCGCCCCACTCGACGAGCGCGAGGACGACGGGCAGCAGGTCCTTGCCGCGGTCCGTCAGCCGGTACTCGTGGCGCAGTGGCTTCTCGGAGTAGGCCACCTTGCGGAGCACACCGAACTCGACCAGCCGCGCGAGCCGGGCGGCCAGCACGTTGCGCGACACCCCGAGCGATCGCTGGAAGTCGTCGAACCGACGGATGCCGAGCAGGGCGTCGCGCACGATGAGCACGCTCCAGCGCTCCCCGATCACCTCGAGGGTGCGGGCGGCCGAGCAGTTGAGGTCGCGGTAGTCGCTTCCGAGCATCGCAGGCCGATCGTAGCACTGGGTTGCATGATCGAACGCACCTCTGGTAGAAGTCCGTTCCATGAAGCAACTCGCTTATCGGGAGCCAGCGGTCGATCCGCGACGCCGGGCCAAGGTCGCCGCGCTGGTGTCGACGGGCGTGTTCATGGCGAGCCTGGATCTCTTCATCGTCAACATCGCGTTCCCGGACATCGCCCGCGACTTCTCGGGCAGCTCGCTCGGCGGGCTCTCGTGGGTGCTCAACGCGTACGCGATCGTGTTCGCCGCAGCGCTCGTGCCGGCCGGGCGGTGGTTCGACCGCGTCGGCCGCAAGCGGGGCTTCCTCGGCGGCGTGGCCCTGTTCGGCGCGGCGTCGGCGATCTGCGCTGCTGCGCCGAGCCTCGAGGTACTCGTCGCAGCGCGCGTGCTCCAGGCGATCGGGGCCGCGATGCTGCTGCCGACCTCGCTCGCGCTCCTCCTTCCCGAGTACCCGCCCTCGCAGCGGGCCGGGGCCGTCGCGCTCTGGTCGGCCGTCGGTGGCGTCGCGGCGGCATCGGGTCCGCCGATCGGCGGCCTGCTCGTGGAGCTGAGCTGGCGCTGGGTGTTCCTCGTCAACGTGCCGATCGCCGTCGGCGCGCTGCTCATCGGCCGCTCCCTGCTGGTCGAGCGGCGGGATCCGAACCCCGGGCCGACGCCGGACCTCCTCGGCGCCGCGGTCCTCGCGGGCGCGGTCGCCCTGCTCACGTGGGGCATCGTCGAAGCGCCGGACCACGGCTGGCTCGGTGCCCGCACCGTTGCGGGGATCATCGGCGCCGTCGTCCTGGCGGCTGGGTTCGTCGCCCGCTCGGCGAGTCACCCTGCGCCGGTCGTGCCGCCGTCGATCGTGCGGCGCCGCGCGTTCGCGTTCGCCAGCACGGCGAGCCTGCTCTTCTACGTCGCGTTCGCGGCGATGCTGCTGAACGGCGTGCTCGTGCTCTCGCAGGTGTGGGGCTACTCGACGGTGGCAGCCGGCTTCGGCCTGGCGCCCGGTCCGGCGATGGCGGCGCTCGTCGCCTCGCGCGGCGGGTTCTTCGCCCTGCGGTTCGGCCAGCGGGGCACGGCCGCGGCCGGCGCGCTCGTGTTCGCGTTCGGCGGGCTCCTCATGGCGCAGCGCGTCGGGGCGCAGCCGGACTACCTCGGGTCGTTCCTGCCCGGCCTGGTCGTCTCCGGTGTGGGCGTCGGGCTCGTGCTCCCGTCGATGGCGGGCGCCGCGTTCGGCGGCCTGCCGCCTGCGCTCATGTCGACGGGCATCGCCGTGTTCAGCGTCGCGCGGCAGGTCGGATCGGCGCTCGGCGTGGCATTGCTCGTCGCGGTCCTCGGGAGCCTCGCCTCGAGCGGTGCGGGCGGCGTCGACGACGGCTACCTCCTGCAGGCGGCCCTCGGGCTGGCCGCTACCGCGGTCTCGCTCGGGATCCGCCTGGCCGAGCCGGCGCCCGCCGCCCTTCCGAGCGACGCTTAGCTCCTCGTAGCCCGCAGTGCGACGCCCCGAGCCGTCACAACGGTCCGGATTTCTGCACCGATAGTTGAGCGTGCGTCAACTGCCCTTGCAGTGTGACCAGCCTCCGCGCTACCTTGCTGTCAACGCCGATCTGTAGCCGCCGTCACACAACGAACGCACCAGGCCGGTATCCCCTCATCCTGCGTCCCCAAGTCCCAAGGTCGCTCTCTCCATGCCCACCCCAGGTTCGCTCCTGCGTGCGTCGTCCAGCGCACCGCTCAACGTCCGTCCCCAGCTCGGCCTTCGCCTGCAGTTCGCTGCCGGCGTGGTCCCCTACCTCCGTCCCACCGTCGAAGTCCGCGCACGCGGCCTGATCTAACCCTCCGACTCAGGCGGGCCCGTCCAGCCCGCCCCGATCTTCGATCCGCTGTCCCCGGATCGAATCCCATTCAGCCCGTTGTCCCCGAGCTGAACCCCTGCGGCCGATGTCCCCGGCCGTCCCCCCTGCAGCCCGCGTCCCTCTGGGCTGCACTCCATCCGATCTGTCGCGTCCGGTCTCTCTCCGTCTCGCCGGCGCGACAGTCGGTTGGCCTCACCGGTCCCGTCAGCAACACCGCCAATGGCGGGCGTGAGCAGGGCGATCTGCCCGCCAGCACGTGCACGTCGTCCTGCTCACCGCCGCCCGCTTCCGCGGTGCCCCGCGCTGCCCCGCCCGACGGGGACTGGGGTGTTCAGCGACCGTTCACGACCTCCAGCGGCTGTGTAAGTGCGGTGACGCATGCTGTGTGCAGGGAGCGTCGGACGGCCCGGCTGCTCCCCTCGACCCTGGGAGACATGATCGTGCCGAGTCCTCTCACCCTCACCAACGCCCTGCCGGCCAACGTCCGTCCGCACCTGCGCGTGCGCGTCGCGCTGCTCGGGCACTTCGTGCCGTACCTGCGGCCGAGCATCGTGCTCACGAACAACGCCGGCCGGCGGGTCTGAACGACCCACCGACCGGCGCGGTGAAGAGCTGCGGTGGCTGCGGCGCCGAGCCGCGGCGCCGGGCTCAGCCGTGGATGAGCCAGCCGTCGGCCGCGCGAGCGGCCTCGACGACCGCCTCGGAGAACGTCGGGTGGCCGTGGACGATGCGCGCGACCTCCTGGATGCCACCCTCGAGCTCGCGGGCGTTCACGAGCTCCTGGATGAGCTCGGTGGCCTTCGCGCCGACGACGTGGCCGCCGACGATCTCGCCGTACTTCTGGTCGACGATGATCTTCACGGTGCCGGCGCGGTCGCCGTAGACGAGCGGGGCCCCGACGGCGCCGTACGGCACCTTGCCGACCTTCACGTCGTACCCGAGCTCCTTGGCCTGCGCCTCGGTGTACCCGAAGCTCGCGACGTTCGGGGCGCAGAACGTGGCGCGCGGGATGAAGGGGTAGTCGAGCGGGTGGGTGGTGAGCCCGGCGACGTCCTCGACGGCGACGACGCCCTCCTCCATCGACTTGTGGGCGAGGGCCGGACCGGGGGTGAGGTCGCCGATGGCCCACACGCCCTTCTTGCTGGTGCGCAAGGCGCCGTCGACCTTGATGAGGCCGCGCTCGTCGAGCTCGATCCCGGCGACGTCGAGGCCGAGGCCCTCCACGTCCGGGCCGCGGCCGGTGGCCACGACGAGGTAGTCGGCCGTGCGCTCCTCACCGCCGGCGGAGAAGACGACCTTGCCGCCCTCCTCGCGCACGTTCTCGACGAAGGTCTTCGTGAGCACCTCGATGCCCTGTGCCTTGAAGCCGCGGGCGACCACGCGTGAGATGTCGGCGTCCTCGCTCGGGACGACGCGGTCGAGTCCCTCGAGCAGCGTCACCTGGCTGCCGAACCGGGCGTAGGCGGAGGCGATCTCGCTGCCGGACGCGCCGGAGCCGACGACGGCGAGGGTCGCCGGGATCTCGGCGAGCTGCCAGGCCTCCTCGGTGCCGATGATGCGCTCGCCGTACTCGATGCCGGGCAGCGCGCGGCGCACGGAGCCGGTGGCGAGCAGCACGCCCTTCGTGGCGGTCAGCGTGCCGACGCCGTCGACCTCGACGTTGCCGTCGGCGGTGAGCTTGCCGAAGCCGTCGAACACCTCGACGCCGTTCTTCTTGAGCAGGCCGGCGACTCCGCCCGTCAGCGTGGAGATGACGCTCTTGCGGCGCTCGTTCACCTTCGCGAAGTCGACCGTCGGCGTGCCGACGCCGGTGATGCCGAACTCCTCGGCCTCCTTGATCTCGGAGAGCACGTCGGCGGAGCGCAGCACGGCCTTCGCCGGGATGCAGGCCACGTTCAGGCAGCGTCCGCCGATCTCGCCCTTCTCGACGACGGCGGTCTTGAGACCCACCTGCGCGGCCCGGATGGCGGACACGTACCCGCCCGGACCCGAACCGATGACGACGAGATCGAAGCTGTGGTCGGCCATGGCCTTGAAACTACCCCACGTGTGTTTCCGGTCGTTGCCACGGCGCATTGCGTGCGCGGGCGCACATTCCGGCGGGTCGGACGGCCCGCGGTCGATCGCCGGTCGACCGGCGGCGCTCAGGCGGCCGGCGGCTCGCTCGCGCCCGCGGCGTCCTTCGGGGCCTGCGCACGGGCCAGCACGCGGATCAGACTCCAGAAGAGCGGTGCCGCGATCACGAGGAACGCGAGCGGCGCGAGGGCGTTGAGGAGCGTGTTCGCGAGGATGAGCGCCGCGAACGCGAAGATCGACGAGATCGCGAGCAGCGCCTGCGTGACGAGCAGGGCCCACGCCCTGAGGCGCCAGATCTGCGTCGCGAGGAGCACCGCGGCGACGCCGAAGGCGCCCTGGGCGGCCTGCGCCTGCTCGTTGCGCAGGGAGTAGCGGGGCTGGTACCCGATGACGAGCAGCATCAGGTTCACGAGGCCGATCGCGGCGATGAGCATCGCGGCCAGGGCGGCCTGGGCCGGGCGCTCGCCGGGGGCGAAGGGCCGCAGCTCGGCGCGCAGTGCGGCGTTGCGCTCCTCGCTCGTCTGACGGGCCGGCTTGTCGTCGACGGCCGCGCGCAGGCGCTCGGTCGCGGCGCGCGGATCGTCCGCCTCGGCGATCGCGCGCACCACGACGATGCGCTCCGCGCCGCTCGCAAGCGTTCGGTCGACCGTCGCGTCGTCGATGCCGCCGATGGCGAACCACGGCAGCTGGGCGTTCTGCGAGGCGTGCCACACGTAGCGATAGCCCGTCGCGGGGCGGCCGGGCTTGGTGGGCGTGGTGTGGACCGGTCCGACGCCCGCGTAGTCGGCGCCGTCGGCCGCGGCCTGCTCGAGCTGGCCGGGGCCGTGGGTCGACACGCCGACGAGCGCGCTCGGGCCGGCGAGCGCGCGGGCCTCGGCGACGCTCAGATCGTCCTGGCCGACGTGCACGCCGTCGGCGCCGAGCGGCCCGACCAGATCGGGGCGGTCGTTGATGATGAACAGCACGGCGTGCTCGTGGCAGCGGCGCGCAAGGTAGGACCCGGCCTCGATCAGCCACTCGTCGGGAGCATCCTTCGCGCGGAGCTGCACGATGTCGACGCCCCCCTCGATCGCCGCATCGACCGTCGCGAACAGGTCGCGGCCCTCGACCGGACCGATCACGAGGTACAGCTTGCTCTCGAGCAGGCGTAGGCGCCGAGCGGCGAGGACGCGTCGCGGATCGATCGCGTCGCCGGTCGTGGCGGTGTCAGGGAGGTCGCGAGGCACCGCGCCGAAGCTTGGCAGACGGGCGGCGGCCACCGTCCCGCCGTGTGCGGCCCGAAGTAGAGTCGCGAGCCGTGAGTGCAGCAGCGCAGAGCCCGCGTGTGGCGGTCGTCGGCGGCGGGATCATCGGGCTCTCGATCGCGTGGCGTCTCGCGCGCGGGGGCGCGAGCGTGGTGCTGTTCGAGCGCGGCGCGCTGGCCGGCGAGGCGACGAACGTCGCCGCCGGGATGCTCGCGCCCGTGAGCGAGGCCGACCCTGCCGAGAGCCTGTTGCTGGAGCTCGGGCTCGCCTCCGTCGGCCGGTGGCCGACCTTCGCCGCCGAGCTCGAGGCCGATGCCGACCTGCCCGCCGGCTCGGTGATCGACACCACGGGCACGCTGCTCGTCGGCCGCGACGCCGACGAGGGCCGCTGGCTCGACCGCGAGGCGGCCATCCGCGACGCCGCGCAGCTCGAGACGCGCCGCCTCACGCCGCGCGAGGCCCGCGCCCTCGAGCCCGACCTCGCGCCCGGCCTGCGAGGCGCGCTGCACGTCCCGGGCGACCTCGCCGTCGACCCGCGCGCCGTGGCCGCTGCGCTCGCCACCGCCGCCCGTGCCCACGGCGCCGAGCTGCGCCCGCAGACCCCGGTCGCCGCGCTCGACGACCCGCGGCTGGCGGGCTTCGCCCGGGTGGTCGTGAGCAGCGGCGCCTGGCCCGTCGCCGGCACCGCGCCCATGGCATCCACCCATCCGGTGAAGGGGCAGCTGATGATCCTCCGCGACCCGGACCACGCCGCGCGCGAGGAGCCGATCGTCCGCCACGTGCTGCGCGCGCAGACCGTCTACTGCGTGCCGCGCGGGGACGGCCGCTACATCGTCGGCGCGACGATGGAGCATCGCGGTGAGGACCGCACCGTCGCCGCCTGGGCGATCCACGACCTGCTCCGCGAGCTGTTCGAGGTGCTGCCCGCCGCCCGCGAGTTCGTGCTCGAGGAGGCCCTCGCCGGCCTGCGCCCCGCGACCGACTCCGGCGACCCGCTCATCGGCCCGGCCCCGGGCGACCCCGCGGGCGACGATGCCTGGGTGCTCTACGCCGTCGGTCACTACCGCAACGGCATCCTCCTCGCGCCCGCCACGGCCGACCGGATCGCCGCGCTCGTGCTGGGTCGACGGGAGCCCTAGCGTCGACGGCATGCAGATCGATCTCGCCGGCCGCACTGCCCTCGTCACCGGGTCCACGCAGGGCATCGGACTCGCGATCGCGCGCCGCCTGGCCCAGGCCGGGGCGACGGTGTGGATCAACGGGCGCACGCAGGAGCGCGTCGACGGGGCGGTCGAGCAGCTCCGCGCGGAGCTGCCGGGCGCCGATCTCCAGGGCGTCGCCGCCGATGTGGCGACCGCCGACGGAGCGCAGGCCGTGTTCGACGCCCTGCCGGCGGTCGACGTCCTCGTGAACAATCTCGGGATCTTCGCCGCGGCCGACGTGTTCGAGGTCGAGGACGACGAATGGGACCGCTTCTGGCAGACCAACGTCGTCTCCGGCATCCGCCTGACCCGCCACTACGCCCCGCTCATGCGCACCGCGGGCTGGGGTCGCGTGCTCTTCATCGCCAGCGAGTCGTCGGTCGCGATTCCCGTGGAGATGGTGCACTACGGCGTCACGAAGACGGCTCAGCTCGGCGTCGCCCGCGGCTACGCGAAGGCGCTGGCCGGGAGCGGCGTCACCGTCAACTCGGTGATCGCCGGCCCGACGCACACCGAGGGCGTCGAGGAGTTCGTCCACGGGCTCGTCGGAGCCAAGCCCTGGCCCGAGGCCGAGGCCGAGTTCATGCGCGACCACCGCCCGAACTCGATCATCCAGCGGCTCATCGAGCCCGTCGAGATCGCGAACCTGGTCACCTATCTGAGCTCCGAGTTCGCCTCGGCGACGACGGGCGGGGCGATCCGGGTCGACGGTGGCATCGCCGACCACATCCTGCCGTAGCCCCACGAGCGCGTAGCCTGAGCGGTGATGTCCTCGGGGATCACCGTGAACGGCAATCTGCGCGACGACCTGGAGCCCGGGCTCTCGATCGTCGATCTCGTCGTGCGCCACGGCCTTCCCGAGGAGGGTCGCGGCGTCGCCGTGGCGCTCGACGGCGAGGTCGTGCCGCGGGCGCAGTGGAGCTCCACGCTCATCGAGGCCGGCACCGCGGTCGAGCTCGTCCAGGCGATCCAGGGCGGCTGACCGACTCCGGGAACCGGCGCAACGCGGCCCGCCTGAGCGGAACGCGAACGCGCCAGGATTCCGCTTGCGAGCGGGCGCGAGGCGGAGTAGCTTCGGCCCTCCCCCGACCACCGTCGTGCCCCGCGGCCCAGGCCGCATCCCGGAGGTCCAACCCATGTCCCGCACTGCCATCGCGCGCCGCCTCGCGGCCGGCGCCGGCCTGCTCGCCACCGCGCTGAGCATCGCCCCGTCGGCGCTCGCCGCCGACACCACGCCCCCGACCGAGCCGGGCCCGCTCGCCGTCACCGCGAACGCCGACGGCTCGGTGACCGCGACCTGGGCCCCGTCGACCGACGACGTCGGCGTCGACCACTACGAGTGGAACATGTGGGCCGGCGGTCCGACGCCCCCGCGCCAGAGCACGGCCGCGACCACGATCACCGTGCCCGGGCTCACCCCCTCGGGATACGGCGTGCTCTCCGTGTGGGCCGTCGACGCAGCCGGCAACCGTTCGCTGCCGGCCCAGTGGGGCCGCGATCCGATGGTGACCGCGCGGACCTACCCGACGCCGAAGGTGCCCGAGACACCCGTCGTCGCCACCCCCACGCCGCCCGCGAGCACTCCCACGCCGGCCGCGAGCCCGCTGAGCGGTCCGGCCAGCGGCATCACCCTCCTTCGCACTGCGAGCCGCGGCGGCGTCGGCCTGACCGGCACGGTCGCCGGGCGGATCGAGCAGGACGGCGCCGTCTCGGCCGACGTGCAGCTCGCAACAGCCACCGCGCGCCTCACCGCCTACGGCGTGTTCCCGGTCGTCGCACAGCTCGCGTACGAGCGGCTCGCCGTGCAGGGCACCGCCACGAGCAGCTCGTTCAGGGGCACCGCGACCTTCGGGCTGCGCGTGCGGAAGGCGACCGTGCTCGGGCTCTCGATCGCGAGCGGCGCCGACTGCCGCGCCACCGGAACGATCACCGCGCCCCTCACCGGTCCGGGTCTCGCGACGCGCGCCCTCACCATGAACGGCACCTACGCGATCCCGTCGTTCGCGAACTGCGGCGCGGGCACCGGCGCGCTCACCGCGCTGCTCTCGGGCTCGGGGAACGTGCTCACCCTCTCGCTCGGCGCCTGACGCCCACGATCCGGCGCGGCGCCCCCGGGCTCCGCGCCGGCCGAGGCGTAGGCTCTGCAGTGATGGCCGCCCCCTCCGATGCCACGCCCACGCACGAGGTGCCGGCGATCCCGCCGCTCGAGATCGCCGGTGAAGCGCTGGCCAGCCGCCTGATCCTCGGGACGGGCGGCTTCCACCGGCTCGACGAGCTGGCCGCGGCGATCGAGGTGAGCGGGACCGCGATGGTGACCGTCGCGATGCGGCGCGTGGAGCCGAGCCAGCAGGGGTCGCTCATCGGCGTGCTCGACCGCGCGGGCGTGCGCGTGCTGCCGAACACCGCCGGCTGCTTCACCGCGCGCGAGGCGATCCGCACGGCCGAGCTGGCTCGCGAGGCGCTCGAGACCGACTGGGTGAAGCTCGAGGTGATCGGCGACGACCGCACGCTCCTGCCCGATCCGGCCGAGCTCCTCGACGCGGCCGAGCAGCTCGTCGCCCGCGGGTTCCAGGTGCTGCCGTACGCCACCGACGATCCGGTGCTGTGTCGCCGCCTGGAGGAGGCCGGCTGCGTGGCCGTCATGCCGCTCGGCAGCCCGATCGGCTCCGGCCGCGGCATCGCGAACCCGATCAACATCGCGCTCATCGCCGAACGGGCGCAGGTGCCCGTCATCCTCGACGCCGGTATCGGCACGGCGAGCGAGGCCGCGCAGGCGCTCGAGCTCGGCTGCGATGCCGTGCTCCTCGCCACCGCCGTCTCCCGCGCCTCCGATCCCATCCGCATGGCCGCGGCGATGCGGCAGGCCGTCGAGGCGGGCTGGCTCGCCGGCGGCGCCGGGCGCATCCCCGTCCGCACCTGGGCCCAGGCGTCGACGACGCCCGAGGGCATGGCCGACCTCGGCTGACCGCCCACCGCGCGCACGCCGGTTGACGCACGCCACTCGGCGACGGACGCGATCTCTGGCAGAGTGCGTGGCGATGGAGGCGACCGAGGACCGCATCAGCACGCTGCTCGACGCGTTCGAGGTGGCGTGGTCCGGCCCGAGCGCACTCGCGTTCGGTGTCGTGCTCGCCCCCGACGGCCACTACGAGGACCCGCTCCTCCGCGGGCCGCTGCGGGGCCCCGAGCGGGTGGCGCAGCATGCCGCGCGCCTACGGGTCGCGTTCCCCGACCTCGTGTTCGAACGCAGCGGCATGCCGATGGTCGGCGGCGCGCTCGTCTCGCAGGGCGTGCGGCTGCGCGGGACGCACCGCGCAGAGCTCGGCACGATCCCGAACACCGACAAGGAGCTCGATCTGCACGCGGTGATCGTCGCCGGGCTGAGCACGAGCGGCACGCGCCTCGCGCAGGTGCGGATCTTCTTCGACCGCTACGACGCGGCCGTTCAGCTCGGCGTGCTCCCGCGCCCGCGCTCGCTCGCCGAACGGGCGATGCTCGCGCTGCGCGGGTTCGGGCTGCCGCGCCTGCCCTGAGGCCGCGCGGCACCCGCTGGAAGGAGCGCTGCGGCGCTACTTCTTGACGATGATCTTGCCCTTCATGTAGGGGTGCGGCGTGCAGTGGTAGCTGAACGTGCCGGCCTTCTTCGCCGTCCACGAGTAGCTCTTGCCCTTCGCGAGCAGCGGGCCCTTCGGACCGCCGGACTTGCTCGAGTTCACGTCGTGCTTCATCGCGTCGCGGTTCGTCCAGGTGATCTTCTGGCCGACCTTGATCGTCACCGTCTTCTTCGAGTACGCGTAGTCCTTGATGTCGATCTTCACCGTGGCGGCGGCCGCGTTCGCGGGCGCGCCACCGCGCGTGAGGTTGACGGCGAACACCGCGGCCAGCGTGGCGGCGGCGAGCGCGAGGAGCAGGAGGGCGCGGCGAGGGAGGGCCATGGCGCCCAATCTACTCGCGGCTTGCTGCGGCAGGGCGCCGTTTACCGAACCTTTGCCTGCACGAGGCGGTGATCGGAGAGCGCGGGCCCACCCGGGCGCAGGAGCACTCGGTCGATCGTTGGTTCGCCGACGCGTTCGACGCCGAGGCCGAGCAGCCCGTCGACGTGGCTGCCCGCGAGGAGGGTGAGGCCGGCGCGGGCGGCGGCCGCGTGCGCTTCGGCGTGCCGGAGGTTGAGATCGCCGAGCACGAGCGCGCGGCCGGGCGCGGCCGCGGGTGCAGGCGTGCTGCCGGCGAGGCCGGGCGTGGCGCTGCTCCAGCGGCGGGCGTGGGCGAGGGCGAGGGCGACGTCGCGCTCGGCGGCGGCCGGCGGCCGGTTGTGCGCGTGCACGTTCACCACCCAGAGCGCGTCTCCGGCGGCGCGGCGCAGCAGGACGCCATGGACCGTGCGGCGCTGCGGCAGCCAGCGCAGCGTCGCCGTGCGGTGGTCGTCGATCCGACCGGCCGACGGACGCACGAGCAGCGCGTTCACGCCGGCGCCGCGCACGCCGATCCGCTCGGGGTCGCGCCGGTGGATCTCGGCCTGCAGCGGCGCGAGCACGGCGCGGGCGAGCGAGGTGCGGGCCACGCGCACGCTCGCACCCGTCCGCCGGGCCAGCTCGGCCGGCCACCAGGTCGGGACCTCCTGCAGCGCCGCCACGTCCCACTCGCGTGCTGCCAGCGCACCGGCGAACGCGGGGAGCAGATCGGCGCGCAGCGGCGGCTGGCTGCGGCCGCGGAACAGGTTCCACGTGAGCGCGGTCAGCTCCACCTCGCGCACGCTACGCCGTTGTGATGAAGCGTTCACGGCGACCCGAGGGTGCGCGCTAGGCTCTGACGCTTGACACGCCACCTGCTCACCGGGGCGGAGCTCTCCGCCGACGAGACCCACGCCCTCCTCGCGCGCGCCGCCCAGCTCAAGGCGCAGCCGCGCCAACCGCAGGTGCTCGACGGGCGATCCGTGGCGCTGATCTTCGAGAAGCCGTCCACGCGCACGCGCCTCTCGTTCGACGTCGGTGTTCAGGAGCTCGGCGGCCACCCGGTCGTGCTCCGCGGCGACGAGATGCAGCTCTCCCGCGGCGAGAGCCCGCGCGACACGGCCCTCGTCCTCTCCCCGGCACGTCGCAGCGATCGGCATCCGCACCGGCGCCGACGCGATCATCGAAGAGCTCGCCGCCCCACGCGACGGTGCCCGTGATCAACATGCTCACCGCCGGCCACCACCCCTGCCAGGCCTACGCCGATCTCCTCACGTTGCAGGAGACCTTCGGCCGCGTCGAGGGCCTCAAGATCGCGTACGTGGGGCGACGGGCAACAACGTCGCTCGCTCGCTCGCCGTCGTCGGCGGCATCGCCGGCGTCGAGGTGGCCGTCGCCCTTCCCCCGCCCGGATACGAGCTCGAGCCCGAGGCCGGCGGCACCCGCCACACCGACCCCGGCCGAGGCCGTCGCCGGTGCCCCACGAGATCTACTACGCCGACGTGTGGGTCTCCATGGGCGACGAGGACACTGCCGACGAGCGCCGCGCCGCCCTCGATCCGTACCGCATCGACGACGCCCTCCTCGATCTCGCCGCCCCCGACGCGATCGCCCCTGCACTGCCTCCCCCGCGCACCCGGGCGAGGAGATCACCGAATCGGTGCTCTACGGCGACCGCCAGCGCATCTGGGATCAGGCGGAGAACCGGCGCCACGCGCAGAAGGCGCTCTTGGAGCTGCTCGTCGGGTAACCGCGGTGGGTCGGGGGCTCGGGCTTCGCTCGGAACTGCCGCGGGCGGTGCATTGCTCGCTAGCGCTCCCTCATGCCCCACCTGCTCGGCTCGCTGCGCCCGAGCCCCCGACCCACCGCTCATCCGGCGGTACCTCCTGCCGGTAGCGCCGCCATCTGGGAACTCGACGCGTGCGCATCGC
This sequence comes from Patulibacter minatonensis, assembly GCA_036946195.1. Lineage (GTDB taxonomy): Bacteria > Actinomycetota > Thermoleophilia > Solirubrobacterales > Solirubrobacteraceae > JAGIBJ01. The sequence goes on along the minus strand of JAQIJQ010000054.1, from coordinate 3,799 downwards.
CCTCGCTCACGGGTCTGAGGTCCGGTCTCGCACGGTCGGCGTCCCCTACCTGTGCGATGGCGCACGTGGAGCGGTGCTCAGCGCTCGCAGACCACAAGTGCGCCTGGCGGTCGGGCACACCTGCTCCGGTGACTCCGCGACGGACTCCGAACGACGACGCGCTGCGCGAGACGTTCGGCGAGGTGGGTGACGCGCTGCAGCGCGCCGTCGTCCTCTCCACCGACCCGCGTGCAGTCGGTGCTGGAGGACGCCGTGCTCCGCGGTCGCATGACGCGCCGCGATGCCGAGGACCGCCTCGCCACGAGCCTCGTCACGCTCGGCCGCGAGCAGGCGCAGGAGCTGCGCAGCGCCCTCGCCCGCCTCCGTCGGCCGAGACGGTCGACAACCGTGGGCGAAGCCGTCGCCAAGACCCACAGCGCCGTGACCGGTGCGGCGAGCAAGCCGCGCCGGCGCCCGCGCCCGGCGCCCGCCAACGGACACCACCGCACCGGCCGCCGACGACGCGATCATCGCGCCCGCGGTGCCGGCCCCGCGCGGCGCCGGGCAGTCTCGTGCCAGGCGACCCGTCGGCGCAGACGGCCAAGGCCCTCGTCGATCTCACCCGCCGCCCTGAGCACCTCCGAGCTGTGGACCCTTCGGGAACTCGAAGCGGCCGGCAAGGCACGAGCGACCGTCCTCAGGGCGATCGACCGTAAGCTGAACCGGTGACGAAGAACTCCGTCCCCACCCTCAAAGGCACCTGGGCGGAGCGCGTGTTCGGCCCGCGCTCGATCGGCGTGATCTTCATCGCCCCGGGCATCCTGCACCTCGTGCGGCCGGAGATCTACGAGCCGATCATGCCGCCGCAGCTGCCGTACCCGCGCGAAGCTGATCCTCATCAGCGGCGTCGCGGAGATCATCGGCGGCGCGCTCTACATCCCCCCCGCCGGCAACCCGCAACTTCGCCAGCTGGTGGCTGCTGCTCCTGCTCATCGCGGTGTTCCCGAGCAACATCTACATGACGATGCAGGAGCGCTTCCAGAACAGTCTCGGCCTGCCGGCGCTGCTCGCCCGCCTGCCGATCCAGTTCCTCGGCATGTGGTGGGTGCGCGAGCTCGCCAAGCGCACCCTCGGCGAGGGAGCGAAGGGCCGATGAGCACCGACTCCACGCACGGCGGCATCCACACGTCGCCGATCAAGACCGAGCTCGCCGCCGATCGCACCCTCCAGGAGGGGCGCCCGAACCCGCGGCGACCGGATCGAGCTGACCGTCGACTCGTTCGCGCACGGTGGCGCCGGCGTCGCCCGCACCGAGACGGGGTACGTCGTCTTCGTGACGGGTGCGATCCCCGGCGACAAGGTCCTCGCCGAGGTCGGCAAGCGCAAGCGCTCCTTCGCGGAGGCCCGGACCGTCGAGCTCCTGGTGCCCTCGCCCGATCGCGTGGAGCCGCGCGGCGACCACCCCCGGTGCGCCCTGGCAGGTGCTCTCCTACGAGCGTCAGCTCACCGAGAAGGCCGCGCAGGTGCGCGACGCGATGGTGCGCCTCGGCCAGTTCGAGGAGCCGCCGATGCGCGACATCGTGCCGGGCGGTCGAGCAGTGGCGCTACCGCAACAAGATCGAGTTCTCGTTCGCGCCCGACGACACGAACGACCCGGCGAAGGCCGGCATCGCCTGCGGCTTCCACCCGCCCGGCGAGTGGTGGCGCGTCGTCGACGTCGACGACTTCGTCCTCGCCTCCGAGCGCATGAACGCCGCGCGCGGGCAGGTGGTCGCGTGGGCGCGCGAGCACGGCGTCGCCGCGTTCGATCGCAAGACCCGTACGGGCTACCTGCGCAACCTCGTGATCCGCGAGGGCAAGCGCTCCGGCCAGCTGCAGGTGCGGCTCGTCGTCGCCCAGGGCGCGAAGAAGGCGCTCGACCTCGACTCGCTGATCGACGCCGTCGACTGCGAGGGGCTCCTGCTCACGAGCACCGACGCGCAGGCCGAGACGACCGCCGGCGGCGAGACCGTCGTGCTCGCCGGCCACGAGCGCCTCGAGGAGGAGCTCCACGGCATCACCTACCGGATCTCCGCCGAGGCGTTCTTCCAGACGAAACACGCTCATGGCCGAGGAGCTCTACTCGCTCGTGCGCGACGCGGCAGCCCCTCGAGGGCTGGGGAGGCGGCTCGTCGACCTCTACTGCGGCATCGGCACGATCGGCCTCACGCTCGCACACCGCGCGCGGGCCGAGCTCTGGGGCATCGAATCGATCCCGCAGGCGATCCAGGACGCGATGGAGGTCGCCCAGCGCGAGGGCTACAAGGACCCGCGCGAGCTTCGTCGTCGGCGACGTGCGCCCTCGCGCTGCCCGCTCTGCTCGAGCGTGGCTTCAAGCCCGATGTCGCCGTGGTCGAACCCGCCGCGCGCCGGCCTCTCGCAGAAGGTCGTGCGCCGCATCGTCCGACGGCCGCCCCCAAGCGCCTCGTGTACGTGAGCTGCAACCCGACCACACCCTCGCGCCCAACGCGCGCCAGCTGGTCGACGCCGGCTACGTGCTGCAGTCCGTGCAGCCGGTCGACATGTTCCCGCAGACGCCGCACGTCGAAGCGGTCGCGGTGTTCGAACGCGGCCCGAACGGCGTGCAGAATCCCGACCGCGACTAGGTCCCTCGAGCAGCACGCTGCGCCCGCACTAGGCTCGGGCGCAGCGGCAACCGCTGACGGAGGGGGGCGCGTCATGCGCATCGGAGTGTTGGGCACCGGAATGGTGGGCGAGGCGATCGCCACGCGGCTCGTGGAGCTGAACCACGAGGTGATGCTGGGCTCGCGCAGCGCCACGCACGACGGCGCGCTCGCCTGGGCAGAGCACCATGCGCCCGCACGCCTGCGTCGGGACGTTCGCGGAGGCCGCGGCGTACGGCGCGTTCGTGTTCCACTGCACGAACGGCGGAGCGGCCGAGTCGGTCGTCGGGAGCGTCGCCCGCGCAGCTCGCCGGCAAGGTCGTGATCGACACCTCCAATCCGATCGAGCGCTCCGAGGACGGCGCCGTCCAGCTCTTCACCGATGCGAGCGGCTCGCTCGCGGAGCGGCTGCAGGCGGCAGCGCCGGGGTCGCGGGTGGTGAAGGCGCTCAACACGATCACGGCCTCGGTGATGGTGCACCCGGAGCAGATCGAGGGCGACCACCTCACCTTCCTCGCGGGCGACGACGCGGGCGCCAAGGCCGATGCGGCGGCGCTCCTCGCGCAGTTCGGCTGGGCGCCGGCGCAGATCGTCGACCTGGGCGACCTCACGGCTGCGCGCGCCGCCGAGGCCTACCTGCTCCTCTGGTCGAAGCTCTGGGGGCATGTCGGGCACCCGCGCTTCAATCTGACGGTCGCGGCCGCGGCCGACGCACCGTCGCACCCGTCGCCGGCCTAAGCGCGTGCTCGTCCACGAGATCCAGTGCGCCGCCGACGCGCAGATCGCCTGGGAGTTGATCTCCGAGCCGCGCCGCTGGAAGGAGTGGGCCCCGCACCTGCGCGGCGCCTGGGGGCTCGGTGACCCGGCGGTTCGCGACTCGGCGCTGGGTGCCGCCCGGCTCGGCGGCGTGCTCCCGTTGCCGGCGCGGATCGAGCGCGTGGAGCGCTCGGCCGCGCGATCGCACTGGGTGTGGAGGGTCGGCGTGCTCCGGCTCGATCACGAGGTCCGTCCGGCGCCGGACGGTGGCTGCCGGATCAGGTTCACGCTGGCGGCGCCGTGGCCGGTGGAGCGGGCGCTCGCGCTCACCTACTGGCCCGTGGTGGGCCTGCCTCCTCGAGCGCCTCGGACGGGTCGCCGAGGCGGCGAGCGTCTAGGAG
>JAQIJQ010000053.1:0-27161 GCA_036946195.1 Patulibacter minatonensis | reverse complement strand
AGATCGCCGGACGCGATCCGGGCGACGACGTGCTCGCGCTCGCCGACGAGCTCCCGGGGATCGACGTGCTCGGGTTCGTGGACGACCTCGATGCCCTGCTCGCCGAGTCGTCGGCCGCGGTCGTGCCGGTGTGGAAGGGCGCGGGCATCAAGATGAAGACGCTCACGTTGATGGGCAGCGGGCTGCCGGTCGCCTCGACGACGGTGGGGCTCGAGGGCATCGCGGCCGTCGACGGCGAGCATGCGCGGATCGCCGACGATCCCGTCGCCCTCGCGACGGCCGTCGGTGACCTCGTCGCCAACCGCGAACGGGCCGAGCAGCTCGGCCGTACCGGCCGCGAGCTCATCCTCACCGGCCATACGTGGGACGGCGTGATCGGTCAGATCGAGGCGGTGCTCGGCCGCGTGCAGCGTCGGCCGCAGCTCGCGCCGTAGGTCGAGGCCGGCCGGATGACAAGGTGTCGGCAGGTTGCCGGTCGCGGCGACACCCTGCACATGACAGACTGTCCAGTGTGACGGCACCCGAGACCCCCGCCATGAGCCAGCTCCGCACGACGGATCATGCGCGCAGGGTGACGGTCGCCGAGGTGCTCGAACTGCCGGCGCTCAGCCGCGGACTGCCCGAGGTGGTGGCCGGAGCCGAGGCGCTGGGCCGCCACGTGCGGTGGGTGCACGTCCTCGACGTGCAGGATCCGTCGGACCTCCTGCGCGGCGGAGAGCTGGTCCTCTCGACCGGTTTCGGCGCGAGCAAGGAGCCGAAGGGCCAACAGCGTTTCGTCAACGCGCTCGCGTCGGAGGGCGCCAGCGGTCTGGTGATCGAGCTCGGGTGGACGTTCGACCGTGCGATCCCGCAGTCGCTGATCGACGCCGCGAACGCCGTGCAGCTGCCCGTCATCGCGCTGCACCGCCAGCTGCGCTTCGTCGAGGTGACGGAGGCGATCCACGGCGTGCTGCTCGACCGCCAGCTCTCGCTGCTGCGCCGGGCCGACGAGCTCCAGGACCGATTCATCGAGATCGTCCTCGCCGGCGAGGGCGCGAGCAGCGTGCTCGCCGATCTCTCCCGACTGATCGGGAACCCCGTCGTGCTCGAGGACCACGCGCACCGCCTCGTCGACCTCGCCCTGCACGACGCCGGCCGTGAGGCCGTGCTCACGGCGTGGGAGCAGCACCACCGCGCCGAGGATCGCCAGGACCGGACGGAGGCCGACTCGGCCGTCGCCGAGGTGCCCGTACGCGGACGCGCCTGGGGGCGGCTCGTGGCGCTCGCCGTCGACGGCCCGATCCGCGAGCCGACCGGCTCGCCGTGGAGCGCGCCGCGATCGCCGTCGCCCTCGATCTCCTCTCCGAGCAGTCCGGCCCACGGCTGCGCGCCCCGCGCGCGCGGCGGCCTGATCGCCGGCCTCGCCCACGGTCGACTCGACGAGCGCGACGCCGCCCGCTGGGCCGCCTCCCTCGGCTTCCCGCGCCGTCACGGCTCGCTGCTGCCGGCCGCGGCCGTGTGGCGCACCGAGAAGTGGGCCGAGCAGGCCGAGACCGAGCAGGACGTCTGGGATGCCGTCGTCGACGCCCTCCCGCGCACGACGCCGTCGGGCCGCGCGGTGATCGCCGGCACCTACTCCGACGGCGTGCTGCTCGCGCTCGATCTCGGGCAGGCGGATCGCCCGTCCGGTCAGCTCGACCGCGCCGCCACCGAGCTGCGGGGCGTGCTCGAACGGTGCGGCGTGGCCGGCCGACGAGTTGATCCTCGCGCTGGGACGGCCCGCCGACTCGTGGAGTGCGCTCGGCGCGAGCCTCGATCGGGTGGTGCGTGCGGCCGCTGCCGCGCGCACGAGTGCGCCGCGCCCCTGGCACGATGCCCGGCGCGGCTCGATCGTCGACCTGCTCTTCGGCCTGCGCTCCTCCGTCGAGATGGTCACGTTCGTGCGCGAGCAGCTCGGCCCGCTGCTCGACGAGCGCGACGCCCGCGCCTCCGAGCTCCTGCGCACCCTCGAGATCTACCTCGAGAAGGGCGGCCGCAAGGCCGAGGCCGCGCGCGCCCTGCACCTGGAGCGCCAGTCGCTCTACGGCCGCCTCGAGCGGATCGAGCGCACCCTCGAGGCGCCGCTCGACGACCCGGACACCATCCTCGGCCTGCACCTCGCGATCCGCGCGCTGCGGCTGATGGAGGCCGACGGCGAGCGGCCCCGCCCGCTGCCGTAGGGGCCGGGCGGCCGGCGCGGGCTGCAAGGCGCGCGACTACCCCGCGAGTCGCTCCCGAGCGCGCTCGATCGTGTCCGGATCCTCGTCGAACCTGACGATCAACTCGGCGAGGCGCTCGCGCACACCCGGCTGATCGAGATCGACGACGTCGACGCAGACCGCCCGAACGCCGCTCACGGCATCCCAGAGCCCGTCAACGGCGAGCGTGGACGCGAAGCGCTCGTCGGTTTGCCGCGAGCGATTCAGCCGCGAACCGACGCCCGAAGGCGTAGGGCATCTCGCCGAATGCTCGCCGCAGTTCGTGGAACGGGCCGAGCTCCGGGTGGAAGCCAAGCGCCCTCGACAGCTCGCAGATCACATACTGGTCGGCGTCGCCGTCAGGAAGATCGGGCTCGCGCGTGAGCATGCGGCGGACGAAGGGCACGTCCTGCGCCTCGGAACCTTCAGCGAACGCGCTCGCGGCGAGCCGCCGACGCGATGCCTGCGGGTCGACCTCCAGCCACTGCATCGCCAGCGGGCGAACATGCTCGATCGGGAGTGCCTCGAATGCCTCGCGGTACTGGCGCCGTGATCGCAGCTCGAGGCCGTCGCTGAATGCGTCCATGCGACCGACGAGCTCTTCGGGCGTCAGGCCCTCGAGCGGGTTCGACCGCTGTGGACGAGGTCGCTGAGAAGAACGCGCGCGGGCCACCCACGGCGCGAGGCGCTCCGCCAGCCGCAGCAGATGGCTCGCGGCGCTCGCCGCAAAGGTGCCGTCGCCCGCGGACAGCGACTCGAGCCCCCGGACAGCCGCCATGTCACCGCGCGCCGCACGCTCGACGAGCACGGCGAGCGCTATCGGGTCGCCGGGACGCACCGCCCTCCCTGTCGCATGTGGGCCGTGTCGATCAGCGCGACGAGGTCTGCAGCAGTGACGCCAAGTGCGTCCGCCAACTCGGCGTACGCGGCGGCCTGCTCGTCCAGCTGACGGTCCCAGCGGGCATCCACAGCCAGACAGCGGAGCAACGCTGCGCGTGCTTCGTCGCCGCCGGCGAGCGCCCACCGCACGCCAGCCCCGAGCCCGCGCTGGAGTCGACCGAGCGGCGTCGCCGGCTCGGCCAGACCCGCGGGCCAGTCCACGCCACCTCGCACCTCCTGGGCCACAGGCTGATGGTAGAGACGGTTCAGCCATCTCCGGACATGTGGTGCGCGGAGCCGGACGGCAATGCGCACGGGCGAGCACGCCAGGCGTACCTTCCGGTGCGCTTTGGCATGCCCAGCGCGCTGCCTGGCCGGGGGCGTCCCGTCGCCGGACGCCCCGGATCGTGCAGACTGCGTGCTGCGCCTTCACGCGCGTGGCCGGACCGATGGGTCTGCGCCCGTTCCCCAGTCGACCGGCACCGCATGACCGACACCTCCACCGACGTTCCCGCCGAACCCACCGAGAGCGACCCGAATGCGCCGCTGACGCTCGGTTTCGCCAAGATCCCGGAGCGCTTCTGGGAAGGCAAGGTGCGCGAGGCGGTGGGCGACGACGTGCCGCTCGCGTCGACCGACGACGACGGCCTCGCCGTGAAGTGGCTGTACACGCCGGACGACGCGATCGCCGACGATCCCGCCGGGCTGCCCGGCCGTGCCCCGTTCGTGCGCGGCACGCGTGTGGGCGCCGCCTGGGACCTGCGCCAGGAGCACGGCCACCCGGTCCTGCGCACGGCGAACGCCCAGATCCTCGAAGACCTGAGCGGCGGCGTCACGAGCGTGACGCTCGTGCTCGACCGGTCCGCACGCTCGGGCACCGCGCCGAGCGACGACACCTTCGCCGAGCAGCGCGGCCAGGGCGGCACCGCCATCTCGACGGTCGACGACCTCGACGCCGCGCTCGAGGACGTCTACCTCGACCTCGCCGCCGTCAGCCTCGACGCCGGCCCCGCCGCGATCGCCGCCGCCGCCCTGCTGCGCGCTCTGTGGGAGCGCCGCGAGCTCGACCTCAGCGCCGTCCGCGGCTCCTACGGCTACGACCCGATCGGCACGCTCGCCCGCGACGGCGAGCTGCTCGAGTCGCCGGAGGACGCCGTCGCGCGTGCCGGCCGCTTCGCCGCCGACACCGCCGCCGCCACGCCCGCCGTCCAGGCGCTGCGCGTCGACACCCGCGCGTTCGTCGAGGCCGGCGCCACGCCGGCGCGCGAGATCGCGATCGCCGCCTCGATCGGCACGGCCTACCTGCGCGCCGCAGCCGCCGCCGGCCTCGGCCCGGAGCAGGCCGCGACGCAGATCGAGTTCCAGCTCACCGCCGGCCCGGTCCAGTTCGGGGAGATCGCGAAGTTCCGCGCGCTGCGCCGCGTGTGGGCCCGCATCCTCGAGGCCAGCGGCGTGCCGGAGGAAGGGCGCAAGAGCCCGCTCTACGCCCGCGCGACCGACCGCATGCTCTCGGCCGTCGACCCGTGGACGAACATGCTCCGCGGCACGACCGGCCTGTTCGCCTCCGCCGTGGGCGGCGCCGACGGCGCGACCGTCGCCTCGTTCGACCGCCTCCTCGGCACCCCCACCACCCTCGGTCGCCGCATCGCCCGCAACACGCAGGTGATCCTGCTCGAGGAGTCCGGCCTCGCGCGCGTCGCCGATCCGGCCGGCGGCTCCTGGTACGTCGAAGCCCGCACCGACGATCTCGCCCAGGCCGCGTGGGCGCAGCTGCAGGAGCTCGAGGCCGCAGGAGGCGTGCTCGCCGCGCTCACGAGCGGCGCGCTCGCCACGCAGCTCGCCGAGTCGGCCGAGGCCCGCCACGACGCGCTCGTGCGACGCAAGCGCGAGCTCACCGGCGTGAACACGTTCCCGCTGCTGGGCGACGACGCCGTCACCCTCGACGAGCCCGTCGATCTCGCAGAGCTCGCCCGTCGCGACGCCGCCCGCCTCGCCGAGCGCGGCACCGTCGCCGGCCTCGACGCTGCCGCCTCCGACGCCTCGCTCGCCGACCTCGCCACGCTCGCCACCGCCGGCGCCCGGATCGACGAGCTCGCCGCCGTCACCGCCGGGAGCCGCCACTCGGCCACTCCGCTCCCGGTGCTCCGCGACGCCGCCCCGTTCGAGGAGCTGCGCGCGCTGTCGCCGGAGCCGCCGAAGGTGCTGCTCGCGCCCGTCGGCTCGCTGGCCTCGACGGTCAACATCGTCACCTGGGCTCGCAACTACTTCGCCGTCGGCGGGATCGAGGCGGTCGTGCCGGCCGCCGGTGAGGATCCGCTCGCACTGCAGGCCGAGGGCAGGTACCCGGTCGTGGCGGTCGCGCCGGGCCGTGGCGTGGAGGACGAGGAGGCCGCCAAGGTGGTCGCCGCACTCCGCGAGGCCGGGGCGACGCACATCGTGCTCGCCGCCGGCAAGGACGACCGCGCGCAGGCGATCGGCGCCGACGGCGCCGTCCGCGACGGCCAAGACATGACGCAGGTGCTCCGCGGCCTGCACGACCTCCTCGACGCACGGTAGGAACCATGAGCGATCAGTTCCAGATCCCCGACCTCACCGCGCTCGACCTCGGCGGCGTGCAGCAGACGGCAGCGACCGCCGGCGACGCCGCCTCGGTCGCCCCGGCCGACGCCACCGGCTGGGAGGCGCCCGAGGGCTTCACCATCGACCCGGCCTACACCTCGCACGAGCGGGCCGGCCTCGACTTCCTCGACGGCAAGCCGGGCTTCGCGCCGTACCTCCGTGGGCCGTACCCGACGATGTACGTGCAGAAGCCGTGGACCGTCCGCCAGTACGCAGGCTTCTCGACCGCCGAGGAGTCCAACGCCTTCTACCGCCGCAACCTCGCGGCCGGCCAGAAAGGCCTCTCCGTCGCGTTCGACCTCGCGACGCACCGCGGCTACGACTCCGACAACCCGCGCGTGACGGGCGACGTCGGCATGGCCGGCGTGGCGATCGACTCGATCTACGACACCCGCACCCTGTTCGACGGCATCCCGCTCGACCAGATGAGCGTGTCGATGACGATGAACGGCGCGGTGCTCCCGGTGCTCGCCCTCTACATCGTCGCCGGCGAGGAGCAGGGCGTCGAGCACAAGGCGCTCAGCGGCACGATCCAGAACGACATCCTCAAGGAGTTCATGGTTCGGAACACGTACATCTACCCGCCGAAGCCGTCGATGCGGATCATCTCCGACATCTTCGCCTACACGGCCAAGGAGATGCCGCGGTTCAACTCCATCTCGATCTCCGGCTACCACATGCAGGAGGCCGGAGCCTCCGCCGATCTGGAGCTCGCGTACACCCTCGCGGACGGCATCGAGTACGTGCGCGCCGGCATCGCCGCGGGCATGCCCGTCGACCGTTTCGCGCCGCGCCTCTCGTTCTTCTGGGCGATCGGCATGAACTTCTTCATGGAGGTCGCGAAGATGCGCGCCGGGCGCATGCTCTGGGCCAAGCTCATGCGTGAGTTCAACCCGGGCGACCTGCGCTCCCTCTCACTGCGCACGCACTGCCAGACGTCCGGCTGGAGCCTCGCGGCCCAGGACGTCTACAACAACGTGATCCGCACGGCCGTCGAGGCCATGGCGGCCACGCAGGGCCACACCCAGTCGCTCCACACGAACGCGCTCGACGAGGCCCTCGGACTCCCGACCGACTTCTCGGCGCGCATCGCCCGCAACACGCAGCTGTTCCTCCAGCAGGAGTCGGGCACGACCGACGTGATCGACCCGTGGGGTGGCTCGTACTACGTGGAGCGCCTCACCTCGCAGCTCGCGCACCGCGCACTCGCGCACATCGAGGAGATCGAGGGCCTCGGCGGCATGACCGAGGCGATCGACGCCGGCATCCCGAAGCTCCGGATCGAGGAGTCCGCCGCGCGCGTCCAGGCCCGCATCGACTCCGGCCGCCAGACGGTGGTGGGCGTGAACTCGTTCAAGCCCGACGTCGACACCGCCATCAACGTCCTCAAGATTGACAACTCGGCCGTGCGCGCCGCGCAGATCGCCAAGCTCGAGCGCCTGCGCGCGAAGCGCAACGACGACGACGTGCGAGCGGCGCTCGAGGCGCTCACGAACGTCGCCGGTGGCGACCGCGAGGGCAACCTCCTCGAGCTGGCCGTCGCCGCCGCGCGCGCCAAGGCGAGCGTGGGCGAGATCAGCGACGCGCTCGAGAAGCACTATGGTCGGCATGCGGCCGAGATCCGCTCGATCGCAGGGGTCTACAGGAGCGAAGTGGGCAAGGACGGCACGTTCGAACGCACGAAGGCGCTCGTCGACTCGTTCGCCGAGCAGGAGGGGCGCAACCCGCGCATCCTCGTCGCGAAGATGGGTCAGGACGGGCACGACCGCGGCCAGAAGGTAATCGCCACGGCGTTCGCCGACCTCGGCTTCGACGTCGACATCGGCCCGCTCTTCCAGACGCCCGAGGAGGTCGCGCGCCAGGCCATCGAGGCCGACGTGCACGTCGTCGGCGCGAGCTCGCTCGCGGCCGGCCACCTCACGCTCGTGCCCCAGCTGCGCAAGGCGCTCGACGATCTCGGCCGGACCGACATCGCGGTGGTGGTCGGCGGCGTGATCCCGCCCGCCGACTTCGACGAGCTGCGCGCGGGCGGCGCCGACGCCATCTACCCGCCGGGGACCGTGATCGGCGAGGCCGCCGGGGAGCTGCTCGAGCTGCTGATGGAGCGGCTCGGCCTCGAAGCTCCGGACGATGTCGTCCCCGCCTGAGCACGCGACCGACCGCCGGCGGGTCCGCCCGTCGGTCGACGAGCTGGCCGAGGGTGTGCTCGCGGGCGACCGCGCACGCCTCTCGCAGGCGATCACGCTGGCCGAGAGCCGGCGCCCTGCCGACCAGGAGCTCGCGCAGGAGTTGATCGCACGCGTGCTGCCGCACACCGGCGGCGCGCGACGCGTCGGCCTCACGGGCGTGCCCGGCGCCGGCAAGTCGACGACGATCGAGGCGCTCGGCGAGTGGCTCGTCGGCGAGGGCCACAAGGTCGCCGTGCTCACGATCGACCCGTCGAGCTCACGCTCCGGCGGCTCGATCCTGGGCGACAAGACGCGCATGCAGAAGCTGTCGCTGCTGCAGGACGCATACATCCGCCCGAGCCCGTCGTCCGGCGTGCTCGGTGGCGTCGCGCGGCGCACGCGCGAGGCGATGCTGCTCTGCGAGGCGGCCGGGTTCGACGTGGTGATCGTCGAGTCGGTCGGCGTCGGCCAGAGCGAGGCCGTGCTCGCCGACCTCGTCGACTGCTGCACGCTGCTGCTGGTGCCGGGTGCCGGTGACGACCTGCAGGGCATCAAGCGCGGGATCATGGAGATCGCCGACGTGATCGTCGTCAACAAGAGCGACGGCGACCGCCTCAAGCTCGCCCGCCGAGCCACCGCCGACTACCGCCACGCGCTCAAGATGCTGCCGCCGGCCACGCCGGGCTGGCAGACCGTGGTGCTGAACTTCAGCGCGGTCGAGGGCACCGGCCTCTCCGAGTTCTGGCAGGCGATCGAGGACCACCGCGCGCACCTCGAGACGGGCGGCGGACTCGACCGTCGTCGCGAGGCCCAGCAGCTCAAGTGGCTGCACTCGCTCGTCGACGAAGCGGTGCTCACCGCGTTCCACGCGCGGGCCGGCGTCGCCGAGGCGCTCGCCGCAGCCGAGAGCGCCGTCACCGGCGAGCGCCAGACCGTGCCCCAGGCGACCGCAGCCGTGCTCGCCGCCGCCGGCCTGAGCGCCCGGCCGACGGCCTGAGCCGCCCGCGGGCGTTCGGGCGTCGCGGGGCACCGACGAGCCCCGGGATGGGCCGCTAGCTCCGTCGATCGAAGCGGGCGACGTGGTCGGCGTAGGCGATCTCGCGGCCGTCCGCAGTGGTCTTCCGGCGCGGCACCGACCGAGCGGTGTGGACGGTCCACTCGGCCTCCGGGAGGGCGAGATCGGCGACGAGCTCATCGACGAGCGGCATGTAGTTCGTGCTGCCCGGGTCCCTCTGGTCGCCGGAGGGGAACGACTCGTGGGAGACGACGATGAGCGCCCCCCCGGGAGCGACGGCGGCAGCAGCGGCCCGCAACGCGTCGAGCCGCGCGAACTCGACCGGCGACTGCAGGTAGCACGCCGAGACGAGATCGAACTGCCCCGCCGGGAAGGACACCTCGAAGTCGTGGCGCTCCCACGTGATGCGGTCCGCGACCTCGGCGCTCACCTCGGCCGCGTGCTGGGCACCCTGGTCGAGCGCGGCCTGCGCGATGTCGACGGCCGTCACCCGCCACCCGAGCGACGCGAGCCAGATCGCGTCGCCGCCGGTGCCGCAGCCGAGATCGAGCGCCGTGCGGGGCCCGGCGCCGAGCTCGCCCGTCGACGCCGCATCCCCCGACCGGCGGCTGCCCGACTCCGGCGCGAGCTCCTCGGCGACCTCGACCAACAGCCCGTTCGGATTTCCGCTCCACGTGGTCGCGCCGGTCGCGTACCGGTCCTGCCACCACTCGGCGGCTGTCGTGGAGGGGTCGAGATCGTGGGCATGGGCCATGCCGCCACCATCGACGACCTCGAGCCGATCGGCAAGCCGAGTTGCCGAAGCGGCAAATCTCGAGTCGTCGCGCCGCCCGCGCCGTCGACGAACGGACGAGTGTGTCCACACGCACGGGAGCCCAAGCGGAACAACGATGTACCGTTTCGGGCCATGAGTACGACGGACGCCCCCACGTCGTCGACGGCCGCCGGGCACCCGGGCGCGTCGACCACGCCACCCGCCCCGCCCGCATCACGCGCCAAGCAGGGCGACCCGTGGCTGACGCTGATCGCCGTGAGCCTCGGCGTGATGATGGTCGCGCTCGACGGGACGGTGGTCGGCGTCGCCAACCCCACGATCCAGCGGGACCTGAACGCCTCGCTCGCGGGCCTGCAGTGGATCACCAACGGCTACCTGCTCGCACTCGCCGTCCTCCTGATCCTCGGTGGCAAGCTCGGCGACCGCTACGGGCGCCGCAAGATGTACATCGCCGGCATCGTGGGCTTTGCCCTCTTCTCGCTCGGCTGCGCGCTCTCCACCTCGACCGGCATGCTCATCGCCTTCCGCGTGCTCCAGGGCTTCGCCGGCGCCCTCCTCATGCCGAACACCCTCGCGATCCTGCGCGCCGCGTTCCCCGAGGACAAGCTCAACCAGGCCGTCGGCATCTGGGGCGCCACATCGGCCCTGGCCGTGGCCTCCGGCCCGATCATCGGCGGGCTGCTCGTCGAGCACGTCAGCTGGGAGTCGATCTTCCTCATCAACCTGCCGCTCGGCATCGTCGCCGCGCTCTTCTCGTTCCGGTACGTGAAGGAGTCGCGCGAGTCGGCGCAGGCAGGCGGCTTCGACTACCCCGGCGTGGTGCTCCTCGCCGGTGGCCTGTTCAGCCTCATCTGGGGCATCATCAAGAGCCAGGAGCGCGGGTGGGACTCCGCATACGTGCTCGGCTTCATCATCGGCGGCCTGGTGGTGCTCGGCCTCTTCGCCGCGTGGGAGGCCCGCAGCAAGGATCCACTCCTGCCGCTCGACGTGTTCAGGAGCCGCGCCGTGAGCGCCGGCACCGTGCTCGTGATCGTCGGCTTCCTCGCGCTCTTCGGCATCCTCTTCTTCATCGGGCTCTACCTGCAGAACACGCACGGCTACAGCCCCGTCCAGACCGGCGTGCGGATGCTCCCGCTGACGGCGACGTTCGTCGTCTCGGCCCCGCTGGGCGGCCTCCTCACCGAACGGTTCGGAGCCCGGCCGACGGTGATCCTCGGCATGCTGCTCCTCATCGCCGCGTTCCTCGGCCTCTCGGGACTCCAGGTCGACACCGCATACAGCGGGCAGTGGCCGTACTTCCTGATGATCGGCTTCGCGTTCGGCCTCATCATCGTGTCGACGACCGAGGCGATCGTCGGCAACATCTCGGTCGAGCGCGGCGGCGTCGGCGGCGGCCTGCAGTCGACGGCCAACCAGCTCGGCGGCGTGATCGGGACCGCGCTCTTCGGCTCGATCATCGTGAGCTCCGTGAGCGGCTCGCTCGGCGACGAGCTCGCCGCCGCGGGCGTGCAGGGCGACGCCGCACAGGCCGTGCTCGCGAACAAGGAGATCGTCGGCCAGGGCATCGCGCCCGTGAGCCGCGACATGCCGGCCCAGCTCGCCGACGCGATCACCGCCGCCTCGCACGCCTCGTTCATGGAGGGCCTGCAGACGGCCATGTACGTCGGCGCGGGACTGGCCGCCGTGAGCGTGTTCCTCGCGCTCTTCATCACCGAGGGCCGCAAGCTCGACGCCCACGAGAAGGCTGCCCACTAGCCGCTGAACCCCTGCCGCGGCCGTCGGCAGACTCCCCACCGCTGACGGCCACGGCAGACTGCGTTCCGTGCCATCCGCCGACGACGACCCCGCCACCCCGCGGCGCGCCGACGCGGCCCGCAACCGCGAGGCCGTCGTCGCCGCCGCGTTCGAGGTGCTGAGCCGCCAGCCCGACGCGTCGATGCAGGACATCGCGAGCGCGTCGGGCCTCGGGCGCACGACGGTCTACCGGCACTTCCCGAATCGCGAGGCCCTGATCGTCGCGCTGTTCGAGCACGTGTACGCCGACTCGCAGGAGGCGATCGTCGCGATCCTCGCCGAACACGACACACCCGCCGACGTGCTCCCGCGGCTGGCCGCGCTCACGGTCGGCCTCGGCGACCGGTACTCGTTCCTCTCGGCCCATCGCGAGCTCGCGAACGACTTCCTCCGCCAGCCGCGCGAGGACCCGATGCGCGACTGGATCGAACGCGGCATGGCGACCGGCACCCTGCGCCCGCTCGGGATCACGTGGGTGCAGGGCATGGTGCTCGGCCTGATCAGCGCCGCCCACGAGGAGTACTTCGAGGGACGGGAGACCCTCGAGGACGCGGCGCGCAAGCTCGGCGAGACGCTCCTGGCGGCGTTCGCGCTCCCCGCCGGCCGCTGATCGCGCAGACTGCGGGCATGCCCATCGTCGACTTCTTCACCTCCCCGGACGAGGAGGCGCACCGTGAGGCGCTCGCGGGCGCGTTCGACGGCATCTACATCGAGGACGGAGAGCTGGCGGCGCCGAGCGACCCGCGTGCCGTGGTGGGCCTCCTGCTCCCGGACGACCTGAGCCGGGCCGAGGCCGAGACCCGGGCGACGCTCGTGCGCAAGCGGATCGTGCACGTGCTCGGCGAGGAGGCGACCGAGATCAGCTTCCGGATCGCGAGCGGCTGACGGGCGCCGATGCACCCGTAGGGCGCCCGTCCGATACCTGATCACATGCGCACTTTCTCATATGTTGTAGCGTCCGCCCGATGGAAGTCGCCGCATGAGTCACACGCACTCGCACGGCGGCTTCACGCATCGCCATGCACATGGGCGACCCCATCGGCACCTCGCGCACCCGCTCCGGTCGGGAGCTCCGTCCGGCGCGCTGGCCAACCGGACGTACCGTCGCCTGCTGCTCGCGCAGATCGTGTCGCTCGCCGGCACGGGCGTCACCACCGTCGCCCTGGGCCTCTTGGCCTTCGACCTGTCCGGTCGACACGCGGGCGAGGTGCTCGGCGCAGCGCTCGCACTCAAGATGGTCGCGTATGTCGGACTGTCGCCGGTCATCGCGGCGTTCGCCCACCGCGTCGACCGCCGGCGGCTCCTGATCGCCCTCGACCTCGTCCGCGTGGCGATCCTGCTCACCCTGCCGTTCGTGACCACCGTGTGGCAGGTGTTCGTGCTGATCTTCGCCGTCAACGCCTGCGCCGCCGGGTTCACGCCGACCTTCCAGGCGACGATCCCCGACGTGCTCCCCGACGAGCGGCAGTACACGCAGGCGCTCTCGTTCTCGCGGGTGGCCTACGACCTGGCCGACCTCCTCAGCCCGATCGCCGCAGCGGCGCTCCTCGCCGCGATGGACCACCACGGGCTCTTCGCCATCGACGCCGCCACCTTCCTGGCATCCGCCGCGCTCCTCCTCACCATCCGGCTGCCCGCGCCGCAGGCGGGCGCACGCGTGTCCGAGCGCACCTGGGCCCGGATCACCCTCGGCGCGCGCCGGTTCCTGGAGGTCCCGCGCCTTCGAGGCCTGCTCGCCCTGAACCTCGCCGCGGCCTCGGCCAGCGCCATGGTGATCGTCAACACCGTCGTCCTCGTGCGCTCCGACCTCCACCTCGGCGCCCCGCTCGTGGCCCTCGCACTCGCCGCAGCCGGCGCCGGCTCGATCACCACCGCACTGGCCGTCCCCCGACTCCTGCGCCGGTTTGCCGACCGATCGACGATGCTCGGTGGAGGTGCGCTCCTGACGGCCACGCTCATCGCCACCTCCCAGATCGAGAGCTACGCGGCACTCCTCGCGGTGTGGACCGCCACGGGCATCGGCCTCTCGCTCGTGCAGACGCCCATCGGGCGCCTCGTCCAGCGCTCCGCGCCACCCCAAGAGCTGCCGCCGCTGTTCGCCGCCCAGTTCGCACTCTCGCACCTGGGCTGGCTTCTCACCTATCCGGTGGCGGGCGTGCTCGGCGCCGCGATCGGGGTCGGCCCCGTGAGCCTCGTGCTCGCCACGCTCACCGCCGTCGCCTCGACCAGCGCCGCAGCGCTCTGGCGCAGCGAGGACGAAGTGGTGGGGCGCACGGGCTGCACGTAGACTCCCTCGCGATGCCGCACCCCTCCGAGCACGACGAGGCCGCCCGCGCACTCGACGTCGACGAGGCCGCCGAGCTGGCCGAGACGCTGAAGGCGCTCGCCTCACCGAGCCGACTACGCGTCCTCTATGCGCTGAGCTCCGGCGAGCTCTCCGTCGAGGCCCTCGCCGAGGCCTGCGGGCTCAGCCAGAGCGCGACCTCCCACAACCTGCGGCTGCTGCGCTCGATCAAGCTCGTGCGCGCGCGCCGCGACGGGCGCCGCGTGTTCTACGCGCTGTACGACCATCACGTGCCCGAGCTGCTGGCCGCGATCCGCCACCACCACGAGCACCTCGCACCGCCCGCGCCGACGCCGCTCCCCGCCACCCTGGCGGGCCGTCCGACGCGTCGCTAGAGCTCGAAGCCGGTGACGTCGGCGATCTGCGCCGCGATGCCGCGCAGACCGGCCACGGACGTGGGCTTCACGTAGTAGTCGTCCGCTCCCGCGCTCTCGACCTCACGCATGTCGGCCGGATCGGACGAACCGGTGAGCGCGAAGATCGCGGGGTGGTGCCCGTTCGGAAGCGCGCGGATGCGGCGGATCACCTCGGCGCCGTGCATGTCGGGCAAGCCCAGATCCACGATGATGACCGTCAACTGGTCGGCCAGGGCGGGCTGCTCTGCGAACGCCCTGAGGGCGTCGGTGCCGTTCTGCCAGTGGGTGACCTGCTGCTCGTTGCCGAGCACGCGGGCCAGTGCGGCGAAATCCAGAGGGTCGTCCTCCAGCACGGCGATCTTCATCGCGTTCTCCTGAGCTGGTCGGACATTGGCAGCTGTCGGGGGCACGGCACCCCGCATGTTGCCGGGCTCATCGCTCCAGCTTCTCGACCGATCTGGGCAGACCGGGCCAGCGCCATCCTCACCGCGCTCTGGCCCGTAGCCGGCGGCGGCAGAAAACGGAGCAAACCATCCGCTTCGCGCTAGGATAAGCGGAGTGCGCGATCCAGATTCGCGCCAACCCAAGCGGATCACCCACTCCGCTTGTGCTAGCTTCTCGAAGCGGATCAGGTGATCCGCTTATCTGGAGTTGCTGCACATGCCCTTGACCGCACCACCGTCGACGCGAGCCGTGAGCCCCTGGCTGGTGCTCGTGATCGTCTGCTTCGCTCAGTTCATGGTCGTCCTCGACGCGACGATCGTGAACGTCGCGCTGCCGTCGATCCAGCACGACCTCGGGTTCAAGCCCACCGATCTCGCCTGGGTGATCAACTCCTACACGCTGCTGTTCGGCGGCTTCCTGCTGCTCGGCGGCCGCGCCGCCGATCTGTTCGGGCGCAAGCGGCTCTTCATCGCCGGCGTGTCGCTGTTCACGATCGCCTCGCTGCTCAACGGACTGGCCACCACGCCCGGGCAGCTCGTCGGATTCCGCGCGCTCCAGGGCCTCGGCGGCGCCCTCGTGTCTCCCGCCGCGCTCGCGATCATCACGACGACCTTCGCCGAAGGCCCCGAGCGCACGCGAGCCCTCGGCGTGTGGGCCGCGATCGCCGGCGGCGGCAGCGCGGTCGGGCTGATCCTCGGCGGGGTGCTCGTCGACTCGTTCTCGTGGCCGTGGGTGTTCATCGTGAACGTCCCCGTCGGCATCGGCGTGGTGATCGCCGCGCTGCGCCTCGTGCCGGAGAGCCGGTCCGACCATGCGACGGGCTTCGATCTCGCCGGCGCCGCGACGGTCACCGGTGGCATCGTCAGCCTCGTCTACGCGGTCGTGGAGGCCGGCAGCAAGGGCTGGGGCTCCACCGAGACCCTTGGGTTCTCCGCCCTCGCCGCGGTGCTGATCGCCGCGTTCGTCGCCATCGAGCGGCGCCACATCGCTCCGCTCGTGCGTCTCGGCATCCTGCGCGTGCGCTCGCTGCTCGTCGCGAACGTGGCCATGCTCCTCACGATCTCCGGAATGTTCGCGATGTTCTTCTTCGCGACGATCTACCTCCAGGAGGTCCAGGGCTACTCGCCGCTGAAGACCGGGTTCGCGTTCCTGCCGTTCACCGTCGGCATCATCGGCGGCTCCGTGTTCGCGCAGAACCTGATCGCGCGGCTCGGACTGCGGACGACCATGGTGTCGGGCCTGCTCTTCGCCGCCGTCGGCCTGCTGATGATGACGCGCCTCACCGTCGGCGGCGCCTTCGCCACCGAGCTGCTGCCGGCGATGATCCTCATCGCGATCGGCATGGGGCTCGTGTTCGTTCCGATCACCCTGTTGGCGACGACGGGCATCGACGGCGCCGACCAGGGTCTTGCCTCCGGCCTGTTCAACACGTCGCAGCAGTTCGGCGGTGCCCTCGGCCTGGCGTTCCTGTCGACGATCGCGGCTTCGCGCACCACGAGCGAGCTCAGGGACGCCGGCGCCGCCCCGACGGGCGGCGAGCAGCTCGATGCGCTCATGAGCGGCTACCACCTCGCCTTCGTGATCGGCGCGGTGTTCATGGCGTGCGCCGCGGCCATCGTCGTCGCCTCGCTGCGCAGCGAGCACGTCGCCGGGATCGACGTCGAAGAGGGCCTCGCGACGCCGGTCGCGGCCTAGCCCGCCGCGCCCTCGCCCGGCCGCGCACCGGGCACCGTGTCGCGTCGCCACGGCGATCCGAGGCGGTGCCCGGGCGCCGTCGCCGGGGGGAACGCAGGGAGTTGGCGGACGAACAGGAGGACGCCGTGCACCGGCCCCTTAGACTCAAGCGGGTGAGCACCGAGGTCCCGAACGTCGAAGAGCGTCCGCTCCGCGCGGACGCCCGCCGCAACCGGGACCGCATCCTCGTGGCCGCGCGCCAGGCGTTCGCCGAGAGCGGCCCCGACGTCGCCGTCTCGGAGATCCTGCGGATCGCGGGCGTCGGCTCGGGCACGCTGTTCCGGCACTTCCCGACGAAGCAGGACCTGCTCCTCGCGGTGCTCGAGCAGACGTTCGACGAGCTGTCCGACGCGGTCAGCGGCGCCCTCGAGCTCGAGGATCCGTGGGCGTCGATCGTGAAGGTGCTGACCCTCACGGCGACCATGCAGTCGAAGGATGCCGCGTTCCTCGCGTCCGTCGGTCCGGAGATGTTCAGCGAGCCGACCCTGCAGGCCCGCAACGAGGCGATGATGGCCCGCGTCGG
Source organism: Patulibacter minatonensis (assembly GCA_036946195.1). Taxonomy (GTDB): domain Bacteria; phylum Actinomycetota; class Thermoleophilia; order Solirubrobacterales; family Solirubrobacteraceae; genus JAGIBJ01. The sequence goes on along the minus strand of JAQIJQ010000053.1, from coordinate 10,294 downwards.
CGCCGTCGTCGAGCGGGCGCAGGCGGCCGGGGTGCTGCGCGACGACATCGTCGCGACCGACCTGCCGTTCATCGTCGCCGCGATCGGCGGCGCGACCGAGTCCTGCGTGCCCGGGCTCGGCGCGGAGTCGCCCGAGCTGTGGCGCCGCTACCTGCAGATCGTGCTCGACGGCCTGCGGCCCGAGGGCGCGAGCCCCTTGCCCGAAGACGCACCCACGCTCGACGAGCTCCGCGCGATCAAGGCCCAGAAGCACGCCGAGCGGTAGCGGTCGGCCGACCACGATCCCGGGTAACCCGGATGATCGTGAGACACCACACCGTTTCGTTGACTGTTGCCGTGCTCGTTCCTTAGGTTCGCGGCGTGTCCCTTGCCGTGCCCCAGCCCTTCGCGCGAGCGAGATCCGGTCGGCCGGGCACCGCGGGCCGCGGCACCGTCGTCGTCACCGGTGCCTCGTCGGGCATCGGGGAGGCCAGCGCCCTGCACCTCGCGCGCCTCGGCTTCCACGTGCTCGCGGGCGTCCGCACCACGGCCGACTTCGAGCGGCTGCGCCGTGCGCCGGAGGGCCTCGAACCGGTCATGCTCGACATCACCAACCCGGAGCAGATCGCGACGCTCGTCGCGCTCATCGAGGAGACCGTCCCCGAGGGCCTCGCGGGACTGGTCAACAACGCCGGCATCGCTGCCGTCGGCCCGATCGAGATGATCGACCTGGCCGAGTGGCGCGAGGTGTTCGAGGTGAACGTGCTCGGCACCGTCGCGATGACGACCGCCCTCCTGCCCGCGCTGCTGGAGGCTCGCGGCCGCGTGGTCAACATCAGCTCGGGCGCCGGGCTCGTGGCCTTTCCGATGTTCGGGCCGTATGCCGCGTCGAAGTTCGCGATGGAGGGCTTCAACGACGCGCTGCGCCGCGAGATCGCCGCGCACGGCGTCGAGGTCGTGTGCGTCGAGCCCGGCGTGGTCGCCAGCTCGATCTTCGACAAGCACCTGGCCGGCACGCGCGACCTGCTGCACTCGCTCTCCCCCGCGCAGTTCGAGCGTTACGGCGGACTGATCCGCTCCGCGCTGCGGTCCGCCGAGGCGTCCTCGACCGGCGGGACCTCCCCCGCCTCGGTCGCCCCGGCCGTCGCGCGCGCCCTCACCGACCGCCGTCCGAAGACCCGCTACGCGGTCGGCTGGGAGTCGCGCACGGTCGCGATCACCTCGCGCGTGCTGCCCGACCGCGTGTCGGACTTCGTGATCCGGCGGCTCACGGCCGCCTGAGCTGCGGCTCGACCCGCCCCGCCGATCTCGGGCGAGGCGGAGAGCCGTCGGGCGGTGCTACTCGCCGAGCTCGACGGAGACGATCACCTGCGGCTCGAGCGGCGCGTCGCGGCCGTCGACCGGGGTGCTCTCGATCGCCTGGACGACCTCGTAGCCCTTCGTGACCTGACCGAAGACGGTGTGCTTGCCGTCGAGCCAGTCGCAGTGCTCGCGGGTGACGAGGAAGAACTGCGAGCCGTTCGTGTTCGGGCCGGCATTCGCCATGGCGAGCGCGCCGCGGACGATCTTGTGGTCGTTGAACTCGTCCTCGAACGTGTAGCCCGGGCCACCGGTGCCGGTGCCGTTCGGGCAGCCGCCCTGGATCATGAAGTCGGAGATGACGCGGTGGAACGACAGGCCGTCGTAGAAGCCGTCGCCGGCGAGCTTGCGGAAGTTCTCGACGGTCTTCGGCGCGTCGGCGTCGAAGAACTCGATCTCGATGTCGCCGGCGTTCGTGTGCAGCGTGGCGGTGGACATGTAGGAGGCCTCCTGGGTCAGGGGTCGGGCGGGATCGCGGGCGGCGACGGAGACTGGGAACAGTCGGCCGGCCCGCGGCGAGGGGTCCTAGGGCAGGACCTCGAGGTTGCTGATCGCGACGCGCGTGTCGTCGGCCGCGACGGGCGTGGTGAGCATGAGCAGGATGTACCGCGCCCACACGGGCTCGTCGGAGAGCGGGACGACGACGTCGTCGCTCACCTTCTCGACGGTCGCGGCCTGCTTCCAGTTCGTGTCGATGATCGAGGCGGGCAGCTCCTTGGCATCCGCGCGCACGATGAGCGCGCCGAACCCGGGGGTCGGCGTCTGGATCCGCAGCGACGAGACGTGCTTGGTGGAGCCGAGGTCGAGGACGATGCCGACGCCGAAGTCGGTGCCGTCGGCGGGGACGTTCACGTCCCAGACGGTGCGCTGGCGCTTGTCGATCGCGGCCTTCGGCTCGCCGAACTCCGCGCCGACGCGAGCGAGCGGATCGTAGTTCGCGGCCTTCTTGACCTTGATCTTCTTCTCGTCCTGGAGGTCCTTGTCGTCGGCGCCGTTGTCGCTGGGGACGTTCTCGCCGTCGGGGTCCTTGGACTGGTTGCGCTCCTCGGAGGCCTTGCTGATGAGGTCGGACGGGAGCTTCGGGATCTCGATGCTCGGCGTCGACGCCTTCGGCGTGTCGACCTCGGGCAGCTTCGGCGCCGTGCTGGTCGGCTTCTTCGCGTTCGCGGTCGGGAGCGGGTTCCCGGCCACCTGGACGGGCGCCGAGGCGGCGTCGGCCGGAGCGGCGGCATCGATGCTGGCCTGGTCGGTCACCTCGGCCTGCGCGACGACCGCGACGCCACCACCGATCGCGGTGACGGCGAGCGCGGCGATCAGCGGGGTGCGGCGCGGAAGCCGGCGGCGCTGCTCGACCGACGCGCCGCAGTTCGTGCAGCGACGCTGCCCCTGCTGCACGGCCACGCCGCACTCCGGGCAGGAGCGTGCCGGCGTGGTGCGCGTCTCCTCGGACGGGTCCATGGTGTCCAGGGTAACGCCGGTCGCGTCAGCTGAGCGCCAGCGTCAGTTCAGCGTGGTGAGCGCGAGCTGGCGGCCGTCGATCGTCGGCGCGCTGCCGAGCACGGTGTCGAGCTCGGACGTGGGGATCCGCAGGAGCGTGAAGCGGTGGCGCACGCGCACGTCCTGGACGGCCTCGCCGTCGAGCGCGGACGCATCGGTGATCGCGCGGACGACATCGGCGACCGACACGCCGTCGGCCTCGCCGAGCTGGGCGACCACCGACGTGAGCGGGCCCTCGCCACGCGAGAGACCGGGCTTGCGGCCACGGCGACGGCGGCGACGCGGGCGGTCGTCGTCCTCCTCGTCGGCGCCGGCAGCAGCGGCGCCGTTCCGGCCGTTGCCGTTCGTGGCCGCTGCCGGCTCGTCGGTCTCGGCCTGCGGTTCATCGGCTTTGGCCTCGTCGTAGCCCGGATCGGAGTCGACGGACTTGCGACGCGTGCGGCGCCTCGGCTTCGCCTCGGCCTCGGCCTCGGCGTCGGCGTCGGCGCCCTTCGGCGCCTCTGCATCGGCCTTCGGCGCGTCGCCCTCGGCGGCGCCGCCGAAGCGCACGCCCACCTTGCCGGGCGCCCACTCGGGGACCGGATCGTTGATGTGACGCTCGATCGCCTCGAGCGCATCGCGCTGGCTCGGCTCGACGAACGTGATCGCGCGGCCGGTGCGGCCGGCGCGGCCCGTGCGGCCGATGCGGTGGACGTACACGTCGGGCGAGGTCGGGACGTCGTAGTTGATGACGTGCGTGACCGAGTCGATGTCGAGGCCGCGGGCGGCGACGTCGGTGGCGACGAGGATCGCGACGCGGCCGGCCTTGAACGACAGCATCACGCCGTCGCGCTGCCCCTGGCTCATGTCGCCGTGGAGCGCCTTCACGTTCATCCCACCGTCGCGCAGCTTGCGGTAGAGCTGCTCGCAGCCGAGCTTGGTGCGGCAGAAGACGATCGCCTGCTCGGGGCGCTCGCTCTTGACGACCTCGTAGAGCTTGTCGGCCTTGTCCTTCTTGGGGACGATCACGTGGAACTGGTCGATGCGATCGACCGTCAGCGTGTCGGCCTTCACCTTCACGAGCGCGGGGTCGTACAGGTAGTTGTCGGCGAGCGCGGCGATCGGCGGCGGCATCGTCGCCGAGAACAGCGCGGTCTGGCGGCCGTTCGGGCAGAGCTTGAGGATCTTCTCGACATCCTCCAGGAAGCCGAGGTCGAGCATCTCGTCGGCCTCGTCGAGCACCACGAAGCGGCAGTCGTGGAGGATCAGCGAGTGGCGGCTGATGAGGTCGAGCACGCGGCCGACGGTGCCGACGACCACCTGCGCGCCCTTGAGCTGCGCCTGCTGGGTGCGGATCGGCGCGCCGCCGAACGTGGCGACGACCTCGATGCCGCGGTGGACGCCGTACGCGCGGAGCGCCTGGGTGACCTGGATGCAGAGCTCGCGGGTCGGCGTGAGCACGAGCGCCTGGACATTGTCGTCGTCGGTGTCGATCGCCTGGAGCAGCGGCAGCCCGAACGCGGCGGTCTTGCCGGAGCCGGTCTGCGCCTGGCCGATCATGTCGCGCCCCTCGAGGAGCGCGGGGATGGCCTCGGCCTGGATCGGCGACGGGCGCTCGTAGCCGAGGTCCTGCAGCGCTCGCAGGAGAGGCTCAGAGAGGCGCAGGTCAGCGAAATCCGTCACTGCCGGCACAGGCTACCGGCCGGCGGGGCGCGGCGCCTGTGCCGTCGGTGGATCAGCGGATCTCGAGGCTGCGCGGCGCCGAGCTCGAGGTCGCGAACGGGAGGCCCGGGAGCTCGCGCATGAGCACGCGGATCCGGTACGTGTTGCCCCGCCCTCTGAACAGGCGCGCGTAGGACCACTTGCCGTTCGCGGCCACCCGCGGCTCGGCGAACGTCGTCCAGGCGCTGCCCCGCAGGTACTGCAGCGCGATGCGTCGACCGTCGCCCGGGAGGCCGAGGGTGGGGATGGTGCCGCGGAAGGTGACTCGCGAGCCCGCGCGCACCGGGGCGAGCGGCGCGAGGGTGACCTTGCCGCGGACCGCCGTCGTGGCCGTCGATGCGGCGGCCGGGACGGTGTCGTTGAGCCGGGCCATCCACTGCGCCTCGATCGTCGCCGAACCGTGGGTGCGCGGCACCTTCACGCTGAACCCGCCGTCGTCGCCGGTGGTGACGGTGCCGAGCGAGGTCGGCAGCGCGCCCGCCATTGTCGGCGTGAGCGTGAGCACCACGGTCGCGCCGCGAACGGGTGTGCCGGCTGCGGTCGCGAGCCGCCCGCGGACCTCGTCGGTCTTCACGGTCGACCAGCCCACCTCGAGGCTCGAGCGCGCGGCGACGCCCTGGCACTGCGCGGGATGCTTCGCCGCCCAGGTCGGCTGCTGCCGGCAGCGGCGCTGCACGGCCGGCTTGCTCGACGGCGCCTTCGCGGTGGTCGGCCACACGAGGCTGAGCGTGCCCGCGTCGTCGGCGCCGTCGCCGTTCGCGGCTCCGCGCTCGGCGAGCGGCGTTCCCGGGCCGATCCGCGGCAGGTCGGTCGGCGCCCCGCCCGGGCTCGTGGTGCCGGGCGCCGGCGTCTTGACGGGGTTGTTCGTCGTGAGCTTGCCGGTCGCGACCGCCGACTGGTTGCCGGAGGCGTCCTCGATGAGCACGCGCACATCGTGGGTGCCGTTCGCCACGCCGCCCGAGTCCCACGTGACGGCGAGCGCCGTCGTCGCGGGGCAGGGCTGGCGGACCGTGTACGAGCGCAGGCCGTCGGGCGCCGCCGTCGGCACGCAGCTCGGGGCGGTGCCGAGGGAGCGGGTCTCGGTCTTCGCGACGACCTTCCCGTCCACCTCGACGAGCGCGCTCATCACGCCGACGCCGACGTCGTTGGCGCGCGCCTCGAAGGTGACGGCGCCGACCTTCGTGCCGCCGATGGCGTCGCCTTGGAGGGCGCCCGTGGGCGGGGTGACGTCGTCGAGCACCAGGTCGGAGCTCCAGAGGGTGGCGCTGAGGTTGCAGTCGGCGGCGTACCCCCGGCGCTGCCCCACGCACGTGGTGCCGACCACGAGCGCCTTGCCGTCGAGCGCGGTCAGCTCGAGCCGGTTCGCTGCAGCGGCGGCGTTCATCGGATCGCCGACGTACGAGTTCTGCATGTGCTCGACCTCGGTGCCCTTGCCGAACGCCCCGATCGTCGGCGTGCGGATGTTGGCGACCGCGGTGGCGGGGCTCGCATACGACGGGTACGCCGCGAGGAACCGCCGCAGGACCGCGCGCTTCAGCGTGACGCCGTCCTGCGGGCGGAACCCGTAGCCGGTGTTCGTCTCGACCGATCCGGGGCTGCGGCCCGACTGGTCGCCGTGGAGGATGTCGACGTGGCCGCCGGCCGCGCACTCGTCGCGCAGGATCGCGTTGTCGGGGCCCCACACGTAACCGGGCGAGAACCCTGGATCGATCCCGTTGTTGGTGCCGAAGGTCCAGCCGTCCATGGGGGCCGGTGCGCCGATGGCGTCGCGGCAGCCGTAGAGGTGGAACTCCTTGGCGCTCGCGGCCGTCGGCGCGGCGAGCGCCAGGGCCGTCGCAGCGACCGTGAGCTTGCCGAGTGCGCGCAGCAGGGCCATCAGCGCTTGACCCGCACCTTCAGCGAGAGGGTCGCCAGGCCGCAGGCGCGCTCGTCCTTGAGCTCGGCGCGGGTGTTCGTCTGGCGGATGAGGACGTCGTACCGGTAGGTGCGACCGACCTTCGCCGACTTCGGGACCTTCAGCGGCACCTTCCAGGTGATCGCGTCGTAGCCGGCGTCCATGTCCCAGGTCTTCTTGTACGAGGCGCGGGCGCCACCCATCTGCTGGGTCTCGATCCGGATCACGTACGGCGTGGTCGGGAGGCCCTCGACGTCGATCTTCGCGGTGGCGTACCGGTTGCGCCGCGAGCTGATCGTCGTCTTGTGGACGGACGTGTCGAGCCACTTCGCGAGGTCGCCGCGGGCGCCGATGAACGGGCACTCGGCCCCGGGCGTGACGACCGTCGCGGGCGCGGGGGTGGCGACGACCGGTGCCGGCGCGACCGTCGCGATCGTCGTCAGGCGCGTGCCGGTGGACGTGCCGCCGGCGTTCGCGCCGTAGGAGCGACAGGAGATGTGCTGGCCCGCCGCGGTCGGCGGGATCACGATGCTGCCGGAGGTGCCGTCGACGCTCCCGATCGACGTGCCGTCGTCCTTCGTGAAGTCGATGCGCACGGCGGTCGGGGTGTTCGTGTAGCCGGTGGCGGTGCACCCGATCGACTGGCCGACCTGCAGCACTTTCGGCACGCTCATCGTCGGCTTCTCCGCGTAGCGCGGGGCGAGCGTGACCGGCTGCCCATCGATGAACTGGCGGTTCTCGGGGGCGAGCAGGTTCACGTAGAAGTCGTCGTAGTTCGCGCCGCAGAGGCCACCGTTCGAGACGATGCCGACGAGCACCGGGTTGGGGCCGACCGTGGTGATCGGGCCGCCGCTGTCGCCGTGACAGCTCGAGCCGAGCCCGGAGTGCGTGCAGAGCGCGACCGCGTTCTCGAAGCCCGATGCGCAGAGGTCGGGGTCGGTGACCGCCGTGGTCGTCACCGCCTTGAGCTGCTTGGAGATCGGGGCGCCGACGCCGTTCGCCTCGGTGCCGAACCCCGTGACGCGCAGATCGGTGGGGACCGGAGTGCCGACCGTGGTCGGAGTCCACGGATCCGGGAGGCGGATGGCCTGGATCGCCGCGCTGAAGGGCAGCGGATTCGCGAACTCGAGGACGGCGAGATCGGAACTCGTCGCGACGTGGCCCTCACGGGTGTCGTAGGCGTGGTTCCAGCGGATGCTCGTGACGTTGCGCGTCTGGCGCGTCGGCGGAGCGGCGTCGATGTTCGAGGTGCCCGCGATCACGTCGATGCCGTAGCCGTTCAGCACCGGCTGCCCCTGCACCGCGCCCGCCGCGCAGTGGGCGGCGGTCAGGACCTTGGTCGGGCTGAGGATCGCGCCGCCGCATGAGGCGTACTCGTCGGGGTACGGGCTGCCGACGCCGATCTTCACCCACACCTGCCACGGCGCCTGCTCGATCGAGATCGGCCCGCCGCCCATGATCCGCGGCGTCGCAATGCGTGCACCGGCGCCGGCCGTGAAGCCGCCGCCTTCGATCGTCGTCGCAGCCGCTCGAGCCACCGGTGCAGGGCCGGGATCGGCGACGGCGGCCGAGGGCAGGGCCGCCAGCGAGAGGGTGAACAGGGCCGCGGTGCGGGCGAACCCGGAGATCAGGGCTTGGAACACGCGGCGTATCAAAGCATGCGCTTGCCGCCCGTCCAGAGACTGGGTGATGCGCCCGATCCCCCACCTCGCTCCGGCGGGCGGGCCTACCGCGCGACGAGCAGGCGGAACGTTCCCTCGCCGCTGTCGCAGGCGCCCGTGAGACCTTGCGCACGCTCGGCCTCCGCCCGCGTCGCGAACGTCGCGGCGACCACCTGGAACACCTGCCGTCTGCCGACCGGCAGACCCTTGGGCACCGTGACGCTCACCCGCACCGTCGCCGTCGGCGCGCCCGCGCGGATCGTGCGCACCGACCGGATCGGCGTCGCGCCCGTGGCGGCCCGCTTGACCACCACGAGCACGGCATGGCCGTGGCCGCTGCGCGGCGTGGCCGTCACCGCGACCGTAATCCGCTGACCGCGCCGCGCCCTCGAGGGTGCGCGGGCGTGCACGGCGGCGAGCACCGGTGCCGTGCCCTCGCACGTCCCGGCGGCGGCGGTCGCGCCGACGGCCCCGAGCGTCGTCGCGATCCGCGACACGCTCACCCCGCCCGCGTTGCTGCCGTACCCTCGGCAGCGCAGGCGCAGGCCGACGAGGTCGGGCGTGAGTTGGATCGTCGCGGAGGGCCCGGTTGCCACGAGCAGCGTCACCCCATCCGGCGTGGTGATCGCCGTCCGCGCGACCGTCGCCCCGGAGAAGCCACCGCCGTCGCACGTGAGCGACTGGCCGACGTCGAGCTGGTCCGTGCGGCCGACGAAGCGGGCATCGCGGGCGCGGCGCGGCGCCGCGGGCGGCACCCCGGCGGTGGTGAGGAACGCGAGGTTCTCCGGCACGGCGAGGTTCACGTACCGGTTGGCGCCGCCGACGGGGCAGTTGCGCGGCCCGTTCGAGACGACGCCCACGAGCACCGGGCCGGGCGCGAACACCGGACCGCCGCTGTCGCCGGAGCACGCCGAGCCGCTCCGGCCCTCGGCGCAGATCGAGATCGCGTTGTCGGCGTCGTCGCAGAGGTCGGGATCGACGGGCGTGACGGCCACCGAGCGCAGCCGCCCGTCGGTCCCGCCACTGCCGCTCGTGATGCCGTAGCCGCTCACGGTGAGCTGCGCGGCGACGGGGAACACCTCGCCCTCGGGCACGAGCTGCGGCTGGGGGAGCGCGATCGCGGCGGCGGTGGGGCCGTCGAGATCGAGCGGTTCGGCCAGCGTCAGGATCGCGAGATCGCCCGTGGTGCTGACCTTCTTCCGCCACGCCGGGTGCACCCGCACCGACGCCACGCGCCGCTCCTGCAGGTTCAGGCGATCGGCTGCCGAGGCCGTCTTGGAGCTGATGCTGGAGGTGCCGGCCCACACCGCAAGGCCACCCTTCCGCGGCGACGCGCCCGGCGTCGTGTCCTCCACGCAGTGCGCGGCCGTCAGGACCGTCGACGCGTCGAGGATCGAACCGCCGCAGTCGATCACGCCCAGTGAGCCCTCGCTCCACACGTCGACCTGCCACGGCACCTGGGTGATCGAGGTCCGCACCCCGCCGACGATCCGGGCCGAGGCCGAGCCAGCGCAGGCGAGCACCAGCAGCGCAGCGGCGATGCACGCACAGGCGGCGCGGGTGACGGGGCGAGCGTGCACGCCCCTAGGGTCGCGCGTCCAGCAAGAGCTTGCCGGTCGTCCGTCGACCCGACAGTGCCTCCTGGGCGCGCGCGGCTTCGGCGAGCGGCCAGGTGCCACCGATCGCAGGGGTGACCTCTCCCCGCGCGGCGCGGTCGAACAGGTCGACGAGCGGGGCCCGCAGCAGACGCTCCGGATCCCGGAGGCAGTGGAACAGCCAGAAGCCGATCACGCTGCGGCTGTTGCGCAGCAGGTGGCCGGTGCGCACCTCGTTCGGCTGCTTGCTCGAGATGCCGCAGACGACGATCCGCCCGAACGGTGCGAGCGCGCGCAGGGAGCGGTCGAACACCTCACCGCCGGCCATGTCGAACACCACGTCCACCTCGCGGCCGTCGTTCGCCTCGAGCAGGCGCTCGGTGAGGCCCTCGGCGGAGCCGTCGATCGCCACATCGGCTCCGAAGCCGAGGGCCGCGTCACGGCGGGCGTCGCTCGAGGCGGTCGCGATGACGCGCCCGACGCCTGCCATCGGCCGGGCGAGCTGCACGGCGAGCGAGCCGACGCCCCCGGCGCCGCTGTGAACCACCACCGTCTCGCCCGCTCGCGCGTGCGTGCACGTGCGCAGGAGGTGCCAGGCGGTGAGCCCC
>JAQIJQ010000052.1:0-30125 GCA_036946195.1 Patulibacter minatonensis | reverse complement strand
CGTCGCGCGCGCCGAGGGCACGTCGACCGCCCTCCAGCCCGCGCGGACGAGCTGGAACGGCATCGCCAGATCGTGGCCCATCACCGGATCGAAGGCGTAGGCGCCGTAGGCCGCGCTGCGGATCGCGTAGATCGCACCGTTGCCGGCCGTCACCGAGGAGAGCGCCGACTCGCGGGCCCGGATCGCCATCTCGTAGCGCCAGTACACGCCCTCCTGGTTCTCACCGCCGTCGGTGCCTGCGGGGCCCGCGCCGTGGCCGCTCGCGGCAGGGAGGTCGCCCCGCACGAACCGCACGCGGCCGCAGGCGTACCCCGTGCCCGGCACCGAGAGCGCGGAGACGAGCTCGCGCAGCGCGCCGGCCTCCCAGGTGCTGTTGGCATCGGAGGAAAGCGACGATCGGCTCGTCGACCTCGCCGACGGCCGCATGCTGCGCCGCCATCTTGCCGCCGCGCGGGAGCTCGAGGACGAGGTCGGCGCCGGCCGCACGCGCGGCGTCGGCGGTGCCGTCGGTGCAGCCGTCGCAGGCGACGACGATCCGGATCAGCTCGCGCGGGTAGTCGAGTGCGGCCGTCGACGCGACCTTCGCGGCGATCACGCCCTCCTCGTCGTGGGCCGCGATCACGAAGGCCACGGGCGGCAGCTCCGTCGACCGCAGCGCCTTGCGGCCGCTCGGGGTGCCCGGCTCGCCGGCGAGGGTGTGCGTGGGGCCGGCCGTGGCGACGCGCGTCCATGCCCACAGCAGCGCCGGGTAGCCGACGTGGTGGTAGGCAAGGAGGGCCGCCGGAAGGAGTCCGGTGGCGCGAGGGTGGAGGCGACGCGTCATCGCAGGCCGACGATCTTCGCATCGGCGAGGTCGCCGAGGAGGTCACGGTAGGCCGCAAGGTGCTGCTCCGCGACGGTGCTCCACGACCATGCACCGAGCGCCAGGCGCCGGGCGCCGGCCGTGAGGATCGCCCGCTCGGTCGGATCGGCGAGGAGGCGGTCCAGGGCGGCGGCGAGCGCAGGCTCGTCGCCGGGCGGCACCGTCGTGAGCGCACCGAGTGCCTCGGCCTCGGGGAACGCGCCGACGGCGGTCGCGACGGTCGGCGTGCCGAACGCGAACGCCGACGCCAGCACGCCCGACTGCTCGATCTCGCGGTACGGCAGCACCGCCACCTGCGCGGCGTCGAAGCAGGCGGCGAGCTCGCCGTCGCTCACGAATCGGCTCACGAACCGCACGCGGTGGTCGGCGAGCGCGCGCAGCTCGTCCATGTCCACCCCGCGCGGGCGGCCGACGATCCAGAGCTCGGCATCGGCCTGGACCTGCCGCCACGCCCGCAGCAGCACGTCGGTGCCCTTGTACGGGCGGATCAGCCCGAACGACAGGACGACGGGCTTCGCCGGAGCCTCGTCGGCTCCGGCTGCGTGGAGCCCGGCCGCGTGAGCACCTGCGGCCAGCGGGGCGGCTGGGCGGCCGAGCTCGGCGGGGAGCGGCGCGCGGGGGGTGAGCGCGAGGTGCTCGAACGCGCCGTGCGGGATCACGCGGATCCGCTCGTCGGGCACGCCCCGCCTCGTCGATCAGCCGCCCGCGCCCGTGCTCGGAATGCGCGATCACGAGGTTCGCGCGCTCGTACAGGGCGCGCTGCGCCGCCCGCTGCCAGGGGCGCGCTTCGCGAGGCAGGATGTCGTGGGCAGTGACGACGAGCGGCCGCAAGCCGCGGGAACGCGAGCTGATCGAGCTCCTGCACGGGCGCCCACTGCACGTGGGTGAGATCGGCCGGACGGGCGCGCAGGCGCCGCAGGCCCGCGGGGTGCTCGGCCGCGCGGGGCGAGCTGGCGCACACGGCCGCCGGCAGGCGCGTGCTGCGACGGTAGAAGTCGAGGCGCCGCGTGTAGGTGGTGGCGCCGGCCTGGGTCGCCGGCTGCGCCCAAGCTGGGCCGCCAGTCGCCGCCGATCCGGGCTCGTCGGGGGCGGCTGGTGCCGTCGAGCCGAAGCCGGTGGCGGCATCCCAATCGGGGGATGCGGTGGTGATCAGCTCCACCTCCGCGCCGGCACGCACGAGCGCGGTCGCGAGGGCGTGGTCGTACGGCGGGGTGTACGCGGCGGGGTCGACGAGCTGGACGAGCACCGCCGGGGAGTATCGTCGCTCCCGCCGTCCCGGCGCCCCCGAGCCGTGTCCGACCTCTCCATCCTCATCGTCAACACGCAGTCGCGTGACCTGCTGCTGCGCGGCCTGGACGCCGTGCAGCGCGAGCTCGCGACCGGCGACTGGGATGCCGAGGTGATCGTGCTCGACAACGCGTCGACCGACGGTTCGGCCGCGGCCGCCGAGGCGCATCCGCTGCACCCGGAGGTGCTCGCGCTCGACCAGCGGCAGGGCAAGGCCGCGAGCGACCGCCAGCTGCTCGAGCGCGCGAGCGGCCGTTACGGACTGCTCCTCAACGAGGACGCCGAACTGCAGCCGGGCGCGCTCGCGACGATGGTCGCCGCACTCGACGAGCATCCGCGCGCCGCCGCCGTCGGCGCCAAGCTGCTGCGGCCCGATGGCACCCCGCAGGCGTCGGCCTGGGCGTTCCCGTCGGTCGCCGGCGCGGCGTGGGCGGCGATCGGCCGGCCCGGCCGCATGGTGCAGAGCACGGGCGACATGCTGCGAGAGGTGGACTGGGCCCAGTCCGCGGCGCTGCTGGTGCGGGTCGAGGCGGCGCGCGCGATCGACACCTTCGATCCCGCGTTCTTCGTCTACTCCGACGAGGTGGACTTCGAGCGGCGCCTGCGCGATGCCGGCCACACCGTGCTCTGGAGCCCGCAGGCCCAGGTGGTCCACCACGAGCAGCTCTCCACCGATCTCGCGCGGGGCGCAGCGGCGCATCGTCGAGTTCCACCGCGGGCGCGACCGCTACCTGCGCAAGCACCACTCGCACCTGGCCCGCTGCACGATCACGGCGCTCACGGCGTGGACCTACCTCGTGCGCGCAGCCGTCGCGACCGTGCTGCCCGGCCACGATGCCGCCCGCTACCTCGCGCATGCCCGCGCCGCCGCCTGCCCAGCTCGGGGCGAGGGGCTGCAGGAGGCCGCGGCCGAGTTCAACGCGCACCGCCGCTAGCCCACCCCGCGCGGACCGGGGAGCGCCGCACCGCGGCTCAGCGACGCATCTTGACCGTCGCCGTCGCAGCGACCTTTGCGGCCTCCACCGGCTGCGCGCGGCCCGTCAGCCTCACCGTGATCTTCTTGCGGCCGGCCTTCGCGAGGAGGCGCTTCCCCTTCGCGTTGAGCTTGATCGACACGCCGAGACTCTTCGCTCCGGCCTTCGTCGTGCTGCGCCGGCCGGTGCCGATCGCGACGTTCTTCCGGCCGACCTTGGCCGTGAGCTTGACGACGCACACCTTCACGGCGTCCGAGCTCAGCTTGCACATCACCGCGAGCTTGTTCTTCGTGACCTTGCCCTTCCGGCTCACGCGCAGCGTCAGCTTCGGTGCGATGGCGCCCGTGAGCACGGTGCTGGTGCCCGTCGCGCCGGCGGGGTCGGTGCCGGTCGAGGGGCTCGACGGGTCGCCGGTGCGCTGACCGCCCGGCAGGCTGTCGGTGCCGCTCAGCGGGGCTGAGGTCGGGAGCGCGGTCGCGGTTGCCGGCGTGGGCGTCGGCGTCTTGGTCGGCGTGGGGGCCGCGGTGGCGGTCGCCGCCGGGGTCTTGGTTGCGGGCGCCGTGGGCGTTGCGGTTGCCGTGGGCGTGGGCGTCGCGGTCGCCGGAATGGCAGTCGGGGGTCGGCGTTTCCGGTGCCGCGGTGGCCGTAGGCGTGGGCGTTCCGGCGGCCGGCGTGGCGCTCGGGGTCGGAGTGGGCGTCGCCGTCGCCGTTGGCGTAGCCGTAGCCGTCGCCGTTGGCGTGGGCGTCGCGGTCGGAGTCGCCGTGGGCGTGGGGGTTGCCGTCGCAGTCGGCGTCACGGTGGCAGTAGCGGTCGCGGTCGGCGTCGGCGTCGGCGTGACCGTCGGCGTCGCGGCTGCCGTCGGCGTCGCGGTTGCCGTCGGCGTCGCGGTTGCCGTCGGCGTGGGCGTGACCGTCGGCGTCGGCGTCGGCGAGCGGTCGATCGTCCAGCCGTACCACTCGGGATGCGGATCGACGTTGCCGGCCCGGTCGACGGCGCGCACCTCAAAGGTGTGCACGCCGTCGGGCAGATCGTCGTAGACCTTCGGCGAGGTGCAGGGCAGCCACGCAGCGTTGTCGAGGCGGCATTGCGAGGCGACCGCCGGGTCGTCGACCGAGAAGGTGAACGTGGATGCGGCCGACACCTGCGTGGCCGGCGGGCGCAGGTTGAGGATCGTCAGCGGGGCGACCGTGTCGAGGGTCCAGGAGGCCTCGGCCGGCGGATCCTCGCGGTTGCCGGCGGCGTCGGTCGCGCGGACGCGGAAGGTGTGCGGGCCGTCGGGGGAGACCACCGATCGACACGGGCGAGGTGCACATCCGCCACACCGCTCCGTCGAGCTGACACTCGAGGCTGGCCTGCCCGGAGCCGTTGCCGTCGTTCGTGCCGATCACGAGCGAGAGGTCGGCCACGTTCGTGTCGGCCGCGGGCGGGTTGGTGATGGTGGAAGTCGGGGCGGTTCCGTCGACGGTCCAGGCCAGCTGGGCCGGATCCGGATCGGGGTTGCCGGCGGCGTCGACGGCGCGCAGGCGAAGGGGTGTGCGGGCCGTCGGCGAGATCGCTGAGGTGGACGGGCGCGCCGCAGACGGCGAACGGCGCACCGTCGAGCGAGCACTCGAGCAGGACCGGGCCGGGGGCGCTGTCGGCGGTGTCGACCTCGACCGTCGCGCTCCGGGAGGTGGTCAACGCCGGCAGGGTGGTGCGCACCTGCGTGGTCGGGGCCGTCGCATCGAGGGTCCAGGTGGCGGTCGGCGGCGTCGGATCGGGCCGGCCGCCGGAGATGGCACGCACCGAGAACGTGTGGGCGCCGTCGCCGGTGACGGTGCGAGCGTAGGGCGACGCGCACGCGCTCCAGGTGGCGGTGTCGACGCGGCACTCGTAGGTGGCGCCGGGCGCGAGCGTGGTGAAGGTGAAGCGCACGTCGGCGGTGCGGACGGTTCCGGTCGGCGCGGCCGTGAGCACCGTCGCGGGGAGACCGCTCGCGGCGAGCGAATCGCGGGACGCCGAGCCGGCGGCGTTCGTCGCGGTCTGGCGGGCGCGCAGCGTCTGCCCGCGGTCGGCCGCGACGACCGTGTAGGAGCTGCCGGTCGCGCCCGGGATCGGAGCGCACGCGTCGCCGGCCGGGTCGCAGCGCAGCCACGCGAACGTGCTCGTGGTGTGGCCACCGCGCGGGGCGGTGGCCGTGGCGGTCGCCCCGCCGCTCGCGTCGAACGCCACGGTCGGGCGGCCGTCGAACTCGGGCGTGAGGTCGGTGGCGTCCGTCGCGCGGTTGTCGCTCGGGACGAGGTCGCCGCTGTCGCCCGTGGGCTGGGCGTCGACGGTGAGTTGGGCGGTGTCGGCGCCGGCGGCCGGGGTGCCGGTGATGGTGTACGTGAGGGTGGCGCCGACGGGCATCGCGCCCGCACTCACGCTCGGCAGGCCGGTCCCGCTCGCCGTCGCCCCGCAGTCCGCGCCGGCGGTCGCCGCGCAGCTCCAGGCGATACCGGCGAGACCGGGGACCGGCGTCGTCGCCTTCACGTCGACGCCCGTCGCCGGGTTGGGCCCACCGTTCGTCACGGTCGCCGTCCACGTGCGGGCGTCGGCGCGTGCGGCCGCGGCGGCGCCGTCGGTGAGGGCGACGTGGAGGTCGGTCGGCTTGAGGGCCGCGCTCGTGCGGATCTCGTGGATGTTGGTGCTGCCGCCCGTGGCTGCCGCGTAGCCGAGCTTGAGCGTCGACGGCGGCGCGGGGAGCTGCAGATCGCTGACGGCCTGCTGCACCGTGCCGTCGGGGAAGCGGATCGTGACCGACAGCCTCCCCGCGGGGGTGAGCGAGAGGGTCACGTGGCGGGCCGCCGTGCGGTTGCCCTGGATGCCCTTGGCGACGGCCGCAGTGCCGAGCATCTTGTAGTTCGCGGCCTGCGACCCGCGGACGACCACCGTGTTGGGGCGGAACGCGGCGCCGTCCATCCCCGAGCAGAGCGTGGCGAGGTTGGCGAAGTTGCCGTACTCGTCGAGCCCGATCCCCACGTAGGCGTTCCGGAGACCGGGCGTGCTGCCGCAGCCGGTGTAGCCGAGCGATCCCCCGAAGGCGCCGATCTGGAACTGCTGGGCGGTGGTGGTGCCGTCGTACAGGAAGAACGCGATGCCGTCGGCGCCGGTGCCGCCGTACGAGGCGTAGTCGAAGTCGACGACCACACCCTCGTCGGATGGGAACGGCTGGTCGTAGAACGCGTAGCCCGACCGGTTCGTCTGCGCGGGCGTGAGGCGCAGCCAGCCGCTGCCGTTGCCGTCCGTCGGGGCCGTGAGCGTGGCGCTGCCGCCGAGCGTCCAGCCGGGCGCCGACGAACCGCTGAACGACTCGATCACGGGGAACGTGCCGGCTGCGGCCGGCGCCGCGCCCAGCGTGAGGTGCGCGCCGGCCGCCGCGGCGACGACGAGCGCCAGCCGGCGGATCAGACGGTGCGGGGACGCGAACGGCACGCTCACCTGATCGGTCCAACCACCCACCCGGTCGAGCGGCCGGCGGGCGGAAGTCGACAAGGTGCGCGCCAATGCGCCAGAACCGGGCGTGTTGCGCCACGTGGTTCGACCTGTCAGCCGGGCGGCATGCCGCCGGACGGCTCAGCGGGCGCGGGCCAGCAGGCGTCGTGCGACGCCGACCACCTCGCGCCGCTCGCTCGCCAGGAGGGCGAACCGCCATAGGCCGGCGATCATCACGGCGAACATCGCCATGCGGATGAGGGCCGGCTGCCAGCCGAGGTGCGGGGCGCCCGCGAGGGGGCCGGCGAGGAGGCAGACCGCGGCGGAGAGGCCGACCGCGACGGCGATCCGCGGCCAGTCGAATCGCACGGGGAACCAGCGGCGCGTGAGGCGGTCGAGCGCGACGAGCAGCACCACGTAGGCGACGACGAGCGCGATGGCGGCACCGTGTGCGCCGTAGGCGGGGACGAGTACGAGGAGGCCGACGAGGTTGACCGCGAGGGCGACGGCAGCCGCGGGCACGGTGAGCTTGGTGGCGCCGAGGCGGCCGGCGATCGACGTCTGCACCGGCACGAGCCCCCACAGCGCCCAGGCGTAGGCGAGGAGCGGCAGGATGACGACGGCGCCCGGGCGGGCATCGACCTCGCCCGGCTTCGTGCCGACGATCAGGTCGACCGTCCACGGGGCGCAGAGCGCGACGCCTGCGACCGTGCCGCCGAGCAGCACCGCGTACCCGCGCACGGCCGACGCGTAGATCGCGCTCGCCTGCACCGGATCCTTGATCGAGTAGGCGAGCGGCGGGAACGCCAGCTGGAACGCCCGACTCACGAGGATCACGCCGACCGCGATCTTCGACGCCTGCGAGAACGACTGGAACGCGAAGTCGGTCGCGATCGCCGCGAGGATCGTGCGGTCGAGCAGGTTGAACCCGAAGATCGCGGCATCGGAGGGCACCGTCGGCAGGCCGAACCGCAGGAGCGCGCGCATGTCGCCGCGCTTCGCCGCCCGCGTCTGCTCCGGCGCCTCGGGGATCTCGCCGAGGTCGATCGGTCCGGCAAGGCCCGCGGGATCCACCGTCGCGTCGGCGCCCTGCGGCTCGCGCGCCTCGTGACGGGCCAGCGCCTCCGCGACGAACGCCGGCCCCTCGCCCACGTGCGCCGGCTGCGCGGCACGCTGCCCGCGCCACACCGGCACCTCGCGCCACCACAGCACCGCGAGCACGATCGCTGATGCCGCGTAGTTGCCGATGAGGTAGCCGCGGCCGCCACCGTCGTGCCACACGATCAGGATCATCGTGAGCGTGACCGTCAGCAGCACGTTGCTCACGGAGGCGAAGAGGTAGGTGCGGCGGTCGTCGCGGGCGCGGAGGATCGCCTGCGCCAGATCGAGGTTGCAGTAGACGAACAGCGCGACGCCGGCGATCCGGATCAGCCACGCATCCTGGTGGCCCTTGCGCAGGTGCTCGTCGAGCACGGGCGCGAGCAGCACGACCACGGCGCCGAGCACCGCGCTGCTCACGGCCACCGCGCCCTGGATGCGGCGCTGGAGCCGCGGGCGCTCCTCGTCGGTCGCGATGTACCAGTGCCGCAGCAGCGCCTCGCCGAACCCGAGCCGCGCGAAGATCGCGACGAAGATCAGCCAGCCGAGGATCAGGTCGGCGTTCGCGATCGCCAGCTGGCCGATCGACGACGTGTACGCGTTGTACGTGACGAACCCGAGGCCCGCCGAGAGGAACGCAGCCGCCTGGTAGGCGAGTCCGCTGCGCACGATCCGTTCGAGAGGCCCGGCCACGGCGGCACACGCTACCCCTGGTGGCGCCCGCGCGCTGCCGTCGCTTGGCCGGCCGCGCCGCGCGCGCGTGGCCGGGCCGGCCCGAATCGACGACCGCAACCCCGTACCGTGGTGCGGGTGCGCCGCCCGCTGCTCCTGCTGCCTCGCCCGATCGACCAGTTCGTCCTCGGCGACCACGCCCGCGAACTGGTCGAGACCGCCGGCGGCGCCGTCGCCCTCCCCGGACGCCTCCCGTACGGCGCGCTGACGCGGGCGCCGTCGGCCGTACGCGGCAGCGTCGCGAGCTCGATCGCCTGGGGCCTCGCCCGCCAGATCCCCACAGACTGGTCCGCGAACGACACGGTGCTGATCGCCTACCACGCGATCCAGTGGCCGGCCGTCGCCTCGCTGATGGCCCGCGGCGTGGCCGAAGAGGTGTGGTACTGCCGCTGGGACCGCTACGAGGAGGCCCACGACGCAGGCCGCCTCCACAGCCTCCTGCGGGAGTGGCATGAGCGGCTCGCCGAGGTGAGCGAGCTCACCTTCGCGGTGAGCGGCCGCCTGGCCGACCTGGAGCGCGAAGCCGGCCGGGATGCGATCACCGTCGGCCTCTCCGCCGACGACTTCCCCAGCGGTCCGCTTGCGCCTGGCGGGCACGGTGCGAAGCTGATCGAGGGCGCACAGGCGGACCGCCCGCAGGTCGCGATGGTGGACGCCTCCGTCGTCGACCAGGCGAGCCACACCGACCGCCCGGTCGCCGTCTCGCTCGGACACCTGGGTCGGCGCACCGACTGGCGTTGGCTGCGCGGCGCCGTGGAACGCCTCCCCGATCTGCAGCTGCTCCTGATCGGCGCATGGCACGAGGACGAGGTCGGCCAGGACGACGACTACCAGTGGCTGCGCCGCGCACCCGAGGTCGCCTGGCTCGGTCCGCTCGACGACCGCGACGCCGCGGCCGTGATCGCCCAGGCCGACGTGGGCCTCGTGCCGTTCCTCGTCGACCCGTTCAACGACTGCGGCCTGCCGACGCGCATCCTCAAGTACGCCCGGCTCGGGCGCGCGACGATCGCGCCGCCGCTCGCCGGCTGTCGCACCTGGGAGCGCGCGACGAGCTTCGCCGCCGAGACCGAGGATCTCGCGAGCGCGCTGCGCCAGGCCGCGGGACGCCGCCACGCGCCGGACCTCGAGCTGCGCGAATGGGCGCTCGCGCAGACCGCGGCGGCGATGAACGCGCCGCTCCACGCGCGGCTGCAGGCCGAGTAGGGGGCTAGCGCGACGCGCGTGCCGTGTGACGACCCACGGCACGCTCCGACTCCTCGGCGCCCCGGGAGACTGCGACATCGTTGACCCGCGCCGCCGCCAGCACGAACGGCCCGCGGCGCCCGACGACGACGAACCCAGGCGGCACCGTGTTCGTCGACCGCGAGATGGCTGCGGCCTCGCCGAGACGAGTGCGCGCGGCCTTCGAACCCTCGATCACGAGTGCCAGTCCGTGCGTCTGCGGTCCCTCGCCGCCAAGCTCTCGCGCACGCGAGACGATCTCCGTCGGGCGCATCCCGGTCGCGAGCTGCAGCTCGGGCACGAATCGGTAGGTCGGGAGCGTGACCAGGCGAAGGTCGCGTGCCATCTCCGCCCGATGCTCCTCCAGCAGCTCCGTGGCCTGGCGCTGCCACGTTGCCTCGCGCACCACGCCGTCGGCGAGCACCCGGAACGAGCCGGCCTTGAGCACCACGTAGCCGCCGGCCCCACCGACGCCGACCACCAGCGCGAGCGCCGCGATCGCCCGGAGACCGGCCGGCACGGGCGCGGCCGCGGCGTGGGGCCGCTGTTGCGGGGTGGCGCCGATGCCACCGTCGGCGGGCGACGTCGAGCCGTCGCCGCCGGCCGGCGCGGCGCCACCGAGCGCGCCCGGCAGTTCGCGGCCCAGCGCTGTCGCGAGGATCGCCGCGGCGGCCACCCCCGCGAACACGGCGAGGAGCGCCGCCGGGACGAGCAGGTAGCGCTGCAGCAGCGGCAGGCCGAGCGCACCGACGAGCAGGAACCCGGCCACGCCCGCGAGCAGCGGCGCGACCACGACGACCATCGGCCTCCACCCCAGGCGATGTACCGCAAGGGCCGCACCGACCACGCCTGCGGCGGCGACGGGCGGCCGCGCGAGATCCCCGAGCTGACGCACGAGCTCCACCGGCGCGTTGCCGAGGCCCGTCTTGCGGCCGAGCGCCTCCGCGAGCTGCTGGGTGCCCGTCAGGGAGTGCAACGGATCTCCGGAGAGGACGAGATCGGCGAGCGCCCAGAGCACCGGCGCGGCGAGCACGACGAGCGCGGGCGCCCAGAGCCGCCCGATCGTCGCGCCGCGCAGCCAGCGCACGAACAGGAAGAGCAGCCCGAACGCCCAGGCCTCGGGACGCAGGAGCCCGGCGACGAACAGGAGCCCCGGCACGACGAACGGCCCGACCTCACGCTGACGCGCAACGCCGGCCTGGCGATCTGCGAGCGCCGCGAGCGCTCGTGCCCCCGCCGCCCGGCTCGATGACACCCCGCCGGCCGCGCGCCGAACGCCCGGCGCCACGTAGCCGCGCTCGAACACCACGGCGAGCAGCGCGAGCGCGAGGAACGGCAGATCCACGTAGGCCTTGAACGCGAGCAAGAGCAGCGCGAAGCTCGACCCGACCGACACCGCGGCCACGGCGCCGGCGACGCGCCCCGCGAGATCCGCCGCGAGTCGCCACACGCAGGCGATCACGAGCGCGAGCGCGAAGAGGTCGAGCAGCTGCAGGAGCGAGCCGCCGACGCCCGTCGCCACCGCGGGGACGGCGAGCAGCAGCCACAGCGGGTGCATCGTCGGCGCGGCCGCGGCGTTCACGTCGGCGGCGCGGCCCGCGAGGAGCTCGCGCGCCCAGACGAGGTGCGTGGCGGTGTCGTACCCCGGCGCCGACGGCAGCAGGAGCCAGGCCACGATCGCGAGCGCCGCGAGCCCGACCGCTCCGGCGCGGCCGACGGGCCACGACGAGCGCCGTGGCCCAGCCTCGCCGGGCGGCATCATCACGCTCCCGCGGGGTCGCCGCCAGCAGGCGGCGCGCCGCCGTGGTGCTCCTCCGTCGACCCGGGCACCGCGCCCGATTCGCCGACGAACCGGCCCGGGCCACCGCCCTCGCCGACCGACACGTACGTCGGCTCGCCGACGATGTCGTGCGGCGTCGGCGCATGCGGCGCGTCGTCGCCCTCCGGCGGGCCGGAGTCGTCGCGCAGGCCGATCCCGCCGGCGCCGAGGCTCACGCCGACCGCGAGGAGCGCCCAGGTGAGCGGGTCCTCCAGGAACGCGGCGTAGAACCACGAGTGCAGCACCATCGCGAGGTAGGCGGCGGCGACCGCCGCCCCGGCCGCGGAGTTCCGGGCCGCGCGCAGCAGGGCCGCCACGCTCGCGACGAGCAGCGCCAGGTAGACGAGCAGACCGATCGTGCCCTCCTCGGCGGCGACCGTGAGCGGGATGGTGTGGGAGGCGGCGACAGCGCGCACGTCGGACGTGTTCGTCTCCTCGCGGTACGCGCGCCGGTACGAGCCCGAGCCCCAGCCGGCGATCGGCTTGGCGGTGTAGAGCTCCACGCCGCCCTTCACGAGCGCCCAGCGGCCAGCGCTCGAGCGGTCCAGGCCCTCCGGCGAGCTCACGTTCACGCGCAGCGGTCCGGAGAGCGCCAGCACGGCGACGACGGCCGCGACGATCACCGCGCCGCCCGCGAGCACCGACCGGCCGGCGCCGAAGCGCACGCCGAGCAGGACGGTCGCGCCAAAGATCAGGCCGAGCATCGACGACTGCGAGAAGCTCACGAACAGCCCCGCCCAGAGCACGACGAACAGGAGCCCGAGCGCCGCGGCGCGGCCACCGCGCGCGCCCCACGCGAGCACCGCGAGGATGCCGAGCAGCACGACCATCAGGAAGCGGCCGTAGATGTTCGGGTCGAAGAAGAGCGAGTTCACCCGCACGGTGGTGCTGAGCGAGTTCGCGTCCATGATCTTCTGGTTCCAGAGCACCTCGCCCGTCGCGTACTCGTAGCCGCCGAGCGCTGCGGCGACGAGCGCGAGCACCACGAGCGCCGCACCGACGCGCACGAGCACGGCGCGGGTCCACTCGATCTCGCGCAGCACGATGAACAGCACCGTGAACGGCACGAGGAAGAAGCAGAGGGTCTGCACGCCGCGGTCGGGATCCTCGGAGAACGGCACCCGCAGGCCGTAGAGCAGCACGGAGGCCGCGAGCAGGATCGGGACGAGCGCGGCCGCACCGCTGAGCGAACGGGCCGTCCACGCGTCCCGCACCACCTCGGCGGGTGCAGGACCGGTGCGGATGTCCCAGGACTGCGCCTTCTCGCGGCCGACCCGGCGGGCGCGGAGCGCCGCGGCGAACGCGCCGGCCCCGATGAGTCCGTAGAGCGGGACGAGGAGGTTCACGCTGTCACCGCCGACGCTGATCGGCACCCGCAGCGGGATCGCGATCGCGAGCAGCGGCGGGAGCGCCTGCGGCCAGCGGGCGAGCGCGAGCGCGGCGGCCACCACGGCGACGAGTCCGGCCACGCCGCCAGCCAGGAGGAGCAGCGGATGATCGAAGAGCTGGGTGGCGCGATCGTCGTCGAGCACCGCGCCGGCGAGCAGCAGCGGGGTGACGAGGAGCGCCAGGATCACGGCCGTCCACCGGGCCGCCGGGGCGCGGAGCAGCAGCGCCGCGGCGGCGAGCGCGGCGACGAGCACCGAGCTGAGGTCCCGGACGGGAGCGGCGATCACGCTGCCGACGACCCCGTGGTCGACGGCCGGCGCGAGCAGGCTGGTGAGGAGCGCCATGGGTCAGCCGCCTCGCAGGAAGGTCCAGAGTCGACGGAGGAACTCGCGGGCATCGGGATCGCGCAGGCTCCGCGCGCCGAAGCCCTCGATGCCGGTGCGCACGACGGCGCCGCGACCGACGCTGATCGCCTGCAGCACGGTCTGGCCGCCGCCCGGCGTCGTGCCCTCGGCGACCGGGTCGCCGTTCGTCGGGCTGCGCAGGATCGGCTCCACGTTCACGGGTCCGTCGAAGCGCCCGTCGGTGCCGCGCCAGAGCCCGCCGCGGTCGCTCACCTGGTCGACCCGGCTCACCTGCTGCAGCGGCCCGAGCTCGAACCCGAACGGATCCAGCCGCGACGGCTGCGTCGGTTCCGTGGCCGCGGCGGCGTTCACGGTGACCGACCGCAGCAGCGAGCTCGGCTCGCTCACCCACAGCCGGCCGCCGCGCTCGACCCACTGCACGAGCTGCCGCTGCAGCCCACGGTCGGTGAAGCTCCAGGTGCCCGCGAGCACCACGCCGTCGTGGCCCGCGAGCTTGGGGCCGGTGCCGCGCGCGAGGGCGAGATCGGTGGTGAGGTCGTAGCGGCGCTGCTTGCGGTCGAGCGAGAGCAGCAGCGGGGCGATGTGGTCGGTGAGGTCGGTCGGGAGCTCGGAGTCGACGGGCACGCGGCCGGTCTCGACGCTCACGCCGCGCGCGAGCGTGTCGGGCGCGCCGTCGCCGTCGTCGTCGACGAGCGCGGCGCCGACGAGCGACGCCTGCGGCACGACGACGAGCACCGACTGCGCCGCCTTGCCCTGCGTGAGGATCGCCGCGCTCGCGGTGCGGTCCTTCGTGCGCAGCTCGAGCACGTGCAGACCGCTCGGGCCGCTCGGCATCTTCGGGCGCAGGTACGGGCGGCGGCTCTTGCCCTCCGAGCGCTCGCGCCGCTCGCCGACGCGCCGGATGCTCCAGGCGTACTGCTTGCCGGGCGAGATGACCCCGACGCCGGCCCGCTCACCGGCGGGCACGGGCGCCTCGGGCGACTGGGCTGCGAGGTAGCGCACGATCACGCCGCCGCGCCCGTCGAGCCGGCCGCCGTACGGCGCGACCGGTTGAGCGCTGCCCGTCGACCAGCCGACGTTGCCGACGAGGTCCTTCGCGTGGACGGCGACGAGGTACGTGCCCTGGGCGACGCGTCGACCGTTCACGGTGCCGTCCCAGGTCCACTGGCCGTCCCCGGCCCCGACGGGCTCGTCGAGGATCATGCGCGGCCGCACGAGATCGGTGCGGAAGACGGCGATGCCGGTCGAGCGGCCGGCGACGCGGTAGCGGACGCGGATCGGCCGGCCGTCGGCGCGGGGCAGCAACTCGGCGCGCGGCTGCTTGGTGCTCGGATCCTTCTCCGGTCCGATCGAGAGGAGCTTGGGGGTGGGCGGCGTCGTGTCCTTCTCCAGGAGCACGCCCGGGAGGAGCACGGCGCGGCCGGCGTCGCGGAAGGCCACCTGCACGCGGTACTTGCCGTCGGGCGCGGGCCTGCCGTTGTCTCGTGCGCCGTTCCAGGTGCCGAACGACACCTTGCCGGAGCCGAGCCGCACGTCCTTGGCGATCCGGCGGACCGGGTCGCCCTCCGGGGTGACGATCGACACCGTGATCTGGTCGGCCCGGCTCATCTTGAACTGCCAGCGCGCGCGGGCGGTGCCCTGGATCCCGGGCGAGAAGAGCTGCACGGCCCGCACCGTGGTCGGATCGATGATCGGGGCCGCACGCTTGAGGCGCTGCGCGGCGCCGAAGCTCAGCGCCGTCAGCACGATCACGGCGACGAGCGCGCCGGCGGCGACGCGCGGCGCGGGCAGCTCGCGCACCTGGCTCGGGAGCCGGCTCACAGCGCGACCGCCTCGCCGTTGCCAGCGATGCGCGGCGCGTGGCCGGTGGCACGCAGGGCGCTACGGATCACGCCGCCATGGCAGACGAGCAGCACCGTCGGCGCGGCGGCGCGTGCGTCGGCGAGCGCCAGCTCCACGCGGGCGCGCACCTCGGCGAGCGACTCGCCGCCGGGAAACCGGTGCTCCGGATCGCCGTCGACCCAGGCCTGGAAGCCGGCGGGGTCGCGCCCCTGCACCTCGGCGTAGGTGGCGCCGCTCCAATCGCCCACGTCGCTCTCGGCGATGCGCGGATCGGTGCGGACGGGCAGCCCGAGGCGCGCGGCGACGATCGCCGCCGTCTCCTGGGCGCGCGCGTACGGGCTCGCCCAGATCTCGCGGATCGCCGGCTCGGCGACGGCGAGCTCAGCGGCGAGTGCAGCGGCCTGTTCGCGCCCGCGCGCATTCAGCGGCGGGTTGCGGACGCCCTGGAAGCGGCTGGCGGCGTTGTCGTCGGTCTCCCCGTGACGGGCGAGGAGCACGGCCGGGGTGGTGCCGACCGGAGCGGAGGCCGCCATGGCTAGCCGGTGGTGCCGCTCGTGTCGGACGAGAGGTCCTGGCCCGTGACCACCACGACCTGCGACGTCTCGGGGGCTGCCGGGCTCACCTCGGCCTCGATCGGCTGCACGGCGCTCGCAGCGAGGCTGAGGTCCTTCGCGACCTGCTTGGCCTTCGTGGCGTTGTTGCTACCGGGGCGGTACTCGACCGAGGTGGTGGCGCGCGCGGCCTGGCCGCCGAGCGTGTTCGGCTGCGAGACGTTGTAGCCCTTGGCCTGCAGCTGGTCGCTCGTGCTCTGCGCGAGACCGTTCACCTGCGTGCCGTTGAGCACCATCACGCGCACGGAGGCGGGGTCGATGGTCGCCGGCACGGTGGTCGCCTTCGCGGTCTTGGTCGGCGTGGCGCCGTCGCCGCCGCCGTTCGCCTGCTGCTCGGGCGCGTCCTTGCCGCCGCCGAGCAAGACGAAGCCCGCGATCAGGATGCCGACGACGAGCGCTGCGGCGCCGGCGCCGAAGAGCAGGCGGTTGCCGCCGTGCTCCTCCTCCTCGTCGTAGTCGTCGAGCGAGAAGTGGTCGTCGCTGAAGCGCAGATCCCCGCGGGCGGCGGGCGTCGAGGCCGCGAGCGGGTCGTAGTCGTCCGGGAGCGCGTCGGCCGGCTGCGTGTCCTGGCCGGGCTCGGCGGGCCCGAGCGGATCGGCGAGATCGTCGGCGATCGGCCCGTCGCCGGCGGCGGCGTCGCCCGCGGGCGTGAGCGGCGCGAACTTCGGGCCGCCCGTGCCGTCGCCGTTCGGCGGCGGCACGGAGCCGGTCGGATCGATCGGGCTGACGACGGTGTCGGTGCCCTTTGCCGCCGCGGCGAGCTTGCGTGCCTCGGGCGTGGCGCCGAGCGTTCCGGGCGCGGGCGGCACCGTGCGCGGGGCGGCCGGGACCGGGGGCACCGAGGCGCCGGCGGCCTCGGCCTGGCGACGCTCACGCGCTGCGGCGATCCGGCGCTGGACCTCGGCGATCACGCGCTGCGAGGCCTCGGCCTGTCGCTCGGGCTCGGCATCGATCCATTCGCGCATCGCGCGCATCTGACGGCTCTGAGCCGCCAACAGCAAGATGAGGAGCCCGACGCCGACGAACGACACGATGCCGCCGATGGCACCGATCTTCGAGAGGGAGTCGATCAGCGAGGCCACGACCATGGCGGCTCATCCTACGGGGCGAGGTGGCGACGTGGCGCCGCCGCACGCGAGCCTGCGTCAGGCAGGGGCGGGCGTCGCCGCCGAACCGTCGCCGCGGGCGGCCTCGATCAGCGCGCCGACCTCGGCGGCCAGGCCGGCCGCATCGCCCTCGAGCACGAGCAGGTTGATGCGGTCGAACGCCTCGTCGACGGTGTGCGCGGCGATCGTCGGCCGGTCGGCACGCAGGATGCGCTCGGCTGCGGTGGGGACGCCCTGCTCGTGGCCGCCGAACAGCTCCTCGTGGATCTTCTCTCCGGGGCGCGGTCCGACGATCTCGATGCCGACGTCCACGTCCGGCTCCAGTCCGGAGAGCTCGATCATCGTGCGCGCGAGGTCGAGGATCTTCACGGGTTCGCCCATCTCGAGCACGAACACCTCGCCGCCCTGCCCGAGTGTGGCGGCGCGGATGACGAGCTGCACGGCCTCCGGGATGGTCATGAAGTAGCGCGTCATGTCGGGGTGGGTGACGGTGACGGGGCCGCCGTGCGCGATCTGGCGACGGAAGATCGGGACCACCGAGCCCGAGGAGCCGAGCACGTTGCCGAACCGCACGGCGCCGTAGCGGGTGCTCGGGAACCGCTGCTGCTCGGCCTCGACGGCCCACTCGGCGAGCGCCTTGCTGGCGCCCATCACGGTGGCGGGGTCGACGGCCTTGTCGGTGGAGATGAGCACGAACCGCTCGGTGCCGAACTCGCCGGAGAGCCGGGCCACGAGACGCGTCGCGAGGGAGTTGTTGCGCACGGCCTCGACGGGGTTCTCCTCCATCAGGCCGACGTGTTTGTACGCGGCGGCGTGGAAGACGGTCGTCGGGTGGTGGTCGCCGAACACCTCGCGCATCCGGTCCTCCTCGCGGCAGTCCGCGAGCACGGCGATGGCGACGTCGCGGCTGATGTGGCGGTCGCCCGTCAGCTCGCGGTGGATCTCGAAGAGGTTGTCCTCGGCATGGTCGACGAGGATCAGCTTGCGCGGGCCCACGCGCGCGATCTGGCGGCAGAGCTCCGAGCCGATCGACCCGCCGGCGCCGGTCACCATCACGACCTGCCCGCGGAGGTAGCCGCCGACGCGGTCGAGCTCCATCTTGACGGGCGCGCGGCCGAGGATGTCCTCCACCTGCACGTCGCGTACCTGCCGCACGTACGTGCCCGCGCCGCCCTGCAGCAGCTCGAACACGGTCGGCAGCGTGCGCACCGGGATCCCGCGCTGCCGGCAGTCGCGCACCACCTGCGCGCGCACGGTGCCGGGGGCCGACGGGATCGCGATCGTCACGTCGTCGGGCTCCACGTCGTCGAGGATCCGCGCGAGGTCCTTCGTGGCGCCGAGGACGCGCACGCCGTCGATCCGCAGGCCCTTCTTGGCCGGGTCGTCGTCGACGAAGCCGACGGGCCGCATGCCGAGGCCGGGGTTGCGGACGATCTCGCGCAGCACGAGCCGGCCGCCGTCGCCGGCGCCGATGATCAGCACGGTGCGGGCGCCCGGCGAGCCGTGCTTTCCGAAGCTCCCGCGCTCGTGGAAGATGCGCGCCGTCAGGCGGCTGCCGGCGATCGCGCCGAGCATCAGCAGGAAGAAGAACGCGATGACGCTCGTCGGGATCGACGGGAACTGCGTCGCGTTCGCGATGTTCTCGGGGGTCGGCGGAAGCGAGCTCTTTCGGACGAAGTCCGGCACGAACGAGACCGGCCGCACGATCGCGACGTAGCCGGCCGTGGCGATCGTGCCGACGACGGCACCGTTGAAGATCGAGATCACGTCGCGTACGCTCGCGAACCGCGCCGACCGCAGGTACACGCGGAACAGCACGAACGCGATGAGGCACAGGGCGACGGCGGGACCGACCGTGTCCCAGAACATCTCGCGGTACCGCGGTGGCAGCGGCTCGCTGAAGAAGCCGAACCGCAGGCGGTACGCGAAGTAGTACGCCACGGCGACCGCAAGGCCGTCGAACACGAGCTGCGGCACCGAGTGCAAACGCACCGGCACGAGCACGGATCTCAGCGATCGACGACGCATCAGCGCCGAATTCTACGGGCGCTCACCCCGGGGAGGCGCGCGCCGGGCGCGCTGGACACCCGTTCCCAGCGCATGGATGCGTCCGTCAGACGCCGATCGTCAGGTTCGCCACGAAGCCCTTCGTCGCGTTCCCGGTGACCGTGGCGAGCTGGTGGATGGCCTTGTCGTCGCGGAACACGTTGTCGGACGCGAGCGAGATGTTCGCGAGGTTGCGGCGGCTGCTGGCGTAGGAGCTCTTCGCGTAGACCTTCGCGCACGTGGCCTTCGGGAGCGCGATCTGGGAGGTCTTCACGATCGGCCCGCTCCTCACGGCGTTGGCCACCGACGAGTACACCTCGAAGTGGATGTGCGGCCAGCGGCCCGAGTAGCAGCCGGGGAAGACCGTCTTGAACCAGGCGGTGCCGTCCTCGTCGGTCTGCACCACGCCGCGCAGGTAGTTCTGGTCGGTGACGCCCGACGAGTACATCGAGTAGCGCCCGGCGCGATCGCAGTGCCACAGGTAGACGGCCGCGCCCGCCATCGGCGCGTAGTCCTTCGACGCGTCGGTGACCGTGAGGTTCACCCGCAGCGGGATGCCCGTCGCCGTCCCAGAGGAGGTGCCGAAGCTCGTGCGGATGTCGTGGCGCACGATGCCCGAGTCGTCGAGCACGTTCGGGCCGTTCGAGCCGTCGCCCGGGTACGGGCCGGCCGTCTCGTCGGGCACCTCGCTCGTCGGCGTCGCCGCCCCCGCGAGGGTCGTCACCGAGCTCCCGCCGCAGCTCGCGAGGATCGTCGCGAGGCCGGCGCCGCCGAAGATCCGCAGCGCATCGCGCCGGCTCGCGATCTTGCGCAGGTCCTCGTGGAGGCCCTCCGGGTGGTCGTCGTGGTGGTCGTGCGGAGCGGCGCCGTGGGTCATGAGGGCACCGTCCCACCGGTTCCTGGGCCGAACCTGAGCGTTCGCCGGGCGGATGCCCAGGGTGCGCACGCGCTGGCCGAACGGCGGATGCGAGCCGGCGGGCCGCCCGTTCGTCAGGAGCCGACGATCACGTGCGCCTCACCGACGCCGCGCAGGATCGCGAGCCGCTGCGCCTCCTCCTCGAGGAGCTGGCGCGGCACGCGCCCGAACGTCTCGACGGTCACGTCGACGACGCCCTTGGAGCTCCTGGCCCGCCAGGTCCCAGCGAGCCTGCCGTCGCGCAGCACGGCGCCCGGGCTCGAGACGGGCCGGAACAGCTGCTTGCGCACCTCGTCGTCGGGCGCGAGGAGCACGCGGTTCGGCTTCCAGAGGTACGGATCCCCGGCCGGGAGCAGGCGCACGCCCTCCGGCGACGGCGGATCCTCGAACTCGTCGACATCCTCCGCCAGCACCCACGCCGGATCGCCGAAGGCATCCTCCACCTCGACGAGCTCGTCGGCGATCTCCTCCCACAGCCGGCGGCCGTGCGACGGCGCGACGCCCGCCCACTCCGAGAACGCGCCCGGCGTGGCCGGCGCATACCAGCGCAGGTACCGGTGGACCGCCTCGTGGGCCGGCGGCGGGTCGCTCGCGCCACCGATCAGGTAGCGGCGCTTCGCGTCGAGCCGGGCTCCGGCCACGGCGGTGCCGTGACGCCACAGCATCGGACTCACGTGGTGGCTCTGGCAGCCCTCGCACCACGGCAGGAGGTCCTCCTGGACGGTGTCGCGAAGCGCTTCGTGGAGCTCGTTCTTCGTGAGCCTGCGTCCATGGTCGAGCACACCGGCGATCGCCGCGGCCACCTCGTCGAGCGCGTCGCAGAGACGGATCCGGTGGTCCTCGCAGAGCTCCGTCGCCGCTGGCCCGAGCTGCCGGGCGAGCTCGTCGTCGTTGCTCGAGACCAGCCGGCGGCCGAAGAGCGCGTGGTCCTCCGGGGCCATGACGTGGATCGCCCCGCGGACGATGTGGCCGAGCACGAGCGCGCCGCGATCGACGGCGTTCTCGTAGGTCGCCCGGTCGACGCCCTCGACGCGCGCCCCCACGGCCGTGAGCGCGGCATCCTTCGCGACATCCGACGCCGGGCAGTCGAAGGCGCTCGCGAGATCGGTCGACTCGCGCTCGGAGAGTCCGGTTCGTGCGAAGCGGAACGCCAGGATCTGCTCGGATCGCATGCGACTCCCTCCGTCCGGGTGCGCGCCGCCAGCGTCAATCTCCGGCAGACGCTAGGCCACCGAGGTTTGTTCGGGTAGCCGCTCCCCCGGGGAAGCCCGGGCAGCACGGACGGCTAGCCGAGAGCGGTGAGGAGGAGGTCCGTGAGGATCTTCGGATCGCGG
This sequence comes from Patulibacter minatonensis, assembly GCA_036946195.1. Classification (GTDB taxonomy): domain Bacteria; phylum Actinomycetota; class Thermoleophilia; order Solirubrobacterales; family Solirubrobacteraceae; genus JAGIBJ01. The sequence continues at coordinate 9,069 of JAQIJQ010000052.1, read as the reverse complement.
CGGATGCGATCGGCGGAGGAGCCGTCGGCGGTGCGTTCGCGCTTCGTGAGCACGATCTCGTCGGCCTCCCCGAGCTGCCGCAGACGACCCTCGGCGATGAGCGCCTCGTCGACCGCGCCCATCGTGCCGGCGAACGTGGTGTAGACCGGCGTGCCGAGCGCGACGGCCTCGCGGTTCATCGTGCCGCCGGCCGAGACGACGACGTCGGCGAACGCGATGAGGCTCGGCGCATCGATCGCCTGCTCGGGGACGATGAAGCCGCCGGCCCGCTCGAGCGCCGGGCGCTGGTCGGCAGTACGCGGCAGCACGACCGTCTGCTGGCCCTGGAGGCGGTCGAGCACGCTCTGGAAGAGATCCTCCTCCGGGCTGATCTCGTCGCGGTTCGGGTGGTAGAGCGCCGCCTCGGGCGGGGTGCGCACCACGGCGATCGGCTTGGCCGGATCGAGCCCGAGCTCGGTGAGCACGGCCGGATCGGGGGTGAGATCGGAGAGGTAGTACTCCTCCTTGAGCCCCTCGTACGCGTGGATCTTGCCGGTGGCGCCGTAGGGCGCGAGGCGCTCGGCGGGGATCGCGGCGGGCACCACCACGCTCTGCGCCAGGCGGCAGTTCACGTTGTGCTGCGCCTTCGCGAACTCGTAGTCGAACATCGTCGCGCTCGGGATCCGCAGGAGCTTGGCGGCGACGGTGATGTCGTTCGAGCCGTGCGCGAGGGCGACGTCGAACCGCCGGCCGCGCGCCCAGCGCAGCAGCGCCGTGGAGCGGCTCGCGAGCCCGATCGCCTTCGAGAAGCGCTGGTCGCCGCGGTGGTGGCCGATCACGGTCGCATCCAGCCCGTGCCGCTCGGCGAGCGCGACGGTCTGCGCGAAGTCGCGCGCCGTCACCTCCACCTCGTGGCCGCGGGCGCGGAGATCCTCGACGACCGGCCGCAGCACGAGGACGTGCGGGCTGTTGGTCAGGTCGATCCAGACGCGCATGCGGAGGGATCATCCCGCGGCGGGCGGGCGCGGCGCGTTGCGGGTGCCACGTGGGAGACTCCGCGGCCCATGGCCCGGTTCACCACCAGCGACGGCGTCGCGATCGCCTACGACTACGACGACTCCGCGCCGGCCGACCTGCCGCCGGTGGTGCTCCTGCACGGCTTCGGCGTCGACGCGCAGAGCACCTGGGGCGGGCCGGGCGTGGTCGACGGGCTCGCCGACGCCGGCCGCCGTACGCTCACGATCGACGCGCGCGGGCACGGCGAGTCCGACCAGCCGGCGGACGCCGCGCGCTACGGCGAACCGCGGATGGCGCTCGACGTGCGCGAGCTGGTCGACGAGCTCGGCTTCGAGGCGTACGACCTCGTCGGCTACTCGATGGGCGCGATCACCGCGCTGCTCGTGGCGGTGGACGATTCGCGCGTCCGGCGGCTCGTGGCCGGCGGCATCGGTGCCGGCCTGCTCGAGGTCGGCGGCATGGACCGGCGCGAGCTGCCGCCCGAGCTCATCATCCCGGCCCTCCTCGCGACCGACCCGGCCGCGGACGGCCTGCACCCGCTCGGCGTGGCGTGGCGCTCGTTCGTCGACACCGCCGGCGGCGACCCCGTGGCCATCGCCGCACAGCTCAGCGTCGCCCACCAGGACGGCGTCGACCTCGCCGCCATCACGATCCCGACGATGGTGCTCGCGGGCGACGCCGACAACCTCGCCCGCCGCCCCGAGCTCGTCGCCGAGCAGCTGGCCGACGGACGCGTGTACAAGCTCCCCGCCGCCGACCACCTCGGCGCCCCGAGCCACCCGCGCTTCCTGACGGCGATCGCCGGGTTCCTGGCCGAGTAGTGGCGCCACGCTACGCCTCGCCCTCCTAGGGTGGGGCGGTGGTCACCCCCGCAGCCCAGCCCCACCTCCTCGCCGAGGGACTCACCATCGGGCGCGGCCGACGCACCCTGCTGCGCGGGCTCGACCTCGCCGTCGAAGGCGGCGCGCTCGTGCACGTGGCCGGCGAAAACGGCTGCGGCAAGTCGAGCCTGCTCCGGGTGCTCGCGGGCGACGTGGAGCCGCGGCGCGGCCGCGTGGAGGCCCGCGGGCGACGCGCCTACGTGCCCGAGCGCATGGTGCTGCCGGAGACGGTGCCGGCCCGGGCCTGGCTGGCCCTCCTCGGCGCGGCCGACGCCACGCTGCCGGATGAACTCGACCGCCGCTGCGGCGCGCTGAGCAAGGGGCAGCTGCAACGGGTCGCGCTCGCCGGCGCGCTGCACGGCCGCCCCGACGTGCTGATCCTCGACGAGCCCTGGGCGGGGCTCGACACCGGCGCCCGCGGCGCGCTCGATGCTGCGCCGCGCTCGGCCGCCGAGCGCGGCGCGGCCGTCGTGTTCACCGATCACAGCGGCGAGGGCGCCGTGACGGCCACGCACCGTCTGCGGCTCGGCGCCGAACGGCCGGCGCTCGAGCTGCTCGTCCCGCCGCCGGCCACCGTTCCACAGGCGACGATCCGGCTCACCCGCGGCGACGAGCACCGTACGGTGACGGTGGCGGCCGACGAGCGCGATGCCCTGCTGGCTCGCGAGCTCGCCGCCGGCTGGGGCGTCGAGCAGGTGGAGACGCACCGATGAGCCTGGCCCACCGCCGCCTCCGCCTGGCGCTGCGTTCCCGCGCGCTGCTCGCGCCCGCGACGGCAGCCATCTTCCTGCTGGCCGGCGCGTTCTTCCCCGGCCCGACCGATCCGCACGAGAGTTGGGCGCTCAGCGCGATGGTGGCCTGCGCGCTCGGCGCCTGGTTCACGTTCGTCGTCGAGCGCGCGATCCCGCCGCAGGCCGACGCGATGCTGTCCGCCAGCGGCGGCAGCGCCCGCCAGCGCTGGCGGGCACGCACGGTGCTCGTGGGCGAGATCGCCGCGGCGATCTGCGCCGTCTACCTGATGGTGCCCGACGCGCTCGGCGTGTTCCACGGCCGTGCCGGCGCCGCCGAGCTCGTCCTCGCGGGCGCCGCGCACCTCGCCTGCGCGGCGTTCGGCGGGGCGCTCGCGCTCACGCTCGCGCGGCCGATCCGTGGCGGCACGGCGTTCGGTGTGGTCGTCGCGACGCTCTGCCTCTCGGCCGGCGCCGCGAAGCTGGTGGGCCCGTTCGCCGGGCCCGGGGGCATCAGCCGGGCCGTGGCCGCAGCCGCGCCGGGAACCGTCCCGCTCGTCGCGCTCGCGGCCGCGGGGATCACGCTGGCGTACGCGGCCGGGCTCATCGCGAGCGCGCGCCGCATCGAGCGCTGGCGCGGCTGAGGCTCAGCCGGCGACGCGCAGGTACTCGAGCACGGCGAGCACGCGCCGGTGGTCGCCCTGGCTGGCGGGCAGGTCGAGCTTGGAGAAGATCTGCCCGATGTGCTTCTCGACGGCACGGGGGTGACGACGAGCGCCTCCGCGATCGCCGCGTTCGTGCGCCCCTCGGCCATGAGCGCGAGCACCTCACCCTCGCGCGGCGTGAGGTCGTCGAGCCTCGAGCCGCCGGCCTGCACCGACCGACCCGTCACCAGCTCGGCCACCACCTCGCGGTCGAGCGCGGTGCCGCCGCCCGCCACGCGCCGCACGGCATCCAGGAACGCGGCCACGTCGCCGACCCGCTCCTTCAGCAGGTAGCCGACGCCCCCTTCGCCCTCGGCCGCGAGCAGCTCGCTCGTGTAGACGGGCTCGACGTACTGCGAGAGCACGAGCAGCCCGAGGCCGGGGAGCCGGTCGCGCGCCTCGATCGCTGCGCGGATGCCCTCGTCGGTGAAGGTCGGCGGGAGTCGGACGTCGACGATCGCGAGGTCGGGCTTGTGGGCCGTGACGACGCGCAGGAACTCCCCCGGGTCGGCGGCCTGCGCGACCACCTCCACGTCGTTCTCGCGCAGCAGGGCGACGAGGCCCTCGCGCAGGAGGGCGTGGTCTTCCACGATCACGACGCGCATGGCAGCTCCGCGACGATACTCGTCCCGACCCCCGTCGGACTCATGATCCAGAGCCGCCCGTCGAGCGCCTCGACCCGGCCGCGCAGGCCGACCAGCCCGGAGCCTCGAGGGTCCGCGCCGCCCGGCCCGTCGTCGGCCACGGTGAGCCGCAGCCACGGTCCGTCGAACACGAGCGTCACGCGGACGCTCGTCTCGGCCCCCCGCGTGCTTCGCGGCGTTCGTGAGGGCCTCGGCCGCGACGAAGTAGGCGGCCGTCTCGACCACCGTCGGCAGGCGACGCTCGAGACCGGTCGCCTCGACAGCCACCGCGAGCGCGGAGCGCTGCGCGAGCGCCTCGATCGCGGCGACGAGGCCGCGATCGACGAGGAGCGGCGGCGCGATCCCACGGGCGAGGTCGCGCAGCTCGGCGATCGCGGCGCGCGCCTCCTCCTGCGCGCCCCTGACGAGTGCGAGGATCTCGGGGTCGCCGTGGCCTGCGAGGCGCGCCTCGGCCCGGCCGAGCTGCATCGAGAGGGCCACGAGCCGGGCCTGCGCGCCGTCGTGCAGGTCGCGCTCGATCCGGCGCAGCTCCATCGCCTGGGCGTCGAGCACGCTGCTGCGGGTGCGGGTGAGCTCGTCGACGCGCGCCACGAGCTGCTCGTCGCCACCGCCGAACGGGTCGACGGGCGTGAGCAGCGCGTGCACGAGCAGCGCCAGGCCGATCCCGAAGAGGCTCCAGCCCGGCCAGAAGCCGCCGGCGCCGCCGAGGAGCCAGATCGCGAGGAGCAGCGCAGCGACGTACGCGGACAGCCACAGGTGGAGCCCGAACGCGCGCGCCGCGCGGGAGCGGCCCGTGGCGAGGCCGCGGGCGACGGCGGCGTCGACTCCGAACGCGCAGCCGAACCCGAACACGACCCACGGGAGCCAGAAGTCGCCGGCACCTTGCGCGAGCCACACGAGCAGGCAGGCGAGCACCGACACGAGCGCGATCAGCCAGAGCACGGGGGCGAGCGGGCCGAGCATCGTCGGGCTGCCGCGCACGGCCGTCCACAGGTCGCCCGGCGACGGTGGTGGGGGCAGCTCGGCGCCGTGGCCCAGCTGGCGGTGCAGGCCGAGCAACCGGTCGGCGCGCCGGGCGGCGCGGGCGGCGACCGATTCGGCGCCGGCCGCCGGCGGCACGGTGGGCGCTGAGCCGTCCGGCTCGTCGGCTGCGGGTGCGACCGTCGGCCCGTCAGCCATCGACGTCCGTCCTCACGAGCGCCGCGTCCTCATCCATGCGGCCATCCTCGCAGACCTCGCCGGAGCCTCGAAAGGGCTGGCCGACGCCCCCCGCGCTGGCTCATCGCGGCCGCATGCACCTCCGTTCCGGCGCGGCGCGCCACGCCCGGGAACGCGCGGTCGCCGAGCAGCGCCACCGCGGCCGGCAGGGCGATCGCTCGGACGAGCGTGGCGTCGACGAGGACCGCCGTCGCGAGGCCGACGCCGAGCTGCTTCATCTCGAGCAGGCGGAGGGTCGCGAAGATCGAGAACACGGCCACCATCACGACCCGCCGCGCCGGTGACCGTGCCCGCGGTCGCGGCGACGCCCTCGGCTGCGGCCTCCCGCGGGCTGCGGCCGACGGCGCGCGCCTCGCGGATCCGCTCGAGCACGAGGATCGAGTAGTCCATCGAAAGGCCGAAGAGGATCACGAACGCCAGGAGCGGCATCCAGGTGGTGACGGCGCCGTTGCTCGTGAAGTCGAGCAGGCCCTCGGCCCAGGTGTGCTGGAACACCTCGGTCATCACGCCGTACGCCGCGCCGACCGACAGCAGGTTCAGCCCGATCACCACGAGGGCGAGCGGCAGCGAGCGGAACGCGAGCAGCAGCAGCACGAGCGCGAGACCGAGCACGAACAGGACGACGGGCGGCATCGCACCGACGACGGTGTCGCGAAAGTCCAGGCCCTCGGCCGCGTCGCCACCGACGAGCACGCGGTCCGCTCCGGGCACGAGGTCGGCGCCGGGCCCGGCCAGATCGGTGCGCAGGCGCTTCACGGTTTGTTGGGCCGCCGCGGGCTCCTGGTCGGGCATCGGAATCCTCACGAGAGCCGTCGCGGCATCGCGGCTGATCTCCACCGGCGCGAAGCCCGCCGCGCCGGTGCTGCGCGCGGCGGCGGCGATCAACCGCTGCAGCCCGGCACGCGCGGCGGCCGAATCGAGCGCGCGACCCGTGACGACGAGGTCGGCCTCGGACGACCCGCCGAACGACGCGTCGATCTCCGCGAGCGCCTCGATCGCCGGGATGCCCTCCGGCAGCGAGGCGGTGCCGCCCTGGCCGAGGCGCATGTGGAGCGCAGGCGCGGCGAGCGCGAGCAGGAGCGCCAGCGCGACGGCGAGGGCGCCGACCGGTCGACGGGCGACGGCATGGACGAACCGGGCGATCGTCGACGGGCGTGCCCGCCGGTCGGGCTGCGGGGCGCCCGCGCGGGCAAGGCGTGCGCGGCGCGCGCGGCGGCGGCCGAGCACGCGGCCGGCGTCGATGCGGTCACCGAGGAGCGCGAGCATCGCGGGGAGCACGGTGAGCGAGCCGAGGACGGCGATCGCGACCACCAGGATCGTGCCGGCCGCCATCGAGGCGAAGGTCGCGATGCCGCTCAGGAACAGCCCGGCCAGCGCGACCATCACGGTCGTGCCGGCGACGATGATCGCCCGTCCCACGCTCGCCGACGCGAGCTCGAGGCTCCGCTCGGGGCTGTGGCCGCGGCGACGCTCCTCGCGTTCGCGACGCACGTAGAAGAGCGAGTAGTCCACGCCGACCGCCAGCCCGATGAGGACGACGAGCGAACCGGTGCTGTCGCCGTTCGGCACGGCGTGCGAGACCACGCCGAGCGCACCCATCGCCCCGGCGACCGCGGTGATACCGAGCGCGAGCGGGCACCGATGCGGCGACGACCGCCCCGAACGCGAGCACGAGGATCAGCAGCGTGATCGGGAGCGAGAGGAGTTCCGCCCGGGCGAGGTCGTCGGCGACGATGTCGTCGATCGCGGCGTCGACGCTGCCGGAGCCGGCCTGCGCGATCGTCGCCCGCCGGTGGGCGCGCCGCGCGGCGTCGACGAGCCGCGTGACGGCCGCGGCGTTGCGGGCGGCGTCCTCGGAACCCCCGCGCAGTTCGGTTCGGAGCAGCACTGCGCGGCCGTCGGTCGTGCGCAGCGCGGCAGTGCCCGCCTCGGCGTCCGTGGCACGGCTGCTGCGATCGGCCGGCCCGCCGCGATAGGGGCTCTGCACCCGTGCGACCGTCCGCGCCGCGGCGAGGCGCTCGGCGAGCGGCGCAGCGATCGCGTCCGTCTGCGCGGGGCTGGCGGTGCGGACGAGGATCGACTCCGCCGGCCGTCCGGCGAGCCCACTGCGCTCGAGGGCCTGCTCGGCGCGACCGGCGTCGCCGATCACCTCGTCGGCGCTCGAGATGTTCCGCATGCCGGTCGAGGCCCCCGCGAACACGCACCCCGCGATCAGCAGGAGCCACAGGAGCACCACCGTCTTCGGGTGGCGCGCGGCGATCCGCGTGATCCGCACCACGGCGCCCGCCATCCCGGCCGGAGGCGGATCGGTCGGCACCTGCCGGTGGCGGCCGGGGCGTCGCGGGGCGGCCCCGGAGCGAGAGGCGGCGCCGGGCGGGCGGCCGGAGCGGACGGGATCGGGCGAGCTGGCGGGCATGGCCAGACGGTCGCGCGAACGGGCTGCGGCGCCCATGGGGCGCGGGGGCGTCCCGCGAGGCGCCGTCCCCCGGAACCGGAGGTGGGGCTACCCCTACCCCACCGGGTAGCATGCCCGGAAGGTGCGCCGGGAAGTCTGGTCGGCAAGATCGCTGACCTCTGCCCGAAAGTCCTCGTGACCGCATCTCCGAACGGCCCGCGCGGGCCGCTGCTCCCCCGTTCGTCCTCGTGGCCCGAGGCCCAGCGCATCGCGCACGTGCTGCGGAGCGAGACCGTCGGCGGTGCGCTGCTGCTCGTCGCGACGGTGGTTGCGCTCGTCTGGGCCAACTCGCCCCTCGGTGACGGCTACGAGAGCCTCCGGGATGCTCGGATCGGTCCGAGCGCACTCCACCTCGACCTGTCGCTCGGCACGTGGGCCGCCGACGGGCTGCTCGCGATCTTCTTCTTCGTCGCCGGGCTGGAGCTCAAGCGCGAGTTCGTCGCCGGCGACCTCCGCGATCCGCGGCGCGCTGCGCTGCCGGTGATGGCCGCGATCGGGGGGATGGTGGCGCCGGCCTTGGTGTTCGTGGCGGTGAACGCGGGCGGCGCCGACGGCGCGCTGAAGGGCTGGGCGATCCCGACCGCGACCGACATCGCGTTCGCGCTCGCCGTGCTCGCGGTGATCGGCAGCCACCTGCCGGCCGCGCTGCGGACGTTCCTGCTCACCCTCGCGGTGGTCGACGACCTGTTCGCGATCACGATCATCGCGCTGTTCTTCACGAGCGAGCTGCACGTGGTGTGGCTCGCGGCGGCCCTCGTGCCGCTGGCGCTCTTCACGGTGCTCGTGCAGCGGCGGGTGCGCGCCTGGTGGCTGCTCCTACCGCTCGCCGTGACGGCCTGGGCGATGGTCCACGCGTCGGGGGTGCATGCGACGGTGGCCGGCGTGCTGCTCGGCTTCGCCGTGCCCGTGCTGCGGAGCGACGCTGCGGGTGGCCCCGACGCGGGGCCGGGGCTCGCCGAGCACTTCGAGCACCGGATCCGCCCGATCTCGGCCGGGTTCGCGGTGCCCGTGTTCGCGTTCTTCGCGGCGGGCGTCGCCGTCGGTGGCCTCTCCGGACTCGGGGACGCGCTCGGGGATCCGATCGCGATCGGGATCATCGCCGGTCTGGTGCTCGGCAAGTCGGCTGGGATCTTCGCGGCGACGTACCTCGTCGCGCGGTTCACGCGCGCGCAACTCGACGACGACCTAGCGTGGATCGACGTCCTGGGGCTGGCGCTGCTCGGCGGGATCGGGTTCACGGTGTCGTTGCTGATCGGCGAGCTGGCGTTCGGCTCCGGCAGCGCGCGCGACGAGCACGTGAAGGTGGGTGTGCTCGCCGGCAGCCTGCTGGCGGCGTGCCTGGCCTCCGCCCTGCTGACGGCGCGCAACCGCATCTACCGCCGGGTTGCCGAACGTGAGGGCCTCGATGCCGACGGCGACGGCATTCCCGATGTGTACCAGGCC
>JAQIJQ010000051.1:0-24906 GCA_036946195.1 Patulibacter minatonensis | reverse complement strand
GACCTGAGCGTCAGGCTGGCTGCGTCAGGACGATGGCCGGCCCGTCGGCCGTCACCATGATCGTGTGCTCCTCGTGCGCAGAGCGCGAGCCGTCGACGGTGGAGTGGGTCCAGCCGTCGCGGTGAGCCCGCAGGTGCGGACGGCCGGCGACGATCATCGGCTCGATCGTGAACACCAGGCCCGGGGTGAGCACGTCGTCGGCGTCGGGGTCGGCCCAGTTCGGGACCGACGGGGGCTCGTGCATCGCGCGGCCGATGCCGTGCCCGACGAGCTCTGGCACCACGCGGAACCCGTACGACTGCGTCGTCCGGTCGACGGCGGCGCCGATGTCGCGCAGCCGTGCCCCCGGCCGCGCAGCGGCGATCCCGGCGGCAAGAGCGGCGCGCGCAGCGACGATGAGCCGTTCGCCCTCTGGATCGGTGTGCCCGCCGACGGCGATCGTGCGAGCGGCGTCTGCGTGGAAGCCGTTCAACTCGAGGGCGACGTCGACCGTCAGCAGCTGGCCGGCCGCGAGCCGACGGTTCCCCGGGATCGCGTGGATGATCTCGTCGTCGACGCTGAGGCACGTCACGCCCGGGTAGCGGTAGGTGACGATCGGTCCGGACCGACCGCCGGCCTCGCGCAGCATCCGCGCCGCGATCCCGTCGAGCTCCCGCGTCGACACCCCTGGGGCGGCGGCTGCTGCGAGGGCGTCGATGACGGCCGCCACGAGGGCGCCCACGGCCTCGAGTCCGGCGAGTTCCTCGGGCGTGTCGACCGACATGCCTTGAGCCTAGGGCGCTCAGTGGGATGCGACGAAGTCCCTGAGCGCCCGGGTGGCCTGCGACGCCGACGGGGCGCCGGTGCGAGCGGCCGGGGCCACGGCGCCGCTGCTCACCTGGTTCACCGTCGCCTGCCCGCGCGGCACCTCGAATGTGGCCAAGCTGAACACCTCGGACGCTTCGAGCCGTGGCTCCCGCACGGCCCGGTACTCGACCGTCAGCGCGCCCGCCGTCGCCTCGGCGATCGCGTAGCCCTTGTAGGCGGAGTTCGCGTAGCGCAGGTGCGGGTTGGCGCCGCGGAGGATCGGGTCGAGCACCTTTGCGGCGGCGTTGCGCGACCGCTCGTCCTTGCCGAGGCGGTCGGCGATGCCCTGGGAGGTGATCGAGCCGACGACGAGTTCGGCGGCGACGGGCGCGCCCTGCTTCAGCCCGAGCACGGGGACGCTCCTGTGGCGACCGGTGCGGGTGACGGCGCCGGCGAAGAAGGTGTGGATGTCGCCCGTGAAGAAGGCGACGTCCTGCACGCCGCCGGCCCGGATCGCGTCGCACAGCAGGGCGCGCTCATGGGCATAGCCATCCCACGCGTCCGTGTTGATCGTGATCCCGGGGGTGAGGTCGAGGCTCATCGCCATCACCTGATTGGCGATCAGCTTCCAGGCCGCGGTCGAACTCCGCAGGCGATCGATCACCCAGGCGCGCTGCGTGGCGCCCATGAGCGTCGCGCTCGCCCGGAGCGTGGCGGTCGGGTCGACGCAGAGCGAGAGGAACCGGTCGTCCGGGTTGCACGGCTGGTCGGTGCGGTACTGGCGCGTGTCGAGGCCGATCAGATCGACGAGCCCGATGCGCCGCGCACCGTACGTGCGGTTCGGATCGGCCGGATCGCGCACGACCGGCATCGCCTCGAACCACGCCTGGTAGCCGGCCGCGCGTCGCTCGGCGAAGGGGACCGCGCGGCCCTTGCGGCTCGCCCCACCCGGCCTGGTGCCCGCGTAGTTGTCCTCCACCTCGTGGTCGTCCCAGATCGCATGAATCGGAGAGGCTGCGCGGACGTCTCGCAGGTGCTGGTCGGAGTGGTAGGTGCGGTAGAGCGCGCGGTACTCGTCGAGCGTGCGCGCCTGGCCGTCCGGCGTGCTCGGGACCGCACGCACCGCGCCATCGAAGAACGCCTGCTCGTACACGTAGTCGCCGAGGCAGACCGCGAGGTCGACGTCCTGGGTCGCGAGGTCGCGGTGGGCGGCGTAGTTGCCGACGAGGAAGTCCTGACAGGAGAAGAACGCCAGGCGCACCGCCTCGTGCGAATCGGGGGGTGGCACGGTTCGGAACGTGCCGACCTGCGAGCTGGATCCGTCGCTCGTCTCGAATCGGTACCAGTAGCGCTCGGCCGGATCCAGACCGCCGCCGATCCGCACCCGCGCGGTGCCGGCGGCGGTGGGATCGGCGAGCGCCTCGGTGCGGACGACCACGTGCGCGAACTCGGGGTCGGTCGCCACCTCGACGCCGAGACGGCTGCTGGCCTCGAGCCCGTCGAGTGCCGTCCACAGCGTCGCGCCGCGCTCGTCGACCTGCCCGCACGCGACGCCCTGCGCGAAGGCCACGTCCCGCGCGCCCGGCACGGCGGCGAGGGCGCGCGAGAGGAGCGGATCGCTGAGCACCCAGAGCCCCGCGGCACCCGTGACGGCGCTCGCCATGAAGGCGCGGCGGCTGAGCGGTGGACGACGGGCCTGGTGCGACATGGGGCGGGCTCCCGAAGGCTGGAGATCGGTTCCACCTTCGTGCTGGCCGGAAGGGCCGTCAAGGCCGCTTCACGGCTCGGACACCTCGCCCGCGGCGGCCTGTGTGCGCACTCCCGCGCCGAAGTCCCGCGGGAACTCCTACCTACGCGGTAGTCTTACGGCCGTGATCTTCACGACGAAAGCCGAGTACGGGGTCCGGCTCCTCGTTGACCTGGGCAAGGCCGAGTCGGGCGAGCCCATCGCACTCAAGGCGATCGCCGAGCGCGAGGGCCTGCCGCTCGCCTACCTGGAGCGCATCGTGGCGCTGCTGCGCAAGGCCGGCATCGTGGAGAGCACGCGTGGCGCGCGCGGGGGGTACCTCCTCACGCGCGACCCCGAGGACATCCAGATGGATCAGGTGATCCAGGCCCTGGACGGTCCAATCGCGCCGATGTCGTGCTTCATCGACGACAGCGCCGCGGAGCTCTCGAAGGTCGTCTGCTCCCATCCCGCGCTGGACGAGAACGGCAACCCGTGCGGTACGAAGCTCCTGTGGACCCGCGTCCACGGTGGCGTCGTCCGCGCGCTCCAGCAGACCTCGCTCGCGGATCTGATCGCGTTCGAGACCGGTGGCGTGAGCGCGCTCGGCGCCCGTCGCTCCCCGGCCGGCACGGAGCTGCCGGTCGTCACCACGGCCGCCTAGCCGCCCGCACTCCCGCCCCGGCGCCCCACCACCCCCCGGGTGCGCCGCCACCCCTCACACAGAAGCCTCACCGACGAACCCATGGCCACGCTCGAGATCAAGAACGTCCACGCCCAAGCCGACGAGAAGCAGATCCTCAAGGGTCTCGACCTCACCGTGCGCAGCGGCGAGGTGCACGCGCTCATGGGTCCGAACGGCGCCGGCAAGTCGACGCTCGCCAACGTGATCATGGGCCACCCGCAGCTCGAGCTCACCGAGGGGTCGATCAGCCTCGAGGGTGAGGACATCACCGACGCCGATCCCGACGAGCGCGCGCACAAGGGCCTCTTCATGGCCTTCCAGTACCCCGTCGCGATCCCGGGCGTCACCGTCACGAAGTACCTGCGCGCCGTGATGAACGCGCACCGCGCTGCGCTCGGCGAACCGGAGATCTCCCTCAAGGAGTTCCGCAAGACCGTCGAGGCCGCGATGGAGCTCGTCAACGTGCCGCGCGAGTTCACCACCCGCTACCTCAACGACGGGTTCTCCGGTGGTGAGAAGAAGCGCATGGAGGTGCTCCAGCTCGCCCTCCAGAAGCCGAAGATCGCCGTCCTCGACGAGACCGACTCGGGCCTCGACGTCGACGCCCTCAACATCGTCGCGCACGGCGTGAACGAGGTCGCCAAGGCCAACGGCACCGGCGTCCTCATCATCACGCACTACCAGCGGATCCTCCACCAGGTGAAGCCGGACCGCACCTCGATCCTGATGGACGGCCGCATCGTCCGCGAGGGCGGCCCGGAGCTCGTCGAGCAGATCGAGACGAGCGGCTACGAGCAGATCCGCGCCGAGGTCGCTGCGGGCTAGCGATGGACCCGTCGGGCGTCACCGCCTCCGGCCCCGGGGCTCCCGTGTCGGCGTCGTCGTTCGACGAAGCGCGCGTGCGGGCCGAGTTCCCCGTGCTCACCGACGAGCACGGGAGCGAGGTCGTCTACCTCGATTCCGGCGCCAGCGCGCAGAAGCCCGCGGCCGTGATCGATCGCATGGCGACGTTCGCGGCCCACCACTACGCGAACATCCACCGAGGGGTCTATGGCCTCGCGCAGGATGCCGACGCCGCGTACGAGGGCGCCCGCCACCGCGCGGCGCGCTTCCTGAACGCCGATCCGCGCGGCACGATCTTCACGAAGAACGTGACGGAGGCGCTCAACCTCGTCGCGCGCAGCTGGGGCGAGGAGAACCTCGGGCCCGGCGACCAGGTCGTGCTCACCGAGCTCGAGCACCACGCGAACCTCGTGCCGTGGCAGATGGTCGCGCAGAAGATGGGCGCCGAGCTCGTCTGGATCCCCGTCCACACCGACGGCACGATCGACCTCGCCCCGCTCCACGAGGCGCTGGCTGGCGGCCGCGTGAAGATGGTCGCCTGTGCGCACGTGAGCAACGTGCTCGGCACGATCCTGCCGGTCGCCGAGATCGTCGAGGCCGCTCACGCCGCTGGCGCCCTCGTCACGATCGACGGTGCGCAGGCGGTGCCGCACATGCCCGTCGACGTGACCGCGATCGGCGCCGACTTCTACGGGTGGACGGGCCACAAGCTCTACGGACCGAGCGGCATCGGCGTGCTGCACGGCCGCCGCGAGGTGCTCGAGGCGATGCCGCCGTTCCTCGTCGGCGGCGACATGATCTCCGTCGTGACGAAGGACGGCGCCACCTGGGCGCCCGTGCCGAACAAGTTCGAGGCCGGCACCCCGCCGATCATCGAGGCGGCCGGCCTCACCGCCGCGATCGACTTCCTCGACGACCTCGGCATGGAGGCCGTGCGTGAGCACGGCGTCGAGATCACCCGCTATGCGCTCGAGCAGCTGCGGCAGGTCGAGGACATCTGGCTCTACGGCCCGGAGCGGGCGGAGGACCGCGGCCCGCTGATCGCGTTCTCGCTCGACTACGCCCACCCGCACGACATCTCCGAGGTGCTCGCGCGCAAGGGCGTCTGCGTCCGCGCCGGCCAGCACTGCGCCGAGCCGCTGAACCGCGCCATGGGCGTCTCGGCGACCACCCGCGCGTCGTTCGCGGTGCACACCTCGAAGGCCGACATCGACGCGCTCGTCGCCGGCCTCGCCGAGGTCGCGCGGATCTTCCGCTAGCCGCGCTGCGGAGCCTGTCGACGAACGGTCCGTAGCGCCCGGCGCTGCGATCCGCCACAATCCTGCGCTTGCTCGCTCGCGTTCGATACCTCGTGCAGACGCTCGGCTGGGCGCTGGCCCTCGGAGGCTCGGTGCTGATGCTGCCGCTCGCGGCGCTGCTGTTCCTCGCGGCGGTGGTCGTCTGGGTGCTCCTCGGGCCCGTGCCGGTCGACATCTACGTCACGCCGGGGTCGGGCGGGCTCGAGCCCGCGCTCTGGCTGTCGGTCCTGGCGCTCGTCATCGGCCTTCCCGCGACGGGCGTCTGGCGGAAGCTGGCCATGCGGTGGCCGGCGACCGTGCCGCCCGGCGCGCGGGTGGCGGCGCCACGCGGGCAGCGCGTCGCGGTGTGGACGGTCGGCGTGGCGCTCGTCGCGGCGGCCCTGCTCCACGCGTGGGGGCTGCTCGGTTCGGCGGACGGGCCTTTCGACGACGTCGAGTTCCGCGAGTTCGGGCTCCTCGGCCTGCTCGCGGTGCTGCTCGCGTGGGCGGCGCGGGCGGGTTCGCCGGCCCGCGCCTTGCTCCGGGGTCTGCTGCTGGCCGTGGGCACCACGGCCGCGGTGCTCCTGCTGGAGGCCGCCTGGGTCGCCCGCGTGAATGGTCGTACGCCGTTCGGGGACTGGTTCGACGGGCTCGGGACCGACCAGGCCGAGACGTTCGCGCCCGTCGACGAGTTCGCCGTCGCCGGGGATGGGCTGGACGCCATCCTCTTCGGGCCGGCGGCGCTCCAGGCCACGCTCGCGGTGTCGATGGCGCTCCTGCTCCCGTGGCTGAGCGCGGCCGCGCACCGGATGCGTGCTGGTGCTCGCACCCGGTGGCCCGGCGTCGTGTCGATCGGACCGTTCGTCGTGGCGGCAGCCTGCGCGGCCGCGGCGCACCAGGTATTGCCGGCAGTCGTCACGCTCGTCGCCGCGGCGTGGCTCGGCCAGGCGCTGCGGCTCGGTCGCCCGCGGCCCGCCGATGCGATCGACGAGCCAGCGGAGCGCCCGGTATGACGGCCCTCGTCGCTGCGCGGCCGAGCGCGGATCGACGCGGGCGAACCGTGCTGCTCGCGGTCGGCGTGCTGCTGGCGCTCACGACGGTCGTCGACGCCGTCGGGTTCCTCGCGTCGGCGGCATCGCTCGATCCGGAGCCGCGGATGCCGCTCGGGGTCGCCGGACTGCTGGCCTGCGGGCTGGCGTGGGCGGCCAGGGCGAGCGGCCGCCGCGCCGCGGTCGCACGCGGCCTGCTCGTCGTGCTCGTGCTCGGGGTGCTGACGTGGCTCGTGCTGGTGCTCTGGAGCACCGTCGGCCCGGACTTCGGTGAGGCCGTCGACCTGCCCGACTGGATGGCCGGCGCCGACTCGACGGGCCAGTACGACCAGTACTTCGACGCGATCGATTCCACCAGTTCCGGATACATGATCAGCTGGGCGCCGGTGACGTTCGCGGCCGCGATCGTCCTGTCGCTCCTCGCGGGGGCCGCAGCCGGGCTGGTCGGCCACGCAGTCCGTCACCGCGCCTCGGGTTCGCACGCACCCTGGCTGCGGTTCCTGCTCCCCGTCCCGTTCGTGGTGATCGTCCGCGACGGCCTCGCGCACCACGAACTCGGTATTGCGATCGTCGCGGTGCTCGCCGGGGTCTGGCTCGACCGGATGGTCGTGCGCCGCGCCGAACCTCCGACCCCGGCCCCCGCGACGTGACGGCGGCTCCCGCCCAGGGTGCGACCTGGCAGCCCGTCCTCCTGCGACTCGCCGGCTGGCTGCTGGCGCTCAGCACGCTCACGAACGCGCTTTGGGCGCCGTGGAGCGACCCGTGGTTCGGGTTCGCCGGGCTGCTCGCCGTCGGGCTCGTCTGGGCGTCGGTCGCGCCGACGACCGCGGCGGCTCGGCGGCGTGGGCTGCTCACGGCGACGGGCGCGATCGGCGGCTACGCCGTCGCCGTCGGTGTGTTCGCGCTCACCGTGGCGCTGCTCGACCTCGAGATGGTCTTCCACGACCGCGCGCTCGTGCAGCCGACGGTCGTGCTCGCCCTGGTGCTCGTGCTCGTCACCGGGGCGCTCGGCGGGGTCGCGCGCGAGGTGCGTGCGCGTGCGCTGCCGCGGGTCAGCTGGCAACGCGCGGCGATCGCCGCGGCGTTCCTCGCGGCGGCCGGTGTCGAGGCTGCGGGCGAGCGGTGGGTGTCGGCAGGCGTCGCGATCCTCGCAGCGGTGTGGCTCGACCTCGTGCTCGGCACGGCGCGCACGGCCGGGTCGGCGGATGCTCCCGCTGTGGACCGCCTCGTGCGACGCCTGCGCTGGCGGGCGCCGGTGCTTCTCGGTGGGCTCGCCGTCCTGAACGCCGCGTTGTTCGTCGGCACGGCGCAGCCGAGCGGCTTCTACTTCGAGGGCATGGAGCCGTTCGACTGGAGCGTCGTGCGGCCCGGGGCCGCCGGTTTCCTCGCGCTGGCGATCTACGCCGCCGCCAGCGCGGCCTCGCGGGCGCGTGCCCTGACCCGGGGCGTGCTGCTCACGGTCCTGTTGCTGGCCGGCGGTGCCGTGCTGCTCACGGGCTGGTTCGACGTCGTCGGCGGAGACCGGCCTTGGTGGCATGGGCTGGTGCGGCTGGCCGGCCCGTTCTGGGCGTTCGGGCCTGTCGACTGGACGGCTGACGGCGCATTCCTGCTGCCACTCAAGTACGCCGTGGTGGACGGGACGTTCGTGATCCTGCTGTGGTTCCTTCCGGTGCTCGGCGTCCTCGGGCGTCGCGCGCGGATGGAACCCGAGGGCGTGCGCTCGCTCGCGCTGCGTGCCGCGGTGCTGACGCCGTTCGCGATGCTCGCGGTGTCGTCGGCGACGACCTCGCAGCCCGTCGCCACGGTGGTCGCCGCGCTCAGCGGGGCGTGGCTCGACCGCGCGCTGCGCCTCGGTCGCGATCCGTCCGCGGCGGCCGGCGTCGATCCCGTGGCCGCACCCGCTCCGGAGGCGGCGCCCCGACCCGCGTAGAGTGGGAGGGGATGGACGATCTCTACCGCGAGAACATCCTCGAGCATTACAAGCGCCCGCGGAACTGGCAGGTCCTCGACCCTGCCGACCTCGATGCCCACGACAAGAACCCGTCGTGCGGCGACGAGTTCCGCGTCACGCTGCGGCTCGACGACGCCGGGAAGGTGGCCGAGATCGGCTTCGACGGCAACGGCTGCGCGATCAGCACGGCCTCGGCGTCGATGGCCAGCGAGGAGCTCATCGGCATGACCACCGACGAGATCCTGAAGCTCGACAAGTCGTTTATCCTCGATCTGCTCGGCATCGACATCTCCGCGACGCGCATCAAGTGCGCGCTGCTCTCCCTGAAGGTCGTCAAGTCGGCCGCGCTCGGCGGCACGACCGTTGACTGGGAGGACGACACCCCGGATGCCATCGCGCCCCGCGGTGGCGGCGGCGCGAGCTTCTAGCAACGCGGGGCCCGCGGCCCGCGGGCGAACGCTCGGCCGTCGGCGCGCGCCGTGAGCGCCTACCGCTTGAGCTTGACCTTCTGCACGGTCTTCGTCGCGCCGAAGGTGAACTGCACGCTGACCGACACGCCGGCGAGCCGGCTCGCCCGCAGCTTCGCGATGGTGCTCGGCTTGAGGGTGATCGTGAGCGGGCCGGCGGCCTTCGCCGTCGCGCTGCCGGTGCAGATCGTCACCGTCTTCGGCGGCTTCTTCGCCGACGTGATGCGCGCCGTGCGGGCCTGACTCCCGGTGATCGTGCACCTGGCCGTCACCTTGCCGGCGGCCGGGACGTTCACGGTCGCCTTCAGTGAACCGGCGAACGCCTTCACCTTCGCCGAGGCAGCGAGCTTGGTGACGGTGAACGGGGCGCCGCCGCTGGGGTTCACCGTCCCCGAGCCGCCACCAGGCGTGGTGGTGCCGCCGGGACCCGTCGTCCCGCCGGGGTTCGTCGTGCCGCCCGGGGTGGTCGTGCCGCCCGGGGTGGTGCCCGGCAGATCCGGGAGATCGAAGCGGGCCCACTCCGGGTCCTTGCCGCCAGGGACCGCGAGCGTCGGGCTCAGGATGCAGTCGGCACCCGCCGTGGCCCCGGGCGTCGGGGCCGGCGCGGTGTAGACGCCGGCCGCACCGGTCCACGCGATCATCTTGCCGTCGGGCGACCAGCGCGGCCGAGCGCGCACCGTCGTCGCGCCGCCCGGCAGATCGACGGGGCAGCCCGCGTCGGCGGCCGTGGTCGGCGTCGGAACGGCCACGCCGAACGTGAAGAGCTGGACGGTGTGCACCTGCGCGCCGTCCGCATCCGGGGTCAGCTCGAGGATCCCGCGCCCGCCGGCCGGATCGATGTCGACGCTCTCGAACCGGACTCCGGGGTCTGCGGTGAACCAGGTCTGGAGCGAGCCGACGGCATCCTGGGAGGCACCGGTGCCGATCGCGATGCTGCGGCCGGAGCTTCCGTTGAACGAGACCGCCATCGGGTAGCCGTTGCGCAGGAACCGCGGCTCGATGAAGTTGGTGAAGCCGGGGTACGTGCCGTTCATCGTCGGCGTCGAGGCCGCGATGTAGTCGGTGCGCAGCGTCAGGGTCGACTGCCCGAGGCAGTTCGCGCCGCGGTAGTACGTCGCCAGGATGAACGTGCCGTCCGGGCGGGCGGCGGCGCGGAACGGCGAGATGCCGCAGGAACCGCCGGTGTCGAACACCTGGTAGTCGAGCTCCTTGCCCGTCTGGTCGAACCGCCACACCGCGGGGGAGAGGGCGCCGGCCTTCGGGCTGACCGCGTAGACCCGCCCGGCGTCGTCGCTCGAGATCGCGCTGAAGCTCGTCGCGAGCCCGCCTGCCTTCACGAGCACCCGGGCGGCCGAGCCGTCGGGGCGCGCGGCGCCGATGTCGTACGTGTTCGCGGTGCCGTTCGGCGCGAGGTAGAGGAGGGCCGTCGCCGACGCCCCGGCCGGCGCCAGGGCGAGGCCGGCAGCGCCTGCGATCAGCACGGCGAGCGAACGGGGAAGGGCAGCCATGGCCGCAACGCTAACGCGCCGAGCGCCAACCCGCCAATGCCTCCGGGGCCCCCGTCGATACCCACGGTCTCCGCTCGCGGGCCGTGCGGCCCGGCCGGGTGCCGCAACGCCGGCTCCGGCACGGCTTCGGCATGATGCACCGGTCGCTTCCCGCCGACCGCAGGACCCAGCATGAGCAAGACGAACCCCGGCAACTTCTTCGAGGACTTCACCGTCGGTCAGGTGATCGACCACGCCACGCCGCGCACCGTCACCGAGGGCGACCGGGCCGTCTACGGCTCCCTCTACCCGACCCGCTTCGCGCTGCCGTCGTCTGCGCAGTTCGCAGCCGCGTCCGGGCTCGCGATCCACCCGGTCGAGGAGCTCATCGGCTTCCACATCGCGTTCGGCAAGACCGTCCCCGACGTGTCGCTGAACGCCGTCGCCAACCTCGGCTACGCCGAGCTGCGCTTCCACCAGCCGGTCGTGCCGGGCGACACGCTCAGCACGTCGTCCGAGGTGATCGGCCTCAAGCAGAACTCGAACGGCAAGAGCGGCGTCGTGTACGTGCGCTCGACCGCGAAGAACCAGCGCGGCGAGGTCGCGATCGACTGGGCCCGCTGGGTGATGGTCCACAAGCGCGACCAGTCGCTCGAGGCCCCGGAGACCGTGCTCCCGGAGCTCGCGAAGGTGGTCGCGCCGGAGGATCTGATCATCCCGGCCGGCCTGGACTTCACGAGCTACGACTTCGCTGCCGCCGGCGAGCCGCACACCTGGGACGACTACGCGCTCGGCGAGACGATCGACCACGTCGACGGCGTCACCCTCACCGCCTCCGAGCACCAGCAGGCCACTCGCCTCTGGCAGAACACGGCGAAGGTGCACTTCAACACCGAGGCCCGCCCTGACGGCAACCAGCTCGTCTACGGCGGCCACATCATCTCGATGGCCCGCGCGCTCTCCTTCAACGGCCTCGCGAACGCCCAGCTGATCGCCGCCATCAACGCCGGGGCCCACACCTCGCCGGCCTTCGCGGGCGACACGATCTACGCATGGAGCGAGGTGCTCGACAAGGCCGAGACGAGCGCTCCGGGCGTCGGCGCGCTGCGCCTGCGCCTCGTGGCCACGAAGGGCCGCGACGAGTCGACCACCCTCAAGGGCGACGACGGCAAGTACGCGCCGGGCGTCCTGCTCGACCTCGACTACTGGGCGCTCATCCCGCGCTGACCGCGCGGTGCACGTCGAGGTGTCGCCCCCGCCGGGGCGACATCCCGACGCGCGGCGGTCGCCTCGGCGACGACGCGCCGCACCACGACGCGCCCGCCGCGCCCCGGGATCATCGTGACGTTGCGGTGCAGTGGGGCCTCGGCCTCCGGGCGCTCCGGCTGGAGGTCGAAGCGCCGCGCGATCTCGGGGATCGCGATCTTGAGCTCGGCCATCGCGAGGGCGGCGCCCAGGCAGCGGCGCGTCCCGCCGCCGAACGGGATCCAGGTGTAGGTGCCCGGCTTGCGGCCCTCCCAGCGCTCCGGGAGGAACTCGGAGGCGCGCGGGTAGAGGTCCTCGCGGTGGTGGACGAGCAGGATGCTGGCGGCGATCGCGCCGCCGGCGGGGACGCCGATCTCGCCCAGCTGCCAGTCGACGCGCGTGCGACGGCCGACCATCGGGATGACCGGCCGCGAGCGCATCACCTCGTTGATCACGCGCTCGGTGGCCGCGGCCGACTCGTCCGCGTCGCCGCCGCGGACGGCGTCGCGCAGGTCGTCGTAGGCGCGCGGCGTGCGGGTGAGGCGCTCGAACGCCCAGGCGATCGTGTTCGCCGTCGTCTCGTGGCCGGCGAGCAGGAGCGAGACGAGCTCGTCGCGCAGCTCATGGTCGGAGAGCGGCCGGCCGTGCTCGTCGGTGGTGGCGAGCAGGAGCGAGAGCACGTCGAGGCGCTCCTCGCCGTCGGCCATCTGCGAGCGCCGCTCGGCGATCACGTCGTAGACGGTCTTGTCGAAGGCCTTGAACACGAGTGCCATGCCGCCGAACGCATCGGGGCGACCGATCTGCGCGATCTCGATGAGGTGGGCGACGGGCGTCGTCGACGCCTCGATCAGGCGGGTGATCGCGTAGGCGAGCACCCGCTCCTTGCGCGTCGGCTCGTGCCCGACGCCGAACACGCCGGCGAGGATCACGTCGAGCGTGAGCCGCTGCATCGCCGCGCTCATGTCGACCGTGTGCCCGGACTCCCAGGTGTCGAGCTCCCGGCGCGTCGCCTCCTCGATCACCTGCACGTAGTGCGCGATCGACCGGCCGTGGAACGGCGGGAGCAGCACCTTGCGCTGAGCCAGGTGGCGCGCGCCGTTGGTCGTCAGCACGGAGTTCGGGCCGACGACGGGAGCGAGCGCGGACTCGGTGGTGATCGTCGGCACGAGCTCCGGCGAGGCGGTGAAGAGGGACCTCACGTGGTCGGGGTGAGCGGTGATCACGGCGCCGCCCGCGACCGTGCCGCGCATGTGGAACACGTCGCCGTGCCGTCGGGCCGCGGCGAACACGAAATCCTTGTGGCGGCGGTTGAACCGCAGCACCTGAGAGGCCGTGGGGAGCGCGATCGCCGGCGCGGCGCGCAGCCCGTCCAGTCCGTCCGGCGCGGGGCCGGCTGTCGAGGGTGCGAACTCGCCGATCAGCGGGGACACGGTGGCGGTCATGGTCACGAGGTTACGCAGCTGTAAGTTGCAGGGGTGGACGTTGGCGCGTCCGTCGCCGAACGGTGCTCAGGTGGTCGGCGCGCTCCACCTCGCCGCCGCTGCGACTCGACGTTCGTACGGGCCACGGCGGACCGGCATGCCCTGGTCCCGCGGACTGGGCCCCGCGCCGGCGCACTAGCTTGCGGGGCATGAGCTCGCAGCGGTACGACATCGTGGTGATCGGGGCCGGTCCGGCCGGCGAGGTGGTCGCCGGGCGCCTGGCGCACGCGGGCCTCGACGTGGCCGTCGTCGAGAAGCACCTCGTCGCCGGCGAGTGCTCCTTCTACGCCTGCATGCCGAGCAAGGCGCTCCTGCGGCCCGGGCACCTCCTCGCCGAGGCGCGCCGGGTGCCCGGCGTGGCGGAGGCGATCACGGGCGACCTCGACGTCGCCGCGGCGCTCGCCCGTCGCGACGAGGTGATCCACGACCTCGACGACAGCGCCCAGGTGCCGTGGCTCGACCACGTCGGCATCGACCTGCACCGCGGCGTCGGCCGCCTCACGGGCGAGCTGACGGTGCAGGTGACGGCGGAGGACGGCGCCACCACCGACCTCGAAGCCACGACGGCCGTCGTGCTCGCGACGGGCTCGACGGCCGCCGTGCCGTCGGTGCCCGGTCTGCGCGAGGCGTCGCCGTGGACGAACCGTGAGGCGACCACCGCGAAGGCGATTCCCGCACGGGTGGCGTTCATCGGCACGGGACCGGTCGGGTGCGAGCTCGCCGATGCCTACGCGCGCCTGGGCGCGCACGTGGTGCTGCTCGGCCGCGAGGACCGCCTCCTCGGGCGTGAGGAGGCGTTCGCGGGGGAGGAGGTCGCAGGCGTGCTGCGGGAGCTCGGCGTCGACCTGCGGCTCGGCGTGGGGCTGACGAAGGTGGAACGCGCAGCGGATGGCGGCCCGGTGAAGATCTTCCTGGACGGGCCGGGCGACGACGCGCACAGCGTGGTGGAGGTCGACGAGGTCGTCGTCGCGGCCGGCCGCGTCCCGAACACGGCCGATCTCGGGCTGGACGCCGTCGGCGTGTCCCCGGACGCGCATGGCTTCCTCGAGACGAATCGCCAACTGCACGTGCTCGGCACCGACTGGCTCTATGCCATCGGCGACGTGAACGGCCGCGAC
The DNA here is from genome assembly GCA_036946195.1 of Patulibacter minatonensis. Classification (GTDB taxonomy): domain Bacteria; phylum Actinomycetota; class Thermoleophilia; order Solirubrobacterales; family Solirubrobacteraceae; genus JAGIBJ01. The sequence goes on along the minus strand of JAQIJQ010000051.1, from coordinate 10,791 downwards.
CTCCTCACGCACCAGGGCAAGTACCAGGCGCACGTCGTCGCACAGGTGATCCTGGGCGCGAGCGCCACGGTCCGTGACGGCGCGCCGCCGGTGCGGGTCACGTTCACCGAGCCGGAGGTCGCAGCGGTCGGGCATACCGAGGCCAGCGCGAAGGAGGCGGGGATCGACATCCGCGTCGTCGACGTCGCCACCGACTCGACGGCCGGCGCGAGCTTCGTCGGCAAGGGCGCGCCGGGCACGTGCCGGCTCGTCGTCGACGAGTCGCGGGGCGTGATCGTCGGCGCGACCTTCACCGGCGTCGAGATGGGCGAGCAGATCCACGCCGCGACGATCGCGATCGTCTCGGGCACGCCGATCTCTCGCCTGTGGGACGCCGTGCCGGCCTTTCCGAGCCGTACCGAGGTGTGGCTGCGGCTGCTCGAGGCGTACGAGGGCTGGTAGCGGCTGCGGTGGGCGAGCGAGCGAGCGCATCCCCGCGCTAGCGTCTGGCGGCAGATGAGCGAGCGGTATGAGGTGTGCGGCGTCGACGAGCTCCCGCCGGGGGCGCGGCGCCGGGTCGATGCCGACGGCACCACGGTCATCGTCGTCAACTGCGACGGCGAGTACCTCGCGATCGAGGACGTGTGCTCGCACGACGGCGCGCCGCTCGACGACGGCCCGGTCGACTGCGCTGCCGGCACGATCGAGTGCCCGCGGCACGGCTCGCTCTTCGACCTGCGCACCGGTCGCCCGAAGACCCTCCCGGCGTACATGCCCGTGGAGACGTTCGAGGCGCTCGTCGACGGCGACCGGATCGTCGTCCTCGTCGACTGAACCGGTCCCGCCCCTCCCGTGGGTGGTGACCCCGCGGCTCCCCCGCTGCTCGGTGCGCACCCGTGGCGTCGATAGGTTCCGCCGCGTGTCCATTCGCACCACACGCCTCCTCCCGTTCGTCGGGGCCACGGCCCTCACGCTGCTCGTCCTCGCGCTCGCGCTGCTCCTCGGCGGCGGGTCGGGGCAGGCGCATGCCGCCCTGCCCGCGGGCGAGGTGAACCCGGCGACGGCGAGCGCACCGGTCAGGTCGAGCGCGAAGGTGTTCAAGACGCCGTCGGGTCGGCTCGCCTGCCAGTCCACCGACGACGTCACCGGGCGGCCGATCGTGCAGTGCGAGGTGCGCCTGATCGGCGGCGGCGACTATCCGAAGGTGCAGGGGCGCAGCCGTCCGAAGGACTGCGAGACCGACTGGGGCGGCGTCGTCGAGGTGCACGCGACGGGCCGGGCGACGGTGCCGTGCTCGGGCGGCGTGATGGTCACGGCGAAGAACCCGCGCACCCTCGCCTACGGCACGCGCTGGAAGCGCGGCAACTACATCTGCCTCTCGCGCGAGGATGCGCTGCGCTGCTCCACGAAGAGCGGCGCCCACGGCTTCAAGGCCAACCGCGACGTGATCCGCGTCTGGTAGCCCCGGCGGCGCGCGGAGCGGGGGCCCGCGCAGATCCGGGCTCAGTTCGCGAGCTCAGGCAGGCTCGCCGGTCGGCAGCGACGCAAGGGCGCTACGGAGCGGAGCTCGCGGGCGCGCATGGCGTCGGAGGATGACGCACCGGCGCCCGTCGAGCGGCGCGGTGGCACGTCGCCGGCCTGAGTGACCACCGCACAGAGGGAATCGGAGTCTCCGACCGCTAAACTCGGACTTCAGACCACAGGCGTCCGTGCGCATCGTTGCACCACGGACACCCCAGCCTGAGCACCCTCGGAGGATCGACGCACATGTCCACGCCAGAGGTGATCGCTGAGCAGGAGTCGCTCCAGTCGCTGAACGCCGACTACACGGAGCGCTACGGCTTCCACGACGCCGAGAACTATCTCTACAAGGCCCCCAAGGGCCTCACGCGCGAACTCGTGGCGAAGATCTCCGAGTTCAAGAACGAGCCGGGTTGGATGACCGACTACCGGCTCAAGGCGTACGAGTACTTCGTCGCCCGCGAGCAGCCGACGTGGGGCAGCCCGATGCTGTCCGAGGTCGACTACGACGACATCCACTACTTCGTCCGCGCGTCGGAGAAGTCCGAGCGCTCGTGGGACGACGTCCCCGAGGACGTCAAGAAGACCTTCGACCGCCTGGGCATCCCCGAGGCGGAGCGCAAGTTCCTCGCCGGCGTCGGCGCCCAGTACGAGTCCGAGGTCGTCTACCACCAGGTGAACGAGGAGCTCGAGAAGCAGGGCGTGATCTTCACCGACATGGACAGCGCGCTCCGTGATCACGAAGACCTCGTCAAGCAGTACTTCGGGACGATCATCCCGTCGAACGACAACAAGCTCTCCGCGCTGAACAGCGCCGTGTGGTCGGGCGGCTCGTTCGTCTACGTGCCGCCGGGCGTCCACGTCGAGATGCCGCTGCAGGCCTACTTCCGGATCAACACCGAGAACATGGGCCAGTTCGAGCGCACGTTCATCCTCGCCGACGAGGGCAGCTACGTGCACTACGTCGAGGGCTGCACCGCGCCGACGTACTCGAGCGACTCGCTGCACTCCGCCGTGGTGGAGCTGCTCGCCAAGCCGGGTGCGCGCATCCGCTACACGACGGTCCAGAACTGGTCCGCGAACGTGTTCAACCTCGTGACCAAGCGGGCCGTCGCCGAGCGCGACGCCACCGTCGAGTGGGTCGACTGCAACCTCGGCTCCAAGCTCACGATGAAGTACCCCGCCGTGTACCTCACGGGCGAGCGGGCGCACGGCGAGATCCTCTCCATCGCGTTCGCCGGCACCGGCCAGCACCAGGACGCCGGCGCGAAGATCGTGCACGCCGCGCCGAACACGACGAGCAACATCTTCGCCAAGTCGATCTCCAAGGACGGCGGGCGCTCCAGCTACCGCGGTCTGCTCGAGATCGCGCCGGGTGCGCACGGCGCCCGCTCCAAGGTCGTCTGCGACGCGCTCCTCCTCGACGAGGAGAGCCGCTCCGACACCTACCCGACGATCCGCATCGGCGAGGACGACGTCGACGTCGGCCACGAGGCCACGGTCTCCAAGGTCGGCGAGGAGCAGCTGTTCTACCTCCAGTCCCACGGGATCGGCGAGGAAGAGGCCTCCAAGATGATCGTCAACGGCTTCATCGAGCCGATCGTCAAGGAGCTCCCGATGGAGTACGCCGTCGAGATGAACCGGCTCATCGAGCTGCAGATGGAAGGATCGATCGGTTGAGCATGGCGACCCCCGAAGCGCCCACGTCGCTGTTCCTGGACGACCGCCGCGCCGCCGCGGCCGAGCGCGTCCGCTCGATCGAGCTCCCGAGCTTCCGCGGCCGCACCGGCTGGGAGTTCACCTCCCTCGAAAAGCTCGACCTCTCGCTCCCGGTCGCCGAGGGCGGCGACCCGCTCGCAGCCCCCACGGCCCCCGAGGTCGAGGGCGCCGCGATCGTGCTCACGCAGGTCGGTGACCAGGTCCAGATCGTCGGCGACGCGCCCGCGGGCGTCACCGTCTCCACCCTCGCCGACGCGGCCCTCTCGCACCCCGAGCTGGTCGAGCAGCACCTCGGCACGATCGTCGACGAGGAAGACCCGTTCGTCGCCCGCAACGACGCGCTGTGGACGGGCGGTGCCTTCGTGCACGTCCCCCGCGGCGTCCAGGCTGCCGCCCCGATCGCCCTGCGTCTCCACCAGGACCAGACCGGGCGCCAGGGGGCGTTCCGCGTGCTCGTCGTCGTCGAGGACGGTGCGAGCGCCGAGGTGCGCGAGCTGTGGGACACCGCCGAGGGCGCCGGCAACGGCATCCTCTACCCGGTCACCGAGCTCGTCGTCGGCAACGGCGCGCACCTCCGCTACCTGTCCGTCCAGGAACTCGACGAGCAGTCGTGGATCCTCGGCAGCCAGCGCGCCAGCGTCGCCGGCAACGCCAGCCTCGACTGGGCCGTGCTCGGTCTCGGCGGTGGCGGCGGGAGGATCCACCTCGACGCCACGCTCGACGGAGAAGGCGCGGAGGCCCGCATCACCGGCGCCTACGCCACGCGCGCCCGCCAGCACCTCGACTACGCCACCAAGCAGATCCACGCGGCGCCCCGCACGGTCAGCGATCTCGCGTTCCGCGGCATCCTGAACGGCCGCTCGACGGCCGTGTGGTCGGGCATGATCGAGGTCGTCCCCGGCGCCCAGAAGATCGATGCCTTCCAGGAGTCGCGCAACCTCCTCGTGAGCAAGAAGGCCCACGCCGACGCGATCCCCGGCCTCGAAATCCTCGCCAACGACGTCCGCTGCACCCACGCCGCAGCGATCGCCCAGCTCGACGAGGCGCAGCTCTTCTACCTGCGCTCCCGCGGCATGGACGAGCCCGGCGCCAAGCGCCTCATGATCGAGGGCTTCCTGCAGGCCACGGTCGCGCGCTTCAGCGAAGGTCCGTTCCGCGACCTCGTGACCGACGCGCTGGACCGTCGCCTCGCGGACGTCCTCGCCTAGGGGCCGAGGAGCTTCAGCGCCCCGCGCCTCCGGTACGCCCGGGAGCGTTCACGGAAATAGCCGCCGTCGTCGTCCGCCACGCGGGCACGGCGGCGGTTGCCGTTCGTGGGGGCGGGGTTGGTGGTGCCGTCCTTGCGGGCGTCGAGCACCGACGTGTCGTCGCCCTGGCCGCCGCCGAACAGCAGTGCCACCACGCCGGCGTCGCGGTACGCCCGCAGGTGCGCCCAGCCATTCGCGCCGGAGAGCAGCCACTGCGGGCGGTTGTCCTGGTAGTGCCCCGGCGTGTCGTCCATGCTCCGCATCACGGTGTTCCCGACGGGGATCTGCCACAGCACCACGGGGAGCCCCGTCGCCCGGTGCACCCCGCCGACGAACCGCACGTGCCTGCGGAAGTCCGCGGCATCCCACCACGCCGTGCGCGTCGGCGCGCCGTACGCCACGGCCATCCCGGAGTCGCGGTCGGAGAACTCCCCGAAGGTGACGTCGAACGGCGCGCCGAGCGACGCGTAGAACGCCGCCGAGCGCCGGGCGAGCGCATCGACCGCCGCCGGCCCGTCGTCTGAGATCGCGATGTCGCGATCCGTTCCCCACACCGAGACGTGGTAGCCGAGCACGACGTTCGGGGCGAGCTCGTCGCGGAGCTTCACGAACGCCTGCGCAAACCCCGCAGCCGTGTTCGGCAGCCCCTCGACGCCTGCCGCGCCGCTCGACGCGACCGCCGCCGGTGCCCGGGCCGCGTCATCGCCGACACGCTGCTGCACGTAGCCCCACAGATCCGGCTCCACGTGCACCACGACCGGGCCGCCGGCGGTCGCCAGACGCGTGAAGAGCTCACGCACGTTCGCGAAGTACGCCCGCATCACGGCCGGCGACGCGAGGTTCCCGAGCACCGCAGCCGGCTCGTCGCCGTTGCTCCCGCCGGGCTCGGACTGACGCATCTCGTAGTAGGTGAACACCGGGACGAGCTTCGCCGCGCGCGACTCGATCACGTAGTCCTCGACGAAGTGGTCGCCCCACGTCGTCCACACCGCGCTCGTGTTCACGCCGCCGGCGAGGTACTGGTAGCGCAGCTTCACGCCGTGGTCGCGGGCGATCGTCCGCGCCGTCCCCGGCTGGCTCGTGAGGCCGAGCTCCAGGCGGGGTAGCGGCCACGGCACGCGCGCCGCCGCTGCTGCCGGCGTTGCGCTGCAGGCCACGGTGGCGGCGACGACCAGCGGGAGCGATCCGCGGAACGCCGAGAGCACGAAGGGGCGCATCGCCCGACCGTACCCCCGCGCCGAGCAGGCGGAGCGCGCACGCGGACGATCGACCCAGCCGCACGCCCGGGGCGGTCGACCGACCGAATAGGGTCAGACGGATCACCTCCCTGGATCCCCTCGCTCTCGCACCGGCGGTCGCCGAGCACGCCCTCCGGCTGCTGCCGGTGCTCGTCGACATCTCGTCCCCGTTCGGCGATGCGCCGGGCGCGGCACGCGCGATCGACGCATCGGTCGCGGCCGTCCCGCACGCCGAGGTGGACCGGCTGCCGTCGTCGACCGACGGCAACGCGGACGACCTCCTGCTCACGATCCGCGGCACCGGCACGGCCCACGTGGTGCTGCTCGGCCACCTCGACACGGTGATCCCGCACGACCAGCACCGGCCGTTCGCGCAGCACGGCGACCGCCTCGACGGCTCGGGCACGATCGACATGAAGGGCGGCGACGCGATCGCCCTCGCGATCCTCGCCGAGGTCGGCCAGCACGAGCCCTGGCGCGCGCGCTTCGCGCAGCTCGACCTGCTGCTGGTGACCGACGAGGAGTGGCGGCACGGCGCGATGCACCACGCCGCCCGGTTCGCCGGCTACGACGCCTGCCTCTGCTTCGAGGCCGGTGAACGTGATGCCCGCGGCGACGAGGCCGTGGTCGTGCGTCGCAAGGCCGCTGGGAGCGTGGAGGTGCTGGCCCACGGCCGCGCCGCCCATGCCGGCGCCGCACCGGACGAGGGTCGCAGCGCGCTGCTGGCGCTCTCGCAGGTCGCCCTCGACCTCGCGGAGCTGCACGAACCCGGTGGGGTGGAGGAACGATCGGTCGTCCCGTCCATCCTGCGCAGCGGCGAAGGGGTGAACATCGTCCCCGGCACCGGCGAGCTCACTCTCGACGTGCGCGCCCGCAGCGAGGCGGCGTTCGCGACCGTGATCGACGCCGTGCCGGCCGAGCTCGACGACGTGCGCCTCGAGGCGCGCCTGGGCCGGAGCTGGCCCGGCATGGATGCGGCCGCCTCCGCCGCTCCCGTCCTCGATGCCGCGGCGCAGCGCCTCGGGCGCGCGGTCGTGCCGGCCTCCCGCGGCGGCGCGAGCGATGCCAGTCACCTCGCCGCCGTGGTGCCGCTGACGATCGATGGGCTGGGCCCGCTCGGCGCCGGCTCGCACGCCACGCACGAGCATGCGCTGGCGTCGAGCTTCGTGCCCCGCAGCGAGGTCGCGCTCGCGATCCTCGCGGCCGTCCTCGAACCCTGATCGTCCTCGAATCCTGATGTCCACGCGCGGCCGGGCGCCGGAATTCGGAGAGGCGGCGCACCGGAAACCAACAAGTGACGAGCTCGCCGCTCGCGCATGCGACGATCGATCGATGAGTGACGACCGATACATCGAGAGTGGAGACGACGATGCGTCGGCTCCGCTCGACACCCCCGCTCGACGGCAGCGAGCCCTGGCTGAACCTCGATCCGCGCGTCGCGCCGCTCCCGCCCGAGGACCTTCCGCGCAAGGCGCAGACGTACGACGAGGAGCTCATCGCCGCCGAGGAGCTCGCCGTCCTCTCGGAGACGACCGATGAGCACCGGATCGAGCGCATCGCCGCCGAGCTGCGCCGCGCCTGGGACCAGCTACGTCCGATCGGGCACGGCATCACCGTCTTCGGCTCGGCTCGCTCGCCCGAGGGCGGTCATGACTACGAGCTCGCACGCACCGTCGGACGACGGCTCGGGGAGGCCGGACACACCGTGATCACCGGCGGCGGCCCGGGCGCGATGGAGGCGGCGAACCGCGGCGCGAAGGACGCCGGCGCGGGCTCCGTCGGCCTGCGGATCGAGCTCCCGTTCGAGCAGGGGACGAACCCGTACGTCGACCTCGACATCACCTTCAAGTACTTCTTCACGCGCAAGGTCTGCTTCGTGCGGTACGCGGCTGCGTTCGTCGTGCTGCCGGGCGGCTACGGCACCCTCGACGAGCTGTTCGAGACCATCTGCCTGATCCAGACCGGCAAGGTGCGCCAGCGCCCGGTCCTCCTGCTCGAGAGCGACTTCTGGGACGGCATGCTCGACTGGACGAAGGAGCAACTGCTCACGCGCGGCATGATCTCCGAGGCCGACCTGGACCTGCTGCGGGTGGTCGACACGGTGGACGACGTCGTGCAGTGCTGCAGCGACGCGGCCGCCGCGGCGTTCGGCCGTCAACTCCCGCCTGGCGCGTAGAGCGCGTCGGGCGGCGTGGCCGGGGCGTCCGTCCCGGCCACAAGCGACCACTTCTGCACGGGTTCGCTCAACCATTCCGCGCGAACGCCGAAAGTATGAATGGACCTCCGCTCTCCCCGAACTGACGCGATCCTGCGGGCTTTCGATGGTATGAGTGGACGCAGGACCATCGTGCAGCCCCCTCCAGACCACGCCTTCGCCACGACGACCCCGGGCCTGTACGGGGGCGCGATGCGCGCGACCTTCGACCTGTCGCCGGTGCCGATGGCACTGCTGGACGCGACCGGCCGCCTCGTCCGCTCGAACCTGCGACTCGCCGCCCTGCTCGGCATCCCGCCGGAGGAGCTCGGAGGTCGCCACTGGACCGATTTCGCGAAGCCGGAGGACACGGACGCCGCCGACCGGGCGCTCGTCGCGTTGCTCGAGGGCCGACGCGCGCTCCTCGAGTCGCCCGACTTCCAGTTCGTCCGCCCCGACGGTCAGCCGGCCTGGTTCCGGGCGTCGACGAGTGCCGTCATCGAACCGGGCGAGCCGCCGCTGCTGCTCGTCCAGCTCACCGACCTCGGGGAGGAGCGGCGGGCCCGCCGCGCCGTCGCCGGCATGGTCGAGCAGCACGACCACATCGCCGCAGTGCTCTCGTCGTCGCGCCAGGCGCTGCTCGTGACCGACGTGAAGGGCATCCTCACCACCTGGAACCCCGCGATGGCGGAGATGCTCGGCTGGACGGCCGACGAGGTGCTCGGCCGCCCCCTCGCCTCGCTCTTCCCGGGCGGCGGCAAGCAGGCGCAGGACCTCGTCGACGAGGCCGTCGCCGGTATCGACATCCCGCGGTTCGCCAGCTTCTTCCCACGCAAGGACGGCGAGCACATCGCCGTCGACGTGGACGCGAGCACCGTGTACGACTCCAGCGGCGAGTGCGTCGGCTTCTCGTGCATGTTCGTGCCGCACAACCCGGAATCGCCGGATGCGCGGATCCGGTGGATGAACACGCAGGGGCGCCTGCTCTCACGCCTGCGCACGCTCATCAGCTCGGGCGCGACGCCGGACGAGGTGGAGGGCGCGGTGCTGACGGCCGTCGCCTCGACCACGTTCTCGACCCACGTCATCATCTCCGACATCCGCGAGGACTCGGCCACGGCCCGCCTGCGAGCCCAGCTCGGCTGGGATCCGGGCGTCGTGCCGGTGACGATCCCGATCGACCCCGAGACCTACTACGGCAAGGCCGCCCGCTCCGGCGAGCTCGTGACGGTCAGCGACCTGACCGGCAGCCCCGAACGCCGCCCACCCGATCGTCGCGGAGTCCGGCATCCGGTCGGCGATGTTCACGCCCGTCACGCGGGAGGGGCGCGTCGTCGGCGTGATCACGGCCTACCGCGAGGACACTCGGGACTGGGCGCTCGAGGATCGCGACACTACGCCCGCGAGATCGCCGGGATGTACGCAGACGCGCTCGCCCGGTGGGACGACGACGCCGAGCGCCGGCGTCTCGATCTGCATGACCGCCTGACGGGCCTGCCGACACTGACGCTGCTCGTCGACCGGCTCGAGCAGGCGCTCGCCCGCGACCGCGTCGACGGCGCGCTGACGGGCCTGCTCGTGCTCGACATCGACCACTTCAAGCGCATCAACGAGACCGTCGGCCACGATGTCGGTGACCGCCTGCTGCAGGCCGTCGTGCCGCGGCTGCAGTCGATCGCGGAGCCCGGCGACACCGTCGCCCGGCTCTCGGGCGACGAGTTCGTGGTCGTGGTGGGCGAACTCGGTGGCGAGGCCGAGGCGATGCATCGCGCGGAGGCGCTGCTCGAGGCGTTCGTGGAGCCGTTCGCCGCCGCCGGCGAGGAGCACGTGCTGAGCGTGTCCGTCGGCCTCACGATCGCCGAGGAGGACCAGTCCGCGCAGGAGCTGCTCAGCGACGCCGACGCCGCGGCCTTCCGCGCAAAGGAGCTGGGTCGCAACCGCATCGAGGTGTTCGACCGCTCGCTGCGCGAGCGCGTCACCGAGCGGGTGAAGACGGAGCGGGAGCTGCGCGGCGCCGTCGAGCGCGAGGAGCTCTCGCTGCGGTACCAACCCATCGTCGACCTGCGCACCGGCTTCCTCGAGGGGGTCGAGGCGCTCGTCCGCTGGCAGCACCCCGAGCGCGGGCTCGTCGGCCCCGGCGACTTCATCACGATCGCCGAGGAGTCCGGCCTGATCGTCGGTCTCGGCGACTGGGTGCTGCGCGCCGCCTGCGATCAGGCCGCCGCCTGGCTCGGCGAGTACGAGCTGCCGCGTCCGTTCAAGCTGTCCGTCAACCTCTCGGCCCGCCAGCTCGCCGACCGCAGCCTCGGTGAGGCCGTCGTGCGCGCCGTCGAGTCGTCCGGGCTGCCGAAGGGCGCGCTCGGGCTGGAGGTCACCGAGTCGATGCTGCTGGAGGAGTCGTCGATCGACGTGCTCACCGAGCTGCGCGGCCACGGCGTCCGCATCCTGCTCGACGATTTCGGCACGGGCTACTCGTCGCTGAGCTACCTGCGGCGGTTCGAGGTCGACGCCCTCAAGATCGACCGCTCGTTCGTCTCCGAGCTGGGGGAGCGGCGCCGCGACGCGCTGCTCGTCTCCGCGCTCGTGCAGATGGCGAGCGCGCTCAACATCGACGCCGTCGCCGAGGGCGTCGAGACCGCCCAGCAAGCGCAGATGCTCCGCGTCCTCGGATGCGGACTCGCGCAGGGATTCCACTTCGCCCGACCACTCACGATCGCGGACGCCACGGCACTGATGCAAGCCGGCGGCGTCACCACTGGAGGCCGATCCGCATGAGCCAACCCCATGTGCTCGTCGTCGACGACGAGCCCGATGTCCGCAGCCTGGTGCGCCTGCTCCTGGAGCGGGCCGGGTACAAGGTCAGCGAGGCCATCGACGGCCGCGCCGCCCTGCG
>JAQIJQ010000050.1:0-25343 GCA_036946195.1 Patulibacter minatonensis | reverse complement strand
TGTCGCGGCTCGACGAGCTCGAGCGGCGCGCCGTTGCGAACGGGGTGCCCGGCCTCGCGCGCGTGGACGCCAGCGGACTGCGCGCGATCGAACCCCACGCCTCGGGCATCGCCGCGCTGCACTCGCCGTCGACGGCAATCGTCGACTTCGCCGCCGTCGCCCGCTCGTTCGCCGCCGACCTCGCAGTGGCGGGCGGCGAGGTGCGGACGGGCACCGCCGTGCGCCGGGTCGATGCGGGCGCCCGCGCTCGGGTGGTGCTCGATGACGGCGCAGTGCTCGAAGCCGATCGCGTGATCGTCTGCGCCGGGCTGCACGCCGACCGACTGGCCCGGGCGTCGGGCGCGGCGAGCGAGCCGCGGATCGTGCCGTTCCGCGGGGAGTACTTCGAGGTGGTGCCAGAGCGGCGCGACCGCGTGCGCGGCCTGATCTACCCGGTGCCCGATCCGGCCTTCCCGTTCCTCGGGATCCACCTCACGCGGCGCGTCGACGGCGCCGTGCTCGTCGGCCCCAACGCGGTGCCGGCGCTGGCGCTCGAGGGCTACGCCCGCGGCGCGCGGAGCGCTGCCGACCTGCGGGACCTCGCGCGGTGGCCCGGCAGCTGGCGCCTCGCGCGCCGCCACTGGCGTACGGGGTTGGCGGAGCTGCGACGGTCGCGGACGACGGAACGGTTCGTCGCCGAGGCGGCGCGGTACCTCCCGGGGCTCACCGTCGCCGACGTGCGGCCGGCTGCGGCCGGCGTGCGGGCGCAGGCCGTGGATCGCGACGGTTCGCTCGTCGACGACTTCCGGGTGGAGACGAATGGCGGCGTGGCGTGGGTGCGCAATGCGCCGTCGCCAGCGGCGACCTCGTCGCTGGCGCTCGCCGAGGAGCTGCTCGAACGCTCGGGGCTCGCGGGCTGAGCCCGACCGGGGCGGGTCTGCCTCCGGTATGGCCGGATCGCCGTGCGCGATGCGTCACAGCGCACGGTCGGGCGGCGCACCGCGCGGCCGCGCCCGGGATGATGCGAAGCCATGTCCGCCTCCCCCACCCTGGATCCCGCGCAGCCGACCGAAGCGCCCGACGATCTCGCGCTCCGCGCGAAGGTCCTCAAGGCGATCCTGATCATCGGCGTGATCGACCTGCTGCTCTTCCTGCCGCTCATCTACGGCCTCGCCGCCGGCGATCCGTCGCTCAAGAAGATCTTCGGCATGCCGCACGGCATCGGCTTCATGCTCGAGCTCGGCCTCACCTACTGGGGCGTCGCCAACAAGTGGTGGGGCTGGTGGTACCCGGTCCTCACGCTCGTCACGACCGGCCCTCCCGGCGCGATCATCGGCCACGGCAAGGCCAAGCGCGAGGCGCTCGGCGCCTGACCACCAGCGGTCGGGCGCCTCCCCTGAGCGGGGCCCCTAGATCAGCCCGACGATCGCCGCGCAGTCCCAGTTGCGGGCGCCCGCGCCGCCGGCCCAGAGCTTGGCGGCAAGGCGGTCCTGCTCGGCCTTCGTGGCCTTGTAGGCATCGCTCGTGCTGCCGCCCATGCCCTTCCAGGTGGCGGGCATGAACTGGTAGTAGCCAGACGCGCCGGCCCAGTTCGGCGGGAGGTTCTGGCCACCGGACTCGCACTGGACGATCGCCCACGGAATGGCCCACGGGCCGCCGGGGCCGGACTTGTCGACGGAGGCCTTCTCCTGCTGGGCGATGAGGCGCTTGAGGGTGCGCTCGGCGCGACGGCGGTCCTTCGTCGCGCTCTTGAGCGCGAGGAGCCGGGCTGCCCTGGCCTCGGCGAGCGCCCGTTTGCGCTCCTCGAGGGCCGCGGTGCGCTGGGCGACGGCGTCGCGCTCACGGCGGACGGCGGCCGTCTCCTCGCGCTGCTCGGGCACGATCTTGTTGAGGCTGCGCTCGATCTTCTGGGTGCGGGCCTTGGCGTCCTTGACGTGGTCGAGGATCGAGGCGTTGCTCTGGCGCAGCGAGCTCTCGTACTGGACGCGATCGAGGAGGTCGGCGAACCCGCCGGATTCGAGGACGACGGTGGCGAGGTCGGCCTGGCCGCGCTGGTAGGTGGCCTTGAGGTTGCCGGCGAGCACCGTGCGGTCACGGCGCAGGCGGCGCTGCTCGCTGGCGAGGCGCTTGCGGGAGGCATCGAGGCGCGTCTCCGTGTTCGCCAGCTTGGCCTCCCAGCGTTCGAGCTCGGACTGCGCGTCGGCTTGGCGCTTCTGGAGCACGGCGACGCCCTTCTCGGCGATCGCTTCGAGCTTGCCGAGGCGCTGCGCAGCGGAACGCAGGCTCGATTCGCGGGCCTTGCCGCGGTCGATCCGTCCTTCCACCTGCGACTGCGTGGCGCCGCTCGCGCCCAGCGGCAGGGCGCTCCAGAGCACGAAGGGGGCGGCCGTCACGGTGATGGCCACGGCGGCCGGGCGGGCGATGGAGCGGCGTTCGCAGACGGGCATGGGAAGGGGCCCACAACGGCAGGCGCCGTCTGACGGTACCGAGCGGATCCGGCTGCACGCGCAGGTCGGCGTGCAGCCGCACGCCGAGTTCTCGGCGCCATCGGAGAGGTCGGTGTGGGCCGGCGACCAACCGAGCTCGATCTGTGCCCTGGCGGAGGCGAGCCGCGGGTCGAGGGCCAGGGCCTCGGCGATGGCTCTGCGCGGAAGGGTCTGGGCGACACCGAGGTAGCGCATTCCGGCCGAGGCGCCGTCGAGCGCTCGGAGGTAGAGGTCGGCGATGTCGGCGACGTGCACGAGCGCCCAGTGCGCCGAGCCGTCGGCGCGGGGGCGCACGGCGCCGTCGGCCGGGAGGACGTGCTCGACGGGCCTCGACCTCGGGCCGGTGCCCACGCGAGGACGGCCGAGCCGTCGCGCGCCGGCACCGGCCCGTTCGGCCCGCCGTCAGTGCGCGGGCGTCGCGAGCAGCGCGTCCCTGCCGGCGACGAGGGTGTCGCGCAGCGGCGTGGACGGCGTGCCGGTCAGGCGTTCGACGATGTCGCTCGCCTCGCCGAGCCAGCCCTCGCGGGCCGCGGTGCCGAAGCTGACGAGCACGGGGACGAGGAACTCCGGCAGACCAGCGGCCTCGAGCCCGGCGGTGAGGCTGGCGTCGTCGACCGGGACGACCTCGATCGACGTCCCCGTGATCTCGGCGAGGAGCGCGGCGAACTCGCGGCGGGTCAACGCCTGCGCGCCGTTGAGCTCGTAGGCCCTGTTCTCATGGCCCGACTCGTCGGTGAGGGTGACGGCGGCGACGCGCGCGAGGTCGACCCGGCTCAGCCATGCGACCTTGCCGTCGGGGGCGTTCGTGACGAGCTTGCCCTGGGCGACCGCGCCGGCGCCCTCCCGCAGCTGCAGCTCGGAGTAGAGGTTGTTGCGGAGGAACGTGTAGGTGAGACCGCTCTCGAGCAGGGCCTCCTCGGTGCCGCGGTGCTCTGCGGCGACGAGCGCCGGGTTCCCCGCCTCCGGCCTGGGGAGCGAGGTGTAGAGCACGTGCTGCACGCCGGCGGCCTTCGCAGCGGCGATCGCGCCCTTCTGCTGCTCGATGCGAGCGCCGACGGCATCGGTGCTCACGAGCAGGAGGCGGTCGACGCCCGCGAGCGCGGCCTCGACGGTCTCCGGCTGGTCGAAATCGGCGGCCCGCACCTGCACGCCCCTCTCGGCGAGGTCGGCAAGGCGCTCCGGCGAGCGGGTCAGGAGGACGAGCTGCTCGGGCGCAATGCGCTCGAGAGCGAACTCGGTGGCGAGGCGGCCGAGCTGGCCGGAGGCTCCGGTGATGGCGACGATCGACATGGCGGGGTCCTTGGTCGAGGGCAGACGGTGCGTATTCGTACTCAGAACGACTACGATTCAACCGTAGCAGGACCGATTGCGGTTCGCGCTAGGATGGTCGTATGCCCGGCCCGCTCAACGCGCAGTTCGCGGTCGCCGTCCACGCGCTCACGCTGCTGACATCGGAGGGCGGGGCTCCCCAGAGCTCCGAGCAGATGTCGCGGAGCATCGCGGCGAACCCGGTCCACATCCGTCGCGTCCTCGGCCGCCTGCGCGAGGCCGGGCTCGTCACCTCCCGCCCCGGGGCGAAGGGCGGCTGGCACCTCACGCGCTCCGCCTCCGCCGTCAGCCTCGGCGACGTGTGGCGAGCCGTGCAGGGCCAGTCGCCCGTGTTCGGCCTGCACGGGGTGCAGCCCGGCTGTCCGGTCGGCAGGGGCGTCACCACGGCCCTCACCGTGCTCGACCAGCAGCTGACCGACTCGGTCGTGGCGCAACTCGACGACATCACGGTCGCCGCGCTGATCCCCGACTTCGCCGGCGTCGAGCCCGGTTGAGGCCCGTGCCGCCGGTTTCGAGAGGCTTCAAGGGCCGTCGCCGCGAGGGCGTCGACGCCACCCGCATCCCGCCGGGGCAGCACCTGGTTCGCGACTTCCCGGTGCTCACCTACGGCCCCACGCCGCAGGTCGACACCGCGCGCTGGAGCTTCTCACTCGACGGGGCCGTCTCCGCCGGGCGCCGATGGTCCTGGGACGAGTTCCAGGCCATGCCGCGCGAGCAGGTCACCACCGACATCCACTGCGTGACGACCTGGTCGAAGCTCGACACCACCTGGTCGGGTGTGCCGGTCGACGCGTTCTTTGCCGGGATCGAGCCCGGCGGTGGATTCGTCCAGGCATGGTGCGACGGCGGCTATACGACCAACCTCCCCCTCGACGACGTGCTCGGCGGGCGCGCCTGGGTCGTCGATCGGTACGACGGCGCGCCGCTCGCGCCCGCGCACGGCGGCCCGGCGCGGCTGCTCGTGCCGCACCTGTACTTCTGGAAGAGCGCCAAGTGGGTGCGGGGGCTCACCGTCACCGTGCAGAACGAGCCGGGTTTCTGGGAGGAGAACGGCTACCACGACCGTGGCGATCCGTGGCGCGAGGAGCGGTACGGAGCGGCGTTCGAATGATCACCGCCGACCTCGACCCCGACACGTCGCGCTGGCGGCCGGCGCGCGTGCTCGACCGGTGGGACGAGACCCCCCGGATCGCGACCTTGCGGATCGGGGCCGATCGCTGGCCCGGACACGTGGCGGGACAGCGTGTGGACGTGCGCCTCACCGCGCAGGATGGCTACCAGGCGAACCGCGCGTACTCGATCGCATCAGCCCCGTCGTCCGGCGTGCTCGACCTCGCCGTCGAGCGGCTCGACGACGGCGAGGTGTCGCCGTGGCTCGTCGACATCGCCCGGGCAGGCGACGAGCTCGAGGTGCGCGGTCCCGTGGGCGGCTGGTTCACGTGGCGCCCCACCGATCCGGGCCCGCTGCTGATGCTCGCCGGGGGCTCGGGGCTCGTGCCGCTGATGGCGATGGCGCGCGAGGCGGTGGCCGCCGCCACCGGCACCGATGTGCGACTGCTCGTCTCCACGCGCACCGCGGCCGAGCTTCCCTTCGCCGAGGAGCTGGCCATGCTCGACGCCGCCGGCTCGCTGCGGTTGCTCCACACCGTCACGCGCGGGGCGCCGGACGGCTGGGACGGCTGGCGCGGGCGCATGGGCAGCGCACTGGCGGCCGAGTTGCTCGACGACCTCCCCTCCGCGCCGCCCGCGATCTTCATCTGCGGTGGCTCGGGCTTCGTCGACCATGCGAGCCACCTGCTGATGGCGGAGGGCGTCGACGCGCGTGCGATCCGCACCGAGCGGTTCGGCCCCTCCAGCTGACGGAGCCACGCCGAAGACGGAGGCGCAGCGCGGTGCCGGTCAGGCCGCGCCGTCTGCGAGCTCGTGCACCAGCGCATCGACCACCTTCGGGTCGAACTGCGTGCCGGCGCAGCGGTGGAGCTCGGCGACCGCGTCCTCGGCCGGCATGCCGTTGCGGTACGGACGGTCGGTGATCATCGCGTCGAACGCGTCGCAGGTGCCGACGATCCGGGCGCCGAGCGGAATGTCGTCGCCCGACAGGTTGTCGGGGTAGCCGCCGCCGTCGAATCGCTCGTGGATCGCGCGGACGAGCGGAGCGACGCTCCGCGTGAACGGGATGCGCTCCAGGAGGCGCCCGCCCACATCGCTGTGCGTCTTGATCTGCTCGAACTCGTCGACGGTGAGCTTGCCCGGCTTGCGCAGGATGTCGCTCGGGACCGCGATCTTGCCGATGTCGTGCAGGATCGCCGCGTAGTGCACGTCGCGTAGCTCGCGGTCGGTCAGGCCGAGCCGGCGGGCAACGCGTTCGGAGAGGTCGACCACGTCGCGGGCGTGCTGTGCGGTGTACGCGTCCTTCGCTTCGAGCACGTCGATGAGCGTGCCGAGCGTGTTGGCGACCGTGGCCTCGACCTCGGCCGACAGCTCGGCACGGTGCAGTGCGGCGCCGACCTGTGAGCAGACCGCCTCGGCGAGCAGGAGATCATCGGCATCGAACGCGTGCGCCTCGACCTGCTCGAGGTTCATCACGCCCCAGATGCGACCGTCGACGATGATCGGCAGCGAGAGCTCCGAGCCCGGGTCGGTCGCAGCATCACGGCGGAGGTAGTCGGAGTCGTGGCGGGTGTCCGGCACGAACGCGAGACGTCCGGTGCGCGCGACGCGCCCGTTCACCCCGACGTTGACCGACTGCTCGAACGCGAGGAAGCCGAGCTGCTCGACGAGCGGACCGGCAGCGGCGAGCACGCGGAGCGTCTCGCCCTCGAGGCGCTGGATCACCGCGAGGTGGAACTGGAAGGCGGTGTGCAGCTCGCCGACCGCGCGCTCGGCGATCGACGTGGGGCTCTGCAGCGGGGCGAGCTGACCGGAGAGGTGCGCGGCGACGGCGAGGCGCTGATGCTGGCGACGAGCCTGGTCGGCGTGATCCGAGGGCGACGGCACGGCCTGCAGCGGCGAGACCTGACGGGCGGCGGGGACGGCCGAGAGCGTGGCGGTGCGGCCGTGCAGGTCGACGGGCAGATCGGTCGCATGACCGTCGGCGTGGCGTCGTCGTCGTGCCTGGGACCTCAACATCGGGGCGGGAACCTCTGGGTGCGTGGGGGCGCGTTCGCGGGAAGCAGCCGCCACGGGTGGGAGGCCCACGGCGGTTGCCTGGGTACTCGACGCCCCACCACCCCGGTTTGAGGGGCGTTCAGGCCCGGTGGACGTTCGTCGGGGATCGGCGACCACGACTGGAACAACCAGCACTGGCGGGTCGTTTCAGGCCGGCGCGGCCTCCAGGGCGATCCGCACGCGGGCGGTGTCGACCGTGCCGGGCGCGACCAGGCGGAGCCCCTCGCCCGTGGCGAGCGCGTTCGTCGGCGCGGCCATCGGCTCGAAGCACACGACGGCGTCGTCGCCCGGGGCGAAGAGCTGGCCGGCCGGGTACCCCGCCTCGAACGTGGTGTCGATACGCCATCCGCCGCCGCTCACCGTGAACACGGCTCCGGGCGCGAGGCCGTCGTAGGCGTCGTCGAACACGCGGGCACCGAGCGCGCCACCCCATGCGGCCTGCCGCTCCGAGGCTCCGGTCGGAAGGCCACGGTCGTCGAGCGCGAGGTGCGTGCGTGCCGGCAGCGCCACGTGCCACTCCGCGCGCGGCACGCCCGGGAGTGCCAGGTACGGGTGCAGGCCATGAGCGACGGGCACGGACACCTCGGCCGTCGGCGTGACCGTGAGCTCGAGGACCAGGGCCGCCGCTTCCACGGTCACGCCGTAGGTCAGGCGGTGCGGGAACGGGAACGCGGCGAGCAGCTCCGGTCGGGCGCCGAAGTCGAGCGTTGCCAGGAGCCTGTCCGTGGCGACCTGGTCGATCGCCCAACCCGGATCGGCGGCGAGCAGGCCGTGGATCGGTCGCCCGTTGGGGTCGCGGCGCAGACCGGGATGCTCGCCTCCGAGGTCGACGGGCACGCCACCGACGGTGAACCGCTCGGGCCACACGCGGTTGGCCCAGGGCGCGAGCAGCGGGATCCCCATCGTCTTGCCCGCTTCGAGGTAGGCGCTCACGCCACGCCGCTGACCGAGCAGCTCGTGGCCGTCCCAGCTGAGCGACGGAATCAGCATCCCGGCGCCGGGCAGCACGGCGGCGACGAGGCGCCCGCCTGGTCCGGTGAGCGTGGTGGAGGCAGGCGTGCTGGTCGTCACCGCTCGCAGTCTGCCAAGCCGTGCCGGTGACTCCGCGGCGGCGGGCGCGCGCGTCCATGCAGGCGAGGACCCGCGATCTGCTTGGCCGGCGGCGGCAGGTCGCCCTCTGTCAACCGGCCTCGGGGGCCTCTGCGTTCTCGAGCGGGCCGTCGGTGGCGGTCGACGGGGGCCCCGTTCGTGATCGTGGCCGCAGACCACCGCGGGCACGACACGCACGATGGACTTCGCTGTGACAGGGCCGGATCGGGGTGGGCACGGGGCCTGCCCGTGGCCCGGTGCGGTATGCATCGACGGTGGGATCGCGTCGTCGCTCAGCCGCACTACCGCTCGCGCTCGGCGCGCTGATCGCCGGTGTGGGCGGCGTCGCCGCCGGCCTGCTCCTCGCCGGACCGGGCGAGGACGACAGCCCGCCGCAGCGCATCACGACCACGCCGTCGGAGCGCACGAAGGCGAACCGCGGCGGTGGCACGTCGACCACGCGCACCACCACCCCCGGCGGACCGTCGATCCGCGGAGAGAAGGCGCGCCAGGCGCGGATCCCGATCCTGATGTACCACGTGCTCGGCACGCCGTCGGGCTCGAGCCTGCCGGATCTGTGGGTGAGCAAGGAGCGGTTCCGCGAGCAGATGGCCGCCCTGAAGGCCGCCGGCTACCAGGGGATCACGCTCAAGGCCGCGTTCGGCGCCTGGGAGACGGGCGGCCCCCTCCCTCCGAAGCCCGTGATCGTGAGCTTCGACGACGGCTACCTCTCGCATGCGACCGTCGCCGCCCCCACCCTGCGCAAGTACGGTTGGCCCGGCGTCCTCAACCTCGAGCTCAAGAACCTCGGCAAGGACGGCCTTCCGAGGCACCTCGCGCTCGAGATGGCGAACGAGGGCTGGGAGATCGACTCCCACACCCTCACCCACCCCGACCTGCGGAACGTGTCGGCCGAACAGCTGAAGACCGAGCTCGACGACTCGCGCGTGCAGATCAAGCAGATCTTCGGCACCGCGCCGCAGTACTTCTGCTACCCCGCCGGCAAGTACGACGCTCGCGTGATCGCGGCGGTGAAAGCCGCCGGTTACGCCGGCGCGACCACGGTGGAGCCCGGTCTCGCCGGCCGCTCGAACGGCAAGTACGAGTTGCCCCGGGTTCGGATCACCAACGCCGATTCGGGCACCGGGCTCGTGCAGCGGCTGCGCGACGCAGGCTAGGACGCCCCGAGAACGACGAAGGCCCGCCGAGGCGGGCCTTCATGCACGAGGGGTGAGCGACGGGGCTCGAACCCGCGACCGCCTGGACCACAACCAGGAGCTCTACCAACTGAGCTACGCCCACCGCGCTGGAGCGAAATATAGCTGGGATGCCGAGATCGCGCGCGGCGGCTGGCGGACGCGGCTACGCTCGCGGCGATGGCCGCCCCCGCCCCATCCGCGCGACCGTCGATCCGGCGGTCGGCACGCTGGTCGAGCTGCGGCGCGCACCGCCTGCTGCTCGAACGCCACTGGGATGGCGGCACGGGCCTCGTCGGGTTCGTGATGCTCAACCCCTCCGTCGCGGACGCCGAGCGCGATGATCCAACCATCCGGCGGTGCATCGGCTTCGCCCGTACATGGGGTTTTGGCGGCCTGCTCGTCGCCAACCTCTTCACCCTCGCCTCCACCGACCCGCGCCGGCTCGCTCGCGCCCGCGAGCGCAACCACCCGGACGCCGATCTCGCACTCCGCGACGTCGCCGCGCGATCGGACCTGGTCATCGAGGCGTGGGGCGCCAACGCACTGTGCGTGCTGCGCGCCGACCGCGCCCACGAACTGCTGCAGCCCACGGCCACCGCCGACCTCGGCTGCACCCGGTCGGGCGCCCCGCGGCACCCGCTCTACGTGCGCGCGGCAACGCGACCACACCCTCGCGCCTGACGCCGAACACCCCCGGAGGGATTCGAACCCCCGACCCGCGGAGTAGAAATCCGCCGCTCTATCCAACTGAGCTACGGGGGCTCTGCTTCCGCGTATCGGGGCGCCCGGATTCGAACCGAGGACCTCCTGCTCCCAAAGCAGGCGCGCTACCAAGCTGCGCCACGCCCCGCGCGGATTGCTCCGACAGCGTACGCGCCTCGACCCCTCCCGCGCTGCACCGTCCCGCCCGGCGAGGCGCCGCACCGCGCAATCGACCCCCCGAACACGCCTCGGGGGCCGCGCCACCAGCGCCCTGCACGTCGACTCGAACCGTGTGCGCCCACGCGCCACGAACAGGTCACACCAGTTTTACACCGCTAACAGGTGCTTTGCCGCCCTGGAGAGGGCTCTGGACGCCTGTTCGCCGCCGATGTGCCATTTGGACATCCGTCCGAAGGGACGTCCGGCGGAACGTCCAGATCTCGGCCGCGTGCTTTCTCAAACCCTGCTTACACCGATGACCCTTGCAGTCGCAGCGAACCCCGAACGGAGGGCACGGACGTCTTCCACGCTGCGAGCGAAATCACCATGCGGGCACGGACGACCTCATCGATCATCGCCATGGCGCTTGCCGCCGGGCTCACCTCCACCAGCCCGGCGGCGGCTGCCGGCTCCGACTGCGCGAACGCAGATGCCACACCGGCCCAGGTGTCGGCGCAGCAGCTCTCGGATGCGACGCTCTGCCTCCTGAACGAGGAGCGCGCTGCCGCCGGCCTCGTGCCGCTGAAGGCCCACCGCAAGCTGGAGAAGGCGGCCGTTCGCTTCTCGAAGGCGATGGTGAAGCAGCAGTTCTTCGACCACGTGTCGCCGACCGGCTCCACCCTCACCTCCCGCGTGAAGAAGACGCGCTACACGAAGGGCGCCCGCCGCTGGTCGCTCGGGGAGAACATCGCCTGGGGCACCGGTCAACGCGCCACCCCTGCGGCCATCGTCGACGCGTGGATGCACTCGCCGGGGCACAAGGCGAACATCCTCACGCCGAGCTTCAAGGAGATCGGGATCGGCATCGCCGCCGGCGCCCCCGTCGCCACCGCTGCCGCCGCCTCGGCCGGCGCGACGTACACCACGGATTTCGGCTCCCGCCACTAGCCCGCCACGGCCCGGGCAGCGCGTCGCGGCGCGACCTCGTCCGACCCGACCCCGCCGCTCGGCCTCCCCGGTCGACGCGGCGAGCCCGTGGCCCGAGTCCAGCTACATTCCAGGTATGCGAGCGGTCTCCCACGCCCAAGGCGGTTTTCGCCACGTCATCGAGGTCGGCAACCACCGCCTCGTCGCAGATGAGCCCACCGACAAGGGTGGCGCCGGCTCGGGGCCGACGCCGCAGGAGCTCATGGCCGCATCGCTCGTCAGCTGCACCGCGATCACGATGCAGCTCTACGCCGAGCGGAAGGGCTGGAACCTCGACGACCTCACCGTCGAGGTCGAGTTCCAGCCGGCCGAGCGCGGTGCGCCGACCCAGTTCGAGATGGTGCTGGGACTGCCCGACGGTCTCACCGACGAGCAGGTCGAGAAGCTGAAGGTGATCGCGGCCAAGTGCCCGATCCACCGCACGCTCGAGGGGGAGGCCATGTTCACCGAGCGGGTGGAGCGCCGCACGCGCGCGTGAGCGGACGGGGCACCACGCCCAGCGCCGCACGACTCGCCGAGCTGATCGCGGCCGGGCCGACGGTCCACGAGCGCCGCATCTGGCAGCCGATGGACGGCGACCGGCCCGCGTCGGTGCTCGTCCCGCTCATCGCCGGCGACGATCACCTGCGGGTGCTCCTGACGCGCCGCAGCCCGGAGCTGACGAAGCACGCCGGCGAGTTCTCGTTCCCGGGCGGGCGCCCGGAGCCGCATGATGACGGCCCGCTGGCGACGGCCCTGCGCGAAGCGCACGAAGAGGTCGGGATCGCCGCCGACCTCGTCGAGGTGGTCGGCAGCCTCCCGCCCACCACCACCTACAAGACGGGGTACGCCATCACCCCCTACGTCGGGCTGATCGCCGCACCGCCGGAGTGGGTCGCGCAGGTGAGCGAGGTCGCGGAGGTCGCCGAGCCCAAGCTCACCGATCTCGTCGCGGCACGGTACGTCCACCGCTTCGAGCGCTCGGACGGCGAGGCGCTCGACATGCCCGTCTTCCCGCTCGACGAGGAGCGCCAGGTCTGGGGCGCCACCGCCCGCATCCTCGACGAGCTGCTGATCCGGCTAGCGCCCATCATCCCCGGTTCGGCGAACGTCTACGCCTGATCACGCGCTGGGTGCCGCAGTCGGCTGAGTGCCGACCGGATGGTGGATCGTGCGCGGGATGGAGGACCCGGGAGCGCAAGGGGCCTCGCCCGCCCGTCGAGGCCCCGGGGGCTCCAGCGCGAATGCGAGGCGCCGTCCGGACGACGCTCAGAGGTGGATGCCGCGGAGCAGGGCGGCGACGACGCGCTGCTCCAGGGTGCCCTGGGAGGCGGACTTGTCGCTGGCGGTGCCGAGGGCCGCGTTGGAGTCCGGGAAGAGCCGGAACCCGATGTGCTTGACGCGGTCGGCGAAGCGCGGCGTGGTGGCGTGCAGCACCTGCGAGAAGTGGCCCATGCCGGTGTCGACGGTGCGCTTGCGGTCGGCGATGCCTTCGATGATGAGGTCCGCAGCCTCTTCCGGGCTGATGGCCGGGAAGTAGTCGTAGGCCTTCGTCGGGGTGATCATCGGCGTGCGCACGAGCGGCATGCGCACGGAGGTGATGGTGACCTTGTTGCTCACCATCTCGCTGTTGATGACCTGGCTGAACGCGTCGAGCGCGGACTTGGAGGCGATGTACGCCGAGAAGCGCGGGATGAGCGTGGTGACGCCGATCGTCGTGACGTTCACGACGTTGCCGTGGCCCTGGTCGACCATGTACGGCAGCAGTCCGAGCGTGAGGCGCACCGGCGCGAAGTAGTTGAGGTGCATGGTGCGCTCGAAGTCGTGGAAGCGGTCGTACGACAGCGAGACGGAGCGACGGATGGAGCGCCCGGCGTTGTTCACGAGCACGTCGACCTGGTGCTCGCTCGTGACCTCGTCGACGAGGCGGTCGATGGCCTCGAGGTCGGAGAGGTCGCAGGGGTGCACGTGGGCCGTGCCGCCCTGTTCCTCGATCTCGGCCTGGACCTCTTCGAGCTTCTCGCGTCCGCGGGAGACGAGCAGGGGCACGCCCCCGGCGGCAGCCACCTTGAGCGCGGTCGCGCGGCCGATGCCGGAGGAGGCGCCGGTGATGAGGACGGTCTTGCCGCGGAGCGCCGCCTTCTGCTTGCGGCCGACCTTGGGGCGGACGGGCTCCATGTGCTGGTCCCAGTACTCCCAGAGGCGCCCGGCGTAGTCGTCGAGGTGCGGCGGATCGATGCTCGCGGCCGCGAGGATGCGGCGAGCGTCGGCCGAGTCGAAGACGGGCGCGAAGGCGAGCTCGCCGAGCACCTCCTCCGGGATCCCGAACGGCTCGGTCGCGAGCTTGCGGAGCGGCTTGAGCGCGGCGCCGCGGACGACGAGGTCGACGGCCTCCGTCGGCACGAACGACGTGAGGCGGCGGTCGACGGCGGCCGACACCTGCGGCGCCCCGGCGGCGCTCGCGAACGCGTTCCACACGTCCACGACGCGCTGCGGCGACGGGTTCGTCAGGTGGAAGGCGCGGCCTTCGAGCCCGGGCACCTGCGAGAGGTGGGCGATGCTCTCGGCCACGTAGTCGACGGGCACGATGTTCGTGTCGCCGACGTCGGGTGCGACGACGGGCACCCACGGCGGCACGACCGACTTGATGCGGCGGATCAGCGGGAACAGGTAGTACGGGCCGTCGACCTTGTCCATCTCGCCGGTCCACGAGTTGCCGACGACGACGGACGGGCGGTAGATCCGCCACGGCACGTCGTTCTCGTCGCGCACGATGCGTTCCGCCTCGAACTTGGTGCGGTGGTAGGCGGTCGGGAGGTCCTGCCCCTCGTCGAACATGTCCTCGCGGAACACGCCGTCGAAGCGGCCGGCGACGGCGATCGAGGAGATGTGGTGCAGGCAGCCGGCGTTCAGGAGACCTGCGGCATCCACGGCATGACGGGTGCCGTAGACGTTCGCCCGCGCGTTGTCGGCGGCGCTGGCGGAGAGGTCGTAGAGCGCAGCGAGGTGGAAGAAGTGCTCGATCTTGCCGGCGTGCTCGCGGATCCAGTCGCGGTCCAGGCCGAGCGCCGGGGCATCGAGATCGCCGACGACCGGCACGATCCGGTCGCGGCCGCCCTTCGGCCACTTCTCGATCAGCGCGTCCAGCTTCGGCAACGAGGCCTCGCGCACCAGCAGGTGCAGCGTTGCATCGGTATCTCGGAGCAGCACCTCGACAAGGTGCCGACCGATCAGGCCAGTGGCGCCGGTCAAGAAGATCGACATCGTCCTCCTCGGGGGTTCTGAGCCACCCTATCGGCCAATCGGGCGCCCACTGTGACGTGTCTCGGATTCCCCGTGCTGGCGCGCTCGCGCGCGCTGGGCGGTGCCGGTCGAACCGGCGCCGGTCCCGGCCGTCAGCGGCGCGGCGACCAGCGGAAGTACCGCACGGCGAGCGCGGCGGCGATCACGCCCCAGACCGCGACGATCGCGAGCTGCCCCCAGTCCGGGCCCGCCGTCGCCTTCGTGTCGAACACGCTCGCGAGGCTGAGCAGGAACGGGCGCAGCGGGAAGTGACCGGCGAACGACTCGATGCTGTCCGGCACGTCGGGGATGAAGATCCCCGAGAGGAAGTAGAGCGGGAAGATCACGAGGTTGGCGGTGGCCGAGGCCGAGTCGCCGTTGGGAACGATCGCGGCGACGAGGCAGCCGAGCGCGCAGAACGTGAGCGCGCCGACGACGATGCTCACGACGAGCGCGGGCACGTGCGCGAGCGGGAGGTCGGCGCCGAAGAGCACGACGGAGAGCGTCACGACGAGCACGCTCATGATCGCCGAGAGCAGCACGCCGTTGCCGATCACGCCTCCGAGGATCACGACGGCCGACACGGGGGTCCCGCGTTTGCGCTTGAGCTCGCCGCTGTCGCGGCGGATCGCGAGGCTCGTGACGAGTCCGACGAACGTGGTGCCGACGACGCTGAACACCAGGATCTGCGCGAGCTGGTACTGGATCGCGTCGACCTTGCCGGAGGGCAGGTCGTAGGTCTGTCCGCCGTAGAGCAACCCGAAGATGACGAGGAACATCACCGGGAAGATCAGCGTGAATCCGGCCGCGGCCGGATTGCGGAAGAACGAGCGGCGCTCGTACCCGATCTGGCGGATGAGGAGCCGCAGCTCACGCATCGGCGATCTCCTCGTTCTCCTCGGCGATGAGCGCGAGGTAGATGTCCTCCAGCGACGGCCGCGTGACCGTGAGGCCACCCAGCTCGACGCCGCTGGCGACGGCCCAGCCGGAGAGCGCGGCCAGCACCCTCGTGACGGCGTCCTCAGTCACCTCGGCCTGCCAGCGGCCGTCGGCGAGCACGGCACCCTCGGGCAACTCGGGGAGCGGCTGACCGGCGGCCGGCTCGTAGGCGATCTGCACCACCCCGGTCCGGGCCGAGAGCTCGGCGGGCGTGCCCGTCTCGACGACCTCGCCGCGGGAGAAGACGACGACGCGGTCCGCGAGCACCTGCGCCTCTTCGAGGTAGTGCGTCGTGAGGAGCACCGTGGTGCCGCCGCTCGCGAGCGCCTGCACGATCTCCCAGGCCTGTCGGCGGGCCTGCGGGTCGAACCCGGTGGTGGGCTCGTCGAGGAACAGCAGCTCGGGGTTGCCGACCATGCCGAGGGCGAGGTCGAGGCGGCGCTGCTGACCACCCGAGAGGCGCTTCACGCGCTCCCCTGCCTTCTCGGTGAGGCCGACGAGCTCGAGGAGCTCGTCGGGATCGCGCGGATCGGGATAGAAGCTCGCGTGCTGCTGGAGCACCTCGCGGCAGGTCAGGAAGCGGTCGATGCCGCACTCCTGGAGCACGATGCCGATCCGCTCGCGCAGCGCGCGCGGCGCACCGGCCGGGTCGACGCCGAGCACGCGCACGTCGCCAGCGTCGCGCTCACCGTACCCCTCGAGGATCTCGATCGTCGTCGTCTTCCCGGCGCCGTTCGGGCCGAGGATCGCGAGGACCTCGCCGCGGCGGACGGTCAGGTCGAGTCCGCGGACTGCCTCGAAGTCGCCGAAGCGCTTCTCGAGGCCGCGGACCTCGATGACGTTCGGCTGGTCGATGACGGGGGGTGTCGTCGCCTCGGGCACGGCGGGGGAATCTACCCGCGATCCTGCGCGAGCAACCCCGCGACGGCTTCGTCGGCCGCGCTCGCCCAGGCCTCGTGGTCCGTCGGGTCGGCATCCAGGAACGCGAACGGGATCTCGTTCTTGCGGCACATCCGCTCCATGACCTCGCGGCCGCTCGCGAAGTGGCCGTCCGGCAAGGAGCCGGCGTTCTCGTAGAGCACGCCACGCACCGTCGTGTCGATCGTGCGCTCGAGCATCATCTGCAGCCGCGAACCGTGCAGGTCGGCGATCCGCTCGTCGTCGGCCGGGTCGTCCGACCACGCGGTGCCGAGCGCCCAGACGAGGATCGTCACGTTCTCACAGGCGTAGCGGAGCGTGCCGATGCGATCCGGGTCTCCCTCGAGGTACTCCCCGCCGACGGCCTCGATCTCGGCGCGACGCTCGGGCCTGCGGGTGACGATGCGGGCGGCATCACCGCGGGCGCGCATGTGCTCGGCGAGCACCAGACCGCGTGCTCCCGCCCCGACGATCAGGGCCCTCATCGGGCGCAGGCGCGCGCTCGGCGCGGCGTGATCGAAGCGACGGAAGGCATGCAGTCGTGACGGAGCACGGCGGCGAGTTTAGACTCGGCGGCGCACATGGGGTACGCCGACGAGCTCGAACGCAACGACGCAGCGCTGTTCAAGCGCGGAGACGCCGGCCGGCTGCATGTCGGCACGCTGCTGATCTTCGACGGCCCACCGCCCACGGCCGACGAGCTGCGCGCGCACGTCCGCGCCCGTCTCTCGGCGTCGCCCCGCACGCGCCAGCGCGTCGTCGACCCGCCGATCGGCCCGCTGCGCTGGATCGACGACCCGACCTTCAACCTCGACTACCACCTGCGCCGCTCGGCGCTGCCACGCCCCGGCACCGACGAGCTGCTCGAGCGCAACGTCGCCCGCATCCTCTCCACCCCGCTCGACGTGACGAAGCCGCTCTGGGAGCTGTGGGTGATCGAGGGCCTGGCGCGCGGCCACTTCGCGATCCTCGCGAAGACCTCGTACGCGCTCGTCGAGACCGGTGTCGGCGTCGATCTCGTCACCGCCCTCTTCGCCGACCGCCCGTCGCAGGAGGCGCTGCGCTGGCTCCCCCGCCCGGCGCCGTCCGACGCCCAGCTCGCGGCGATGGGCGCCGGCTCGCTGGCGAACCGCTTCTTCCAGGCGCCGCTCTCCGCCGCCTCGATCGCGCGCAAGCCGTCGCACGTGGCGGCCTCGGTCGCGCGGCACGCCGGCTCGGCCGTGTTCGAGGCCGCGATGCGCCGCGGGCGCGAGGACAAGCCGCTCGACAGCAGCGGCGGTCAGCAGCGCGCCTTCAGCACCGTCACGCTCCCGCTGTCGGAGCTGCGCATCGTCCGCGATCGCTTCGGCGGCACGATCCACGATGCCGTCGTCGCATCGATCGCCGGCGGCGTGCGTCGCTGGCGTCACGCCCAGGGCCTGCGCGCCCACGGCCTGTCGGTGTCGGCGCTCGTCCCGATCGCCAAGCGCGGCGAGGACGGCGGCGTGCGCCTGGACCCCGTGGAGATGCCGCTCCCGCTGCACCGCGCCGACCCCGTCGAGAGCCTCCGCGCCGTACAGGCCGCCACGGCCCGTGCCGTCGAGTCGGGCGACGCCCTCGGCGCCGACGAGATCGCTCGGATGTACCGCTTCGCCGCGCCGACGGTCCTCGCCGACGCGACGCGCCTCGCCGCCGGCGGCGACGGTCGCTCCATCCTCATCGCGAACGTCCCGGGCCCGCGTGAGACGCGTGCGCTCCTGGACCGCCAGCTCCTCGCGGTGTTCCCCATCATGCCGCTGACGGGCGAGCGCGGTCTGGCTGCGGCGGCCGTCTCGTACGGCGGCTCCATCCGCGTCGGCCTCACCGCCGACCCGATCACCATCCCGGATGTCGACGAGCTCTCCGCGGAGATCGTCCGCACGGCCGACTTCCTCGTCGAGCGGGCCCGCTCGGCGACGCGCCCGCGCCGCGCACCCGATCCGTCGGTCGGGTAGCCGTCTCGGGCGCGTGCGGCGACCGCACGCGCCCACCGCGCGGTCGGTTGGCGCGTCGCCCGCGGTTCGCAGCGCGGGACGTGGCAGATGCCTCTAGCCTTGGGGGCATGCCCCACCTGCGTTCTCGCACCGTCACGCACGGCCGCAACATGGCCGGTGCCCGCGCTCTGTTCCTCGCGGCGGGCGTCGCGAAGGGCGATCTGGGCAAGAAGCCGATCATCGCGATCGCGAACTCCTACACCCAGTTCGTCCCGGGCCACACGCACCTCGCGCCCGTGGGGCAGGTCGTCGCAGACGCCGTGACGGCCGCCGGCGGCATCCCGCGCGAGTTCAACACGATCGCCGTCGACGACGGCATCGCGATGGGCCATGGCGGCATGCTCTACTCGCTGCCGTCCCGCGACCTGATCGCCGACAGCGTGGAGTACATGGTGCAGGCGCACTGCGCCGACGCGCTCGTCTGCATCTCCAACTGCGACAAGATCACCCCGGGGATGTTGAACGCGGCCCTGCGGCTCAACATCCCGACGGTGTTCGTGTCGGGTGGCCCGATGGAGGGCGGCACGGCCGTGCTCGTCGATGGCACCGTGCGCAAGCGCGTCAACCTGATCACCGCGATCGCCGACGCCGTCTCCGACGAGGTGAGCGACGAGGACATCGCGATCCTCGAGGAGGCCGCCTGCCCGACGTGCGGTTCGTGCTCGGGCATGTTCACCGCCAACTCGATGAACTGCCTCACCGAGGCACTCGGCCTCGCGCTCCCCGGCAACGGCTCCACCCTCGCGACGCACACGGCCCGCAGGGACCTGTACGAAGCCGCGGGTCGCACGGTCGTCGAGATCGCGAACCGCTGGTACGGCGAGGATGACGCCTCGGTGCTCCCACGCTCGGTCGCGACGCGTGGCGCCTTCGAGAACGCCATGGCTCTCGACGTCGCGATGGGTGGGTCGACCAACACGGTGCTCCACATCCTGGCGGCCGCGCGCGAGGCCGAGCTCGACTTCACGATGCACGACATCGACCAGATCTCGCGCCGCGTGCCCTGTCTCTGCAAGCCGGCGCCGAACGGCACCGCGCTGATGGAGGACGTGCACCGCGCTGGCGGTATCCCGGCGATCCTCGGTGAGCTGCGCCGCGCCGGCCTCTTCAACGAGGACGTGAGCACCGTGCACTCGCGCACCGTCGACGAATGGCTCGACGCGTGGGACATCCGATCGGGGACGGCGAGCGAGACGGCGATCGAGCTCTTCCACGCCGCGCCGGGCTGCAAGCGCTCCGCGACCGCCTTCTCCCAGAGCGAGCGCTGGGACACGCTCGACACCGACCAGACCGACGGCGTGATCCGCGACCGCGAGCACGCGTTCTCGCAGGACGGAGGGCTCGCGATCCTCTACGGCAACCTCGCCGAACGCGGCTGCGTCGTGAAGACCGCGGGCGTCGACGAGTCGATCCTGAAGTTCCGCGGCCCGGCCGTCGTCGTCGAGAGCCAGGACGACGCCGTCGACCTGATCCTCAGCGGCGGCGTGAAGAGCGGCGACGTGGTGCTCATCCGCTACGAGGGACCGCGCGGCGGCCCCGGCATGCAGGAGATGCTCTACCCGACGAGCTACCTCAAGGGCCTGGGCCTCGGCAAGGAGTGCGCGCTCATCACCGACGGCCGCTTCTCCGGCGGCACCTCCGGTCTGTCGATCGGGCACGTGTCGCCCGAGGCCGCTGCCGGTGGCGCGATCGCCCTCGTCGAGACCGGCGACATCATCGACATCGACATCCCGAACCGCACGATCGTCCTCGACGTGCCCGGCGATGTGCTGGCCGAGCGCCGCGAGCACATCGAGAACGGCCACGGGTACCGCCCGCTCGACCGCGAACGGGTCGTCTCCCCCGCGCTGCGCGCCTACGCGGCGATGGCGACCTCCGCCGACACCGGCGCCGTGCGGGACGTGGAGCGCGTCGAAGAAGCCGTGCACTTCCACTCCAAGACCGGCACGCAGCTGGCCTGAGCGGCTGCGGGGGCCTCCGCCGGGGCGGGGGCGGCGCTTCCGTGGTCGCTGCCGTGCGGCGTTTGCGAGCTGGGCGGATCTGGGTCGGGCGTGGCGTTCGGCGGCCGGGCACTAAGGTCGGTCGGGCACCATGCTCACCGTCCTCTCCCCCGCCAAGTCGCTCGACTACGACTCCAGGCTCCCGACGAAGAAATTCACGCAGCCGCGGCTGCTCGACGGCGCAGCGGAGCTCATCGACGCGCTCGTCGAGCTCTCTCCCGAAGAGATCGGGCGGATGATGTCGATCTCCGACGACCTCGCCGCGCTCAACGCCGAGCGCTACCGCGACTTCGCCCTGCCGTTCGAGCCCAAACGGGAGCGCCCCGCCGTGCTCGCCTTCGCCGGCGACGTCTACACCGGCATGCAGG
The DNA here is from genome assembly GCA_036946195.1 of Patulibacter minatonensis. GTDB lineage: Bacteria > Actinomycetota > Thermoleophilia > Solirubrobacterales > Solirubrobacteraceae > JAGIBJ01. The sequence continues at coordinate 4,747 of JAQIJQ010000050.1, read as the reverse complement.
CCAGCACCTTCGGCGAGCGCGACTTCACCGAAGCGCAAAAGGGCCTGCGCATCCTCTCCGGGCTCTACGGCGTGCTGCGTCCGCTCGACCTCATGGCGCCCTACCGGCTCGAGATGGGGACGAAGCTCGCGAACCCCGCAGGGCAGACGCTCTACGCCTACTGGCGCGAGCGCGTCACGGCCCTGCTGGCCGAGGATCTCGCCGAGTCGCCCGGCCCGCCGGTGCTCGTGAATCTCGCCAGCACGGAGTACTTCGGGGTCGTCGACACGAAGGCGCTCGGTGCGAAGGTGATCTCGCCCCGCTTCCTCGATGCCCCGCAGGCCAATCCCGACGAGCTCAAGGTGATCTCGTTCCTCGCCAAGCGGGCCCGCGGCGCCATGGCCGGCTGGCTCGTACGCGAGCGCATCCGCAGCCCACGCAAGCTCCACGAGTTCACCGAGCTCGGCTATGCCTACGACGCCGACCGGTCGACCGCGACCGAGCCCACGTTCGTGCGCACCGCGAGCTGACCGCGACACGACCTGGGCAAACACCCGCCGTCGGAGGTCGCCCCCACCTCTCAGGGGCGCCAGCGACCGCGACGTCGCGCCCCCAAGCGGCGTGAACCCGTCGTGAGACCCCTCCACACGGGGCTCCGCGACGGGTTCCGCGCGGCCCGGCGGCCTGCGGGCCGCCGGCCGGCCTACGCCGTCTGCACCGAGTTCTGCTCCTCGTCGCGGAGCGGCGTGTCGCGGAGGTAGCGCTCGGCGTCGAGGGCGGCCGCGCATCCGGAGCCGGCGGCCGTGATGGCCTGGCGGTAGGACGGGTCGATGAGGTCGCCAGCGGCGAACACGCCCGCGCGTGCGGTGCGCGAGGAGCGGCCCTCGACGATCACGTACCCCTCCTCGTCGGTGGCCAGGTGGTCGGAGACGAGCTGGCTCTGCGGCTCGTGGCCGATCGCGATGAAGGCGCCCTTGATCTCGAGCTGCTTCGTCTCGCCGTTCTCCACGTGCTTCAGGTGCGCGACCGCGAGGGCGCCGTTCTCGCCCGGGGCGAACTCGTCGACGACGTAGGGCGTGAGGAACTCGAGGTTCTCGACGTCCTTCGCGCGCTCGACCATGATCTTGCTGGCCCGGAACTCGTCGCGGCGGTTGATCACGACGACCTTCGAGGAGAACTTCGCGAGGAAGATCGCCTCCTCCATCGCCGAATCGCCGCCGCCGACGATCACCGTCGGCTGCTCGCGGAAGAACGCCGCGTCGCACGTCGCGCAGTAGCTCACGCCGCGGCCACCGAGCTCCTCCTCGCCGGGGACGCCGAGCTTCTTGTGTTCGGCACCCATCGCGAGGATGACGGCGCGGGTCTTGTAGACGATGTCGCCGACGTGCACCTCGTGCACCCCGCCCGGCTCATCGCCCATGACGATCTCGGTCGCGAGGTCGGTGACCATCTTCGCGCCGAACCGCTCCGCCTGCGCGCGCATGTTCTGCATGAGGTCGGGGCCCATGATGCCCTCGGGGAAGCCCGGGAAGTTCTCGACATCGGTGGTCTGCTGGAGCAGACCGCCCCACATGAAGCCCTCCACCACGACCGGTTCGAGGTTCGCGCGGGCCGTGTAGAGGGCCGCGGTGTAGCCGGCCGGCCCACTGCCGACGATGACGACGTTCTCGATGCGGTCACTCATGACCCTGACGTTAGTACGCCGAGAAGCGCGGTGGAACGTGCCCCGTACCTACGGGCTCGTACGCGCCATTCCGCACGCGCAATCCACGTCCGCCGCTCCAGCGTTAGAATCCCGCCGGTCGTGCCGCTCAAGACTCTTCCTGCCGGTCTGCGCAAGGCGATTGCCGCTAGCGCAGTCACCGCCACCGCCACCCTTCTCCTCGCCGACTCCGCGTCCGCGAGCTGGATCGCCCCCGAGACGGGCGGATCGCCGAATGCCGATGCGATCCACTCCCTCTACATGATCCTTCTCGTCGCGGGTCTGATCACCTTCTTCGCAGTGGAGGGCCTGCTCCTCTACACGCTGTGGAAGTTCAAGGCGAGCCGCGGGCACGAGGCGAAGCAGATCCACGGCAACACCCAGCTCGAGGTCGGCCTCACCGCCGGCGCAGCCGGGCTCGTGATCATCCTCGCGATCGTCTCGTTCCTGAAGCTCGGCGAGATCCGCAACCCGCCGAACAGCGATGCGGCCGGCTACCCCGTCACCGACGTGGCGAAGGACCCGGGCACCAACCAGAAGCTCCCGCCGAACGGCAAGGCCCTTCTGATCAAGGTCACGGCGTACCAGTACGGCTTCCGCTTCACGTACGACGACGGCAACCCGGCCACGCAGGATCCCTACGCGTACCGCGACCTCGTCGTGCCGACGAACACGACCGTCCTCCTGAGCATCACCTCGCAGGACGTGAACCACGCTTGGTGGATCCCGAAGCTCGGCGGCAAGTTCGACGCCGTTAACGGGTTCAACAACTGGACGTGGTTCAAGATCCCCGGCGATCAGGCCGGCACCACGTTCCGCGGCCAGTGCGCAGAGCTCTGCGGCCGCAACCACGCGAACATGACCGCCTCGGTCATCGCGAAGTCCCCGACCGAGTTCAAGGCTTGGCTCGAGGACAAGAAGACGCAACTGACCGAGTCGAAGGATGAAGCTGCCAAGCAGCGCACCCTCATCGACGCCGGCAAGACCCTGCAGTAGCGGACGGAGGACCTTCACATGGCTGCCGCTGACGTGACGACGAAGACTGGGAAGCGCACGCTTCCCCGTGTCCCGCTGCTCACCACGAACACCGTTGAGCGCCCCCTCGAGGGCTGGCGCGCTTGGGTGTTCACCACCGATCACAAGAAGATCGGTCTCATGTACATCGTCGCCGCCCTGGTGTTCTTCGTGCTGGGCGGCACGGAAGCCCTGCTGATCCGCACGCAGCTGGGCACCCCGGACAACACGCTCCTGGACCCGCACACGTACAACAGCATCCTCACGATGCACGGCGTGACGATGGTCTTCCTGTTCGTCATCCCGATCATGGCGGGCTTCGGCAACTACATCGCGCCGATCCAGATCGGTGCCCGAGACATGGCGTTCCCGAAGCTGAACGCCCTCTCGTTCTGGTTCTTCCTCTCCGGCGGCATCGTGTTCTACGCCTCGCTGTTCTTCGGCGCTCCCGAGGCCGGTTGGACGATGTACGCGCCGCTCTCGGACGACGCGTTCACCCCGGGCTACGGCACGGACGCGTTCATCTTCCTCGCCCACCTCACCGGCGTGTCGTCGCTCGTCGGCTCGGTCAACTTCGTCGTGACCATCGCCAACATGCGGGCACCGGGCATGGGCTGGGGCCGCATGCCGATCTTCGTCTGGACGATCCTGATCTACGCGGTGATGCTGATCATCGCCCTGCCGGTCATCGCCGTCGCCGTGACGCTCCTGCTCACCGACCGCCACTTCGGCACGAACTTCTTCGACAGCACCCAGGGCGGCGACCCGATGCTGTGGCAGCACCTCTTCTGGTTCTTCGGTCACCCCGAGGTGTACATCATGATCATCCCGGGCTTCGGCATCATCTCCGAGGTCCTCCCGGTGTTCTCCCGCAAGCCGGTGTTCGGCTACAAGGCCCTCGCCGCCGCCACGGCTTCGATCGCCTTCCTCGGCACCCTCGTGTGGGCCCACCACATGTTCACGACGCCGAGCCCGACGGCCGTCCTCGTGTTCTTCATGATCGGCTCGTTCCTCATCGGCGTCCCGACCGGCATCAAGCTCTTCAACTGGATCTTCACCATGTACCACGGTGCGATCGAGTTCAAGACGCCGCTGCTCTTCGCGATCGGCTTCCTCTCGATGTTCCTCATCGGCGGCATCACCGGCATCTTCCTCGCGACGTTCCCGGTCGACTGGCAGCTGCACGACTCCTACTTCGTGGTCGCGCACTTCCACTACGTCCTCGTCGGTGGCGCGATGTTCTCGATCACCGCCGGCCTCTACTACTGGTACCCGAAGTTCACCGGCCGCATGATGGGCGAGACGCTCGGCAAGTGGTCCTTCTGGCTGATGTTCATCGGCTTCAACACGACCTTCATCGTCCAGCACTCGCTCGGCCTCGACGGCATGCCGCGTCGTATCTACGAGTACGCCGACTACGAGTGGTGGGGCACGCTGAACCTGATCTCCACGATCGGCGCCTACACCCTGGCCGTCGGCCTCCTGCTGTCGATGATCAACGCCTACCGCTCGCTCAAGAACGGTGCGATCGCCGGTCCGGACCCGTGGCGCGCGAACACGCTCGAGTGGTTCATCCCGTCGCCCCCGCCGGCGCACAACTTCGACATCATCCCGACGGTCCGCTCGGTCGAGCCGATGAAGGACATCCGCCAGGAAGTCGCTGCCCGCTCGCAGACGACCGCGACCCCGGTCGAGTAGTTGTCGGCTACGTCCGTCAGCGTCCCCGCGGTCGTCCGACCGCGGGCTGTGCAGCTCGCGCTCGATCTCTTCGAGCTGACGAAGCCCAAGGTCCAGAGCCTCCTGCTCCTGACCACGGTCACGGCGATGTACGTGGCCGGGCTGCCGTCGGTCGAGCTCGTCGTCCTCACGGTCCTCGGCGGCTACATGTGCGCCGGGGCCGCGGGCGCGGTCAACCACTGGTACGACCGCGACATCGACGTGCAGATGGGTCGCACGGCGAACCGTCCGATCCCGTCGGGTCGGATCTCGCCGGCCGGCGCGCTCGCCTGGGGCGCGTTCCTCCTCAGCGCGAGCATGCTGCTGCTCGGCCTG
>JAQIJQ010000049.1:0-31235 GCA_036946195.1 Patulibacter minatonensis | reverse complement strand
TGCGACGTCGCCGCGGGTCTACACTGGTCGGAATGGCCCACCACGCCGCCACCGACACGACCGATCCCTGCGCTTGCGGGGTGTGCGGCACGAACGTGCCGCCGCTCGTCGGCTCGATGCTCACCGGCGTCGGCATCACGCTCGACGCGGCCGCGCGGCGCCTCGAGGCCGGGGAGCCGCTCCCCGACCTGACCGACGTGCAGCGCCGCATGGTCGAGGCCCACGCCGAAGCCCGCTTGGCCGGCTGAGCGCGCGGTGACGCCCTACCTCGAGGTCCGCTCGCTGCCGCGCAGCTCGCAGCGCAGCGTCCTCGTGCTGGTGGTCTGCGCGCTGCTCGTGGTCCCCGTCGGGGTGCTGATCCCCGTCGGTGACGGCGACCCGTCCTCGGGGATCGCTCGCGCGCTCGCGATGCTCGCCATCCTTCTGCTCGCGCCCGTGCTGGGGCTCGCGCTCGGGCGCCCGCGCGCGTTCATCACCGTCGATGCCGAGGCCGGCGAGATCACGCGGCGCACCACCGGCCACCTCCCCGATCCGCGCGCGCAGACGGAGCGCTGGCCGATCACCGCAGCCCGCGTCGCCGAGCTCGAGGAGCTGGGCACGCCCTCACGCCCTCGATGGGGCGTGCAGATCCTGCTCGACGGCGACGAGCCGCTGCACCTGAACAGCTACGCCGACCGCGACTTCGCGCAGGACACCCTCGACCACCTCGTGCTCCTCGGCATCCCGGGCCACTCGCGCGCCCACGACCGCGAGGCCTCATACGCCCAGACGCCGCCGGAGCAGTGGCTCTGACCCGGGGCTGCGGACCGCGCGCCCTCGCCGCCTAAACCGGCAGGTAGGGGATGTCCCACATGATCGCCGCGACGGCCGCGGCCGCCGCCGCGAGCACGCCGGCGATCACGACGAGCAGGCGCTGGGTCGGTGTCGTCTCCCGCGCCTTGGCTCGTGCGGCATCGGCCTGGTCGAGCGCGCGGTCGAGCAGCCGCTCGGCCGAGGCGAACTCGAGCGCGAGCAGCGTGAGGCCGATCGGGATGACGACGAACGCGGGCCCCGGCAGCAGGAGCATGAGGATGCCGGCGAGCAGGACGGTGAAGGCGGCGACGAGGTAGACGACCCGCACGATGATGTTGCGCTCCTTGTGGCGCGCGCGCTTCTCGCGCAGCGACGCGATCACCGCACGCTGCGGCTTGCCGCCTCGCCGGCCCGCGGCCTCTGGCGAGGCCGATGCGTCGGGTGTGACCGGTTCGCTCATGCCCCGCAGGCTACGCGGCGTCGCCCTCGAGTGCGCCGGGACTGGACGACCGGCAGCGGCTGCGGCGCGCCGGTCAGCCGGCGCTCGCGGCGACGCGCGTCTCGGTCGTCGCCCATGGCTGGTCGACCTTCAGGATGTTCACGCCGATCACCGAGTTGACCAGGGCCACGATGTTGCGGTCGATGACCACCTTCGTCTTGCCGAGCACGAGCCCGCCGGTCGAGCGCGCCGACGTGACCGACACCTCGGAGATCGGGAACTGGAAGGGCACGACGATGCCGTTGACGACCGGCTCGGCCGACAGCCATCCGCGCGCCGGGGTTCCCGGTCGCACGTTGATCGTCGGGTTGCGGAACCCGATCTTCAGATTGCCGTACTGCAGCTGGAAGCCACCGGAGTGCTTGACCGTGCCGGTGAACGCACCGGACGCGGACGAGCTCGTGACCGGGAAGTACAGCCCGCCGAGCCCCTGCGTGGCGGGAGCGATCGGGGTGAGCTTCACGCCGCCGGCGGTCATTCCGAGCGACACGAGCAGATCGACGCTGAACTGCGTCTGGTTCGGGGCCGGGGCGGCGCCGGCGGCTGCGGGCTGCAGCGCCAGCGACCCGGAGAGGGCGACCAGCAGGCTGACGAGCAGCGCGCGGACGCGGATCGGGGACAGCGATCGGGACATCACCCGACCGACGGTACTCCCCGTTACACCGCTTTGCCACCATTCGGGCGGCAAAGCGGTGGCTCAGGCCGAGATCAGACCTTCTGACTGTCCTCGATGAAGAGCGGGAGGCCGCTCTTCTCGGCCGGGTCGCCGACGCCCTCCTCGAGGAGGGCGTAGTCGCCGGCGAGCACCTTCTGGGCGAACGCGTAGTTGTCGTCGTCGTCGTTGTCGAAGAGCTCGTTGAAGAGCGCCTCGGCGCGGGCGCGGGCCTGCTTGGCGAAGGCGTCGGCGAGCTCGCGGGCCTCCTTGGCGCGGGCCGGCTGCTCGGACTCGAGCGTCTTCGCGTAGACGACGGCAGCCGACACGGCGAAGATCTCAGCGCCGATGTCGACGATGCGGCCCAGGATGCTCTGCTTCTGCTCGAGCTTGGCCTGGTAGCGGCCGATCGCGTAGGTGGTCGAGCGCGCGAGCTTGCGCGACGAGCGCTCGGCCCAACGCAGGTGCTTGGCGTTCGCGCCGAACTCGGCGTAGGCGTTCGGGTTGTTGCCCTCGCCGACGACGAGGCTCGGGAACCAGCCGGCGTAGAACTTCGCCGCCTGGAGACCGCCCTTCGCCTTGTCGGCGAGCGGGGCCTTCGGGTTGATCGCATCGCCGGCCACCTTCAGGTGCTCGTCGACGGCTTCGCGGGCGATGATCAGGTGCATGATCTCGGTCGAGCCCTCGAAGATGCGGTTGATGCGCGAGTCGCGCAGCGCCTGCTCCGTCGGGACCGGGCGCTCGCCGCGGGCCTTGAGCGACTTCGCCGTCTCGAAGCCGCGGCCGCCACGGATCTGGATCAGCTCGTCCGAGATGGTCCAGCCGATCTCCGAGCCGTAGAGCTTGGCGATCGCCGCCTCGATGCGGATGTCGTTCTTGTTGTCGTCCGCGAGGCGGGCCGACACGTCGAGGACGGCCTCGAGGCCGAACGTGGAGGCCGCGATGAACGCGACCTTCTGGGCGACGGCGTCGTGCTTGCCGACGGCCTTGCCCCACTGGATGCGCTCGGTCGCGAACTCGCGAGCCTGCTTCGTCGCCCACTTGGCGGAGCCGAGGCAGCCGGCCGGCAGCGCGAGGGCGACCGGTGTTCAGCGTGAGGATGGCGATCTTGAGGCCGGCGCCCTCCCCGCCGATGAGCGCCTCGTTGGGGACGAACACGTCCTTCAGGCGGGTCTGCGAGTTCTCGATGCCGCGCAGGCCCATGAACTCGTTGCGGTGCTCGACCGTGACGCCCTCGGCGTCGTACGGGAGGATGAAGGCCGACACGCCGCCGCGCTTGCCCTCGCGCTTGGGAACGTTGGCCATGACGACGACCACGTCGGCGATCGCTCCGTTCGTCGCCCAGAGCTTGCGGCCGTTGAGGATGTAGCCCTTGCCGTCCTCGGTCGGGATGGCGGTCGTCTGCACGCGGGCCGGGTCGGAGCCGACGTCGGGCTCGGTGAGGAGGAACGCCGACACGTGCGTCTTGGCGAGCTTCGGCAGCCACTCCTTCTTCTGGGCCTCGCTGCCCGCGATGCGCAGCGGCTCACCGAGGCCGATCGACTGGTGCGCCGAGAGGAGGGCGACGAGCGAGCCGCTCCAGGCCGCGGCGACCGCGAGGGCCTTCAGGTAGTAGGTCCACGTGAGGCCGAGACCGCCGTACTCCGGCTTGGTCTTGATGCCGAAGGCGCCGATCTCCTTGAGGCCCTCGATCACGTGCTCCGGGATCTTGGCGTTCTCCTCGATCTCGAGCGGATCGACCTTCTCCTCGAGGAACGTGCGGAGCTTGCTGAGGAAGGCCTCGCCGCGCTCGACGTCCTGCGGGTCGAGCTTCGGCTGCGGGTAGATGAGCGAGATGTCGAGGTCGCCCATGTAGACGCCCTTGCCGAAGCTCGGCTTCGTCCAGTCCTGCTCGCGCGCCTCTTCGGCGACCTGGCGTGCCTGTTCCTCGGTGACCTGGGTCATGGCTGCGTCGAACCTTTCCGTCTCGGTGAGATCGAAGTGGAGTGTGTGGCGCGAGCCCGGCCCCACCTGCCCCCTGCGCCTGCGCAGAGATGCGGCCAGCGGTCGTCCGACCGCCTCTCGCTGTCCCTGGTACGGAAAAGTACAGGCTGCAGCTCAGTGCTGGGGTGACCGAACGCACGCTCGGTATGTTGGCTCGACCGATGGACGGCGCACTGGGCGCGCACACACTTGGAGTCGCGCTCAATTTCGTGGCCCGGCCGGGAATCGGGCGTTCGTGCCGAACGGCGTTCCGTACCGCCCGATCCTCGCGGGCTAGATCTGCGCCGGATCGTCCGGACCGACGACGACCGCGTGCCCGACGGCCAGCGGCGAACCGCCGCGACGGTCGACGGCCCGCAGGCCGATGTGGGCGAGGACGACGACGAAGAACCAGATCGCGAACACGATGAAGGCGCCGGCGCAGACGACCCCGGCGACCACGTAGAGGTCGCGCGCTGCGATGAGGTCAGTCAGCCCGGTCATGAGCAAGCGGGCGGCCCCATAGGCGACGCTCGGCACGGCTGCCAGGCCGACGAGCGCGCACGCAGCCCCGAGACGGTCGTCGAACGCTGGCGAGGTCGCCACCCAGAGGACGCCGACGAGGACCATCAGGAAGGCGATGCCGGGGATCTCAGTCGTCTCACGGGTGACGGGCTCGACGAGGACCTGTGGCGCCCGGAGGAGGATCACGCCGAGGACGGCGGCGGGCAAGACGACTGTCACGAGCCGAAGCGGCGGATACTCGACCCACGGTCGCCGGAGATCGGGCACTCGTGGCGCCGCTGGCGGCATGCACCAGCAGGCAGGTACCAGCAACAGCACGAGCGGGATCAGCGCCCACATGAAGCTCGGCCCGAACCACCAGGAGCCGATGTTCAGGTGCAGCACCGGCGCCGCGGTGACCACGTTGCCGCGTGCGGATTGCCAGATGAGCGAGGCGACGATCCAGAGCGCCAAGGCTCCGGCGCCGATCGTGGCGGGGAGTCGGCGTTGGGACGCCACCGACGAGGCGACGGCGACCACGAGCGTGAGCAGGACAACTGCGCCGAGCGTCAGGCCCGAGTGGTTGGGCCCATGGGTGGTGCCGACGATGCGCCCGACGCCGGCGACGGCCCAGATGGCGACGACGAACGCGGTCAGGGGGAGGGCGAGCCGTGAGAGGGCAGCCCGGAGGGCGATGGACCGGAGACCGAGCCGCAGGCGGGCGACCCGCGCCTCGACTCCACCGCGGACCAGACCGAGCGCCTCGCGACCCGCAGAGCTGTCGGCCGACAGCTCGATCGCCGCCTCGAGGAGCTCGTCGCCGTAGCCCTCGCGGTCCGCGGGCGGATAGGCCCTGAGGGCGGCCCGCAGGAGGAGGTGGCGATCAGCCTCGTTCGACCTGGGCATCGAGGCGCTCGCGGACGGTCTTGGCAGTCGCCCGTAGGCGTTCAGTCTCGTCCGTGAGCAGCTCGCGGCCCGTGGCCGTGAGGCGGTAGTAGCGGCGGGCGCGTCCAGCGACCACCTCGACGCGGTCCTCCACGATCTGGCCGCGCTCCACCAGACGGGCGAGCACGCCGTAGAGCGTGCCAGCCGTCAGCTTCACCCGCCCCTCGCTCAACTCGCCGGCGAGCTTCGCGATGCCATAGCCGTGCATCGGCTCGCGCGCGAGCGCGGCAAGCACGAAGTACGTCGACTCAGTCAGGGCGGCCACACGCCCAGTATCGCATCGCTCCGCTCGAGAGTCGATCGCGACCGGACATATGACGGTCCAACCAGACTCCCGGCGCACCAAGAAAGGGTGACGTGGTCCACGCAGTCCACGACTGGCTGGTCTGCAGGTTTGCGCCCACGGGCCCCTCCGGGCTCCACTGCTCGGGAGTCGATCCGAGCAGTGGTATACCTTGCCCGCGAGATATATCGACTCCGCGATATGTCCGCGGGCCTTCGTCAGGAGGCCCGATATGCCACTGCTCACCAAGACGCGCTCGCGTCGTCGAATTGGGGAACTCGTCGCCGTCTTCGGCGCTCTAGGTGCTCTGTGGGGGCCCGTCGGGCCGGCTGAGGCGGGGGTCTCAGCCGGCCCGCCGGCCACCGCGTCGATCGGTTCGTCCTCCACCGGCAACGCCGTAACGCAGGGGTCGCTCGTCGGCACCGGCAAGGGTGCCAAGCAGCTCGAGATCCTCAAGGATCCGTTCGAGGCGCAGCGCCTCAGCTGCACGCCGTCGTGGTACGCCACCTCGCTCACGACGCAGCTTGCGAGCAGCTGGTCGTCGCTCGCTGCCCGCTCTCAACCCTGCACCAGCGGTGCTGGTCAGGGAACCTGGCTCGACGGACAGAGCATCAAGGTGACGGGCTACACCGACGACGGCGGCTTCATCTGCCGCGGTGGCACCTACGGCTACGGCACCGCAGCCTGGTACAAGACCAGCAAGGGCTGGATCTGGGCCGGCGGCACCACGTCGCCGCGGTGGGACAAGAGCCGCAACTGCTGAGCGAACGGCTGGCCGCGACGAGCGGTCCGCCAGCTGCGCGGCGCGCGTGCTGACGCCGTCGTCAGCGTCCTTCGCGGCGCTGGCGGCGGCGTTCGCTCGGGCGGACGCGGGCCTTCTTCTCGCTCGGCTCGGACGGCGGCGAGATCGGGGTGTGTCGCGCGGCGACCCACACCGCCGTGCCGCAGAGCACGGAGAAGACGAAGAACGAGCCCCACGCGCTGATGAACACCGAGGCGATCGCGCCGACGGCGAGCACGGCCGCGGTGAAGATGTAATACGGACGGACGGGCGAGGGCTCCACGGCGCCGCCGAGCTTAGCTGCCGCCCGGGCCTGCGCGCCGCCTCCACCGGCCGTCCGGCCGCGGACGCCGCTCGGCATGGCACGTTGGCAACCGTGGTGCGGCATGCGGTCTTCCTCGGCGACTCCTTCACCGCCGGCCAGGGCGATCCGTCGGGCCTGGGCTACGTCGGCCGCGTCGCGCAGGCAGCCGAAGCGCGGGGGGACGAGTGGCGCGTCACGAACCTCGGCGTCGGTGGGGCCACGAGCGAGGCGCTCGCCCTCCACTGGGAGGTCGCCGTGTGGGCTCGCCTGCTGCCCGGTGAGCAGGCACGGCTCGTCGTGGGGATCGGCGCGAACGACACCACCCCGCTCCTCGGCGGAGGCTCGTGGGTCGACCACGACACGTCGGTGGCATCGTTCACCGCGATGCTCGACCGCGCCGGCGAGCTGGGACTCCCCGTGTTCGCGCTCGGACCGGGACCCGCCGGCCGACCCGAGCACGATGCGCGCTCGCTGCGACTCGAGCAGGCCTACGGCGCGGCGTGCGGGGCCCGTCGCGTGCCGTTCGTCCCGATCCTCGAGCCGCTGCTCACCAGCGAGGCGTGGCGGCGCGAGGCCGATGCCCACGACGGCCTGCACCCCGGCGCCAGCGGGTACGCCCGCCTCGCGGAGCTCGCGATCGCCGGCGGCCTGCTCGACTGGCTGGCGGCCGACTAGGCGTCGATCGCAGCGACGAGCATCGCCGTCTCGGTGAGTCCGAGTGCCCCGAGGCGCTGCACGAGGTCGGGCAGACCGGTGATCGCCTCGAACGTGGCGACGGTGGTGCGCGCGGCGGTGGCGAGCCCAGGGCGCGCGTCGTCGACGGCATCGGCGATCGCGAGATCGAGCTGCGCAAGGGCGTGCCCGCCGTCGGGGAGCCCAGCGTGCGGGTCGGCGTGGAGGGCGAGGTGCCGCTCGAGCGCGTCGACGGTGAGGTCGACCGTGCTGGTCACCTCGTTGCGGGTGAGCTCGGACCACTCGACGAGCAACTCGCGGCACCGGTCGGCGGCCGCCGCGGGCAGGACGAGGTCGACGAGCCCGGCCTCCCCGGCCGCGATCACGAACGTGCGCGTGAGCGGGAGGGCGAGCAGGAGCGGATCGAGCAGGAGCGTGTGCCGCGGGCCGTGGACGGTGCCGGCGTGCGACTCGCTCTCGGTCGCGACGGTGGCGCCGAGCTCGCGCGGCGTGCGGGCCAGGTCGTCGTCGACGGCGGCGATCGCGCGGAGTGCCTCGGCCAGGGTGCTCATCACGTCCCAAGCTAGCCGGGCGCCGGCCCCCTTCGCCGGGATCGCACCGGTCAGCGCGAGCACGTCGGCGTGCCGCTGGCCAGGCCTCGTAGGATCGGCGCCGTGCCGACGCTCACGCTCCTCCACAATCCGCACTGCTCCACCTCGGTGCACGCCCTCGACGCGCTGGAGGCCGCCGGGCACGAGGTGACCGTGCGCAAGTACCTGCTCGTGAAGGAGCGCCTCGACGAGCAGGAGCTCCGCGACCTCGCGGGCCGGCTGCAGGGCGACCCGGTCGATGCGCTCGTGCGGCGCGACGCCACGTACGCGAAGCTCGGCCTCGACCTGGACGGCGCCGACCTCGAGACGGTCGTCGCGACCCTCGTCGCCACGCCGTCGCTGCTCCAACGCCCGATCCTCGACGACGGCACGGCCGCGATGATCGGTCGCCCGCGCCCGCGCGCCGCCGCCTGGGCCGCCGCCGGCAAGGTCGTCGAAGCGGAGTAGGCCCGCGTTACGCGGCGGCCGACCGCTCCGCGCGTGCCTCCGCGAGCCGGGTGGCCGTCGGCTTGTAGCCGACCTCCGCGAGGTGCGGGCAGCCGCCGCCGTATTCCTGACCGAACGACGCCGTGACGGGCCGCAGCGGCGGATCGGGCAGGAGCCGGCCGGCGCGCAGGTACCACCGTAGGCCGCCGGTGACGAGCGCAGCGAGCGCAGGATGCGGCTCGGGGAACTCGTGGACGCGGCGCAGCTCCGGCCCGAGCAGGGCGTGGAACGCGCGCACGGCCAGCGGCCGCAGCGGGCTCGGCACGTACCGCTCGACGTAGTCGGAGATCACGGCGTTGGCGACGGCGATGCCGGCGGGCGTCGTGGCCCACCGCTCGCGCTCGAACTCGGCGGAGTACGCCAGCGCGGCCTCATAGGTCTGCGGCACGTCGGTGATGCCCATGCCGTGCCCGACCGCCTCCCAGAAGCGGAAGCGGGCGGCGTGCTCGGACCACGACTGCGCGTCGTATCCGATCACGGCAGCCGAGCGGACGGGCTCGTCGATGATGGAGCAGAGCGTGTAGCGGAAGTCGTCCTGGGTGATCGGGAACAGCCCGTGGATCTCGCCGAGCCGCTCGAGCGTCGCCTCGCCGCGAGGCGACGCCGCGCCGTGGGCGAAGAGCTCGCCGAAGATCACGAGCGTGTCGTCGTTGCGCTTGCGGCCAGCGGTGATCGTCGGGCCGCCTCCCCCGCGGTAGAGGATCTTCGCGATCGACGGGACCGCGGCCTGGCGGACGAACGTGACGGTGTAGAAGGCCGCCGCGAGCGGCGGCCAGCCGAAGCGCGCCTCGGCGCTGAGCCGGGCGATGCGGTCGTAGTCGACCAGGGGGTCGAGGCGCGCGATCTCGTCGCGGGCCCACCGGTAGCTGCGCCATCCGAGCATGGCCGGCATCGTACACATAATTCTGTCTGTGCGCAGACAATTTTCTCTGGATAGACTGCGGCGACGATGACGACGGCCCGCCGCACCCACGCCGAGCGTCAGCGCGACGCCGAGGACCGCCTCACCCAAGCGCTCGCCGAGCTGATCGCCGAACAGGGGTACGAGCGCACCACGGCAGCGCAGATCGGCGAGCGGGCCGGGTACTCGCGGGCTGCGGTGCGCGACCGCTACGACTCGAAGGACGGCCTGCTGCTCGCACTGCACGAGCGCTACGAGCGGCTCCTCCTGGGCGACGACCCTGCGTCGGCGCCGACCACGCTCGCCGAGTTCTTCGCGCGGCTGTCGGCATTCGCGACGCAGCACCCGGAGTGGCTGCGAGCGATCTTCATCGTGAGCTTCGAGTCGCTCGGCGCCGCGAACGACGCATTCGCGCCGACGGTCCACCGGTGGGTCGCCGCGCTCGACGAGGTGGCGCTGCGGCTCCTGCGCGTGGAGCAGGAGGCCGGCCGCGTGCGCGCCGATCTGGATCTCGACGTCTACGTGCCGCGCGCCGTCGAGGGGCTGGTCGGGGCGGCGTTCCGCTGGTGCCTCAGCGGCACCCCGGAGAGCGGGGCGGCGTTCATCGAGTCGCGGATCGCGAGCGCGGTGGCCGATCTGGCCCCGCCGACCTGATCGCCCGCGTCGCGGCCGCGCCCCCGTCCGCCGAGATCGCGCGCCCTGCTGCGCGCACGAGGCCCCCGGATCCGCTGATCAGCCCGGGCCGATCAGCCCTCCGACCGCGCCAACATCGAACAGATGTCGAGGGTTTCTGGCGCGTTTGCATGGAATAGGGCGGGATCCGTCACAGGTCCCCCGGTCAGGGTTCAGAACGGTCACAAAACGGTCGTAGTTTCGAGATATGGCACCGTTGAACATCCTCCCCTCGCACCCCCTGACGCTCTTCCACGACCCGGCCTCGCCCGCGTCGGAGTACGCCCTCGAGGCCCTGCACATGGGCTGCCAGCAGTTCGACGTTCGCCGCATCGACCACACCACCTCCGCCCCCTCCGCCGACGAGCTCCGTGACCTCGCCGGCCGCCTCGTGGGGGACCCGGTCGACGCGCTCGTTCGTCGTGGCGCCCGGTACGACCGCCTCGGCATCGATCTCGACGGCGCCGGCCTCGAGACCGTGCTGACGACGCTCGCCGCGCACCCGGAGCTCCTGAGCGCGCCGATCCTCGACGACGGCACCGAGGTCATGATCGGCCACCGCCTGGAGCGCGCCGAGGCCTGGGCGATCACCGGCCACGTCGTCGACGCTCGCTCCTACGGCGACGCGTCGGTGCTGCGCGCCGCCTAGCGGCCCAGTGCGGGCCACCGGTCAGCCCCTCCGGCCAGCGCTCCTCGCGCGCGACCGCCTGCCTGTCGACACGCATCGCTTCGCGCGGCGCAGGTAACGGCGACGTCACGCGGCGCGACCTTCGCGCCCCGCACTGAGGCAGCCCGCTAGCGCAACAGCTGGACGCGCAGGAGCACACCGTTCTCGAGCGCCACGGATGCTGACCGGTCGTCGCTCTCGACAATGCCCGAATCGCGGAGGTCGTCGGGGAGATCCGTGTCTCGCCCCCTGGAACGACTCGCCCAGTCGAGCCGCCGATTTGCGATGAGCGTCTCGTCATCGGCCTCGAGAGCGTCCGCGAGCCGTCGATCGAGTCCGATGAACACCGCGACATCCCCTGAGCCCCCCAGCGGAAGCCTGAGTTCGGTGCCCTCAAAGGTCCCGAGACCGTCCACCTCGACGAGATCGGTCGCCCGCTCGGTCGGCTGAGAGGATCCCTGCTGCTCGGCTCGCAGACGCGCGGCCACGGCGTCCGGTCGCCCCGCCAACGCCAAGAGCTTGGCTTCCGCCACGTCCGTCACGATGCGCCGGATCGCTGCGGGATCCTGCACGTCTATCGATCCGTCGAGGTTCAGCGATGCTGCTCGCGGGCTGCGGTCGTGACGAGTGCGCCTATCGCTCGGCTCCCCTGACCAGAGTTCGTCTCCCGGCGGGTCGAACAGCTCCATCGAGATGGCGGAAGCCCGAGCCGAAACGCCACCGATGTAGCCGGGCGGCGCAGATCCGGGCGGCGCCCCGATCGTGACGCCGTTGATCTGCGCCGCCGCCTTGTGCAGCACATCCAACCCGACCGGGCAGCTCTTCGTTCCCTTGCACTCGAGCGCGAACACCTCCACCGGCGAGCCGGGAACCTGTCGCGAGACGAGGTAGTCCGGACGCATCTTGGTGCCCGGCGTGCCGGCGACAGGAACGCCGTTGAACACGCCGGCCGCTATCACGTCGTCGACATCGGCAACGTTGATCGTCGTCGCCGGCGGCATGCCGTGCCGAAGGTGTCGAGTCAGTACCTCGATCGAGGTCGCGATGCCGATGTCTTCCGAAAGGCGTTGCCGAAGATGCAGGCCAAGTGCGTCGGCTGAGGCCGAAAGACGAAGCGGAAGTCCCGCTGTGGGAGCCGCGAACGCCCAGCAGTATCGAACCCAGGACCACCACCTTGCGATCGCGAAGGCTGATGCCGATGTCGTCGGCACCGTTGCCGCTCCGAGGCGTGCGAGCAAGGACGCGGGGCGGACGGCGACATCCCCGAAAGGGTCGAAAGCGGGGACCGCGAACACGCCCTTTGGCGCCACGGTCAGCGGCGTCTTCGCGGCGCTCCAGGTGTAGCCGGTCACGTGGCCGGCGCGCGTCGTATCAGAGTGGACCCTGAGCGTCTGCGGCGTGAACAACGTCGTCAGCAACGGCACGGAGCGATCCTATAGTCGCCGCCCCGCCTAGTCGCGCGGGTCGGTGCGGCCCGTGCCCGGCCGCGTCGATCCCGAGGGCGCATGACGGTCGACCATCTGCCGGCTCGCACCCGTCATCGCGCCGCCCATGAGCAGGCAGGCGACGGCGACGATCCAGAGCTGCGCGGCGGCGAAGCCGACGGCGGCGACGAGGAACGCCGCGGTGAGCACGCCGTACACGATCCGGGCGGTGCGCCCGATCGGAACGCCCGCGCGCGCAGCGGGTTTGCGCTGCACGCCCGGGCCGTCCTTCAGTTAGCCCTGCGCCGCGATCTGGCGCAGAACGTAGAGCAGGATGCCGCCGTGCCGGAAGTAGTCGGCTTCCTTCGGGGTGTCGATGCGCACGACCGCATCGAACTCGGTGGTGGTGCCGTCCGCGGCGGTGGCGACGACCTTGGCGCTCTTGGGGAGGCCGCCGTCGTTGAGCACGTCGGCAAAGCCGGTGATGGAGAAGGTCTCCTCACCGGTGAGGCCGAGGGAGTCGGCGGACTCCCCGACGGGGAACTGCAGGGGCAGGACGCCCATGCCGACGAGGTTGGAGCGGTGGATCCGCTCGAAGCTCTCGGCGATGACGGACTTGATGCCGAGGAGGTTCGTGCCCTTGGCAGCCCAGTCGCGGGAGGAGCCGGAGCCGTACTCCTTGCCGCCGAGGACGACGGTCGGGATGCCCTTGCCGATGTAGCTCTGGGCAGCGTCGTAGATCGAGACGACCTCGTCCGGCGTGTCCGACGAGAGGTCACGGGTGACGCCGCCTTCGGTACCCGGCGCGAGGAGGTTGCGCAGGCGGATGTTCGCGAAGGTGCCGCGGATCATCACCTCGTGGTTGCCGCGGCGGGAGCCGAACGAGTTGAAGTCGCTCTGCGGGACGCCGTTGGCCTCGAGGTAGATCGCGGCCGGGCCGCCCTTCTTGATCGCGCCGGCGGGCGAGATGTGGTCGGTGGTGACGGAGTCGCCGAGCTTGGCGAGGACGCGAGCACCTTCGATGTCGGAGAGCGCGACGGGCTCGGCGGGCATGCCGTCGAAGTACGGCGCGAGGCGCACGTACGTGGAGTCCTCGTCCCACTCGTACCGGTCGCCGGTGGGGACGTCGAGGCCCTGCCAGTTGGCGTCGCCGTCGAACAGCGTCGAGTAGGAGGAGCGGAACTGGTCGGAGCTCAGCGAGGCCTCGACGGTGTCGGCGACCTCCTCCGTCGTCGGCCAGATGTCCTTCAGGTAGACGTCGTTGCCGTCCTTGTCCTGCGCGATCACGCCGTGCGCGAGGTCGATGTCCATGGTGCCGGCGATGGCGTAGGCGACGACGAGCGGCGGCGAGGCCAGGTAGTTCATCTTCACGTCGGGGTTGATGCGCCCCTCGAAGTTGCGGTTGCCGGAGAGCACCGAGGTGACGGCCAGGTCGGAGGCCTGCACGGCCTGGGACACCTCGACGGGCAGCGGGCCGGAGTTGCCGATGCAGGTGGTGCAGCCATAGCCGACGGTGTTGAAGCCGATGGCGTCGAGGTCCTCGGAGAGGTTGGCCTTGTCGAGGTAGTTCGTGACGACGAGCGAGCCCGGCGCCAGGGAGGTCTTCACCCACGGCTTGCGCGTGAGACCGAGCGCGCGGGCCTTGCGGGCCACGAGGCCCGCCGCGACCATCACCGACGGGTTCGACGTGTTGGTGCAGGAGGTGATCGCGGCGATCACGACGTGGCCGTGGTCGAGCTCGAACGAGTCGTCGCCGATCGTGCACGGGGTCGGCTTGGTGGTGCGGGTGACCGAGGCGACCCCGCCACCCTCGTTCGCCATGCGCGCCTCGCCGCGGCCGACGGTGGCGTCGTCGTCCTCACCGAGGATGGTCTTGAGGCTCGCGTGGAACGCGGGCTGACCGTCGGTGAGCGAGATGCGGTCCTGCGGGCGCTTGGGACCGGAGATCGACGGGACGACGTCGCCGAGGTCGAGCTCGAGCACCTTGGTGAAGGTGGGCTCCTCGTCGGGGTTGTGCCAGAGGCCCTGGGCCTTGGCATACGCCTCGACCAGCTCGGCCGATTCGTCGGAGCGGCCCGAGAACTTGAGGTAGCGGATGGTCTCCTCGTCGATCGGGAAGATCGCCGCGGTGGAGCCGAACTCGGGGCTCATGTTGCCGATGGTGGCGCGGTCGGCGAGCGGGAGGGCGGTGACGCCGTGGCCGAAGAACTCGACGAACTTGCCGACGACGCCCTCCTGGCGGAGCAGCTCGGTGATCGTGAGGACGAGGTCGGTGGCGGTGGCGCCCTCGGGCAGCGTGCCGGTGAGCTTGAAGCCGATGACCTGCGGGATGAGCATCGGGATCGGCTGGCCGAGCATCGCGGCCTCGGCCTCGATGCCGCCGACGCCCCAGCCGAGCACGCCGAGGCCGTTGACCATCGTGGTGTGCGAGTCGGTGCCGACGAGCGTGTCGGGGTAGGCCTGGCCGAGCTTGTCGTTCACGAACACGGCGCGCGACAGGTACTCGAGGTTGACCTGGTGGACGATGCCGGTGTCCGGCGGGACGACCTTGAAGGTGTCGAACGCGTCCTGACCCCAGCGCAGGAACTGGTAGCGCTCCTTGTTGCGCTCGAACTCCTTCTCGGCGTTCTTGTGCGCGGCGTCGAACTGGCCGAAGTAGTCGACCTGGACGGAGTGGTCGATGACGAGCTCGGCGGGGACGAGCGGCTCGATCTTCGACGGGTCGCCGCCGAGGCCGGCGATCGCGTCGCGCATGGCGGCGAGGTCGACGACGGCCGGCACGCCCGTGAAGTCCTGGAGCACCACGCGCGCGGGCGTGAAGTTGATCTCGGTGTCGGGGTCGGCCTTGGCGTCCCACGAGGCGAGCGCCTCGATCGAGGCCGCGGTGACGGCGCCGTTGCCCTCGGTGCGCAGCAGGTTCTCGAGCAGCACCTTCAGGGAGTACGGCAGGCGAGCGACGTCGAACTTCGCCTGCAGCGCGTCCAGTCGGAAGATCTCGTACGACTTGCCGCCGACTTCGAGGGTGGACCGGCTGGAGAAGCTGTCTGCTGACATTCGGGGCTCCTGTGACGGGACGCGAGGTGCAGCGCGGCCCGATTTTCTTCGGAAGGCGTGACGGAGAGCTCCCTTGAACCTACACGGCCGCCGCGGAGAGCCGAGGGCGGTCTGGCACAACCTTCACACCATCCGCGGGTTGGTACCCGAGAGACCCGCCGACGGCGGCCGACCGGGCCAGCCGTCCACGACTGGCCCACGCACAAGTTACGCCCGCGTAGTCTGTGCTGCGGTCACCGCCCCTGACGTGACCGACGCCCGATCGATGGAGCCCCGGATGCACCACCGCCGAATGACCCGTTCTCTCACGACGGCGCTCGCCGCGTCGACGGCCGCGCTCGCCCTTGCCGGGAGTGCGCACGCCGCCACGCTGCTGCCCGCCGACATCGACCTGCTGCCGCGCGGCGGCGCGATCGAGTCGGGACAGATCATCGTGAAGCTCAGCGGCGGCGCGAAGAGCAAGCTCTCGTCGTCCGGCGCGGTCCTGAAGGGCGCGGGAGAGGTGAGCGTGAAGGGCGCCAGCGTGTCGCTGCTCGCCGACCCCGAGGCGGACGCCTGGCTCGACCCGACGACGATGACGGGCACGGTCGGCATCGACGGCGCCCTGAGCATCAAGGGCCGGAAGGGCACCGCCAAGCTCACGAAGATCGTGTTCGAGGCCGGCGGCAAGGGCAAGGACGCGCAGCAGGTCCGCGCGAAGCTCGGCTCGAAGACGATCAAGCTCGGCAAGCTGACGGGCGGCAAGGCCAAGTTCTCCCGCCAGGCCAACGGCGACCTCACGGGCGCAAAGCTCTCGATCGACGCAAAGGCCGCGAAGCGCATCAACGCCGTCACCGGCGGTGGGCTCTCGGCCGGCGCGTTCGGCACGGTGAGCTTCGAGATCACCACGCGCGAGATCCCGATCGCCTCGGGCACCGCGACGATGACCCTCGACGCCGGCATCCTGCAGCTGCTGCAGACCAACGGCTACGCGCTGAGCGCCGAGGCCCCCGCGGCCGTGAACGGCTCCAACGTGTCGCTCCCCATCAAGGCCGGCGCGTTCGACCCGCAGGGCCTGACGGGCCGCCTGCAGCTCGACGGCAAGGTGAACGTGGTGAACGCCTCGGCCGGCAAGACCGTGCCGCTCTTCAACTGGCACACGGCGATCAGCGACACCCAGAAGGACCTCTACGCCGCGTTCAACGCGTCGGGCGCTGCAGCCGCGATCGGCGTGGTCGACACGTCGCAGCTCGAGGTCTCGCTCGACAACAAGACCTTCACCGCCGTGGGCGCGAAGGTCACGCTCAGCAAGGTCGCGGTGTCGGTGCTCAAGCAGTCGTTCGGCATCACGGTCCAGCAGGGCCAGCCGCTCGGCACCGTGAACCTCACGGGCACCATCTCGGGCGTCTTCGACTGACGCACCCCGCGCGAGGGCCGGGTCGCCGTGGGCGACCCGGTAGCGTCGCGCCCCATGTCCGATCGCAAGAACGTGGAAGCTGCCGGCACCTGGGGTCCGATCATCGGCTACAGCCGTGCGGTGCGCGTGGGCCAGCACGTGTACGTGGCCGGCACCACCGCACCGGGCGAGACCCTCGAGGAGCAGACCCGCGCCGCGCTCGCCACGATCCTCGGCGCGATCGCCGAGCTCGGCGGCCGCCCCGAGGACGTCGTGCGCACCCGCATGTACCTCACCGACGCCACCCAGTGGGAGGGCGCCGCGCGCGCCCACGGCGAGATCTTCGGCGAGATCCGTCCGGCCAGCACGCTGCTCGAAGTGAGCCGCCTGATCGACGAGGAGCTCCTCGTCGAGATCGAGGCCGAGGCGATCCTGCCCGAAGGCGCGTAACGCCGACGCCGCGCGGCGCCGGGGGCTAGGCGAGGGCGATCACGACGCCGACCACCACGAGGAGGACGGCCACGATGATCGCCACGCGCCGCAGCTCGCGGCGCCACTCCGCGTCGGTCTCGGTGGTTCCCGCGGGTTGGCCCTCGCGGATCGTCAGCCCGGCCATCACGAACCAGAAGGCGCCCAGCAGGAGCGGCATCAAACGCCAGCCGTCGGTCGCCGAGCTCGTCAGGAACGCCGTGCCCGCAAGCACGTGCAGCGCGATCTCCAGCCGCCTGGCGCGCGTGAGCTGCGACCACCGCCGCAGCGGCGCGTCGTCACCCCCGCGATGGCGGCCCGTCGGCACGGCGTGCGGTCGCTCAGCCACGGCGCTGCGCCGGAGGCCGCACGAACCGCCGCAGATCGATGCGCGTCGCGTCCGACGTCACCGCGACCCACGCGAGCGCCATGCTCATCGCAGCGAGGTAGACGAGGAGCGCCTCGATCGCGACGACGGCCACCGAGATGATGAGGCCGGCGCTGAGCGCGAACGCGGCGACGAGGCTGAAGGCCTTGAACAGCACCTGCCCGACCCTACGCACAACGCTCCGGCGCGCCGCTGAACAAATGCTTACGCGGAGCACGCGGACCACGCCGCCGCGGCGAGATGGTCCGCGGACCATCCGTCGTCCTGCGCCGTCGACCACCCTGGACGCGTGACCGCGCAACGTTCAGGAGCGCAGGGGTGCGGCCGATGACGGGAACGTGACGCAACCGCCGTCGCCCAACGACCCTCACGCCGCACCTGGCCACGCGCCCGTGCCGCCCCATCGCGCTGCCCCGCAGCCGCCGGCGGCGCCGCCCGGCTACGTGCCCGCGCCGCAGGCCTACGGCGCCCCGCCCGCGCCCGCCGGCGCCTACCCGCCGGCGCCCCAGCCCGCCGCGCCGTACCCGCCGGCCGCAGCGCCGCAGGCCTACGGTGCCCCGCCCGCTCCGTACTCCGGCCAGCCCGGGCCGTACCCGGGTGCTGCGCCTCAGGCGCCGACCCCGTACCCCGGCGCAGCCGCCGCCCAGCCGGGCTACCCGCAGCAACCCGACCTCCAGGCCTTCGTCGCCGGCTCTCCGTACGGCGCACCGCAGGGCCAGCCGTTCGTGGAACAGCCGCCGGCGTACGTGCCGCCCGGCATGCCGTCGACCCAGGGCACCTATTCGCCCGGCGGGTACGACGGGCCCCTCGGCCCGCCCGGGCTCCCGCCGCGCCGCGGCGCACGCAAGAAGCCACGCCCGAGCGGCTGGAACGCCCCCGCGTTCGGACTGCTCGCGATCGCGGTCGTCGTGATCGGCATGATAGTGTCGCCGCAGATCCGCGCCCGCGGCATCGAGCGCGACACCCGCCCGCTCGTGATGGCGCTGTCCAAGCGCGACGCCGGCGCGCGCTGCCCGCGCTACCTCACCTCCGTGCTGACGAACGTCGGGTCCGTCCGGTTCGACAACAGCGGCCGCGTCGCCGACCGCACCGACCTCACCGGCCCCGTCTGCGACGGCCTCAAGCACCTCTACACGCCGAGCGGCAAAGCCGAGCTCAGCTGCCTCACCGCCGAGACCGGCTGCCCCGAGAGCGCCCGCCAATCGGTCGTCGCAATCTCGGTCGTCGCGCACGAGTCGATGCACCTGCGCGGCCAGCTCGACGAGGGCCGCGCCGAGTGCGAATCGATCGGCGAGAGCGTCGGCATCTCGCAGGCGCTCGGGATCCCGCTCGATCAGGCCCGCATGATCTCCTACCTGCACTGGCTGTCACTCAACCCCGGCACGCCGGACCGATACCACGTCAATCAGGGCAACTGCGAGTTCCTCGCCGACCTGGCGAAGAACCCCCCGGGCACGCCTGCGGGGCGCGAGCTGCTGGTCGAGTCGACGGCCGACACCTGGTACCGCATGGCCAGCTAGGTCGCCCGCGCGGGCCCGGGGCGGGGTAGGCTGGACGACGATGACCGACCCTGGCCGCCGACGCGGATGGCGCATCGACTTCGGACCGGGGGGCCCCGGCGGCCCGCGCGGTCCTCGACGCCCCGGCGGCAGCGGCCCCGGTGGGGATGACGGCCCGAGCTGGCCCACCATCACCCGCCGGCAGCGGATCGGGCTCGTCGGCGCGCTCGTCGTGCTGCTCCTGCTCGCGCTGATCTTCCTGCGCCCGCTGCTCCACGGCCCGCTGATGCTGTTCTGGCGTCAGCCGCTGCCGTGGATCGTCGCCGCCGTGATCCTGATCGTCGGCCGACTCGCCGGCCGTCGCGCACGCCTCACCGTCGCCGACCTGCAGGCCGGCCGCGATCCGCGCAAGGGCGTCTGGGCCGTCAGCCTCGGCGTCGCGGGATTCGCCTTCTTCGTGCTGCTCAGCCTCAACCCGGTGCTCGTGAAGCGCAGCATCGCGGTGCACACCGACTACGCGCGGATCGACGGGCTGCCGTCGTCCGGCGTGGTGCGACTGGTCCCGCGCGAGGTCGCCGGCCGGATCATGACCGCCGGCTTCAACTCCTCGGTCGAGCGCCTGACGAACCTGTCGGTGATCAACACGCCCGACGGCCTGAAGTGGAGTGCGATCCGCAGCCCGCAGGGCGTGTTCCGCCGCTACACCGACAAGTCCGGCGGCCTCGAGCTGCAGGACGCGCAGGATCCGAGCCGCTCACTCGAGCAGCTCGACGCGGAGTTCAAATTCGCCCCGGGCCTCGCGGTGTTCGACTCGCTCACGTGGCAGCTGCGCGAACGCCGGCTCCTGGCCGATCTACAGGATCCGGTCGGCATCCTCGACAGCGCCGGCAAGCCGCTCATCCTCGTCCCCTACGTCACCTACACGGGCTTCCCGATCCGTCGGCCCGTGTTCGGCGGCGCGTTCGTCGTCCACCCCGACGGCAAGATCGAGGACCTCACCCCGAGCGAGGCCGCGCGGCGGCCGGAGATCGCGAAGAGCGGGCGGCTGTTCCCGAACACGCTCGCGCGGCGCGTCGCCGATGCCTACGCCCTCAAGGGCGGCATCTGGAACTACCTGGCGCTCCACAAGAACCAGACGGTGGTCGTCGACACCGAGTCCAACCCGCAGCCGTACCTCCTGCAGGGACCGAACGGGACGACGTCGTGGGTGTCGGTCGCCCAGCCGTACGGGCAGTCCTCGGCGACGACCGCGATCTTCATCACCGACTCGGCGGCGGGCAGGACGAACCTCTGGACGATCCCGCAGCGCGACGCGCTCACGGGCAACGCGCGCGCCGTCGACATCGCCGAGGGCCTCGCGATCCCCGGCGTGAGCTTCGGCACCGGCGGCGTCGCCGCCCCCGGCACGGGGTCGTTCCGAGCGGTCGAGCCGCGACCCGTGATCGTGAAGGGCAAGCTCTACTTCATCGTCTCCGTGGTGCCGAGCACGTCGACCACCGTCACGAAGACGATCGTCGTCGATGCCAGCACCAACCAGGCGATCAAGGTGTTCGACACCGACGTCCAAGGCCTGCGCGACACGCTCGACTTCCTGAAGAACGGGCCGGGCACCACGAGCACCGACGACGACGCCGCCTCGACCACACCCGGCGCGGCTCCCGAGGCCAGCGAGGTGCCGGGCACGTCGCCCACGACGCCGTCCTCCACCACCCCCGCCACGCGTGCCGAGCTGCAGCGGCGCGTCGAGCAGCTGATCGAGCGCCAGCAGCAGGCGATCGACGACCTCAAGAAGCTGCAGCGCGATCTGGAGACCACGCGATGAGCGAGCACCACCTGCGGGACGAGGCCGCGCACCTCGCGAGCGAGGTCAAGCACGAGGCCGAGCACGAGGTCGAGGGCACCGCCGCGCTGCTCACCGCCAAGGAACAGCCCAGCATGATCGAGGCGATGGGCGGGCCGCTCGGCGTGACCGAGTCCGCGCTGCCCTCCGCCGCGTTCGTCGCCGCGATCACCATCGGCGCCGAGGACCGCACCGCCGGCATCATCGCCGTCGGCATCGCGCTCGTCCTCACCATCGCACGCGTCGCGCGCCGCCAGACCCCGCAGTTCGCGATCATGGGCGTGATCGGCGTCGTGATCTCGGCGTGGATCGCGAGCAAGACGGGCGAGGCCCGGAACTTCTTCCTGCCCTCGTTCATCCTGAACGTGGTCTACGGCGGCCTGGCCGTCGGTTCGGTGGCGATCGGCCGACCGTTCATCGGCTACCTCGTCACGGGGTTCGGCGACGACTCATGGCGGCAGGATCCCCTGCGCATGCGGCCCTACCGGATCGCGTCGCTCCTGTGGGGCGGCATCTTCTTCGGGCGGCTCGTCGTCCAGCTGCCGCTGTACTGGACCGACTCGCTCGTGGCGCTCGGCACCGCGAAGATCGCGATGGGCGTGCCGCTCTTCGGCCTCGGGGTGTACCTCACCTGGCTGCTGCTTCGCAGCAACAGCGCGCTGCCGAGCCAGTCGCAGACCCCGCCGCCCGCGGCGGGCTAGCGCCGCACGACCGGCGCGGAGTCCACCGCCTCGAACGCCGTGCCCGGGATCGTCTTGAGCTGGCCGAGATCGTCCTCGTCCCAGCGGCGATCAGGCGCACCGGTGACGTACCAGTCGCTCCCGGTGTCGGCGAGCACGAGGCCGTACTCCTTCATCGCCGTCGCGATCACCTTCGCGGCGCCGGTGAAGCGCGAGGTGTCGTAGCTCGCCTTCATGCGGAAGCGCTGGCCCATCGGCGGCGCGTTCGGGTCGGTCGAGCTGGGTGCGAAGTGGCTCGCCGGCGGGATGTACGCGTTGGTGATGCCGCGCGCGGTGAAGCGGATCGCGTGCTTGATGCGTCCGCTCGCGGCCTCGTCGTAGCGGACGAGGAGCGGCTCGATCGGAAGGCCGGCCGCATCGGCGCTCGTCCAGCCGACCGGACGCGGAGCACCCGTCGTGAGGTTGAACCGGTAGGAGCCGCTGACGCGCCAGTGGTCGCCCTCGGTACGCGCGTTGCCGAGCTCGTGGAGCATGCAGGTGCCCTGCTGCACGACGGACACGTGGCGGTCGGCCGTGCGGTCGGCGCCGGGGCCGCCCTCGATCGGCGTGTCGAGCGGGATCGGGACGTCGCCGAGATCGGATTCGTCCCGGTAGTTCGCGATGTCGTCCTGGTCGACGCCGCCGTAGACGAGCGGCACGGCCGGCGTGTGCTCCGGCACCACGCGGAACGGGATCCCGAATCCGTCGGGGCCGGCGCCGAGGTCGGCCGAGCCGAAGTCCGGGTGCACGAGCGACTTGCCCTTGGTGATGAAGGCCACGTAGCCATCGCTCCTGGCTGCGAGCGGCAGCCCGTCGACGCGCTGGTTGAGCGCCCAGGTGGACGGCATCTGCGGGCAGCCACCGATCGTCGGGCCTTCGCCCGGCGCGGTGGTCAGTGGAGTCGTGGTGCCCGGTGCGTTGCCGCCTGGCACCACGCCTCCAGGGCCGGGAGCCGGGGTCGGCGTCGGGGTTGCCGACCCCGCGATGTCGTCATCAGCTCCGGCCGTCGAGCTCGTCGGGGCCGCGGGCACCTTCCACGCCGTCCACGCACTGCAGCGTCTGCGCATCGCCGAGCCGACGCAGCGTCGCAGGCGGACGCGGAGCGTTGAGCGCACGGGGAGCGGGCTCGTCCGCCTGAGCTTGATCGAACCGGCTCCGCGCCCGGCAGGGAAGCGCCGGGTCGTGACCTCCGCCTTCCTGCCCGACCGTCGGCGCACCGCCGCCTCGACGCTGCCCGACGTCGACGCCGTCCAGCGCACGACGACCGTGCGGCGGTCGAACTTCGCGCTCACGCCCGTGGGCAGACCCGGTGCCTTCGGCGCCGCCGACGACGTGGTCGCCAGCCGCGGATCCGCTGACGCGGGCGTCACCTCTCCGGCCACGAGCAGCACGGCCGCGACGCCCATCGCGAGCGCGAGCATCAGCGTGCGGAACGAGCGGTCGTCGAAGGGCGGGGAGCAGGTCGGCAGGGATCGACGCATCGTGTCGAACCTATCGGCCCATACCGTTCACATGCCGACAGCATCTCGACGACTGACCCATCGGGCGCGTCGCGCCGGGCGGAGCGTCTCGACGGGCCGCGCCCTGCCGAGCGAGCGGCGTGCGGCGCGGCCCGAGCGACACGCGTCGGGACTCACCCACAACGTCGGATACGTCGTCCGGCGACCCACCCGGGGTGGACGCTCGTCCGACGCGCGAGCGCGCCCGTGGGCGAACCGATCACGACGCCGACCGGCCCGCGGCCGTCGGGCGCGCGCCCTAGAGGCGCTGGGCGAGGTCGTCGAGGAGCCCGTCCGTGGCCCGGTCGACGATCTCGAACATCTCGGCGAACTCGCGGTCGCCGCCGTAGTACGGATCCGGCACGGCGCGGTCGTGGCCCGCTGCCTCGGGATCCCACTCGCGCAGCAGCACGATCTTCCCGCGCACCTCGTCGTCGGTCGCGAGCGCCTGCAGATCCCGTCGGTTGCTCTCGTCCATCGCGACGATCAGGTCGAACGAGCGCAGATCGCTCGCCGTCACCTGCCGCGCGCGGCCGCTCATCGAGATGCCGCGGCGCTCGGCCTCGGCCACGGCGCGACGGTCGGCAGGGTTGCCGGCGTGCCACCCGCCCGTTCCCGCGGAGTCGACCTCGATCTCGCCGAGCAGCCCGCGCTGGGCGACCTTCGCACGGAAGAGGGCTTCGGCCGTGGGCGAGCGGCAGATGTTGCCGAGGCAGACGAACAGGACGCGCATCCGGACAGGCAGGATCGCACGTACCGGCCGGCCACGGCGGCAGGCACAACGACCCCTGCTCAGCGCGAAATTGGAGCGGCGCTCAACATGGACCGCCACTCCAGTTCGGGAGCGATCTTGCGGCCGAACACCGCGCGCCCAGCGGCGACGGGCGGCCTGAGCGCGCTCGCGGGCGGCGAGGTCGGCGCTAGGAACGGCGATTCGCGCGGGCGCGGCTGGCGGCCTCGCGCACGCGGGCACGCACCTTGCGGCGCTCCGTCGGGCGGACGACCGGGCGCAGCGCGCCGGCCTGCTCCGGCGGCACCCAACCACCGAACGCTCGCTCGAGCTCGAGGGCCACCGCGATCGTGCGGTGGTCCTGGTCCATCGGCGCCATCGCCTGCACGCCGATCGGCAGTCCCTCACGGCCGATGCCCATCGGGATCTGCGTCGCGGGCCACCCGAACAGGTTCGCCGGCACCATCGTGCCCATCGCCCACGGCCGGAGCGTGGTCCAACCGTGCGGCGGGGCCGGGCGCGGCATCGGCGGCAGCAGCATCACGCCCCCACCGATCTCGGCCTCGATCTCCGCCGTGATGTTGGCGATCGCGCGCCGGAACGTCTCCGGAGGCGACGGCCGGCGCACCTTTCCGGCGAGCGCGACGCCCGCCGCCAGGTTCACGAAGGCGGCGGTATGCGCACCGTCCTCCGACGCGAGCCCGCGGTAGAGCTCGCGCACTCGGCGCGCCTCCCACCCGATGCTGTCGACGAACTCGTCGTTCCACGACGACCGCAGCGCCTCGATGAAGATCAGCTGCGCCTTCACCAGCGCCCGGCTCTTCATGCGCACGATCCGTGCACCCTGCGCCGCGAGAGCGGCGGCGGCGCGCTCGCGCGCCTCGAGCAGCTCGGGGCTCACGCCGGTCGTCACGCCCAGGCCGTCGGGGAGGACGACCGGCATGCCGGCCAGACGCACCGTCGACGGGTCGCCGAGCGAGCTGCGTCGGTTGAACGGGTCGGACGGATCCTCGGAGTCGAGGATCTGCAGCAGCGGCAGCAGATCGCCGGCGCGGCGCGCGAGCGGACCGACGACCATCATGCGGCGCGACGGGCCCGGGTCCATCGGGAAGTGACCGCTCGTGGAGACGACGCCGACCGACGGCTTGTGGCCGAAGATGCCACAGCAGAAGGCGGGGACCCGGATCGAGCCCGCGAGGTCGGAGCCGACGCCGAATGGCACGCCACCCGAACCGATCACGGCCCCCTCGCCACCCGAGGAGCCACCGACGGTGCGGCGCACGTCGTAGGGGTTGCGGCTGTCGCCGTACACCTTGTTGCGCGACTCGATCCAGAGGCAGAGCTCGGAGGTGTTCGTCACGCCGACGGGGATGGCGCCCGCGCGCAGGAGCTGGTCGACGGCCGGGGCGTTCTGCGCGCTGGAACGGCGGACCCCACGGGCCGGCAGGAAGCCCGCGGTGTGCGGCATGCCGGCGAGCGCGAGCGACTCCTTGACCGTGCACGGCACGCCGAGGAGCGGCGGCAGCTCCTCGAAGGGATCGGCGGCGGCGATGCGGGCATCGGCAGCATCGGCGGCCTCGCGGGCATCGGTCTGGCGCCAGGCGACGACACCGTGCACGCGCGGCTCGGTGACGGCGGCGCGGGCGAGGTGCGCCTCGAGCACCTCGCGGGAGGTGACGGTGCGGGCACGGATGAGGCGGGCGAGCTCGCCGGCGGAGAGCTCCGTGAGCTCACCGGGAGGGGGCGCCGGAGTGAGCTGATCCGCGAGCTCGACGAGCTCAGGGGTCTGCGCACCAGGCGTTGGGACGGGCCCGCGCATGTGACGGAACGTACAGAGCCGTAGCTCCCGTCGCACCCCGCAGCTCCGCGGAGAACCGCGTTATCGACACCCCGTCAACAAGCGACACGCCGTCGGTCGGCCGGAGATGGGACGGCGCAGTACCCAATCAGCCCCGGCACGGTGCTCCACCCGGGTCCGGCGCGAGCGCTAGACGCTTCGCAATCCAGCGAACACGAGCGCGAGCAGCCGGCGCGCCCGGTCGGGATACTGCTCGTCGACGGGCAGCACCCAGAGCCCGGAGATGGCCGTCATGAGGTCTTCGCCGGTGACGTCGTCGACGATGGTGCCCGCCTCGCGGCCGGCTGCGAGGAGCTTGTTCATCGAGTCGATGAGGACGCCCCGAGCATCCACGCGCACAT
This sequence comes from Patulibacter minatonensis, assembly GCA_036946195.1. Taxonomy (GTDB): domain Bacteria; phylum Actinomycetota; class Thermoleophilia; order Solirubrobacterales; family Solirubrobacteraceae; genus JAGIBJ01. Next base: position 5,309 of record JAQIJQ010000049.1, on the reverse strand, counting down.
CGCCGCGCTCGCGCATCGCGAGGAGCGCCGCCCCGAGGCCGCGCTTGGTGATCGCGTACTCGAGGAGCCGCGCACCCCAGGCGGTGAGCGCATCGTCGGGGGTCATGGAGGCGAGGAACTCGTCGACGGCCCCGCCGAGCGACGCGAGCTCCTCGGCGTAGATCGCGGCAACGAGATCGTCGCGCTGCGGGAAGTGCCGATAGAGCGTCGCCACGCCAACTCCAGCGCGCCGTGCGATCTCGTTCATCGAGACCTCGGTCCCCTCGGAAGCGAACTGTTTGCGGGCAGAATCGAGGATCTTGCCGCGGTTCGCGAGGGCATCGGATCGGGGTGCGCGTGCAGGCGTGGTCGACATGATGTGGAACACCGCTCCGTTTAAGCGCTAGCTTGGACTCCAAGCAAGCGGAATGGTGTTCCGCTTGAGTGTAGCGAGATAGAGAGCAACCTCATGAGCAAGGTCTGGTTCATCACCGGTGCGTCCAAGGGCTTCGGTCGCTCGTGGACGGAGGCCGCGCTCGAGCGTGGCGACAAGGTCGCGGCCACGGCGCGCGACGCCTCCACGCTCGACGCCCTCGTGGAGCGGTACGGCGACGCCGTGCTGCCGCTGCGGCTCGACGTGACCGACCGGCCGGGCGTCGACGCCACCGTGAAGGCCGCGTTCGATCACTTCGGCCGCCTCGACGTGATCGTCAACAACGCCGGCTACGGCCACTTCGGCATGATCGAGGAAGTCACCGAGGCCGAGGCCCGCGCGCAGCTGGAGACGAACGTGTTCGGCGCGCTCTGGGTCACCCAGGCCGCGCTGCCGTTCCTGCGCGGCCAGGGCAGCGGACACATCCTGCAGGTGAGCTCGATCGGCGGGGTGAACGCCTTCGCCGGCATCGGGCTCTACCACGCGAGCAAGTGGGCCCTCGAGGGGTTCAGCACGTCGCTCGCCGCCGAGGTCGGCGAGTTCGGGATCAAGGTGACGCTGATCGAGCCGGCGGGCTACGCGACCGATTGGCGCGGGCCGTCGTCGGTGAGCTCCGAGCGGCTGCCGGCGTACGAGGCCGCGCACCGGATCCGCGAGGAGATGTGGAAGAGCCGTCCGGGCGGCCAGGGCGACCCGGAGGCGACGGCGCCTGCGATCTTCGCGGTGGTCGACGCCGACGAGCCGCCGCTGCGCCTCTTCCTCGGGCAGGTGGGTCTGCCGATGACGCGCGCGGAGTACGAGCGCCGGATCGCCGAATGGGAGCAGTGGGACCACGTGGCACGCGCCGCCCAGGGGCGCGAGGAGGTGCAGGCATGACCGCCCTCGATGCCAACTGGGCCGGATGGGCGGGGTACGCCCCGACCGTCCGCGGTCCCGAACTGCGGCGCGCACGCGCCGAAGCCGCGGGCATCCTCGACCCGGCGCCGGTGGCGGCCTCGACGCTGCCGGCGCCGGGGCCCGCCCCCACCGTCGCGCCCGAGGCACGGCAGCCCCCGCTCCCGCCTCGCTGCGCGGCACGCCACCGCGCGAGCCCGTCGCGGCGACTCGCCCGAGCCTGACGCGACCACGCCGATCCGCGCAACCCCATCGCAACGTTGCGGGGATACGCTGATGTGACCGCGATCACAAGGCCGACGAGCAGCGCATGACGACCCACCACCAGACCCTGGACGAGCTCCTCGACGAGCGCCTCGCAGCCGGCGACGTGCCGCCGCTCCCCGCGTTCGCTGCCGCGGCGACGCGCGATCGCGACGACTCCGCCCGCGCCGCGGCCGCCGCCGATCCACTGGGGTTCTGGGCCGAGCAGGCGGGCGAGCTACTCACGTGGAGCAAGCCGTGGGACGAGGTGCTCGACAGCTCGAACGCCCCGCACCACGAGTGGTTCAAGGGCGGCGGGATCAACGCGTCGGTCAACGCACTCGACCGTCACGTGGAGGCCGGCCGAGGCGACAAGGTGGCGTTCCTCTGGAGCGGCGAACAGGGCGAGGAGCGTGCGGTCACGTACGCCGAGCTGCTCGACACCGCCGAGCGGCTCGCGAGCGTGCTGCGCTCGCGCGGGATCGTGGAGGGCGATGTCGTCGGCATCTACCTCCCGATGACGCCCGAGGTGGCCGCGGCGATGCTCGCGTGCGCGCGGATCGGAGCCATTCACAACGTCGTGTTCGGCGGCTTCTCGCCGGAGTCGGTCGCCGAGCGGATGGAGGTGAGCGAGGCGAAGGCCCTCATCACGGCCGCCGGCGCGCGCCGCAAGGGCAAGACGGTGGCCGTCAAGGCGACGATCGACCCGCTGCTGGCGAGCATCCCGTCGATCGAGACCGTGATCGTGGTCCCGACGGCCGGCGACGCGCCGCAGTCGGGCGCGCCGGCCGAGGCGCTCGACCCGCCGATGCAGGACGGCCGTGATCTCCACTTCGCCGAGGCGCTCGCCGCCGCCGATCCGCACTGCGAGCCCGCGCCGACCACCGCGCAGAGCCCACTCTTCATCCTCTACAGCTCGGGCTCGACGGCCAAGCCGAAGGGCATCCTGCACCACACCGGCGGGTACCTCACGGGCGTCGCGTGGACCTTCGCGCACCAGTTCGACCTGCGCGACGACGACGTGTACTTCTGCACCGCCGACGTCGGTTGGGTGACGGGCCACTCCTACCTCGTCTACGGGCCCCTGATCAACGGCGCGACGAGCGTGATGTACGAGGGCGCGCCGGACTACCCGAGCAAGTCGATCTGGTGGGAGCTCGTCGAGCGCCACAAGGCGACGATCTTCTACACCGCGCCGACCGCGATCCGCGCCTGCATGAAGTGGGGCACGGAGCTGATCAGCAAGCACGACCTCTCGAGCCTGCGCCTCCTCGGCACCGTGGGCGAGCCGATCAACCCGAAGGCCTGGCACTGGTACTTCCACGTGGTCGGCGGCGACCGCTGCCCGATCATCGACACGTGGTGGCAGACGGAGACGGGCCACTGCCTCGTCACCACCCTCCCGGGCGTCGACGCGATGCGGCCGGGCTCCTGCGGCAAGCCGCTGCCGGGCGTCGCGATCGAGGTCGTCGACGAGGACGGCCAGCCGGTGCCGGCGGGCACGCAGGGCCTGCTGACGATCACGCAACCGTGGCCCGGCATGCTCGCGACGCTCTACGGGGACGACGACCGGTTCGTCGACACGTACTTCTCGAAGTTCGGCAAGGACACGTACTTCGTCGGCGACTTCGCGCGGATGGATCCCGACGGCTACCTTTGGGTGATCGGCCGCGCCGACGACGTGGTGAAGGTGAGCGGTCACCGCCTCTCGACCGCCGAGGTCGAGAGCGCGCTCGTGAGCCACCACGCGGTCGCCGAGGCGGCCGTCGTCGGGCAGCCCGACGAGGACACCGGCCAGGCGATCGCCGCGTTCGTGACGATCGAGGACGACTACGAGGGTCTCGACGAGGCGGACCTCACGGCCGAGCTGCGCGAGCACGTGGCCGAGCGCATCGGCAAGCTCGCGCGCCCGAAGCGGATGGTGTTCACCCCCGATCTCCCGAAGACGCGCTCGGGCAAGATCATGCGCCGCATCCTGCGCAACCTCGTGGAGGGCAAGCCGCTCGGCGACACCTCCACCCTGCGCGACCCCTCGATCGTGGAGACGATCGAGGCGGAGATGAAGAAGGGCTAGGAGCCGCCTCCGCAACCACCGCCGCACCCGCTGCTGCAGCCGGAGGATCCGCCATCGGAGGAGCTGCAGCCGGAGTGGCCCCCATGGTGCCCGCTGTCGGACGTGCTGCAGCCGAACGTGCCCCCACCGCCGGTGCCGCCGCTGCCGGCGACCCCGCGGCGCTTGCGCTTGTTCGTGCCGCCGCCGGTGATGGCGTTCGTCGCCTTGTTCCAGCCCCACTTGCGGGTCTGCCAGCGGTAGTACGCGAACGTGATCGCGACGATCACCGCGAAGATGATGGCTCCAAGCGTCTCCACGAGCGGAAGGTAGCGCTGCGGGGCGTTGCGCGCTAGCGGTTCGCCCCGAGCACGAGCACTGACCCGAAGTGGCTGCGCCCGTGAGCGCCGCCACTTCGGGTCAGTGGGCCGGCCAGCTACCGTCCGGCGCATGGCGATCCTTCCGCAGAGCCGCCCGCGCAAGCTCGCGCGTGTGAACGCCGCCGTCGCCGAGCTCGCGATCCCGCCGGCGGCATGGAAGACCTGCCGTGGGAACCGCGCGACCTCATCGAGGAGGGTCTGCGGCAGTGGCTGCGCTGCGCCGGCGCTGCCTTGGTCGACGACCAGGTGATCGGCATGCCGTCCCGCGCCGTCGACGAGCTCTGGCACGGGCTGATCCTCTGCACCGGCCGCTACGCCCGCTTCTGCGACGCCGCCTACGGCCGGTTCCTGCACCACCATCCCGAGGACGACCACGCCCCGAGCGATCCGCCGCGCACGGGCCCGGCCGCCGGCACGATGCACGAGCAGCTCGCCCGCACCGTCGCCGCCTGGGAGCTGGTGCGAGCGCCCCGCGAAGCGTGCCTCCTCTGGAACCTCGACACCCCGGCTCGGCCTCGACGAACCCTGGGGCCTCGACGCCGAGTTCGTGGCCACGGTGACGGCGGCGCTCAGCGGCGGGTGAGGCGCCGCCGCGGGCACGGCCCTCAGGCGGCGGCTTCGCCGCCGGTCGCCTCGGCATGCGCGGCGTGGATCGTCGCGTGCGCAGTCCGCTGGAGCAGCGGCACGGTGAAGGCGGGAAAGGCGAACGGGTAGCCGCGGGCCTCGGCCTCGGTGAGCCCGTGCTCGAGGACGGTGCTCGACGGCGTACCGCCGGTCGGCCTCGACGTAGCGGTCCTGGGCCTCGATCGTGTTCAGCGGCACCCAGTCCACGTCGCGCTTCAGGCGGCTGCGCAGCACCATCCGGGCCGCGTGGAGCTGGAGCAGATCGGTGAGCGATTCCGTCGCGTCGACGTTCAACACGCCGACGTTCGCGCCACGGGCGTAGCGGGTGCGGCCCCGGCCCTGGTTGGTCTCCAGGATGTGACCGTCGTCGAACCACGACACCACGGCGAGCGACCGCGTGCCACTGCTGGTGACGCCTCCGGTGAGTGCGAACGCCCCCTCGGGCGAGGGCCAGAACCCGCTCACGAGCCGGCGGCCCGTGCGTTCGGCGTAGGACCGGTGCTCCGTCCACGACAGCAGGTCGAACCCGACGGCGGCGAGCTCGGCATCGAGCGAGCGCAACCCCTCGTCGAGGGTCGACTACGAAGGCGGCGTCGCGGCCGTGGCGACCGAGCCGCGGAGGGACGAACTCGTACATCTTCGGCAGCAGCGCGGCCTGTCGCTCCACCTCCGTGCGGATCTCGCTCATCAGCTCCGGCCACGGCTG
>JAQIJQ010000048.1:0-27393 GCA_036946195.1 Patulibacter minatonensis | reverse complement strand
GGCGCGGCGCGGAGTTCGCCCTGCACAGACTAGCGAGGCCGCCGGAGCGTTGCGGCGCCGTCCGCACGGGCTGGGCGTCAGCGGTCCAGACGGGCGGCCGGATCGGCCTCGCCGCGGGCCCGCGACTGCTCGCGGCGCCACGCGGCGATCGCGGCGTGGTTGCCCGAGAGCAGCACCGGCGGCACCTCCCACCCGCGCCAGTCGGCGGGCCGGGTGTAGTGCGGGTACTCCGGATCGCCCTCGAGCTCGGCCGAGAACGACTCCTCCGCAGCGGACTCGTCGTGCCCGAGGGCTCCGGGCAGCTTGCGGACGATCGCGTCGGCCACGACCATCGCCGCGAGCTCCCCGCCGGCGAGCACGTACTTGCCGAGCGAGATCCGGTCGGTGGTGAAATGTTCGAGGATCCGCTCGTCGAACCCCTCGTAGCGACCGCAGAGGAGCGTGATCGCCTCCTCCTGGACGAGCTCGTCGACGAGCACGTCGTCGAGGATCCGCCCGTTCGGGACCAGAGCCACGACGCGGCGCTGCTTCGCCAGCTCGACGGGGTCGACGCCGTAGAGCCCGCGCAGACCGGCCTCCATCGCATCGATCCGCAGGACCATGCCGGCGCCACCGCCGAACGGCGTGTCGTCGACCTGGCGACCGGTGAGCGGCGTGTGCGGCCGCGGATCGAGCGCGCGAACCTCGTGGCCGGCCTCGAGGGCATTGCGCACATGGCGCTGGCCCTTAAACCAGTCGAGGGAGTCGGGGAAGAGCGTGACGACGTCGAGCTGCATGGCGCGGGGAGACGACCGATTCAGTCGTCGAGGGCGAGGAACTCGTCGTCGACGAGAATCCGGCGGGCTTCGACGTCGATCTCGACGATCGCGTCCTTCACGAGCGGTACGAGCAGCTCGCCGCGGGCTCCACCGCCGACGCGCAGGAGCTCGCAGCTCGGGTACGCGAGCAGTTCGAGCACGTCACCGAGCGCCTCACCGGCGACCTGTCCGGTGACCGAGCAGCCGACGAGCTGGTGCGCCCAGTACTCGTCGTCCTCGAGCGCCGGGGCGTCGGTGATCGACACGCTGAGCCGGCGCCCACGGAGGGCATCGGAGTCGTTCCGGTTCTCGGCGCCGGAGAGGCGCAGGATGGGCCGTTCGACCGTTCCGGCACGTCGCGTGATGGTGCGCGGCTCGTCCTCCCCGTCGAGGAAGACCTGCGCCCCCTTTACGAGGAGCGCGGCGTTGGCCTGGACCACGTACACGGATCCGTCGAGCCCATGGGCCTTGCCGACGATCCCGACCGCGACGCGCTCCGGGTCCTGCCCGGGCCCGCTGCGTCACTGGACGATGTCGACGAGCACGCGGCGCCCGTCGCGCACGGCGGCGGCGCGCACGAGCTGGCGGACGGCGTTGGCGGTCCGACCGCCGCGACCGATCACGCGCCCGTAGTCAGCCGCGTCGAGCGAGAGCTCGAGCACGACCGTGCCCTCATCGCCGCCCGGCTCCTCGGAGATCTCGATCGCGTCGGGCTTGCCCACGAGGGGCTTCACGACGGTCTCGAGCATCGCCCGAGCTGCAGCGGCGTCGCTCATCGAGCGGTGCTAGGCCTTGATGCCCTGCAGACGCAGGAGCTTCTTGACCTGGTTGGACGGCTGAGCACCGCGATCGAGCCAGTACTGCGCGCGCTCGGCGTCGACGACGATCGTCGACGGCTCGGTCTGCGGGTTGTAGCGGCCGACGATCTCGATGAAGCGGCCGTCACGCGGGCTGCGCTGGTCGGTGGCGACGATACGCCAGATCGCATTCTTCTTCGCGCCAACGCGCGTGAGCCTGAGTCGAACCATTCGACGGCTCAGAGTAGCGGGCCGGAGCGCGCCGTGCGTTACGGCCTGCCCCGCAGGGCACGGGCCCGTCCGTCAGCGGCGGCCGAGCTGCTGCATCAGGGCGCCCATGTCGGGACCCTTCCCGCGCGACATCTGCTTCATCACCTTGCGCATCTGCTCGAACTGGTTGAGCAGACGGCCGACCTCCTGGATCGTGGTGCCGGATCCGGCCGCGATGCGACGCTTGCGGGACCCGTTGATGATCTTCGGATCGCGGCGCTCCTGCGGGGTCATCGAGAGGATGATCGCCTCGATGCGGTTGACCGCGGAGTCGTCGACCTTCGCGTCCTTGAGCTGCTTGCCGATGCCCGGGAGCATGCCGAGCAGGCTCGACAGCGGACCCATCCGGCGCATCATGCGGATCTGCTTGAGGAAGTCGTCGAGGGTGAACTCGCCCTTGCGGAGCTTCTTCTCGAGCTCACGGGCCTCGTCCTCGTCGACCTGGCGCTCGGCCTGCTCGATGAGCGAGAGCACGTCGCCCATCCCGAGAAGACGCTGGGCCATCCGGTCCGGGTGGAACCGTTCGAAGTCGGGGATCTTCTCGCCGGTGGACGCGAAGAGGATCGGCTTGCCGGTGATCTCCTTGACCGACAGCGCGGCGCCGCCGCGGGCGTCACCGTCGAGCTTGGTCATGATCACGCCGTCGAGCTCGACGGCGGCGCCGAAGTTCTCGGCGACGTTCACGGCGTCCTGGCCCGTCATCGCGTCGACCACGAGGACCGTGTTGTCGGGCTGCACCGCAGCGCTGACGCGCTTCAGCTCGTCCATCAGCGCCGCGTCGATCGAGAGACGACCGGCGGTGTCGACGATCAGGACGTCCTTGCCGTTCTTGCGCGCCTCCTCGAGCGCCCAGGTGGCGATGGTGACCGGGTCGGTGTCGATCCCGCGCTCGTAGACGGTCGCGCCGGCCCGCTCGCCCATGGTGACGAGCTGGTCGATGGCGGCCGGGCGGTAGATGTCGCAGGCCGCGAGCGCGACGGACGAGCCGTGCTCCTCCTTGAGGAGGTGGGCGAGCTTCGCCGCGGCCGTCGTCTTGCCGGAGCCCTGGAGGCCGGCCAGGAGGATGACGGTCGGCGGGCGGCCGGAGAACTTCAGCTCCTCCGACTCGCCTCCGAGGAGGTTCACGAGCTCCTCGTGGACGATCCCGATGACCTGCTGGCCGGGATTGAGGGAGCCGATGATCTCGGCGCCGAGGGCCCGTTCCTTCACCGCGGAGGTGAAGGAGCGGACCACCTTCAGGTTGACATCGGCCTCGAGCAGCGCGAGGCGCACCTCGCGCATCGCTGCGTCGATGTCGGCCTCGGTCAGGGTGCCGCGCTGGCGGACCCCGTCGAGGGTGGCTTGAAGGCGTTCGGAGAGCGCGTCGAACATCGGCCAGGAAACTTACGCCTTCGGCGCGTCTCCCGTGTCCTTCTTCAGCGACGGGCCGTTCGGGACCCCCGGGACGATGTTCGCGAGCCCCTTCGCGGCCTCGGTGAACTCGGTGGGGATGACGAACACCTTGTTCGCCGCGGAGTCCGCCAGCTTGGGCAGCATCTGCAGGTACTGGTAGCTCAGCAGCCCCTGGTCGGGGTTGCTCTCGTGGATGGCCGAGAACACGTTGTTGATGGCCTGGGCCTCACCCTCGGCCTTCAGGATCTGCGACTCGCGCTCGCCCTGCGCGGCAAGGATCGCGGCCTGGCGCTCACCCTCGGCACGGAGGATGTTCGACTGACGCTCGCCCTCGGCCGTGAGGATCTGCGATTCGCGCGTGCCCTCGGCGGTGAGGATCGTCGCGCGCTTGTCACGCTCGGCGCGCATCTGCTTCTCCATCGCCTCCTGGATCGACATCGGCGGGTCGATCGCCTTGATCTCGACCGTGGCGATGCGGATGCCCCACTGGCCCGTCTTCTCGTCGAGGACGGTGCGCAGCTTGCTGTTCACGTCGTCGCGGCTGGTGAGCGACTGCTCGAGCGTCATCCCGCCGACCACGTTGCGCAGCGTCGTGATCGTGAGCTGCTCGATGGCCTGCAGCGGGTTGGCGATCTCGTACGAGACGGCCTGCGGGTCGATGACCGTGAAGTAGATGACGGTGTCGATCTGGACCGTCACGTTGTCGGCCGTGATGACCGGCTGCGGCGGGAAGGTGACGACCTGCTCGCGCATGTCGATGAGCGGCTGCACCTTGTCGATGAACGGGACCACGAGCGTGAGGCCCGGCTCGAGGGTGCGGTGGTACTTGCCCAGCCGCTCGACGATTCCGCGGCGTGCCTGCGGAACGATCCTGACGGAACGCAGGACGACGAACAGGATGAAGATCGCAAGGATCAGGAAGACGTAGCCCATGGCTTCAGCGCACCCCCGTGGCGCCCAGGGGCGCGACGATCAGCGTCGCGCCCTTGATTTCGGTGATCTCGACATCGGTGCCGGCGGGGATCGCGTCGAACCCGTCCCCGGCCGGTCGCGCGCTCCAGACCTGGCCGTCGACGAGGACGGTGCCCGCGCCGGCTCGCCCGTCGATCGGCACCTGCACGACCGCCTTGCGGCCCTCCAGGCTCTCGACGCGGCTCTTGAGCGTCGGCCCGTTCTCGAGCTGCTTCTTGGCGATCGGCCGCAGGAACCCCGAGAGGACCAGTCCGCCGACGCCGAACGCCAGCCATTGCGACCAGTCCGGCCCGCCGACGAGGAACACCACGAGGGCGATCAGCGCCGACACGCTGAAGAAGATCGGGAAGAACGTGACGGAGAGGATCTCGATCACGCCGAGCCCGATCGCGAGCACGACCCAGAAGAGCACAGACATCTGGGGCGATCCTATCCATGCCACGGGCGGCGGCAAGGGCGCCCGAACACACGGGGCGCGGTCCGGAGACCGTCGGGATCGGGCCGGTCGGCCGCAGGTGCGCCTAGTTCAGGAGGGCGCTGGCGAAGTCGTCCGCGTCGAACGGGCGGAGATCCTCCACGCCCTCGCCCACGCCCACGAGCTTGACGGGGATCTGGAGCTTGTCGGCGATCGCGACGGCGATGCCGCCCTTCGCGGTGCCGTCGAGCTTCGTGAGGACGATGCCGTCGACCGGGGTGACCGAGCTGAAGATCTCGGCCTGGCGCAGGCCGTTCTGGCCGGTCGTCGCGTCGATCGTCAGGAGCGTCTCGTGCGGCGCCCCCTCGAGGCGCGTGCTGATCACGCGGCGGATCTTGCCGAGCTCGGCCATGAGCTGATCCTGCGTGTGCAGGCGGCCCGCGGTGTCGATCACGATCACGTCGGCGCCGATGGCCAGGCCGCGGTCGATCGCGGAGAACGCGACGGCGCCGGGGTCGGAGTTCGGTGCACCGGTGACGACCTCGCAGCCGGAGCGCTGGCCCCACACCTGGAGCTGCTCGACGGCGGCGGCGCGGAACGTGTCGGCGGCCGCGAGCACGACCTTCAGGCCGAGCGTGGTCTGCAGGTGGTGGCCGAGTTTGCCGGCGCTCGTGGTCTTGCCGGTGCCGTTCACGCCGACGACCAGGATCACAGCGGGTCGAGCGCGCAGATCGATGTGCCGCGACGCCTCGGTGCCGACGGTGGCGCCGGCGGCCAGGAGGCGTGTGAGCTCGGCGGTGAGTTGCTCGCCATCGGCACCGCCACCGGCGACCTCCTCGAGGCGCGAGACGATGCGGGCCGTCGCCGGGGCGCCGACGTCGGCGCCGATCAGGGCCTCTTCCAGGCGCTCCCACGCCTCGGCGTCGAGCGTGTCGAAGAGCGTCGCCCGCACCTCGGCGTTGAGCGCCTCGCGCGTGCGACCCAGGCCCTCGCGCATGCGCTTGAAGAACCCGCGGCGCTTCTCGGGCTCGACGGGGGCGGGCGCAGCTGCACCCTCCGGGAGGAGCACGAGATCGTTCCATTCACGGGCCATGGCGGCCTGCGACGATACCCGCTCCCCCACCCGGACCTCCGCATGACTCCGCCCCTCCAGATCCGCCCCGCAGAATCGGGAACTTCGCCGGGCCGCGAGCTCATCACCGCGATGCTCGCCGAGCTCGACGCGCTCTACGGCAAGCGCGAGGGCTTTCGCCCGACCGCGACCCCCGACGAGCTCAGCCCGCCACACGGCGCGTTCTTCATCGCCTGGAAGGGCGAGCAGGCCGTCGCGTGCGGTGGCTTCAAGCGTCTCGAGGAGCCGGGCCTTGCAGAGGTGAAGCGCATCTACGTGGTGCCGCGGTTCCGGTCGCGCGGCATCGCCAGCGACGTGCTCGCCTTCGTCGAGGAGCAGGCCCGCGCTGCGGGCTACGACCGCCTGCGCCTCCAGCACGGCGCCGACCAGCCGCACGCCATGGCCCTCTACACCTCGGCCGGATACCACGCGATCCCCGACTACAACGGCAACGTGTACGCGGCCCACTGGGCCGAGAAGCAGCTGGGCTAGCGGCGCGGGCAGCCGGGCCGGGCCGGGCGGCGGACGGGGCCGGGCGGGCCGCGGACGTCGGGCGGCACCGACCCGGTGGCCCACTCCCCCGAACCCCATGCGCCCCAAACCGCACGCACTTCGAGTCAGTCGCCGGCGTCGACGACAAGCCCACTCCCCCGAACCCGATGCACCCCAGAACGCACGCGCTTCGGGTCAGTCGCCGGCGCGTCGCCACAAGCCTTACTCCCCCGAACCCCATGCGCCCCAAACCGCACGCACTTCGAGTCAGTCGCCGGCATCGACCGTGCGCTGAGCGAGGAGCTGGCGAATCTGTTCAGCAACCAGTTCCGGCTCGCGGCGCAGGCGCTCCCAGGTGATCCGGATGATGCGCCACCCGACACACATCAGTGCAGCGTCCCGCGCCCGGTCTCGTTCGAACGGATCGTCGCCCCCGTGATACGTCTTCGTGTCGAGCTCGACGCCGAGACGGGCCGCGAGGAACGCCGCGTCGATCTCGATGCCGATGACGACGTGGTTGGTCAGCGGCAGCGGCAGCCCATGGTCCGCACAGAACCCGACGAACTCGACCTCGAGCGGGCTCTTCGTGAGTAGCGTCCCCGGAAGCTCGGCGACGAGGTCGCGGACCATCTGGTTTCCCGGAACGCGAGGTTGCTCCGCGACGCGCCGCAGCAACGTGCCGGGAAGCGTGTCGTCAGCTCGGGTCGCGGCCCGCAGCACCGCTCCCGCCAGATTTCTCTGTCCTTGGTTTCGCGCGCGCCGGCTGAGATCGAGACAGGTACGCAGCGGCGAGGTGACGACGAGGTCGTCGTGCTCGATCAGGTCGCCGTCCAACACCTTCGTGAGCGGATGGAGGTCGTACCCCGGGCGTCGACGCTTCGCCCCGACCGACTCTGGCGCAGCTCCGAGCTGCGGCAGAGGTGGGGCGTCCGAACAGAGTCCTTGGGCGTAGGCGCTCGACATGAGAACCGCGGCCATCGCCGGCCGGCAGGCGTGAAACGCTGCCCGCAGCGCTCCGTCGGGGCTGCGCGGGACGAGCGCTGACCGGTAGGTCGCACGCCCCGCCGGCTCGAGCGCTCCGACACGAAGCATCGTCTCGATCGCTGTGCGGCCGAACCAGAGCGCGCGCAACTCGACGCGCGACACGTTGCCGTGGTGTTCGCTGAGGTGCGCGATGAGCGCACGTCGGCGCTCGTTCTCGAAAAAGGCGTCCATATCTGTAGGAGGCGCCAGGCCCGAACGATTCGCCCCCCTTGAGCGAGCGCACCCCACTCACCCGAACTGGATGCGCCCCAGGACGCATGCACGTCGGGGCAGTCGCCGAGCGGCGCCGGCGCAGCTCAGCGCAGTCCGCGGACCAGCTCGGCGACCACCTGGGCCGCCGGGACCTCCCGGGCGCGCGCGTGCTGCGTGCCGGCCCAGAGGTTGACGAGGTCGGCGTCGCCAGCGGCCCGGCCGGCAGCGCGCAGCGGCGTGGTGAGGTGATGGATCTCGGGGTAGGCGGGCGGCGCAGCGGCCCCCATCTCGGCCGTCCACGCATTCGCGATCCCGCGGGCGCTGCGGCCCGAGAAGGCGCGCGTGAGCACCGTCTCTCCGGTGCCTGCGATGGCGGCGCGGTGCACCTCGCTCGTCCCCGCCTCGGGGGTGCGCAGGAACGCCGTGCCGGCCTGCACGCCCGCGGCACCGGCGGCCCGCACGCGCGCGACGTCGGCCGCGTCGGTGATGCCACCGGCCGCGACGATCGGCACGCCCAGCGGCACGAGCCCGCGGACGAGGTCGTCGAGCGGAAGCGGCGGATCGTCGGGGTCGCTGAACCCACCGCGATGGCCGCCGGCCTCCGCGCCCTGCGCGACCAGCGCATCGGCGCCGGCCTCCTGCGCGAGCGCGCCCTCGGCCGGGGGTGGTGACCGTGACCCAGACGGCGATCCCGTGGTGCTGGAGTTCGTCCACGAGCGCGGGCTCGGGGCGGCCGAACGCGAAGGTCACCACGGCCGGCCGCTGCACGCGGATCACCTGCAGCTTGCGTTGGAAGTCGTCGTCGTCGAAGCGGGGCTCGCCGAGTGTGCCGCCGACCGACCGCTCCAGCAACGGACCGAGCCGGGCGGCGTAGTCGGCGACGAGCTGTCGATCGGCCGGGCCCGCGACGGGCGCGAACAGGTTCACGCCGAACGGCTCGCCGCCCGGGAGCAGCCGCCGCACCGCCTCGATCTCGCCGGCGACGTGCTCCGCCGTGCGGTAGCCCGCGGCGAGGATCCCGATGCCGCCGGCCGCGGTCACGGCAGCGACGAGCTCGGGGGTCGACGGGCCGCCGGCCATCGGCGCGGCGACGACGGCCCCACGGGCTCGGTCGGATCGGGTCCGGGCGCTCACGGGGTGCACGCTAGGGGCTCCCGCGCGCCGCACCCCGTCGACCGGGCCGTCGTGTCAGCGCACGAGCGTCGGAGCGTCGGCCCGAGCACGCACCGTCATCGGCATCCCGTCGCGCGGGCGGAGGGTGATCGCGACGTCGTTGCGCACCTGGGTGCCCGGAACGAGGTCGAACCGCACGCGTTGGGCGATCATGGCCGCCATCAGCACGCCCTCGAGCACCGCGAAGCCCTGCCCGACGCAGATCCGCCGCCCGCCGCCGAACGGCATGAACGCCAGACGCGGGCGCCCGGACACCGTCGCCTCGCCGCCGGGCATGAACCGCTCAGGGTCGAAGCCCTCCGGGTTGCTCCACAGCCGAGGGTTGCGGTGCAGCAGGTAGGGCGCGATGACGACATCGGCGCCGCGCTCGATCGGCAAGCCGTCGATCTCGTCACTCCCGGCGGCCACCCGCGTGAATGCCGGCACCGGCGGGTAGAGCCGCATCGCCTCCTGCAGGCACGCGTTGGTCCACGGGAGCCGCTCGGCATCCTCGTAGACGGGCATGCGCCCGCCGAGCACCTCGTCGACCTCCTGCTCCATCCGGCGGCGTGCCTCCGGGTTCTTGGAGAGGGCGAACCACAGCCACGTGAGCGCGTTCGCGGTGGTCTCGTGGCCGGCACCGAGGAAGGTCATCACCTCGTCGCGCACCTGCTCGCGGTCCATCCCGTCGGCGGCGTGGTCGTCCTCGTCGCGCGCGTTCAGCAGCAGCGACAGCAGGTCCGACGCGTTCGGATCGGGGTTCGCGAGCCGATGGTCGATCAGGCCGTAGACGATGCGGTCCATCTCGGCCTTGGCCTTCATCGCGCGGTTCCAATGCACGCGGCGCATCTTCAGGAGCCCGGCGAACGTGATCCTGGGCGCCGTCTCCATCACGTCGTACACGCCCGCGAGCTTGAAGTTGGCCTGGGCGGCGCGCAGGAGCGTGTCCATCGACCTGCCGACCGTCCTCGTGGTCGCCGCGTCGATCCGGGTGCCGAACAGCGCGCGGCAGACGACGTCGAGCGTCAGCGCCATCATCGCCGAGTTCACGTCGATCGTGCGCGCGGCAAGGGCGTCGGGCGCGACCCCGTCGAGCCACGTGTCGGCGCCGTCGATCATGCTCGCGGCCATCGGCGAGAGGTGACGCTTGGCGAAGAGCGGCTGCACGAGCTTGCGCTGACGCTGCCAGTGCTCGAGGTCGAAGTTCGTGAGGAGGCCCTTCCCCAGGAGCACCGCGAGGATCTGGTAGTCGTTGCCCTTGACGTAGTTGTCCTGGTTCGTCACCAGCACCTGCCGCGCGTGCTCGGGATCGCGGATGAACGCGACCGGCGGTCCGGCCGCCCCGATCCAGGCGAGCCCCGAATCGCCGGGCAGGGACGAGAGCGCCTTCAGGAGGTCCTTCGTCGGCAGGTAACGCAGGAAGCGCGCGACCTCACGCGGACGCATCCGGCGGTTCGGCGGCAGCGGCGCGAGCTCGGTTTGCGGGGCACCAGTGGCGAGCTGGGACGTCGAAGACATGCATCCTCCGGGGTGACGGAATGCACCTTATCTGACCCCAGGTCAGTTTGTGGGCGGTTGCCCGCAGAATGCGATGTGGCGAAGCCGCAGACGCTGATCGGGCCCCGCGGCACCGCGCTGTCAGACGAGGGTCGGCTCGACCTCGGAGAGGCGCCGGCTGATCACCTTGGACACGCCGTTGCCGGCCATCGACACGCCGTAGAGCACGTCGGCGGCTTCCATCGTGCGCTTCTGGTGGGTGACGACGATGAACTGCGCGCGGTCGCGGTAGGCCCGCAGCAGCTCGAGGAAGCGACCGATGTTGAGGTCGTCCAGCGCCGCCTCGACCTCGTCGAGCACGTAGAACGGGCACGGGCTCGCGAGGAACACCGAGAACATGAACGCGAGCGCCGTCATCGACTTCTCGCCGCCGGAGAGGAGCGAAAGGCGCTTCATCGACTTGCCGGCGGGGGTGATCTCGATCTCCACGCCCGCGGTGTCGGCGGCGCTGCGGCCGTCGCCCTCGGCCTCCGGCTCGTCGCCGTCCGCCCCACCCTCGGCACCTTCGCCCGTGGCCGGATCAGCTTCCCTGTCCTCGTCCTCCTCGACGAGCCGCAGCCGGCCGGCGCCGCCCGGGAACACCTGCCCGGCGAGCTCCTCGAAGTTCTTCGCGGCGGCGCGGTAGGTCTGCTCGAACGTCTCGCGGATCTGCTGGTCGGTCTCCTTGATGAGCGTGCTCAGCTCGCGGAGCGACAGCTCCAGGTCGGTGCGCTGCGTCTCGAGCTCCTCGACCTCGGCGCGCGCCTCCTCGTACTCCTCCTCGGCGAGCGGGTTCACCGGCCCGAGCTGCGAGAGGCGGCGCTCGACGCGCTCGGCCTGCTTGCTCAGCTCCTCGCGGCGCTCCTCGGCGAGCGGCTCCTCGCGCGCCTCTGGCGAGAGCCCGAGCTGCTCGGCGATCTGCTCCAGGTGGGCGGCGGCGTCGACACGCTGGTCCTTCGCGCGCTGCTTGCGCACCTCGACGCCCGTGAGCTCGTCGCCCTGGCGGCGCTGCTCGGCTTGGAGCGATGCCTCCTGCTGCGAGCACTCGCGTAGCAGCTGCGCGACGCCCTCGCCGGCCTTGCGGTCGGCATCGAGCTCCTCCTCGGCGGCGACAGCGAGCGCGCGCACGGCGGCGGCGTAGCGGCGCAGCAGGTCGGTGAGCTGCTCGGCGCGCGGGAGCAGCGCGCGATCGGCAGCGATCTTGCCCTCGAGCAGCGCGATCCGCTCGCCGCGGCGCTCACGCTCGCGCTCGGCCCGCTCCAGGCCACGGCGCTCGGCGTCGAGCTCGCCCGTGAGCTGGGCGCGCAGCACGGCGGCCTCGCCGCTCTCGGGCATGCGGCGGCGCTCGTCGATCGCCCAGCCGGCGCGGCGCACGGCCTCCTCGGCGGCGACCCGCGCGCGGTCGTGCTCGCGGGTGATGTCGGCGTGCTCGTCGCGCGTGCGGCCGGCAGCCGTCATCGCCGCCTCGAGCTCGGCGATGAGCGACTTGGCGGCGTGCTCGGCCTGGATCGCGGTCTCCGTCTGGACGAGCAGCTGCTCGCGACGGTTGCGCTCGGCGAGCACGCGCTGCTCGTCGGCGTCACCGGGGTTGCGGCGCACGAGCCCGGTGCGCCCGTCGAAGACGGTGGAGTCGGCGGTGACGAGCACCCACGGGCCGTGGCTCGCGCGGTCGTCGATCTCGTCGACGAGGAACGCGCCCGCGAGGATGCGGCGGGCGAGCGCCGCCTCTGGCGAGTCGCCGAGCACGGCCGGCGCGAGGGCCTTCGCCTCGGGATAGCCCGGCGGATGGTCGACGGCGTCGGTCGCGCGGACGCCGAGCGCGAAGTGCCGTCCGGCGCCGTGCGCGGCCTCCTCGGCAGCCTCGCCGGCGAGCAGGATGCGTCCGCCATCTCGGCCCGCACGCGAGAGCAGCGACTGCGCCTCGCCGACGTCGGCCGCCAAGCCGGCGCGTAGATCCGAGCCGAGCGCCGCCGCGACCGCGCCCTCGAGACCGGGGGTCACGTCGAGGCCGTCGGCGAGCGCACGCGCGCCACCAGGAGCACCGCCGGAACGCGACCGCAGGAACCGGTTCACCTCCGCCACCTCGGCGCCGATCCGTGCCGATTCGCGCTTGGCGGCATCGACCTCGCGCTGCTGGGCGGTGAGCGCCTGGCGGGGCCGTGTCGACGGCGGCCTCGGCCTCGGTCTGGCGGGCCTGCGCATCGGCGAGCCGCCCGCGCACCCGCTCGAGCTCGGCCTCGGCCTGCGTCTGGGTCTCCTCGAGCGCCAGCAGCTCCCGGGCGAGGACCTCCTCGCGGCGCTCGTCGAGCTCGACGAGCTGCGCCTCGATCGCGACGATCCGCTGCTGGCCGGGCAGGTCGCCCTGGTCTTGCGCGACCTCCTCGTGCAGCACCTGGAGCGACCGCTCGCGGGAGAGCAGCCGCTCGCTCGTCTCCTGGCCGATCGACGAGGCGCGCTCGGCCCGCTCGACCTGCCGCTCAGCGAGGGCGCGCAGCTGCGAGGCGCGGCGCGCGAGCGATTCGCGGCGCGTGGTGCGCTGCTGCAGCTCTGCCTCGGCGGCGCCGCGCTTGATCCCGAGCTCCTTCAGCTGCTCGTCGACCGCGGCACGGGCGGTGCGCAGCTGGGTGACGGCCTCGGTGGCCGCGGCCTCCTCGGCGGTGCGGCGGCGCACCTCCTCGCCGAGCAGCTCCCAGCGAGCCTCGGCCAGCTGACGATCCAGCCGGCCGCGCAGCTCGGCGGCCTCGGCCTGCCGGCGCAGCGGCCCGAGGCGCTTGCGGGCCTGCTGCTCGATGTCGATCACGCGTTCGAGGTTCCCCTCGGCCCGCTCGAGCTTGCGCTGGGCGGCGCGCCGGCGGCGACGGTGCTTGCCGAGTCCTGCGGCCTCCTCGAGCAGCAGTCGGCGGTCGCGCGGCTTGCTGGTGACGATCGCCTCGACGCGCCCCTGCGAGATCACGGAGTGCATCTCCTTGCCGAGACCGGTGTCCGAGAGCAGCTCCATCACGTCGGAGAGGCGGCACTTCGCACCGTTGAGGCGGTATTCGCCCTCGCCGTCGCGGTTGATCCGGCGGGCGACCGAGATCTCGGTGAACGGCACGGGCACGGCGCCGTCGGAGTTGTCGAGCACGAGCTCCACCTCGGCCGAGCTGCGTGCCTGCACGCCGTGCCCCCCGGCGAAGATCACATCCTGCATCGACCGCCCGCGGATCGCGGCGGGCGACTGCTCCCCGAGGACCCACAGGATCGCGTCGGTGACGTTGCTCTTGCCCGAGCCGTTCGGGCCGACGATCACGGAGACTCCCGGACCGAACTCGAGCCGCGTGCGATCCGGGAACGACTTGAAGCCCTTGATCGTGATCTCGCGGACGTGCACGGATCAGCCGCCCGGTTCGAGCGCGGCGAGCGTGGCGAGCGCAGCGTCCTGCTCGGCGCTCTTCTTCGTCCGTCCTCGGCCGCGCGCGATCTCCTTGCCGTCGATGCGCGTCGCAACCTCGAAGGTCGGTTCGTGCTCGGGTCCGCGGCGTCCGAGCATCACGTACTCGACGAGCCGCTGGCTCTGTGCGAGGCGCTCCTGGAGCTGCGACTTGTGGTCGACCGGGTGCGTCCAGCGCCTCCTCGAGCTCGGGCTGGAACGCGGCCACGACCGCGGCCGCCGTCGGCTCGTAGCCGTGCTGCAGATAGCAGGCGCCGATGATCGCCTCGGTGATCGACGAGAGCACCCGTTCGGTGAACACGGCCTCGGCGGCACCGGGCTGCGACGGGGCGGCGGCGCGCAGCTCGTCCGGCACGTTCAGCCGCAGCGCGACGGCCTGGCAGGCGGCGGCGCAGACGGTCTGGGCGCGGATCTTCGAGAGACGACCCTCCCCGTAGCGCTCGGCTTCCAGGCGCGGGTACAGGTGGGCCGTGATGGCGAGCTCGAGCACGGCGTCGCCGAGGAACGCCAGGCGGGCGTAGGAGTCGGCCCGCCGCGAGCTCCACGAGGCGTGCGTGAACACCTGCCGGCGGAGATCCGCGGGCAGGTCGTCGAGCAGACTCCGGAGCTCGTTCAGTGGTCTGCGAGCGGCGTGGCGCCCGCCCGCGAGGCGACGTAGGCGACGGCCTTGCCGACCGTCGTGAGCTCGAGCGCATCCTCTTCGGGGATGCGCACGCCGTACGTGTCCTCCAGCTCCTGGGTGAGCGTGTAGAGGTCGAGCGAGTCGGCGCCGAGATCTTCCTTGAAGCGGCTGCCTTCGGTGATCTCGGACTCGTCGAGGATCGAGCTCGTCGGCGAGGTGCTCGCGCACCAGCTTCAGGACTTCCTCGTGGGTCATGGCGTCACCGTATCCGGACTCGCGGACCGCTTGCGGCGCACGTGCAGGGCGCCGGCCGCCTCGAGCGCGGTCTGGGTGCGGCTGAGCAGGTCTTCTCGGACCGTGCGGCCGGCCCGGGTGATCGCGTGCTCGAAACCGACGGCGGAGAACCGGCCGTGGGCGATCACACCGACGGCCGAGAGGCCGAGGAGGTAGGCGCCGCCTTGCAGCTCGGGGTCGAGGGTGTCCCGGAGGCCGCGCAACGGGCCGCGGATCAACAGGCCGCCGGCCTTGCCGCGGGGGCTGGCCCCGAGCGTGCTGCGGATGAGCTTGAACATCTCGCCGCTCACGCCTTCGATCGCCTTGAGGGCGATGTTGCCCGTGAAGCCGTCGGTGACGATGACGTCGGCGACGCCGGCCGGGATGCCGGCGCCGTCGACGTTGCCGATGAAACCGAGGCCGGCGTGGTTGCTGAGACGCTCGTGCACCTCGCGGACGAGGTCGGTGCCGCGCGTGGACTCCTCGCCGTTGGAGAGCAGGGCGACGCGCGGGTGCTCGACGCCGACGACGGTCTGGGCGAAGGCGCGGCCCATGAAGGCGAACTGCTCGAGGTGTTCGGGGCGGACGCTCGCGTTGGCACCGACGTCGAGGAGCAGCACCTCGGCGCCGGGAAGTGGGATCGGCGCCGCGATCGCGGGACGGCGGATGCCCTCGGCTCTGCCGAGGATCCCCATCCCAGCGGCCAGTGCGGCCCCGGTGGCGCCGGCAGCGACGAAGGCCTGGGCGCGGCCGTCCGCGACGGCCTGCACGGCTTGGACGATCGAGGCGTGCGGGAGCTGACGGACGGCGCGGGCCGGGTCGGGCTCCTTCGCGATCGACACGGGCGCGTCGATCACCTCGACCGCATCCGAGCCGCCGGCGGCCGTGAGCGCGCCTCGGAGCTCGGCGGCGGGGCCGAACAGCAGGACCCGCAGGCCGCCCTGCGCCGCGCGTGCGGCGCCGAGAGCGACTTCGGCGGGTCCGAGGTCGGCACCGGTTGCATCGACGGCAACCGTGACCGGGGTGGCATGTTCTTGAGTCATCGCCCGCTGTGATGCGCGGAGTGCTGGATCGTGCGTGCGCTGTCCCGGATGCGACCGGAGGCGGACCGCTGGTCCGTCGAGGATCGCGGGTGGCTCAGCGCGCGTGCGAGGCGGTGCTCAGCGCGCGCTGCGGCGCGCGCACCGGCTAGTTGGTGTTGGTGACGGTGCGGTTCTTGTAGGAACCGCAGCTCGGGCACACGCGGTGCGGGAGACGCGGGGAACCACAGGTGGGGCAGCCCTGCGTACCCGGGTTGGCAGCCTTGTGCTGCGACCGGCGCTTGGTGCTGCGGCTGTGCGACTGCTTCTGCTTGGGTACGGCCATGGCTGAAGCAGGGTACAGCACCCCGCCGGGATTTGAGCTCCGGCCCCCTCTGGCGTCGGACGTCGCGGCGATGAGCCGGATCTCGGTGGCGGCATTCGGGCCCGGCGACGACCGCTCGGCCGCGACGGTCGAGCGCCGTGCGGCGAACCAGGTGGCAGCAGCAGCGCCGTGCAGCGTGGTGGCCGAGACGCCGGCCGGGCGGCTGGTCGGGCTCGCGATCTCGCGGCAGCTCGGCGACCGGCTGCTGCTGGCGTGGGCGGCCGTCGACCCGGAGTTCCAGGGCCGGGGCATCCTGCGCGCGATGCTCGCCGGGTGGCCCGGCCCGCAGTCGGGGCTGACGCGCATGGTGGTGTCGTCGACGGATCCGGCGGCGATGCGCGCGTATGCCGGGCTCGATCTGCAGGTCCTCCCCACCGTGTCGGCCGGCGGGATCCTGCGGCCCGGCGCCGTGGAGCTGCCGCGCGGCGTCGAGGAGCTCTCACCGCTCGAGGCGGAGGGGTTCCTGGGGCCGCTCGGCGCATCGGTGCGCGGAACGGGCTGGCCGCGGCACGATCTGGAGATGCTCGAGGCGCAGGGCGACCGCGTGCACGTCGTCGACGACGGCGTCGGCCGGCAGGCGGCCGTGATCCGAGGCGGGGCGATCGTCCGCATGGTCGCGGCGACCGACGAGGCCTCGGCCATCCGCGCGCTGCGGGCCGCGCTCGCCAGCGCCCCGCCCGGTGCGACGGTGCACCTGAACCACCTACGGGCCGGGATGGACTGGGCGATCCGCACGGCGCTCGACGCGCGGCTCGTGCTGAGCCCCGAGGGCCCCGTGTACGCCGACGGGCCGCTGAGCCCGTGGCACCTGCCCAGCGGTGCGCTGGGCTAGCTAGTTCTGGCTGGCGTCGCCGAGATCGAGCTCGCGGAGCTTGGCCCAACGCGGGTCGAGCTGCTCCTCTCCCGACTCCGGTGCGGGGGCGCCGAGGTCCTGGAGGGTACGCCGGCACTGCACGCAGCGCGCCTCGTCGTCGGTGGGCGGCGCCATCGTGGCGGGGAGGTCGAGCACCAGGGCATCGCGGACCCAGTCGCCGAGGGCGAGGATGTCGCCGTCCACGTACGGGCTGAGGAGGTCGTCGTCCTCTTCGGCGATGTCCTCGTCCTCGTTGCCCGGGCGGTCGATCTCGCGCACGTCGAGGCTGCGGTCGAGGGCGATCTCGTCGAGGCACCGCAGGCAGGTGCCGCTGACGCTCGCGGCGCCGCGGATCCGGAGGCTGTAGCCGCCGCCGACCATCTTCGACACGTCGAGACGGATGTCGACGTCGCCGATGGCGTACTCCTCGGTGCCGATCTTGATCGGCTCGATGTGGACCGTGACCTCGGCGCGCGTCCCCTCACCGGCGGCAAGGTGCAGCGCCCCGAGCTCGAAGCGTCCGGGGACGGGTTCCATGCCTCCCAAGCTACTCGCTGCGAAGCTCGCGCTTGAGGATCTTGCCGGTGGCGTTGCGCGGGAGCTGGTCGAGGAAGACGACTTCCTTCGGCACCTTGTAGCCGGCCAGGTGCGCCTTCACGTAGTCGCGCACGCCGGCGGCGTCGAGCCCCTTCTCGTCGCGCAGCACGACGAACGCCTTGAGGCTCTGGCCCCACTTGTCGTCGGGGATGCCGATGACGCACGCCTCGGTGATCGACTCGTGGTCGGCGAGGAGGTCCTCGATCTCGCGCGGGAAGACGTTCTCGCCGCCCGTGATGATCATGTCGTCGTCGCGGCCGTCGATGAAGAGGCGGCCCTGCTCGTCGAGGTGGCCGACGTCACCGGAGCTCAGGAGCCCGTCGATGCGCTCCTTGTCGGCCCCGCCGGTGTACCCCGAGAACGACAGCGCGGAGCCGACGAACACGCGACCGACCGTGCCCTGCGGCACCTCGCGACCTTCGTCGTCGAGGATCTTCATGTTCGTCCAGCGGGTGGCGCGGCCGGCGGTCCCCGGGGCCTTGCGGAGATCGTCGGGGCCGGCGACCGTGGCGATCGCGACCTCCGTCGAGCCGTAGAGGTTGTAGACGACGTCGCCGAAGAGGTCCATCGCGCGACCCGCGAGATCGCCGGGGAGCGCAGAACCGGAGACGGCGATGCAGTTCAGCGACGAGAGGTCGTAGCGGGAGACGACCTCCGGGCCGAGGTCGACCATGCGCTGGAGCATCACGGGAACGACGACGAGATTCTCGCAGCGGTAGCGCGCGATCCAGTCGAGGGTGCCCTCGGCATCGAAGCGGCGGCGCATGACGGCCGTGCCGCCGAGCGCCGTCGACAGGACCCAGTTGAGGAAGCCCCAGGCGTGGAAGACGGGCGCGGCGAGCAGCCAGGAGTCGCCGGCCCGGTACGGGATCTGCTCCAGGATCGCGGCGACGGGCTCGATGCTCTTGGGCTGCGGACGCTGCGCGCCCTTCGGCATCCCGGTCGTGCCGCTGGTCAGGATGATCTGTCGACCGGCGTGCGGCGGCGGCTCGTGATCGTGATCGGCGTGCTCGGCGACGAGCTTCTCGGTCGAGTCGTACGGCAGGTCGTTCGGGCCGTCGACCCACGAGAGCACGCGCGGAGCATCGATGCCGATGCCGTCGAAGAGCGGCGAGAACTCCTCGTCGTGGATGAGGAGCTTCGCGTTCTCGCGCTCGCAGACCGCCTGGATCTGGGGGCCGGCGAACATCGTGTTCAGGTAGAGCACGTGAGCGCCCAGCTTCGCCAGGGCGACGCTGACCTCGACCAGACCACGGTGGTTGCGGGCCATCAGACCGACCACGTCGCCAGGGCCGATGCCGAGGTTCGCCCATGCGCGAGCCAGCGCGTTGGAGCGCTGGTGGATCTCGCGGTAGGTGAGCTGGCCGCGCTCGTCGATCACGCCGATGGCGTTCGGCGTGCGCAGTGCGGCGGCGGTGAACGCGCCGGCAGGGCTGGTGCCCCACTCGCCCAGCGCCTTCACGGCGCGGACGCCGCGATCGGGCCGGGTCAGCGACGATCCCACGACACCCGCGCGCGTCATGATGCGCGCGACGTGGAACTTGTCTGACACCGTGCCGAGCATGGCGCGGAAGATTAGTGCTTTACGCGGGCGCGCGGCGCGACGGCTCCCGCGACGCCGCGGACCCACCGGTTACCGCCCGTCCGGCGGGCCCCGATGGGGTTCGGGCGAGGCAGCGCGAAGGGGTGGCTGCCTCGAGCCTGAACGTCAGACGGTGTCGCGGATCTCGTCGCGACCCTGCAGCTTGTCGCGGCCGCGCGAGACGGCGCCGATGAACTTCTGCAGGTTGACCTCGAGGGTCGAGAGGATCTCGTCGGCGTAGTCCTCGGCGCCGAGTCGGATCTCGCGCTCGCGAGCCCGGGCCTCCTCCACGATGTCCTCGGCCAGGCGCTCGGCCTGCTTGACGACCTCCTCCTGGGAGACGAGCTGGGCCTGCTGGTCCTTGGCCTCGGCGACGATGCGCTCGGCCTCGCGCTTGGCCTCGGCGAGCATCTCCTGACGCTCCTTGACGATCCAGCGAGCCTGCTTGATCTCCTCAGGGATCGTCGCGCGCATCTGGTCGAGGAGGTCGTACATCTCCTCCTTGTTGACCCGGACGTCGCCGGACATCATGACGCCGCGCGCGTCGTGGATCACATCGTCGAGTTTCTCGATGAGGACGAGTACGTCCATGCTGCTCCTAGCTGCGCCCGAGGGCGGGCGAGGGATCAAGGGCGAAGATCACAGGGTCAGTTTCGCTGTCCGCCGAGTTCTTCCTGCAAGCGACGTGCCACACGCGGCTGCACCAGTCCGTCCACGTTACCGCCGAACGCGGCGAGCTCCTTCACACCGCTGGACGAAAGGAACGAAAAGCGGGGAGATGCCATGAGGTAGAACGTGTCGATCTCCTCGGCCACGTGCCGGTTCATCTGGAACATCTCGAGCTCGTACTCGAAGTCCGAGATCGCGCGCAGGCCCTTCACGATCGCCTGCGCTCCGACCTCGCGGGCGAACTCCACGATGAGCGTGCGGAACGTCTGCACGCGCACGTTCGGGAGCTCCGACGTGGCCTCCCGGATGAAGTCGAGCCGCTCCTCGATGTCGAAGAGCGTGGTGCCCTTGCGATGAGGTCGGTGCACGACCGCCACCACGACCTCGTCGAAGGTGCTGGCGGCGCGGGTGATGATGTCGAGGTGGCCGTTCGTGATCGGGTCATAGGTACCCGGGCAGACGGCGATACGCGGCGAGGGGGTCATCGGTAGCTCGAAATTCTACGCGGGGCCCGCGGTCTCGTCCTGGTCGGATCCTTGCGGGGCCACCAGGATCTGCACGAGCACGTCGCGGTACGTGCGCTCGCGCTCGGTCTCCAGCGAGAGGCGTGGCGGGTCACGGCGGTCGCCCTCGAGCACCACGCGGCCGCCGGGCGCGAGCAGCTCGGAGATCGACGCATCGAGCTTGGCGGCCACGCGCGGAGCGATCTTGTAGGGCGCGTCGAGGAAGATCACGTCGAAGCGTTCGCCCTCCTGCACGAGGCGCCGCGCGGCGATGACGGCATCGACCTCGAGGATCGTCGCCTCCTCCTCCACGCCGTACGTGGCGGCGTTCTCGCGGGCGCAGGCGATCGCGTCGGCGGCGTCGTCGACGAGCACGACCGACTCCGCGCCGCGCGAGAGGGCTTCGTAGGCGAGGGTGCCACCGCCACTGCAGAGGTCGAGCACGCGGGCGCCGTAGAGCGGCCCGAGCATCGAGAAGACCGCTTCGCGCACGCGCGAAGCGGTCGGACGGGTGGCGCCGCCCTCGGGGGTGGCGACGGGGCGGCCACGGAGCTGGCCACCGGTGATTCTCAGGCTCATGCGGCGATCCTCGATCGGCGGATCTCCTCGACGGCGCGGCCGAGCAGGACGTGCTCGGGTGCCGTGAGGGCGGGGTCGGTGTCCAGGAGCTCGTCGGCGACCGCGTGGGCGCGGACGAGCAGGTCTTCGTCGTCGGGCAGGCGCGCGGCGCGGTACCGGGCCATGCCGGACTGCCGCAGGCCCGTCAGTTCGCCCTCGCCGCGGAGCTGCAGGTCGATCTCCGCGAGGCGAAAGCCGTCGCGGTGCTCGACGAGCGCCTTCAGCCGCTGCGAGGTGGCCTGCCCGAAGAGCACGCAGGTACCGCCGTGCGCGCCGCGGCCGACGCGCCCGCGCAGCTGGTGCAGCTGCGAGATGCCGAAGCGGCCGGCGTCCTCGATGAGCATCACGGTGGCGTTCGGCACGTCGATGCCGACCTCGATGACGGTCGTCGCGACGAGCACCTGTGCCGCACCGGAGACGAACTTGGCCATCGCCGCCTCCTTCTCGGGCGCCGGCATCTGGCCGTGGAGCAGCTCGAGTCGCAGACCGCGCAGCGGACCGTCGCCGAGGCGCTCGAACTCGGCGATGGCCGAGCGGGCCTCGAGTTCCTCGGAGTCGGCGACGAGCGGACAGACGACGAACGCCTGCCGCCCCTCGGCGACCTGCTGCCGCAGGAGCGCGTACGCCCGCTCGCGGTCCTCGCCCGTCTCGGCGATGTGGGTGGTGATCGGCTGCCGCCCGCGCGGCAGCGCGCGCAGCTCGGTCACGTCGACGGCGCCGAACTCGAGCAGGCGCTGCGTGCGCGGGATGGGGGTGGCGGTGAGGTGCAGCACGTGCGGCGTGCGCCCCTCGGGCGCCTTGGCCTCCAGGCGCGCGCGCTGGCGCACGCCGAAGCGGTGCTGCTCGTCGATCACGACGACCGACAGCGCGTGGAAGTGAACCGGGTCCTCGAGCAGTGCGTGCGTGCCGATGATGATTCCCAGTTGACCGGCGCGCAGCGCGTAGAGGATGCGCTTTCGGTCGGCCGCCTTCGTCGACGCCGTGAGCAGCGCCATCGGGAGCAGCTCGCCCGGGACGAGCTCCTGCAGCGTGCGGAAGTGCTGGCGGGCGAGCGTCTCGGTCGGCGCCATCAGGGCGGCCTGACGGCCGTGCTCGGCGGCTCGGAGCATCGCGTGCACCGCGACGACGGTCTTGCCGGCGCCGACATCGCCCAGCAGCAGGCGCTGCATCGGCACATCACGCGCCATCTCGGCGTCGAGCTCGGCGATCGCGCGGGCCTGGTCGTCCGTCGGCGTGAACGGCAGCAGCTCCTCGCGCCAACGGCGCGTGAGCGTCGGCGCCTCGGCCAGCGCCGTGGCGACGAGTCCCTCACGCGGCATGTCGCGTAGGCGGCGCTGCACGAGCTGCTCGGTGAGGAGCTCCTCGAACGCGAGGCGGCGCCTCCCCTCCTCCATCGTGCCGATGTGCATCGCCACCGTCGCGTCGGCGATCCCGGAGAGCCCCTCGTCGGCTCGCAGACGCGCCGGCAGCAGCTCGGGCAGGTCGCGGGCCCGGACGAGGTGCTGCTGCACGAGCGCTGCGATCTGCGTCGACGTGATGCCGTCGCTCGCCGGATACGTCGCCGCACCCTCGGCCGAGCCCGGCTGCGACTGGGTCGGTGCGTGCCCGGCGAGCCGCAGCTTGCCGCCGGGCTGGATCACGCCCTGGATGAGCAGGGCGGGTCCCAGGGGCGGTAGCGGTCGACGAGCCACGGCTGGTTGAAGAACGCGACCTTCAGCTTGCCGGTGCCGTCGGTGACGGTGGCCTCCACCATCGGGCGCATGCCTCGGCGGCGCACCGGCCGGCTCTTGATCGCCTCGACGACGGCGACGATCGTCGCGCTCTCGCCGATCGCGAGCTCGTCGATCGTCCGCGCGACCGACGCGGTGCGCGGCAGGTGCTCGATCAGTCCGCCGACGGTGTCGGCGCCGAGGTTCGCGAGCGCGATCTGCGCCTTGAGACCGGGTCCGTCGACGACGGCCTCCAAGCGGCTGGGGCGCGGCCATCGGACCGGCGCGCGCAGGAGCTGACCCCGGTCGAGGGCCTGCCGATCGGCGAAGCCCCGTACCTCGGCCACGCCGGCGCCTATTCGGCTGCCAGCAGCCACCACCAGGCCTGCTGGCCGCCGTCGAGCAGTTCCAGCTCGATCTCGTCGGGAGCGAGGAGGCGCAGCGCGTCGCCCTCGAGCGGCGCGTCGGCCCCGATCAGGCAGGTGACGAGCTCGGCCCCGTCCGCGATGAGCGCAAGCGTCTGGCGAACGGTCGCATCCCGTTCACCCCAGGCCACGAGCTCGTCGCCGACGTAGCCGAGGGCGTCGCCCTTGGAGAAGCGGCCGGACGCGTCGTCCTTCGCCGCCTCGGCGATCCCGCCCGAGCGCAGACCGGCGAGCTGATCGGCTCCCGTGGCCGCGTTCTGGTCGGCGCTCACGTCGCGATCGAGGAGGGCCATGATCGACACGCCCTCGGCCTGCGAGCGCGTGGGGATCACGCGCGTCGGCTTGTCGGAGAGCTGTGCGGCACGGTCGGCCGCCATGTGCACGTTGGGCGAGTTCGGGAGCACCACGACCTCCTCGGCCGGGCTCGCGTGGATCGCCGAGAGCAGGTCGGCCGTCGAGGGGTTCATCGTCGGACCGCCGTCGACGGTGATCGCCCCACCGTCGCTGAAGATCATGCCGGCGCCGTCGCCCGTGTGGACGGCGACGATGCCGCACAGCGTCTCCGGCTGCGTCTCGGCGGCGAGCCGCGCATCGCGCTGGACGACCTGTGCGCGCATGTCGGCGATGTCGAGGCGCGACACCTCGCCGACACCGTCGAAGAGCGCGCTCGCCGCCTCGGGATCGTCGGTGTGGATGTGGATGCGGATCGTGTGCGCATCACCGACGACGAGGAGGGAATCGCCGTGCGCCTCGAGGCGTTCGCGCCAGGCGTCCGGATCGAGCTCGTCGCCCGTCACGGCGAAGTTCGTGCAGTACCGGAACGTCTCGGACGTGTGGTCCGGGCGGTGCGGGCGGGCGGGCGCGGCGTAGCGGTCGATCTCGGCGGGCGACTCGCCACGGAGCTGGCCGAGCACGCCGGCGAGGATGATCGTGATCGCGTGGGCGCCGCTGTCGACGACGCCGGCCTCGCGCAGCGCGGGCAGCAGCTGCGGTCCGCGGCGGACCGCGTCGCGGCCCGTGTCGAGCGCGAGCTCGAGCATGTCGGCGATCTGCCGGTCCTGCTCCTCCTGGGAGGTGCCGGGCTGGACGCGCGGGTCGTCGAGGTCGGCGACCTCGCTCGAGAGGCGTGCGGCCATCTCGCGGGCGACGGTGAGCATGGTGCCCTCTGCCGGGTTGCGCACCGAGCCGTAGGCCTGGCGGCTCGCGCTGGCCATGCCCGCGGCCAGCAGCGACGGCCCGATGAGCTCGCCGGGGCGCTTGATCAGCTCCTCGACGGCGCCGCGGATGAGCTGCGAGAGGATGACGCCGGAGTTGCCGCGCGCTCCGAGCAGCGCGGCACGACCGACGGATTCGACGATCTGGTCGCGACCCGAGCTCGTCGAGGCTGCGATCGCTCTCGGCGAGACGATCGAGCTCTTCGAGCACCGCGCGGAGGGTGAGCGCCATGTTGTCGCCCGTATCGCCGTCGGCGACCGGGAAGACGTTGAGATCGTTGATCTCCTGGCGTCGGGCTTCGAGTTCAGCGAGTCCGGCGGCGACGAGCGCGCGCAGCCGGAGCAGGTTGGGATCGGTCAACGGACGAGATCCGCGCGGCCGCTCACCGGGAGACGGCCGCGAACGGGCCTAGATGGCCTTGACGACCTTGCCGGCCTTCAGGCAGCGCGTGCACGTGTACTCGCGACGCGGGGTGCCCTTCACGAGCACGCGAACCTTCTGCAGGTTCGGGTTGAAGCGGCGCTTGGTGGCGACCATGGAGTGCGAGCGGCTCTGACCGAACGCCGGCCCCTTGCCACAGGAATGACAGACCTTCGACATACGGCCGCGAACGATAGCGGGAATCGGTGTCGCGGCGCGTCGCGCCTCCCCCCACGCCCCGGTCCCGAGTCAGGCGCGGCGGATCGGCGGGAGCCAGGTGGCCACGAAACCGTAGGCCGTCGGCACCTGCTCGGCCGTGTCGACCCACACGTTCTCGCGGCGCAGCACGAGCTCGCCGTCGACGTTGTAGATCGCCAGGGCGACGCACACGTCGGACGGGTCGGCCGGTGGGTGGAGCGACTCGATCGTGCAGCCGTCGTACAGCGATCCGATGATCCGCGCCGGTTCGGTCCCCGCGGAAGCGCAGGTAGATGAGCACGCGCCGCAGCTGGCGGCTGTGACGCAGACCGAGGAGCAAGCGGTCGCCCGTGAGTTCGACGACCGGTCGCTTGCCGAACTCGGGCGACACGTGCGACCCCGAATGCGGATCGACCACGCCCGACGTGCCGTCCGCGAGCTCCCAGACCGCGCAGAGCTCTCCGGAGCCGGTGACGTCGAACTCGAAGCTGCCGAGCGCCGACTGGCGGCGCGTGAGGGTGACCGTGCGATGCGCGCGGGCGAGGATCGAGCGGTCCGTGACGCGCTCGTCGGACGGCACCAGGGTGCGTTCGGGTGCACGTCGCTCCGGCGCTGGCCCCACCTCGGCGCTCGCCGGCCGCGACAGCGAGAGGCTGCTGCCCCCAGGGGAGGCGGGCGGCGAATCGGCGGGCGACGCCGGCGCGGAGCGCGTGAGCGAGATTCCACCAGGCGTCGGCGACGGCGGATCGGCGGCCGGCTTCGGCGGCGTGAGGCCGCGGTGGCCGGCGCGTGGCCTGCGGTCGTGCGGTTCGCTGGCCGGCGGCGTGAGCGCCGTGGACCCGCTGCTCGGTGCCAGGGGCGTGCGCGGTGGGGTGAGGCCGAGGGTCACCCCGGGGGCCGCGGGCGGCGTGCTCGGCGGGTCGGGCGCGGGCTCGGGCTCGGCGACGGGCTTCGGCGCAGGCGGCTCGGGCGCCGCGCGCTTGGGTCGCCGTCGCAGGTAGGTCAGGTCGGCGCGGACGGCGTGGCGGTCGACCGCCATCAGATCGCGACGCCGAAGTCGTCCGCGACGCCCTTCAGCCCGGTCGAGTACCCCTGCCCCACCGCGCGCACCTTCCAGGTGCCGCGGTGGCGGTAGACCTCGCCGAAGATCATCGCCGTCGACGCGCTGCCGGACTGGGCGCCGATGTCGTGACGCACGAGCTCGTTGCCGCGGTCGTCCGAGATCCGGAAGTACGCGCCGCGGACGGCGGCGAAGGTCGACGGGCGCCGCACGTCCGGATCCACGTAGACCACGAACGCGACCTTGTCGACCGATTCCGGGACTGCCCGGAGATCGAGCTCGAGCTGCTCCTCGTCCTCGCCCTCGACGTACGTGACGTCGCCCTCGGGGCTCACGAGCTGGTTGAAGAACACGAAGTGCTCGTCGGACACCGCCCGGCCATCCTCACCGCAGATGATGGCGGCCGGAACGAGTTCGGTCTGCGGGCCGTTGCTCTCGATCAGCCGCCAGCCGAACCCGATCACGATCGTCCCCCGTCCCGCCGGGGACGAGCTCGGTGAGGCTGGCGTTCGCGCCCGACTGGAGTTGGATCGTGGTCGGCATCAGATGGTGAGGTCGGACTGCTGGAACTTCGTGCGCAGGGAATCGGCCCTGCGTCTGGAGCTGGTCGGCGTCGTGGGCGTAGACGGCCTGGCTCACGTCGGCGGCGGCCGTCTCCAGCGTGACGAGCTGGGTCATGAGGTCGTCGGCGGGGGTGCTGCCGTCGTGCCGCGCGGCGACGGCGATCTCCGGATTGAGCCCGACGTACGCCGTGATCGTCGTCGGGAGGTAGTCGCCGATGATCCCCTGGACGGCCGATCTCCTCGTCGACGCTCGGCGGGTGGTCGTGCAGGTACTCGAGCAGCGGGATGAGCACGTCCTCGATCCGTCCGAGCTGCGGCAGCGCGGCGATCGGGAGCGTGGCGCCGTGACGGCGCGCAAGGAAGCGCGTGTCGTCGAACTGCGCCCCGCATCTTCTCGGCGAACGAGCGGGTATCGAGCAGCGGCTGCGCGTTGCCGGGCAGCCGCTCCTCGTCACGCTGCCCCTTGGAGAACGGGTTCCACATCCTTGGCGTGGCGCTCCCGACCTCTACTGGGCGGCGGTGGCGTTCGAGCGCTCGAGGTACGGCGCGGCGCGGGCGATCTGGCCCTCGAGCGCCGAACACCGTCGAGGCCATGTTTCTTGGACGGCCTCGCCACGGAAGCTGTCGATCGAGTCCCATCGTGGCGAACACGTCGTTGAACGCGGCCTCGAGCTTGGCGATGTCGATCGTGGTCGTCGACGCCTGCTGCTGGATCTCGGCGGCCGACTGGCTGCGGAGCATCGCGGCGTTGTTGGCGATCACGTCGCTCGTGGTCGCGTTGAGCGCCTGGATCTGGCCGAGGACGAGCTTCTGGTTCGTGAGCGCCTCGGCGGTGATGACGGCGATCCGCAGCGCCGACCAGCGTGGTGGTGCGGGCCCGCTCGACGCCCTTGAATCAGCTCCACGTTGTTCTGCTTGACCATGTCCATCGCCAGGTAACCCTGGGCGGCGACGGCGAGCTGCGTGAGGAGGTCCTGACGGCGCTGGCGGGACGTTGAACTGCACGTCGGACCGCATGGCGCCGGCCCTGCTCGGGAATTGCTCATCTCGAGCTCGGCGGACGCGCTTGTCGAGGCCTTCGT
>JAQIJQ010000047.1:0-23478 GCA_036946195.1 Patulibacter minatonensis | reverse complement strand
AGGACGCGGGCGCCCAGGTCACGAAGACCGACCAGTGGTACGGCGTGTTCATCCGCGTCGAGAACCGCACCAACAAGGGCGACCAGAAGCCGCGCACGATCCAGTCGGCCAACGGCTTCCTGATCGAGGACAACACCGGCAAGCAGGTCAAGCCCGTCACCCTGCCGGCAGACAACCTCTACGCCTACCGCAGCACCGCGATCCTCCCCGGCAAGCACACGCCGGCGCCGAGCTCGACCGCTGCGACCGCCTCGATCGGCGGCAACCTGATCCTCTTCAAGGTCCCCCAGACCATGCTCGACAACCGCCCGACGAAGCTGGTCATCCTGCCGGCCGACGGGTCCGAGCAGGCCACCATCACGCTCGACATCTAGTCCGAGCGCGGAGCTCGACCTTGGCGGGCGTCCTTCGGGGCGCCCGTCGTCGTTCTGGGGGCTCGCGCGGCGGGCCGGGTCGGTGGGCACGGCTCGTGCCCTGCGGGGGCTGGGGTGTTGTGGTCGTCTGCGACGAGGGTGGTGCGCGACCGGGTTGGTCGAGGGGCCTTGGTCGTGCCGTGGCCGGCGTCGGCGAGGGGTTGGGTGGCGCCGGCGAGGGGTTGGGCGGGGTCGGCGTCGGCGAAGGGCGCCGACTCCCCGAAGTGGCGGCGCTCAGGCGCACAGCGACTTGGGGTGAGTGGAACCGGCGTCGCGGCTCGAGTCGGTGCGCACGGCTCCTGCCCTGCGGGGGCTGGGGCGTTGTGGTCGTGCACCGAGGCGGTGCACGACCGCGTTCGGCGAGTGTCTGGCCCGGCGCGTGGACTCGTCGGCGAGGGGTCGGGCGCGACCAGGCCCGGCGAGACGTTGGCTCGGGCGGGTGGACCGGGTCGGCGTGGGGTTTGGTGGCGGTGCACGCAGGGATATGCCGGTTGCTGCTTGGGCGTGCAGAGGTATGCCGCTCGTGGCGGCATAGCTCTGCGGCCGTGATCGCGGGCATACCTCTGCAGTCGTCTTCGTGCGCTTGTCTGCTCGGAAGTCGCGTCGCGCAGGCGCGCGGGCGGATTCGAGCCGACGATCGTGCCGCGGGGCGGAATCGAGCCGACGATCGTGCCGCGGGCGGGGTCGAGGCGGTTGGTATGCCGCGCTAGGCGGCATACCTATGGGTTGAGTCTCGAGGGCGGCACGATCGTCGGCTCGATCGAGCCTGCCGCGGGGTGGGTCGCCACAACCGCAGATGCGGGGGCACTCGCGGCCCACGCCACCGAAACCAACCACGAACGGGGCGCGCCGCACGCACTGATCCGACCCAGCGGCTCGAAACTCGAGCGCCAAGTCGGGTCAGTTGCCGCCAGAGCCCCCGCAGCGACCTCGACCACACCCGCGCAGATCGTCGGGACGACCAATGGGCTGGAACGCCCCCGCTACACGACGGCAAACCAGCCCACGACCCCGCCGCGCGCCAGCCGGCCGCCGAGGCGGAGTCAAATCGTGCACCCCACGCACGATCGGAGGCCGCCACGCGCAGGTCAGCCGAGGCGGAGTCAAACCGCGCACCCCACGCACGATCCGACGCCGCGTCGCCGCGCCCCCGCCGACCCCGACCACGCGCAAGACCAGGACCGCTCGACCAACTCAGTCGCGCACCGCCCTCGGGGCAGACGACCGCGGACACCCAGACCCCCGCGGCGCAGGAGCCGTGCGCACCAGCCCGAGCGGCGGGGCGGCCACTCGCCCAAAGGCGCTGCGCGCTTGGGCGCAGCCACTTCGGGTGAGTCGCCCAACCCCTCGCGGACCCCGACCCCTCGCGGACCCCGACCCCGCGCAAGACCAGGACCTCTCGCACAAGCCGGTCGCGCACCGCCCTCGGTGCAGACGATCGCCAGCCCAGCTCTCGCGGCGCGGGGGCCGCGCGCACGAACGCAACCCACGGCCGAGCGCTGCCGAGACCCGCGCAGTCCGAAGGCCGCGCGCACGAACGCAACCCACGACCGAGCGCGAGCCCGGACCCTCACCGCACCCAAGCCGTGCGCACCGACCCGCGCACGATCCCGCGGCCACACCGGCTGCCGACGAGCGTTAGGCGCCTAGTTCGCCTTGAGCGCGGCCGTCATGACGTCCCGGAAGACCGGGGCGGCGGTGTCGCCACCCTTGCCCTGGCCGGGGAGCTGGACGGCGATGGCGACGCGCGGCGCGCCGGCGGGAGCAAAGCCGGCGAACCAGGCGGTCGTGTCGGAGGTGTCGTCCTCGTCGGGACAGCCGCCCGGCGGCGGGTTCTCCTCGTCGCAGTCGCCCTGGGTGGAGCGCAGCTCGGCGGTGCCGGTCTTGCCCGCGACCTTCACGCCTTCGATCTTCGCGAGGTTGCCCGTGCCGGAGGACACCACGGCGGCCATCATCGTGGCGACGTCGCTGGCGACCTGGCGGGGCAGGACGCGCTTGCGCTTCTTGATGTCTCCGCGGGAGAGCGTGAGGGTGGGGCGTTCGCCGCGCTCGGCGATGACCGCGGCCACGAGCGCCATCTGCAGCGCCGTCGCCTGCACCTGCCCCTGGCCGATGGCGGTGGAGCCGAGGACGAGGTCGTCCGAGCCGAGCTGGTCGGGCAGCGGGATCGCGCTCGTCGCGGCACCGGGAATGCCGAGGTCCTCGTTGAAGCCGAACGCCTCGGCGGTGTCGACGAGGTGCGTGGCGCCGACCTTCGCGCCGAGCGGGCCGAAGACGGAGTTGCAGGAGTGCGCGAAGGAGTTGACGAGCGTGCCGCCGCACGACTCGCCGTCGGAGTTCTGGAGTTCGACGCCGGAGAGGGTGGCGGCCGTCTGCACCGGATAGGTGGACGAGAGCTTCGCGACGTCGTACCGCAGCGCGGCGGTGCCGGTGATGATCTTGAACGTGGACCCGGGCGGCTGCAGGCTCGAGAACGCGGCCCCCGCCAGGGCCAGGACGGCGCCCGTCGAGGGCTTCACCACCGCGACACCGCCGAGGCGGGCGCCGAGGGCGCTCACGGCCGCCCGCTGGACGGCGGGCACGATCGTGGTGCGCACCGCCGATGCTGCCTGCGGCTCCGTGCTCGCGAGCACGCGGTCGCCGGCGTAGAGCGTGCCGCCGGGAGTGCCGCGCAGGCGCGCGTCGAACACGCGCTCGAGACCGGTAGTGCCGACGAACGCGTTCGTCGGCACGCCCTGCGCGAGGTACTCGCTGCGCTGCTCCGCGGGGATCGGCCCGAGCTGCCCGACGATCGAGGCGAGGGCGACGTCGGTGGTGGGAACGCGCTTGCTGGCGCCACCGCGGACGAGGGTGGTGCCGTCGGCCGCGAGGATGTCGGCGCGGGTCGGGAGCTGCGTGGTCCGGCGGAGCTTCTCGCCGCTCGCAAGGCCGGGGAAGGTGAGGGCCTGCGACCAGTCCACCGCCGTCTTGTCGGCGTCCTTCAGGACCGGCAGGAGGAGCTCGCCGCGCAGGTCGCCGAACAGCTCGGTCCTGACGGTGAGCGGCAGCCGGACGCGGTCGCCGCTCGCGTCGACCGCGCGCCCGACGACGATCCTCTGCACGGTCGCGGTCTGGCGGGCCTGCTGCTGGAGCTCGGCGAAGCGGGTGACGGTGATGCTGCGACGGTCGCTCGCCGAGAGCAGGGCGTACATCCCGGCGTAGTCGCCCTTGGCGTAGGCGGCGCCGTACTCCTGGCCGACCGCGAGGCGGTCGTCGCCGCCCGTGAGCGCGAACGCGGCGGCGGCGAGACCGATCCCGACGGTGCCCATGGCGATCGGGATGAGCAGACGGCGGCGGCGGCGACGGCGTGCGGCCGCGCTGTTCGGCAGGTGGCGGCGGGGCCGAGGAGCGGAGGCGCGGGTGGTCACCGACACCCATAATGCCGCGTGCGGCGGCCCGGAGGCGACAGGCCGCGCCCGAGCGGGTGCGAGCGGTGGGTTCCGCGCCTGCCCAGGGGAGCGCCGGGGTGCCGCGCGGCGCGCCGCGCTACGCTGGCGGCGCTGTGAGCCGAATCCTGGTCATCGCCGAGAAGCCGTCCGTGGGTCGCGACATCGCCCGCGTCCTGCCCGGCCCCTTCAAGAAGCAGGAGGGCTTCCTCGAGGGCCCCGAGCACACGATCACCTGGGCCGTCGGCCACCTGGTGCAGCTCGCCGAGCCCGAGGAGTACGGCGACCAGTTCAAGAAGTGGCGGATGGCCGACCTCCCGATCGTGCCGCCGGCGTTCAAGCTCGTGGTCCGCGACGAGCGCAGCAAGAAGCAGATGTCGGTCGTCACCAAGCTCCTCAAGCAGGAGGACGTCACCACCGTCATCAACGCCTGCGATGCCGGCCGCGAGGGCGAGCTGATCTTCGCCTACCTCTTCGAGAAGGCCGGGGCGGCCAAACGCGGCCTCACGGTCCAGCGCCTCTGGCTCTCCTCGATGACCAAGGCCGCGATGGAGGACGCCTTTGCGAACCTCCGCGACGCCGCCGATCTCGCGACCCTCGAGCAGGCGGCCCGCAGCCGCTCGGAGGCCGACTGGATCGTCGGCATGAACGCCACGCGCGCCGCCACGATCCGACTGCGCAGCTCGTTCGACGGCGCGGTCAGCCTCGGCCGCGTGCAGACGCCGACCCTCGCGATCCTCGCCAAGCGCGAGGAGGAGATCAAGGCGTTCGTGCCCGAGCCGTACTGGCTCGTGGATGCCAAGTTCGGCACCGCGGACGGTCGCAAGTACGAGGGACGCCTGCACCAGGGCAGCGAGCCCCGACTGACGACCGCTGAGGAGGCCGAGGCGATCGCAAAGGCCGTCGACGCCGGCGCCGGCGAGATCACCAAGCTGGAGAAGACCACGCGCAAGGAGATTGCGCCGATGCTCTACGACCTCACGTCGCTCCAGCGTGATGCCAACACCCGCTTCGGGTTCTCCGCCCGCCGCACCCTCGCGGCCGCGCAGAAGCTGTACGAGGAGCACAAGGCGCTCACGTACCCGCGTACCAACAGCCGGTACCTGACGACCGACATGATCCCCGAGCTCAAGCCGATCGCGGCCCGGCTCGAGGAGCGCATCGAGTTCCGCGCCGGCGCGAAGTTCGTCCAGGCCCTCGAGCCGCTGCCGCTCGACCGCGTCGTCAACGACGAGAAGGTCGGCGACCACCACGCGATCATCCCGACCGACGCCGTGCACCCCGTCGACAAGATGGGCGACGACGAAAAGCGCATCTACGATCTCGTCTGCCGCCGCTACCTGGCGGTGTTCCACCCGGTCGCCGTGTTCGAGAACACGCGCGTCGAGACCACCGTGAAGGCCGCGACCGCGCCCAGCATGGAGGTGCTCGAGCACATCTTCCGCACCCGCGGCCGGGTGCTCGTCGAAGCCGGTTGGCGTGGCGTGTACGGCGAGATGCCCGAGGGCAGCGCCGACAAGGACGACGACGACGCCGGCAAGGACCAGACCCTCCCGAAGCTCGCAAAGGGCGAGGCGTCGACGGTCGAGCACGTCGAGTCGCTCGAGAAGGAGACCAAGCCGCCGCGGCGCTACTCCGACGCCTCGCTGCTGGGCGCCATGGAGGCCGCCGGCAAGCTCGTCGACGACGACGAGATGCGCGAGGCGATGAAGGAGAGCGGCATCGGTACGCCGGCCACCCGCGCCGCGATCATCGAGCGACTGATCGACGTCGGCTACGTGGAGCGCGACGGCCGCGCCCTCGTCGTCACCGAGAAGGGCACGAACGTGATCCGCCTCCTCGGCGAGCACATGCTCACCTCGCCCGGCCTCACCGGCGAGTGGGAGAAGCGCCTCGCCGCGATCGAGGCCGGCGACGAGCGCCGCGAGGCGTTCATGGGCGACATCGCCAAGTTCGCCGAGAAGACGGTGCTCGAGCTCGACGAGAACCTCAAGGACGTCCGCATCCCGCGGGCGAACCTCGGACCGTGCCCCGTCTGCGGCCAGGACATCATCGAGAACCGCAAGGGCTACTCCTGCTGGAGCCGTGAGGATCCGGGCTGCGGCTTCGTGATCTGGAAGGCGAAGGCCGGCAAGACGCTCAGCGCGCAGGTCGTGCGCGAACTCATCCGCTACTCCCGCACGGCTCAGCAGGTCACCGGCTTCCGCGGCCGCTCCGGCCGTCCGTTCCGGGCCAAGCTCTCGCTCATGCAGACCGACGAGGGTCGCTGGCGC
Source organism: Patulibacter minatonensis (assembly GCA_036946195.1). Taxonomy (GTDB): domain Bacteria; phylum Actinomycetota; class Thermoleophilia; order Solirubrobacterales; family Solirubrobacteraceae; genus JAGIBJ01. The sequence goes on along the minus strand of JAQIJQ010000047.1, from coordinate 17,367 downwards.
ACGGAGTTCGACGAGGCCTGGGCCCAGGAAGGCGCGAAGCCGCCGGCCACCGACGTGGCCGAGGGCGAGACGGCCCAGACCGTCTGACGCGGGTGGCCGTGGCCCCCGCGGCTGCCCCGAGCCGGCCGGCGGTGGCGCTGGGGCGCACGCCGCTCGGCCTCGAACCCTCGGTCGGCGACGTGGTGGCGGCGATCGCCGCCGGCGACCGGCCGTTCGTGCTCGCCGGACGCTGGGGACTCCCCGAGGCGTCGGCGCCCGGTGACCGCGTGGTGATCGCGGGCGTCGGCCCGAGTCGCACGCCGCCGCCGGAGGCAGCCTTCACCGCGCTCGACGACCTCCCCGCACTCCACGTCGACCCGGGTGCTCCGCCGGCCGAAGGTGCCGTCGGCGGCGGCATGTTCGGGTGGCTCGGCTTCGACCTCTCGCGCACCGTCGAGCGCACGCTCGGCAGCCAGCCGCGCCGACCCGCTCCGCTCCCCGCCTCGCGGCTCGCCTGGTACGACGACGTGCTGCGCCGCGATCCAGCGGGGACCTGGTGGGTCGAGGCGCTCGTCCCGGCGGGCGAGTGTCACGGCGACGACGAGCTCGCCGTGGCGGCCGGTCGCTGGCGCGCCCGACTCGCCGCCGACGCCCCGCGCCCCGCCGGCGTGCTCGGGCCGATGCGCGTGGCCGGCGGGGGCATGGCGGGGCACCGTGCGGCTGTCGCCGAGGCGATCGAGCGGGTCCGCGCCGGTGAGATCTTCCAGGCCAACGTGTGCCTGCGGCTCGAGGGCGAACTGCGAGGCTCGGTCGCGAGCCTCGTCGACGCCGTGCTGCAGCGCACCGATCCGTGGTTCGGGGGCTGGTTCGACGCCGGCGACGGGCGAGCGATCCTGTCGGCCTCGCCCGAGCTGTTCCTGCGCCGTCGCGGGCGCAGCGTCGTCACCGGCCCGATCAAGGGCACGCTCCCGCGCGCGGACGCTGTGGGCGAGGCCGTCGACCCGCGCGACGATGCAACGGCCGCAGCGCTGCTCGCGTCCGCGAAGGACCGCGCCGAGCACGTGATGATCGTCGACCTCATGCGCAACGACCTCGGTCGGGTGTGCGAGTACGGATCGATCCGGCCCGACCGCGAGCCGACGCTCGAACCGCACGCCGGCGTGTGGCACCTCGTAAGCGCCGTCCGGGGCACGCTCCACGAGCACTTCGGCGACGGTCGCCTCGTCCGCGCGACGTTCCCGCCCGGCTCGGTCACAGGTGCGCCGAAGGTGCAGGCGATGCGCGTGATCAGCGCCGTCGAGAGCGTCGGCCGCGACGTGTACACGGGCGCGCACGGCTTCGCGTCGCCCGTCGCAGGATTGGAGCTGGCGGTCACGATCCGAACGCTCGAGGTGCACGGCGAGCAGGCGTGGATCGGCGTCGGCGGCGGGATCGTCGCCGACTCCGAGCCGCAGGCCGAGCTCGACGAGGCGCTCGGCAAGGCCTCCGCGCTCCTCGCGGCGGCCGGCTCCGCCCTGGCGCCGGCGGAGGGGCCCGAGGCGCGCGGAGCCGGAGCCGTGACCGGGCTGCCGTGGCTCGGTTCCTCGGTGCGCCGGCCCGATCCTGCGGCCGGGGTGATCGAGACGCTTGCGATCCGTCGCGGCGTGCCGCAGCGCCTCGATCGCCACCTCGCACGTCTGCAGGGCTCTGCGACCGCGCTCGGGCTCGCCTTCGACGAGTCCGATCTGCGCCGCCGGCTCCAGGTGGTGCTGGCCGAGACCGCGCCGCGGGAGGCGAGGCTGCGCATCGAGCTCGTCGCGGGCGCCGCCCCGTTCGTGGAGGTCGTGCCGTTCTCCACCACCGACCCCGCGGGCGTGCTGCTCGCCCCGGTCGTCGTCCCCGGAGGGCTGGGCCCGCACAAGTGGCGCGACCGCTCCCTGCTCGCCGCCGTCGCCGCCGACCTTCCCGCGGGCGCGACCGCGCTGCTCCTCGACGCCGACGGCGCCGTGCTCGAGGCTGCGTGGGCGAACCTCTGGTGGGAGGACGGCGGCGCGCTCTGCACACCGAACGCCGGCCCGCGGATCCTCGCCGGCATCACCCGCGATGCGCTGCTCGCCGTCGCGCCCGACGCACGGCTCGTGGAGCCGCCGCCGATCGCTGCCCTCGCCGCACGGCCGCTGATGCTCTCGAGCGCCCGCGGGCTCACGCCGGCACGGCTGGCCGACACGCCGTCCGGCGCCGTCCGCCGCGCCGCCGACCTCGCCGATGCGCTGAGCGCCCTGCTGCCGGCGCGGTAGGGCCGTGCCGCCGGCGGGCCCGTGGCTCCTCGCGCGGCCAGGGACCCTGCGGAGGTCGCCGCTCAGGCCAGGCGGCCGAGCAGCTTGCTCAATGGCTGCGGACGACCGAGGTAGAACCCCTGAGCGAAGTCGACGCCGGCGCTTCGCAGGTGCCTCAGGCAGGCGTCGTCGCCGACGAACTCGGCCACGGTCTTCACTCCGAGCCGCTGGGTGATCTGGAGGATGCCCTCGAGGATCACCTGGTCGGTCTCGCTGCCGGCCACGCCCGCGATGAACTCGCCGTCGATCTTCACGTACGAGCAGGGCAGGTGCTTGAGGTACTGCAGGCCGCCGAAGCCGGCGCCGAAGTCGTCGAGCGCGAGCTCGCAGCCCAGTCCGCGCAGGCGCTCGGCGAACGCGGCGGCGAGCGGCAGGTTCGCGATCGCGGCCGTCTCGGTGAGCTCGAAGATCAGTCGCTTGGCGGCGACCGAGTGTGCACGCAGCCCGTCGGCGATCCCGTCGAGCAGCGCGGGGTGGCCGAGCGAACGGCCGCTCAGGTTGAGCTGGAAGAGCACGTCGCGGTCCACGCCGCCGAGGGCGTCGATCGCGGTCCGGGCGACCCACGCGTCGATCTCGCCCACGAGTCCGTAGTGCTCGGCGAGCGGCAGGAACGCGCCGGGCGGGACGAGCTCGCCGTCCTCGTCGCGCATCCGCACGAGGAGCTCGTACTGCGAGACGGCGTCGTCCGCGAGCCGGACGATCGGCTGGGCGTGCAGTTCGAACCGCTCCTCGCGGATGGCCGAGCGCAGCCGCCCGATCGCCGTCTGCGAGGGCTTGCCGCTGCGGCCCGCGCGCTCGGATGCGATCAGCTCGGGGGCGAGGACGCGGTCGCGGCCGGCGTGCTTGGCCCGCGCGACGGCGTGCTCTGCCAACACGATCACATCGGCGGGGGTCGGCGTCTCGGGCGTGATCGGGGCGACGCCGATCGAGAGCGTGAACGCCGGGCGGCGGGTCGCGCGGGCGGCCCGCGCGTGGTCGTGCGCGGCGTTGCGCAGTCGCTCGCCGGCCTCGAGCGCGTCCGAGCGATCGCCCTCGGTGAGCAGCACGGCGAACTCGTCGCGCTCGAGCCGGGCGACCACCGCCGATCCGTCGAGGCCGCGCTGCAGCAGGCCCGTGAGCTCGACGAGCTGGCGGTCGCCCGCGGTGCGGCCGTGCACGTCGTTCACCTCGCGGAAGTGGTCGATGTCCACGAGGAGCATCGCCCCCTCGTAGGCGAAGCGCGTGCAGTTCTCGAGGTGCGCCTCCACGGTCTCCTCGAACCGCGCGCGGTTCAGCAGGCCCGTGAGCGTGTCGTGGCCCGAGAGGTAGCGGAGCTGGGCGTCGTACTGGTGCCGCTCGCTGCGGTCGACGATCTGCACGATCACCGTCCCTTCGGCGTCGTGCGGGTCTCGGCCCGTGAGGTGGATCTCGCACGCGCTCGGCGCCTCGTCGCGCGCGTGCAGCCGGGCTTCGACGGTGCTCGACTCGCGCTCGCCCGCCAGGAGGCCCGGCAGGACGGCGTGGAGCGTCTCGCGGTCGCGAGGGTCCAGGAGCGCGGCGATCGGCCGGCCCAGCAGCGCGGTGCGGCTCCGCCCGACGAGCGCGCAGAACTCGTCGTTCACGTCGCTGATCGCGCCGGAGGCCCCGAGCATCGCCATCGGCAGTGGCGCCTTCTGGAACACCGTGCGGATGCGGTCGACCGTGGCGGTCAGGCGGCGCTCGGCGCGCACGAGGTCGGTCACGTCGCGGCCCACGACCACGACGCCGACGATCCGCTGCTCGCCCGCCTGACCGGCATGGAGCGGGCCCGTGGTGATGTCGAGCGTCCGCGTGCCGAAGCCGGGGGAGCCCATGAGGCGGAAGGACTGCTCGACGCCGCGCATCGCCTGGGCGTGCGCGGCCGTCATCGCGGCGGCTTCGGGCGGTGGGAGCTCATCGGCGAGTCGGCGCCCGAGCAGGTCGGAGGACGAGCGCCCGGGCAGCGCCTCCGCGCGGCTGCGCAGGGAGACGATCCGACCCTCCGCGTCGAGGATCGTGACGAGCACGCCCGGGATGGCATCGAGCACGTGCACCGCGAACGTGGCCTCGTCACCGGCGAGGCGCGCGATCGCCTCGGCATCCGTCTCGCGGCGCGGACCGTCGACGAGCATCGGCCGCGGGCGGTCGTCGACCGTCACGGCAGCCTCGAGGCGTGCCTCCACGCCCGAGTCCTCGCCACCCGGGCCACCTGACTGTCGGGGCATCGTCATACCGGATCCCAAAGTGGACTGACCAGTCGAAACTAGTGCGCGCCGGTGCGGTGCGCAACCCCTGTCCCACGAACGAACCGCGAACCCGCACTTTGCGTGGCCGAAGGATCGAGACGACCCCCGCATCCGGCAAGCTGCGTGTGTGCCGCTTCGCCTCCTCCTCGGTCCGGCCGGCGCCCGCAAGACGGGGCGGCTGCTCGACGCCCACCAGGCGGCGGCCCGTGGCGGTCGGATCGCCTGGCTCGTGGTGCCGAGCGGCGCCGACCTCGTGCCGGTCCGGCGTGAGCTCCTGGGCCTCGACGCGCCAGGAGGCGCGCGCCGCACCGCGACGCCCTACGCCGAGATGTTCGGCGCCCCCGAGTTGGAACGCCGACTCCTGCAGCAGGTCGGCGGCCCGCCGGTGCTCAGCCAGGATGGCCGACGCCTGATCGCCCAGGCCGTCGTGCGGACCGCCCAACGCGAGGAGCAGCTCGATGCGCTCCTGCCTGGAGCCCGCCGCGGCTGGCTCGCCGACGAGCTCGTCGCGCTGTCCGAGGAACTGACCATCACGGGCGACCTCGGTGCCGGCGCCGAGGAGGCCCTCGAGGCGTGGGGTGGGGGCGCGGGCGGCAAACGCGGCCGGGAACTGGCGGCGCTGCTCCGCGACGATGCCCGCCGTCGTACGGCGATCGCGCGTGGCGGGCACGGCCCGGTCGACCGCGCGACCGCCGCGCTGCGGGTGGTCGCCGCGATCGAGCGAGGTGCCGTCGATCTGGCCGACCTGCACCTCACGTTCGCCGGCTTCGACGACCTCGACCCGGTGCAGCGCAGGCTCCTGCTCGCGCTCGCGCGCTCGTCGGCCACCGTGCTGCTCTCGCTCCCCTACGCGAGCGGCCGCGAGGCGCTGGCCGCAGCCGGCCCGCTCGTCCGGGCGCTGCAGGACGCGGGGGCCGATACGGAGACGGTCGCGTTCGACCCCGCGCTCGTCGACGTCGACCCGGCCCTCGCCACCCTCGGCGCGCGCCTGTTCGAGGTGATCCCGGAGGGGGCGACGCCCGTGCCGTCTGCCGAGGCGCCCGCGCCGGCGACGATCGTCGAGCTGCGCGGCGCCGGTCCCGACGAGGAGCTCGCACTCGTGGGCGAGCTCGTCGCCGAGGAGCTCGCGGCCGGCACTCCCGCCGACCGCCTCGCCGTGCTGGCCGCCAGCCCCTCGCTGCATGCGCCTGCGATCGTCGCCGCGCTCGGCCGTCGCGGCATCGCCGCGCACGTCGGCGGCCGGCCCCCGGCCGCCTCGACTTCGATCGTCCGGGGGACGATGGCGCTGCTGCGTGCCGCGGGCGACGGCCCCGGCGAGGCCGCCGACCTCGTCGCCTGGCTCGCACTCGTCGACCGTGACCGTGCCGAGCAGCTCGATGCCGCAGCCCGCCGGCGCGACGCCCGCACCGTGCGCGACGCGCTCGGGATCTGGAGTTGGCTCGGCGGTCCGCGGGTGGAGGAGCTCGATCGGCTTCGCGACGCGGCACGCGGCCGCGGGCCCGAGGGCGAGTCGCGGCTCCCGGGCGTGCTCGAGCGCACCGTCGCGGCGATCCTCGACGAGCGTGCGATCGCCTGGATCACCGGCGACGGCGGACGCCCGGATCCGGGCACCGAGCGCGCGGTGCGCGCCGCGCGCGAGGCCGCCCGAGCGATCGACGCGCGCGCCGGCCTCATCGAGCGGGCCTGGAAGCTCTCGCCGCCGGTCCCGCTCGCCGCCGACCTGACCGACCTCGCGCGCACCCTCGAGGAGCTGCGCCTGGAGGCCGAGCCCGAGCCCGAGGGGAGCGTGCCCGTGGTCGGCCCGTTGGCGGTGCGCACCCGCACGCTCGACGTGCTCGTCGTCGCTCGCGCGCAGCGCGGCGTGTTCCCGGCGCCCGAGTCGGCACGGCGCGCGCTGGCCCCGGCCGACCGCGGCGTGCTCTCGGCCGACCATGGCTGGCCGACCCCGATCGAGCCGCAGCACGCGGCTGCCGAGCGCCTCCTGGCATACGAGATCGCCACGACGCCGACGAGGCGCCTCGCGCTCGCCTGGCACGCGGGCGACGGCGATGGTGGCGCGGCCGAGCCGTCCCCGCTGCTCGCGGAGGTCCGCCGGGTCGCCGGCGAGGCCGTCGAACTGCGCACGCTGAATGCCGGTGCCGCTGCCGTCCACGGCCTCTCGCCGGAGCGCCGAGTCGCGCTCGAGCAGGCCGCGGCCGGCCCGCGCCACCGCGAGGTGCAGCACGAGCGCTCGGAGGCGATCGCCGCCGAGCATCGCGACCACCACGGCGTCGGCGCCCTGCAGACCGCGTCCCGGTGTACGGCGCAGTGGTTCGTCGAACAGCACCTGAAGCCCAAAGCGCTCGACCCCGATGCCGCGCCGCTCACGGCCGGCCGCCTGCGCCACGACCTGCTCGCCGAGCTCCTCCGCGGCGCCCTCGAGCGGGGCGCGGTGCTCGCTCCGGAGACGCTGCCGCTGCTCGAGGCCGGTCTCGCGACCGCCGCGCGCCGCCTCGCCGAGGAGGGCAAGGGCAAGGAGACGCTCGCCGAGCGCCTGATGCGCGAGCGCGTGGTCGCCGAGGTGGAAGCCACGTTGCCGACGCTCGTCGGCACGCGTGAGCTGCAGCACCAGCCGAGCGAGATCGAGCTGTCCTTCGGGACGTCGCCGCGCGGCGACGGGGACGACGCCGAGGCGATCCGCCCGCCCGTCACGATCCGCCGCGGTGAGCACGAGCTCGCGGTCTCGGGACGGATCGACCGCCTCGATGTGTCGAAGACGGGCGACGAGGTCGTCGTCGTCGACTACAAGGGCGCGAGCGTCGAGAACTACCGCGGCCGCGGCTGGATCGAGCGGCGCGAGCTCCAGGCCGGGCTCTACGCGCTCGTCGCCGAGGAGCTCACGGGCGCCACGCCGGTCGGCTCGCTCTACCAGGCCGTGCCGGGGCCGCCCGAGCTCCCGCCGCGCGGGGCGACCGTCGAGCGGCTCGACGAACGCGGCCAGCGCCGCGGCAGCAACGACGTGGTCGGCGCCGACGACTGGGCCGAACTGCTCGACGAGCTGGTCGCGCTCGCCGCACAGGCGGCCGACGCCATCGACGACGGTCGGATCGCTCCGGTGCCCGCGCGCTGCAGCGAGGACGGCTGCCGCCACCCCTGGCTCTGCCGGGAGCAGCGCGGATGAGGACCGCGACGGACGTCCCGGCGGCCTCGCCGGAGCAGCAGGCGGTGCGGGATCGCGCCGGCCACCCGACGGTGCTCGTCGCCGCCGCCGGCTCGGGCAAGACCCGCGTGCTCACCTGGCTCTACACGGACGCCCACCTCGCCGAGGGGCTGCCGATCGAGCGCCTCCTCGCGATCACCTTCACCAACCGCGCCGCAGGCGAGCTGCGGGAGCGCATCGCCCACGAGCTCCGCGGGACGGCCCTGGGCCGCGACCCCGATCTGACCGAGGCCTGGATCGGGACGTTCCACGGCGTCTGCGCGCGCCTGCTGCGCGAGTTCGCGCACCACCGTGGGATCGACCCGGGCTTCGCCGTGATCGACGAGCTCACCGCTGCCGAGCTCAAGGCTGCCGCCTGGGAGGACGCCCTCGGCGAGATCCTCAGCGCCCGCGGCCACGACGGCGCCGACCTCGTCGCGCAGGTGGGCGAGGGCGCCCTGCGCACGGCCGTCCTGGGCTGGTGGGAGGCGCAGCGCAGCGCCGGCGAGGTGCACCCGGCGCTGCCGACGCCGACGACGGGCGACGAGGACGTTCGCGCCGCCGCGCGGACCCTGCGCCGTGCCTGCGAGGAGCTGTCGGCAGCCGTCGAGGAGATCCGCAACCCCGGGCGACCGAGCAAGCGCCTCACGGAGACGCTCGAGAGCGTCGAGCAGACGTTGCGCGACGCCGACGCGATCGAGGCGCTCGTCGACCGGCCGCCCGTGCAGTCGCGCGCTGCCGCGCGCATCACCACGGCCCTCGAGCTCCCCAAGGTGCCCGGGGGGCCGCCACTCGGCACCGAGCATCCGGCGCGCTTGGCCTACCTCGACGCCCGCACCGAGCTGGCGCGGCGACTCGGTGAGCTCGTCGCCGGTCCTCGCGTCGCCACCGTCTCCGAGCTGGTGCGCGCGTTCTCGGTCGCCTACGAGGCCCGCAAGCGCGCCGACGAATGCCTCGACCACGACGATCTCGAGCTCGAGGCCCTGCGCCTGCTCCGCGAGCAGCCGTCCGTGCGGGAGCGCCTCGCGCAGCGGTTCGCGCGGATCTTCGTCGACGAGTTCCAGGACACGAACCCGCGTCAGGCCCAGCTCGTGGAGCTGCTCTCCGGCAGCGGCCCGTGGCTACAGGCAGCCCCGGGCGACGGCGCACCGGCCGTGACGGTGGTCGGCGATCCGCGCCAGGCGATCTACGGCTTCCGCCATGCGACGGTGGAGCTGATCCTGGGGGCCGCGCGCGATGCGCCTCCCGGCGTCGCGCTCGAGCTCAGCACGAACTACCGCTCCGACGCCGAGGTGCTCGGCGCGATCGACCGCGCGTGGGCCGGCCTGGATCCGGGGCACCGGCCTGTCGTCGCCCACCGCGGCCCGGACGCTCTCCCCGGCGGCGCGCCGCGCGTCGAGGTGCTCGTCACGAAGGAGGACCGGGACGAACCGTGGGAGGGGGAGGCCCTCGGAGGCCGCCCCGGCGAGGAGTCCGGCGGCGTGCTCGCGGAGGCGCGGCTCGTCGCGGCGCGCATCGCGGAGGTGCGCGCAGCGGAGCCCGGCCGCTCGGTCGCGGTGCTGGCGCGGGCTCGCCGATCGCTGGTGCCGGTGGCCGAGGCGCTCGCAGTGCTCGGCATCGAATCGGTGCTCGACGGTGCCGCCGGCTTCTGGGGCCGGCTCGAGGTCGCCGACCTGATCAACTGGCTGCGTCTGGTCCGCAACCCGCGCGACGACGCCGCGCTCGTCGCCGTGCTCGCGTCGCCGCTCGTCGCACTCAGCGCCGATGGCCTGGCGCTCGTGGGCGACCTGCCGCGTCAGCCCGCCTCAGGGGGCCGCGACGCGCGCCTCGACGACCTGCTGGCCGCGACGGCCGACGGCCGGCTCGGCGACGACGACACGCGGCGCGTCGAGGCGTTCGCCGCACTGCTCGACGGGCAGCGGCTGCCGGGTCGCTCGGAGGATCCCACCGCGCTCCTCGACGAGATCATCGCGGCCACCGGCTACGACGAGCACCTGGCGGCGCTCCAGGGCGGTGCCCGCCGCCTGGCGAACCTCGCGCGCCTGCGCCGGCTCGCCGCCGCGGAGGTGGCCGCCGGCGGCGACCTCACCGCGCTCGTCGACCGCGCCGCGAGCGAGCAGCGCCACGGCCTGCGCGCACCCGAGGCTGCACTCGGCGGGACGGGGGCCGTGCAGCTCATGACGGTGCACCAGGCCAAGGGCCTCGAGTTCGACACCGTCGTCGTCACCGGCCTCGGCGCGCAGCGCCCGGCCGGCACGCCGGCCCTGCTCGGAGACGAGAAGCGCCTCGGTCTTCGCCTACGCGCCGCCCCCGGCGCCAAGGCGCTCCCGCTCTTCGACCATGTCGCGCTCGCCGAGGAGCTCAAGGCGCGCGAGCGGGCCGAACTGCGTCGCGTGCTGTACGTGGCGCTCACCCGCGCGAAGGAGCGCCTCGTGGTGAGCGGCATCGGGGCGTGGACGCAGAAGGACGGCTCGCCGTTCGGCCGCGACGAGCGCGACAGCGCCCCGGTAATCGAGTGGCTCTTCGAGGCGCTCGTGCCCGAGATCGAGGCGCTCGTGCCGGCGGCGATCCAGGCGCCCGTCCGCAGCCCCGGCGGCGTGCTCGTCTCGGTCAGCACCCCCGGCGGCACGATCCTCCCGCCCGAGCTGCGCAACCCGCGGCCCGCCGAGCTCCCCGAGCATCGCCCGTCGCCGGCTCGCACGTCGGCCGCGGAGGCCGGCGGGCTGCGTCGACTCGCGACGCCGCCGGTGCTGTCCTACACGTCGATCAGTCGTCACGCCGCCTGCGGCCTGCGGTTCTATGCCGAGGACGTGCTCCGGCTCGCGGCGCCACGCACGTCGCCGATGCCCGTCGCCGGCTCGTCGGCCTCGACCTCCGTCGCGGCAGCCGGGCGCTCGGCCACCACGGGTGGCCGCCGCAGACGTGGCGAGCCGGGGCCCGACCAGATGAGCCTGTTCGGAGGTGGAGGGCTCTTCGCCGCCGACGAGCCGCCGATCGTCGCCCCGTCACCCGTCCCTGGCCTGCCCGCGAACGAGATCGGCACGCTCGTGCACGCCGTCCTCGAGCTCGCCCCGCAGACGCTCGACGCCGAAGGCGTGCGCGCGGCCGTCGCCGCGGCCGTCGACGCCGCCCAGCTGCGCCGCGCGCCGGAGCCGCACGACCTCGAGCGCATGGCGGCGCTCGTCCGGGTCGCGCTCGACGCGCCCGTGTGGGGTGAGCTCTGGGCGCTGGCCGCTCCGGTGCGCGAGCGTGCCTTCACGATCGGGATCGGCGCCGAGGGACATGTGCTCACGGGCGTCGTCGATGCCCAGGCCTCCCGGCCCGGGGGAGAGGTGCTCGTCGTCGACTACAAGACCGACCGCCTCGAGGCCGGTGTCGACCTCGCCGCACACGTCGCCGAGCGCTACGCGCTCCAGCGCGCCGCCTACGCCCTCGCGGCGCTGCGCGCCGGCGCCGGGCGCGTTCGCGTGGTGCACCTCTTCCTCGATGGCGGTGCCGGCCGGCAGGCGGAGCTCATCGCGACCGCCGACGACGCCGCGGCTCTCGAAGCCGCGCTGCTTGCGGCGATCCGCGTGGTCGCGAGCGGCGAGACGGGCGTCACGCCGTCGCCCGACGCGTTCCTCTGCGACGGCTGTCCGGCACGTGGGACCCTCTGCCGCTGGGCTGCTGCGGCGACCCTGCGCGCCCCCGGCAGCGGTCCGGCCGATCCGGCGCTCTGGTCCGGCGACCCTGCGGTCGTCCGCGCCGGCTAGCGCTCGTCGCGAGGCGTGCCGGCGGGGAGCTCGGCGTCGATGAGCTCCGCGTCGATCTCGGTCTCCCGGGTGTCGGCGACGGATCCGGGCGTCCCGGCGAACGCCGGTTGGTCGTCGTCGTCCTCCGGCAGCCGGCCGGCCGGGTGGCCCGCGATCTCGGGATCGTCGGCGCCCGGCAGCGCTCGGGGGATGCGCAGGTCACCGCGGCGCCGCGCGAGCTCGGCGTTGACGGCCGCGCCGAACAGCACCACGACGCCGCCCACGTACAGCCACAGCAGGAGCACGATCGGCGTCGCGAACGCCCCGTACGTGGTGCCGATCGAGGAGAGGTTGCGGATGTAGAAGAAGAACACGAGCGTTGCGACGATCAGCAGCAGCCCGGCCGAGAGCGCCCCGGGGGCCAGGTAGCGCACGGGCACGGGCACCCGGTGGTCGGGTGCGAGGCGGTAGATGACCAGGAGCGCCGCGACGATCCCGACGATGGCGAGCGGCGGGCGCAGCACGCCCCACACCTCGCGGCCGTCGTTGCCGATGCCGAGCCACTCGAAGAGCTGGTCGGCCACGCTTCCGCCGGCGGCGAGGATGCCGAGCGCGATGATCAGCAGGACGATCAGGATCACCGTCCAGAAGATCGCGCGCACGCGGCCCGTGACGATGTTGCGGCCGCGCCGTCGCTCCGGGTCGGGCTCGATCGCCCGCCCCATCGCAGCGAACCAGCCCGAGGCGCTCGAGAGGGCGGTGCCCGCCGCGATGATCGCGGCGACGCCGATCGCTCCGCTCGCCCGCTCCGCTGCGCCGGTGATCGAGCCGCGCAGGCTCTCGGCGAGCTTGCCGTCCATGCCCTGCTCGACGGCCCAGTCGAGCACGGCGGTGATCGACGCCTCGCTCGTCACGAGCAGCGCGAGGAACACGACGACGAAGATCCCGGGAAAGAGCGCCTGGATCGCGTAGTACGCCATGGCGGCGGCCCGATCGGTGCCGCCGGCCCCGAGCTGGTTGACGGCCGCGACGACGATCTCGCGCGTGGCCTTCAGGCGGGTCGGCTGACCGGCCGACTGACCGGAGGTGCTCGGGGCGTCGCTCACGTGCCAAAACCCTAGACGGCCACCATGCGTAGTGAAGGCGGAGTGGGCATTCCGGACCTGGACAGAACGGGACGGCCGGACCCATTCATTGCAAAAGCAACAATTCTTCACAGGTCGTTGCAAATGCAAAGAGATTGCGCCATACTGCATCTCGGGCGTTAAAGACAGACATCGGGAGGGAGACACGATGGAAGCAGGCGATCAGCTCGATCAGATCCTCCGGGCAGCGGAGCGGTATCCGCTCCTCAGCCATCCGGAGGTCATCGAGCTTTCAAAGCGCATCGAGGCCGGCGACCTCGACGCGAAGGAAAAGCTGATCAACTCCAACCTGCGCTTGGTCGTTTCGATCGCGCGCAACTACCAGGGCCAGGGGCTTCCCCTCGGCGATCTGGTGCAGGAGGGCATGCTCGGACTCATCCGCGCAGCCGAGAAGTTCGACTACCGCAAGGGGTACCGCTTCTCGACCTACGCGACGATCTGGGTGCGTCAGGCACTGCAGCGCGGCCTCGACAACAGCGGCCGCACGATCCGGCTGCCCGCGCACGTCGCGCAGCGGGTCCGGCGCATGCGTCGGCTCGAGCGAGAGCTGGCGACGCAGCTGGGCCACGTGCCGACCGAGCAGCAGCTCGCGGATGCGCTGGCGACGGATCTCGACGAGATCGGCAAGCTGCGGCACCACGACCGCACGATGGCGAGCCTCGACGCAGGTGTCGGTGAGGACGGCGAGACGCCGCTCTCCTCGCTCCTGCCGGACGACGGCCCGGAGATCGCCGAGGTCGTGGCCGAGGATGCCGTCCGTGACGGCCTCCGCGCGCAGATCCAGCTGCTGCCGAACGACGAGCGCGACGTGATCACGCTCCGCTTCGGGACCGGCACCGACGGTGTGCTCACGGTGGAACAGGCGAGCAAGAAGCTCGGCATCTCGGCGTCGCGTACGCGCGACATCGAGGCCCGCGCGCTCGACCGTCTCTCCCGCACCCCGGAAGTGGTGGCGCTGCGCACGGTCGCCTAGGCGATCAGCACGAACAGTCGTGAGACCCGAGGGGTCGGTGGCCGAGGGGTCGCCGGCCCCTCGGCCGTTTCGGGGGACGCAGATGCGGTCCAGGCCCTGCGGTTGTCCCCTCTCTGGGCGTGACCGCCGTCACGGAGCGGCGGGTCCGTCGGGCCTGCCTGCGCCGGGCTGGGCATCGGCACTCTGGTCGAACGCTCACCGTTGGTAGACTCCGTCGACCTTGGGCCCCGCTCTCTGGCCGAAGGGATTTGTCTTCACCCCTCGACCCTGCGGACTTGCATGACGCGACCGGCGGACGGCCTCTACGACCCTCGCAATGAGCACGACGCCTGTGGCGTCGCGCTGGTGGCCAAGCTGGACAACGTCCCGACCCGCGAGATCGTCTCCATGGCCCTCGAGGCGCTCGACAACCTCGAGCACCGTGGCGCCGAGGGCGCCGATGCCAACACCGGCGACGGCGCGGGCATCCTCTTCCAGCTTCCCGACGAGTTCCTGCGGGCCGTCGCCCCGGGCGAGCTGCCCGCGGTCGGCCAGTACGGCGTCGCGATGTGCTTCCTGCCTCAGGACGACGCACGTCGCGCCGAGGTGAAGGCGTTCTTCGAGCAGACGGTCGTGGCCGAGGGCCAGACGGTCGTCGGTTGGCGCGACGTACCGGTCGCTCCGGAGACCATCGGCGTGACCGCCAACGCGAGCCGTCCGGTGTTCGAGCAGCTCTTCATCGCCGCCACCGGCGATCTCACCGCCGACCAGGACGCCTTCGAGCGCAAGCTCTACGTGATCCGACGGATCGCGGAGCTCGAGTTCGGCACCGACCTGTACGTCGCCTCGTGCTCGTCGCGCACCCTCAACTACAAGGGCATGCTGATCTCCGGTCAGCTCCCCAAGTTCTTCCCGGATCTCGCCGACGCGCGCATCACGAGCGCCGTCTGCCTCGTTCACTCGCGCTTCTCGACGAACACGTTCCCGAGCTGGGACCTCTCGCACCCGTTCCGCCTGATCGCCCACAACGGTGAGATCAACACGCTGCGCGGCAACATCAACTGGATGCGTGCCCGCGAGAGTCAGCTCGAGAGCGAGCTCTTCGGGGACGATCTCAAGAAGATCACGCCGGTCGTCCGCCCCGACGGCTCCGACTCGGCCACGTTCGACAACGTCCTCGAGCTCCTCATGCTCTCGGGCCGCTCGCTGCCGCACGCCGTGATGATGATGGTGCCGGAGGCCTACGAGAAGCGCTCCGACCTCTCGCCGGAGCTCCAGGGCTTCTACGCCTTCCACGCCGCGATGATGGAGCCGTGGGACGGCCCCGCCGCCGTGTGCTTCACCGACGGCCGCGTCGTCGGCGCCACGCTCGACCGCAACGGGCTGCGCCCGGGGCGCTGGGTGGAGACGACCGACGGCATCGTCGTGCTCGGCTCCGAGACGGGTCTGCTCCCGGGCATCACGACCGACCGCATCAAGCGCCTCGGCCGCCTGCAGCCGGGCAAGCTCTTCCTCATCGACCTCGAGGCCGGCGAGATCATCGACGACGCGGATGCGAAGGCGAAGATCGCCTCCCAGCAGCCGTACGGCCAGTGGGTCGAGGAGCGCAAGGTGCTCCTCAGCGACCTGCCGGCGCACACGTCGCCGACGCCGGCGCTCTCGACGCGTCAGCGTCAGCTCGCCTTCGGCTACACGCAGGAGGACGAGCGCGTCCTGATCGGCCCGATGGCCGCGAAGGGCGAGGAGCCGCTCGGCTCGATGGGCAACGACACCGCCCTCGCGGTGCTCTCCGACAAGCGGCCGCCGCTGTACTCCTACTTCAAGCAGCTTTTCGCGCAGGTCACGAACCCGCCGATCGACCCGATCCGCGAGGAGGTGGTCATGAGCCTCTCCGCGCACATCGGCTCGGAGGGCAACCTGCTCGACGAGGACCCCGAGCACGCACACCAGCTCAAGCTCGACCAGCCGATCCTGCGCAACGACGAGCTCGAGACGCTCCGGCACATCGACCACGGCGCCCTCACGGCCCGCACGATCGACATCACCTTCCCGCGCAGCCTCGGCGAAGCGGGCATCGAGCAGCGGCTCACGGAGATCTTCGCGGAGGCCGACGAGGCTCTCGCGGACGGCGCCACGGTGCTGATCCTCTCCGACCGCGCCGTCTCGGAGGACCGCGTGCCGGTCCCGGCGCTGCTGGCGGTCGCCGGCACCCACCACCACCTCGTCCGCGCGGGCACCCGCCTGCAGGCCGGCCTCGTGCTCGAGTCCGGCGAGCCGCGCGAGGTGCACCACATGGCCGTGCTGCTCGGCTTCGGCTGCGGCGCGATCAACCCGTACCTGCTGCTCGACACCGTCGACTCGCTCCTGGAAGAGGGGCGAATCCCGGGAGACCTCACGAGCGAGCAGGCCCAGAAGAACGTCGTCAAGGCGCTCGGCAAGGGCCTCCTGAAGACGATCTCCAAGATCGGCATCGCGACGACGCAGTCGTACACCGGCGCCCAGATCTTCGAAGCGATCGGCCTCGCTCCCGAACTCTGCGACAAGTACCTCACCGGGGCCGCGTCGCGCCTCGGCGGCATCGGCATCGACGTGATCGCCAAGGAGACGCTCTCGCGTCACGCCGAGGCCTTCCCGACCCTCCACGACGAGCTCCTGCCCGTCGGCGGCATCTACGCGTGGCGCCGTGACGGCGAGAAGCACGCCTGGAGCCCGGAGTCGATCTCGCTGCTCCAGCACGCCGTCCGCGGTCAGGGCGGCGACGCGCAGGCCACGTACGACTCCTACGCCCGCGAGGTGAACGAGGAGAGCAACCGCGCCGGCTTCCTGCGCGGCCTCCTGAAGTTCAACACCGAGGGCGTGACGCCCGTGGACCTCGACGAGGTCGAGCCCGCGAGCGAGATCGTCAAGCGGTTCGCGACCGGCGCCATGAGCCTTGGTTCGATCTCCCGCGAGGCGCACGAGAACCTCGCGATCGCCATGAACCGCCTCGGCGGCCGCTCGAACACGGGCGAGGGCGGGGAGGATCCCGTCCGTTTCAAGCCGGAGGCCAACGGCGACTCGCGTCGTTCGTCGATCAAGCAGATCGCCTCGGGCCGCTTCGGCGTCACCATCGAGTACCTGGTCAACGCCGACCAGCTCCAGATCAAGATGGCGCAGGGTGCCAAGCCCGGCGAGGGCGGCCAGCTGCCCGGCCACAAGGTGGACGACTACATCGGTCGCATCCGGCACTCGACGCCGGGCGTCGGCCTGATCTCGCCGCCGCCGCACCACGACATCTACTCGATCGAGGACCTCAAGCAGCTCATCTACGACCTGCGCTGCGCGAACCCGGGCGCCTCGGTCTCCGTGAAGCTCGTGGCCGAGGTCGGCGTCGGCACCGTCGCCGCCGGTGTGGCGAAGGCGAACGCCGACCACGTCCTCATCGCCGGCCACGACGGCGGTACCGGCGCCTCGCCGCTGTCGTCGGTCTACTCGGCCGGCGTGCCGTGGGAGATCGGCCTCGCGGAGACCCAGCAGACCCTGCTCAAGAACGATCTGCGCCACCGCATCTGGGTGCAGACCGACGGTCAGCTCAAGACCGGTCGTGATGTCGCCGTCGCCGCCATCCTCGGCGCCGACGAGTACGGCTTCTCCACGGCCCCGCTGATCTCGTCGGGCTGCATCATGATGCGCAAGTGCCACCTCAACACCTGCCCGGTCGGCATCGCGACCCAGGACCCGGTGCTGCGTGAACGCTTCAAGGGCCAGCCCGAGCACGTCGTCAACTTCTTCTTCTTCGTGGCGGAGGAGCTGCGCGGCATCATGGCCTCGCTCGGCGTCAAGAA
>JAQIJQ010000046.1:0-23333 GCA_036946195.1 Patulibacter minatonensis | reverse complement strand
CTCTTCTCGCAGGTGCTGGCGGTCAACACGCTGATCATCGTCGCGACGGTCTTCACGGCCAGCGTGGCGGCGCAGATCGACATCCACACCCCCGACGGCTTCAAGAGCTTCCTCATCGCGGCGGTCGCGATGCTGATCACCGCGCTGGTGAACGGGATGGTGCTGCGGCGCCGGTTCCGGCCGCTCGAGCAGCTGATCTCGTCGCTCGACCACGTCGACCTGGAGCGCCCCGCGCTCTCGACGGCCCGGGATCCCGACGCGCCCGCAGACGTCGCGCGGCTGCGCGAGGGCGTCGAGGGCATGCTGGCCCGCCTGGATCTCGAGCGGCGGCGCCGTACGACGGCAGTGCTGGCGGCGCAGGAGACGGAGCGGGCGCGCCTGGCGCGGGACCTGCACGACGAGGTGAACCAGTCGCTGACGGGCATCATGCTGCGGCTCTCGCTGATCGCAAAGGACGCGGACGACGAGTCGACGCGTGCGGCCCTGCAGGAGGTGCGCGACCTGACGGAGGACGCGATGCGCGAACTGCTGCGTCTGTCCCACGATCTCCGGCCGACGGCGCTCGACGACCTCGGACTGAGCGCGGTCCTCGAGACGCGGCTGCGTCAGGTGGCGGCCGATACCGACCTCCAGGTGGAGCAGGACATCGCGACGGAGCTGCCGCCGCTCACGCCCGACCAGCAGACGGTCCTGTTCCGGATCGCGCAGGAGTCGCTGTCGAACGTGGTCCAGCACGCGCACGCGTCGCGGGTCCGCGTGGTGCTCGAGCGCGTCGGTGATGCCGGCGTGCGGCTGGTCGTGTCGGATGACGGCTGCGGGATCGGCAACCGCACCTCCCCCGCGCTCGGCGAACGGGCGCGGGCGGGCCTCACGGGGATGCGCGAGCGCGCGTTGCTCGTCGATGCGCAGCTGCAGATCCGGTCGAGCGGCGCCGGTACGACCGTGGAGCTCGAGCTTTGACCCCTTCGTCCGTCCCGACCCGAGCCGCGATGGCTCGTCCCCTCCAAGGAGCCGCCGTGAGCGACCTGCGCATCCTGATCGCCGACGACCATGGCGTCGTTCGGAGCGGGATCCGGTTGCTGCTCGAGCGCGAGGCGGGCATGAGCGTGATCGCCGAGGCGTGCGATGGCGCGGAGGCGGTCGAGATCGCGCTGAAGGAGAAGCCCGACCTCTGCGTGCTGGATGTCGCGATGCCGAAGCTGACGGGGATCCAGGCGACGCGCACCATCCGCCAGCACCTGCCGAACACGCTCGTGCTGATCCTGTCGATGCACGAGGACGAGCGGTACCTGTTCGAAGCGCTCAAGGCCGGCGCCTCGGGGTACGTGCTCAAGCGCGAGGCCGATCGGGTGCTCGTGGATGCGGTGCGTTCGGTGGCGGCCGGCGAGTCGTTCCTCACGAACGCGGCGGAGGCGTCGCTCGTGCGGTCGTGGCGGGACGAGCCGGGCCGGGTGGCGCCGGACGAGCCGCTCACGGCGCGCGAGCAGGAGGTGCTCAAGCTGATCGCCGAGGCGCACACGAACCGTGAGATCGCGGAGGTGCTGCACCTCTCCGAGAAGACGGTCGAGAGCCACCGCGGCAACCTCTTGCGCAAGCTCGGGATGCGCGATCGCGTGGAGCTCGTGCGCTACGCGATCCGGCGCGGCCTGATCGAGGCCTGAACGCTGCTCGGCGGCGCGCGCGTGCGCGCCACGCCGCCGCCCTGCGCGCGGGCGTCGGGGCTCCCGGCGGCCACCGATCCGTACTCTGCGGGGCGATGGCTGCGCGGGTGCGTCTCACGGTGATCGGCTTCGGGACGCTGTTCCTGATGAGCCTGACGTTGTGGCTCGTCGTGGGTGCTCCGGGCGTTCGGGCGACGTCGAACATGGATGTGACGAACGGGTTCGCCGGGTCGATCCGTCCGGAGATCCCGGTGCGGCCGCTGACGGGCGTCCACGACGAAGACGGACGGCCGCTCGGCCTGCCGAAGGACGATGTCGCGATCGTGACGTTCCTCTACACGACCTGCCAGGACACCTGCCCGACCGTCGGGCAGCAGATCCGCGGCGCGCTGGACCGGATGGACGACCCGCCGCCGGTGATCGCGCTGTCGGTCGACCCGCTCGGCGATTCGGAGCGCTCGGCGCGGGCGTTCCTCGCCGACCAGGGCCTGACGGGCCGCGCGCACTTCGCGCTCGGGCCGCCCGTGGCGCTGCAGCGCCAGTGGGACTACTACGGCATCGCCCCGCAGACCCGTGACTCCGACCACACGGCGCAGGCGATCCTCCTGGACCGGTCGGGGCGCCAGCGCATCGGCTTCCCGGCCGACAAGCTCACCCCCGAGGCGCTCGTCCACGACGTGGAAGCGCTCCGCGCCGAACGCTGACCCTCTCCCGCCGCCTCACTCGGCGGCACATGACCCTCGCGTCTCAGACGACGCCGCGGGCGGCTCGTTCCCGACGGCGAGGCCGCGCGGAAATCCCCGGCAAGCTCAGAACGAGTCGTCGTCGGAGTCGGTGAGGCGAGGGTCGTGCCACTCGTCCTCACCGTCCCACTCGTTCTCTCCGCGCTCGGTGGCGAGCTTCTCCCGGCGAGCGCTGCGCCACAGCACGGCGGCGATGACGATCATCGGGACGGCGAAGAGCGCGGACTCGTACCAGTGGCCGAGGTGGGCGATGACGATGGGCATGGTCAGACGGAGGAGAGGAGCCAGAGGCCGTTGCAGGTGAACAGCACGGCGACGACCAGCATCGCACGCTGGGACCGGGCGGCCCGCTTCTTGGGGAAGCGTTCCAGGGCACGGTCGTGGGACAGGGTGAGGCTCATGACGTGGCCGGTGACGAGCGCGGCGACCTGCAGGTACCAGATGGCGTTGGCGCTGAGCCACGTGTAGTCGATGGTCCAGCCTGCGGTGCCGAGCCAGCCGGCCTCTCCGGGTTGGAGATCACCGAAGGGATTGGAGAGCAGCGGCGCCATCGCCTGGCCCTGGAAGGCGAGGAGCGACAGGTAGTGGCCGACGGCGTAGGCAACGCCGATCGGCACGAGCGAGGGCGCGAAGTCGCGGACGAGCGAGCGCACCGAAGGCGGGACGCTCTGGGTCTTGCCGTCGGCCTTGGCCTTGGCGGCGTTGGCGCGGGCCCGGGCGCTGATCATGCCGCGGGCGCCCGCGAAGACGAGCGCGGTCACCAGACCGAGGACGATGAGCATCCCGATCGTGTCGATGATCGCCGAGGCCCAGGTCTGGGTGAGGCCACCGCCCGCGAGGTCGGCGGAGAGGTCACCGAGGCTGGTGCCGAGCAGCTCTCCGCCGGAGAGGCCGTCCCAGGTGGTGGTGCCGATGGCGACGATCACGACGGCCGCGTCGCCGGCGATCGGTCGGACCGTGGCAGGGCCGGTCCCAGGCGGGCGAAGGTAGAGGGTGCCGCGGTCCCAGCGCAGCGGAGCGAGCCTTGCGACCCAGCCGAACCAGACGGCGAAGGGATCGGCGTGGCGGACCCAGGTCTCCACGCCGTAGAGGCTCATGCCGACGCCGCTCACGACGCAGAAGAGGACGACGAGCACGGCGAGCTGCGACGGGTCGCCGCGACCGGGGAAGCAGAGCTCCACCCAGGCGAACGCGAGGAGGCCCAGAGCGGCCGGCCAGCGTCCCCATGTGGCCGGCCAGGGCAGCGGAGCCGGGACGGAATCTCCCGCCACCCTGCCGGCGAGCCAACCGGTCGCGCGGCCGAGGGCGCGGAGTGGGTTGATCGCGGCGTACAGGTCGCCGACGAGCAGGGAGAGGAATGGGACGCCGACCCACAGCGCGACGAAGATCGTGGTCGGCGCGAAGTTGGCGGTGTCGATCTGCACGCCGCCGAAGCCGGCGACGACCGTGAGCACGAGCAGCGCGATTCCGAGGAGGCCCGCGACGATCTCGAGCTGAGGCGGCACGCGAAGGAGCCGCCGCTCCTTCACCTGAGCGAGCCGTGCCTCCCGCCAGAGCGCGCCGAGGCCGACGAACGAGGCGATCAGAACGGCGCTCGCGGCCCAGGCGAAGAGCCAGGACGGCACGGGCAGGTCGCGGCGACCGACGAGGCCGTGCGCGTCGGCGGTGGCGGCCGTCAGGAGTCCTGCGAGCGCGACGACTCCCGTCAGCCCGGCAACGCGACGTGAGCGAGGGAGCAGCCGGTGCACGCCCGCGATGTTACGCGACTGTAGCCCCGCGGCCCCCACTCCCCCCACGCCGCGGTGGACGCGCCCGCGAGGCCTGCTCTGGAACGACGACGGGGCGACCCATGTGGGCCGCCCCGTCGCAGAGGATCCGGCGCTCAGCGCGCCGGCAGGTGTTCCTCAGGCCCTACTTGGCCTGGGTGCACTTGATGGTCTTCTCAGCCGTGGCCGTCGAACCATCGCGGAACGTGAACGTGCCCTTGAAGGTGTACTTGCCACCGGAGCACTGCTTGAGCTGCACGAGGCCGATCTTCTTGCCCTTCTTCTTCACCGTCTTGGCGCCGAAGTTCAGCTTGAACGAGTCGATCTGCTGGTACGCGTTGTCGAGCGGCATCTGGAGCTTGTCCGGCACGGAGAAGCCGAAGGAGTACGCGCCGCCCTTGGTGGTGACCTTGCCGATGAGCGGCTCGTCGATCACGGCCGGGGTCGAGAACTGCGTGCGGATGAACAGGTTGGCGTTCGCGCCGATGAAGGCGGTGAGCTTGCCCTGGGCGACGTAGTCGACGCCGTCGACGCGCGCCGCAGCGGTACCGGTGCCGACCTGGCTGCCCGCGGCCGAGTCGGCGCAGGTCGTGGCGTCGGCGCAGGACGGGAAGTCCTTGTAGTTGAGCAGGATGCCCTTCGGCAGATCGATCTTCGCGGACGTGATCGTGTTCTTCGAACCGTCCGGGTTCTTCGTCAGCGTCCCCGTGTCGATCGTGATGCCGACGGTCGTCGGGGCCTTCTTGCTGGCCTTGGTCTTGGTGAGCTTGACGTCGAGCGACTGCTCGACCGCCTGAGCCGGGGCGGCGCCGACGGCTGCGGCGAGCACTGCGGTCGTGATGAACGCGAGCTTCTTCATGAATCCTCCGTGGGGGTGTCCCTCCGGCGCTCCAGGCAGGGATGAGCGCCGGTCGGTGACTTGTATCACAGTGAGTAGAGACCCAAGCGTCGATCGGAAGTTGCGGCGGGCCGGTCCCGGTCGGTCGTCTGGGCGCCTTGGCATTCACCAACGGCCGGTGCGTCAGCGTGTTCACCAGGGCTGCGGGCCTGCGGCCCGGAGCGACCACCTTGCTAGCCTGCCCGGCGTGCGTCCGGCCGCCACCACTATCCACGCGCCTCCGTTCCCGCGCAACCTCCCCTGGCTGCGCACCGCGCAGCTGCGGATCGACAAGCAGCTCGGTCGCCCGCTCGTGATCGCGTTCTTCGACCCGCGCCGGGCCGTGAGCCTGCGCCCCCTCGTCGAGCTGCAGCGCTGGCACGAGGCATTCGCTCCGCGCGGCGCGCGCGTGATCGGCGTGGCCGTCGACGGTGACGACGCCGGCATCACTCCGGACGAGGTCGAGCGCACGCTCGATCGTCTCGGCGTGCTGTTCCCGGTCGTCGTCGACGAGGAGCTGCGCATCGCCGAGTCGTTCGGTCTCTCCGGCGTCCCGTCGCGCTACCTCTTCGACCAAGGCCTCAAACTCGTCGACGCGCACTTCGGCCCCGCGGGCTTCGATGACGGCGCGGCGCTCCTCGAGGCGCTCGTCGCCCACGGCGAGGCCGAGCTGGCAGCCAAGCAGGCCGCCCCCGAGCCGGCCGCGCCGGCGACGGCTGCCGAGGAGGATCCGAGCTGCGACCAAGGCGCGGCCGCGACGCCGCCGCCGAACAAGCAGCCGCGCCTGCTCGTGCACCCGCCCGACCCGACGACGCTCCCGGCGCCGACGACCGATCCGGGCGAGCTCGCCGTGCCCTCCCCCGCCGACCTCCTGCCGCCGGACTACCGCGGGCCATACGAGGCCGCTGGCGTGTGGGCGACGGTGCAGGGTTCCGGCACGATCGCGCTGGGCGGCGCCGAGGCGACGCCCGTGGAGGGCGACGGCGTGGTGCTGCTCGCCGACCACGCCGGCGTGCTGACGGCCGGCGTGCTCGACCTGGCGCTCACCGGCGACCTGGTCGTCACCGAGCTGCAGCTCGAGCCGGGCACCGCCGCGGCCTGAGCCGGGCCGGCCTAGCCGGCGTCGTCCTCCGGCTGCCCTTCGGCCGGCGGCAGGTCCTTCGGCGCCGCGGGCAGCTCCACGTCGGCCTCCGGGATGCCCCATCGGCCGTCGATCATCTGCTCCTCGGTGAAGCCTTCGAGCACGCGTTCCAGCTGCGGCGCTGCACCGGACTCGACGCGTACGCCGGTCCCGGGCCAGTACGCCCCGTCGGAGCCGAGCGACGCCTGGAAGCGGGGCTCGTAGACCCAGTTGCCGGTGTTGTGGAGGCGGGTGCCGACCCGGGTACGCCACGCCGACGCATCGTCGGTCGGCAGCGGGCCGGGCCGGTGGCAGTGTCCGAAGATCAGGTGGTCGGCGTTGATGCTCAGCCGCGCGTCGACCTCGTCGATCGCGTGCATCGCGCTTGCGATCATCGCCTGACCGGAGAGCTCGGCCGAGAGCGGCCCGAGACCGGTCGCGTTGAGGGCCGCGACGCCGGCGCGGAGCCCCAGCGCGAGCGCCGTGGCGCGCGGGCTGCGACTCTTGAGCTTCTCGTAGGCCCGCGCACCCGTGGTTGCACGGCGCGTCGAGGCGTTCGTCGAGAGCCGCTCCACGCTCGCGCCGATGAAGGCGTACCACGGCGCGAGCACGCGCTCGTAGTCGGCGGGGTTCGCCGCGAGCGGGACCATCTCGCCCGAGAGCCGCTGGAGCGCGCCGGCGCCGAGGCGCTCCACGGTCGGCAGGAGCGCGTGGACGTCGAGGTAATGACCGTGCGTTGCGTAGATGCCATCCTCGATCCACAGGCCGGGATAGCAGAGCTCGACCGTCCGTCCCATCGCCTGTTCGACCGCGGCCGCAGCCTCCGAGGCGTCGACGGCGCGGACGGACTCCGAGAGCGAGAGCGGCGCCGCCGGTTGATCGGAGGCCGCGCGATCAGCGTTCCAGCGCTCGAGCAGCGACCAGTCGTGGTTGCCGGGCACGACGACCACCTCCGCCCCCTTGCGCAGCGCGCCGGCCAGGTCCTCGAGGACCGGGAGGCCCTGCCGCAGCGCATCGCGCTGCGGCGAGTGGCGGAACTCGATCATGTCGCCGAGGAGGATCAGCCGATCGGCGTCGGCGATCCACTCCTTGAGGCGCTCGCGCGGCGCCGTCGCCCGCAGGACGTCGGTGTTGAGCCGGCTCCCGAGGTGGAGGTCGGAGATGAGGAGGGTCGTTCCCATGGGGCGCCCGTGACGCAGCGCGCTCTAACGCTCGGCAGCGGCTGCGAGACCCTTGCGGATCTCCTTCGGCAGCATGAAGCGCACGTCTTCGCGCAGGACCTCGAAGTCCTCCGGCTCGGGCGCGCCGCGCTCCTGCAGGAAGGCGACGAGGTTCTGGACGAGCTCGTCGGGGGCCGACGCGCCGGAGGTGATGCCGATGACCTTGGCGCCATCGAGCCAGGACTCCTGGACCTCCTCGGCGCCGTCGATCAGGTAGGACTGCGCGCCGTTCTCCTTCGCGACCTCGACGAGGCGCAGCGAGTTCGACGAGTTCTGCGAGCCGAGCACGAGGACCAGGTCGCAGTGCGGGGCGAGCTCCTTGACGGCCGCCTGGCGATTCGTCGTGGCGTAACAGATGTCGTCCGTGCGCGGACCGACGATGCTCGGGAAGCGCTCGCGCAGGCGCGCGATGATGTCCTTCGTCTCCGTGACCGCGAGCGTGGTCTGCGAGAGGTAGGCCAGCTTCGCGTCGTCGGGGAACTCGAGGCGGTCGACGTCGTCCTCGGTCTCGACGAGCACCATGCTGTCGGGCGCCTCGCCCATCGTGCCCTCGACCTCCTCGTGGCCGCCGTGACCGATGAAGATGATCGTGTAGCCCTCCGCGGCGAACTTGATCGCCTCGCGATGCACCTTGGTCACCAGCGGGCAGGTGGCGTCGATCGTCTGCAGGCCACGGCGGCCGGCCTCGGCATGGACCGCCGGCGACACACCGTGGGCGGAGAAGACCGTGATCGCCCCCTCCGGGATCTCGTCGGTGAGCTCGTCGACGAACACGGCGCCGCGGTCGCGCAGCGTGCGCACCACGTGCTTGTTGTGGACGATCTCCTTACGCACGTACACCGGAGCGCCGTGCAGGTCGAGCGCCCGTTCGACCGTCTCGACGGCGCGGCTCACGCCAGCGCAGTAGCCGCGGGGGCAGGCGAGGAGGATTCGGTCGATCGACATCTGCCTCGGATTGTAGGGGGCCGCTACCGCCAGGTGCGCAGCAGTTCGAGGACCGTCTCGCCGGTCGCATCGAGACTGCGCTCGCTCACGTGCGCGAGGTTGTCCCGGACGGTGTCGCGCTGCGGGTAGTCGAAGTCGATCAGGTCGATCGACGGGATGCCGCGGCGCAGGAACGGCACGTGGTCGTCGACGATCGTCTGCCCGGTCTTCGGCGGGAAGATCCGCGCGGTGCCGACGGCGCGGGCTGCGGAACGCAGCCTGGCCCAGAGGGCCTTGTCGGAGTTGCCCTCGCGCGGGAAGCGCAGGCCGCGGCGCTCGGCGATGTAGTCGAGCAGCACCATCGCCCGGGCCTTCGGCTCGCGCGCGGCCTCCACCTTGGAACCGCGCAGGGCGACGTCCTCGAAGTTCTCGTGCTCGGCACCCTTCGGCTCCTCTTCGCCGTCGAAGAGCACGAAGCGGATGGGCGGCGCGCCGGCCGGGCGCGGTTCCCGGGAGAGCACGCGCGCGAGCTCCACGACGGCAGCGGTGCCGGCCGCGCCGTCGTTCGCGCCGACATGGCCCTTGATCGTGGCCTCGGTGTCGTAGTGCGCGCCGACGACGATCGGAGCGCCGGTGCCTGGGAGTTCGGCGACGATGTTGCGCAGCCCGCCCGGGACCTCTTCGAACGTGCCGTTCGGCAGGCGCCGGACGAGGTCGTCGCCGAGGCGACGCGAGGCGTCCGAGCCGGCCGGCCGCGAGCCGTACACCTTCACCTGCCGCTCGAGCAGGCGCCACGCGCGGCGGCCGTCGAAGCGGTCCACGGTCGCCACCGGTGCAAGGGTCGGCGGGTCCTGGCCGACGGCGGGTGTGACCCCGGGAACGGGACGACCCATCGCGACCCAGGTGAGCAGCGCCGCGCCGATGACGAACTGGGCGCCGAGGACGAACAGCAGCGTTCGATGCGGCGAGCGCTGCGGCTCGTCGCCCTCGGGTGCTGGGCCGGACGTCACGCCTGCAAGCGTCGCACATGCCGGCTGGAGCCCGCCGCGATCGACGTCGGTGCGCCTGTGTGACCGACCATGCGTCACGCACGCCGCTCGCCGGTCTAGGATCGCCGCGTGGCGCAGCGGCATCTCGATCAGCTCAGTGGCATCGACGCGGGGTTCCTGCACCAGGAGGACGACGCAGCGCTGATGCACATCGGCGGCCTCGCGATCTGCGAGGGACCGCCGCCGCAGCTGGCCGACGTGCTCGACTCCGTGCGCCTGCGGATCCACCTCGTGCCGCGCTACCGCCAGCGCCTCCACTACCCGCCGCGCGAGGCGGGTCGTCCGTACTGGATCGACGACGAGAACTTCGACATCGAGGATCACATCCGCCACACCGCGCTGCCCTCACCCGGCAGCGAGGAGGAGCTGATGAAGCTCGCAGCGCGGATCTTCTCGCAGCGACTCGACCGCGGCCGCCCGCTGTGGGAGCTGTGGGTCGTCGAGGGCCTCGAGGACGACCGCTGGGCGATCATCTCCAAGACGCACCATGCGCTCATCGACGGGATCTCGGGCGTCGATCTCGCCACCGTGCTCTGCACGCTCGATCCGGAGATGCCGGAGGAGCCGAAGCTCGGCCCGTGGAGCCCGCAGACGACGCCGACCGCGACCGAGCTGATGGGCCGGTCGGTCCGCGGCACGGCGAAGGAGCTGATCTCCGCGGCGACGGGCGCGGTGCGCGCCGTGCAGCAGCCCGAACAGGCCGCTCGCCGTGCGCGCGACGTGGCGCGCGGCATCGGCTCGCTCGCGTGGGCATCGCTCGCGCCGGCGCCGTCCTCGCCGCTCAACCAGCTCGCCGGTCCGCATCGCCGGTACCGCGGCGTGCAGACCGACCTCACGGATCTGCGCCTCATCAAGAACACGTTCGGCGGCTCGATCAACGACGTCGTCGTGACGGTGGTGACGGGCGCGCTGCGCAAGTGGCTCGTCAGCCGCGGCGTGCGCACCGAGGGGCTGGAGCTGCGGGCGCTCGTGCCGGTGTCGGTGCGCGGCGACGCGCAGCGTGGCGAGTTCGGCAACAAGCTGGCCGTCATGCAGGGCCCGCTGCCGGTCTACGTCGACGATGCGCTCGACCGCTACCTGATCGTGCGCCAGGCGATGGACGACCTGAAAGCCTCCGGCCAGGCGCTCGGAGCCGAGGTGCTGGCGAGCGTGCAGAACCTCGCGCCGCCGACGCTGCTCGCGCAGGCGTCGCGCCTCCAGTTCTCGACGCACTTCTTCAACCTGCTCGTGACGAACGTGCCGGGGCCGCAGCTGCCGCTCTACATGGTCGGGCGCAAGCTGCTCGACATCTACCCCATCGCGTTCCTGCCGAAGGGCCACGGCCTCGCGATCGCCGTGTTCTCGTACAACGGCCACCTCGACTTCGGGCTCCTGGCCGACTTCGACACGATCCCGGACATCGACGTGATCTCCGAGGGCATCACGTCGTCGGTCGAGGAGCTCGTGCGGATGGCGCGCGAGCACCAGGGCGACGGGCAGTAGCCAGGGGCGGCGCCGGTGGGCACGTTCGAGACGGCGCTCGGCGAGATCTACACCGTCGAGCGCCGGCTGCCACGGATGGCGTGGCGACCGCACCTGCGGGATCCGACAGACGGCATCGACGGGTTCGACGTCGGTGACCTCGTCCCCGACGAGGCCGAGGCGCTGCTCGTGTGCGGCGTGTTCGTGCTCGCGATCCTGCTGCTGATCTTCGTCGTGCCGGTCCTCCTGTTCGTGGCGGAGCTGGCGCTGATCATCGCGATCGTGATCCCGGTGGTCCTGCTGCTGATCTCGGTCGGGCTCGTGAGGCACTCGGTGGTGCTGCGTGCAGGCGACGGCGGACCGGAGCTCGACCGCCGGCAGGTGCGCGGCTGGATCTCGTCCTACCGCGCGGTGCAGGAGCTGAAGGGCCTCGCCGCGTCGGGCACGTACCTGGAGCAGGCGCGCGCGGCACTCGCCGCTGAAACGGCCGGACGGCCGCCGGCGGCGTCGGCCTAGTAGCCGAGCGCGAACTTCGCGTCTTCGCTCATCCGCTCGGGCGTCCACGGCGGCGAGAAGGTGACCGTGGCGTCGACGGTCTCGACGCCGTCGAGCTCGCCAGCGAACTCCTTGATCTGCTCCTCGACCTGCGGACCGATGGGGCAGCCGGGCGAGGTGAGCGTGTAGGTGACGCTGACGTGTTCGCCTTCGACCTCGATGCCGTAGATCAGGCCCAGCTCGACGAAGTCGAGACCGAGCTCCGGGTCGATGACGTTGGTGAGGGCCTCTTCGACCTGGTCAGCAGTTGCCATGCCACCAGGGTATCGGGTGCCGGCTCAGTTGTCGGAGCCGATGCGGTCCCAGACGTAGAGCTCGAGGGACTCGTTGACGAGCTCCTCGGCGCGGGCCCGAGAGAGGCTGGGCAACACCGTGGCCAGTGCCTGCTCTTCGGAGATCCCGGATTCAAAGGCCTCTTCGCCGCGGAAGCCGGCCGCGAGCTTGAGAGCCTCGCGACGGTTCTCGCCGAGCGTCGGGAAGACGCGAAGGAGGAAGTCGCGGCTGGGGATCGGCTGACCGATCTCGAGCGAGGCGTGCCACGCGGCGAGCATCGAGAGATCGGCGTCGTCGAGGTCCTGGACGGCGCGCGCGTAGTGGCTTGCGAGCTGCTCCTCGGGGATGTCGTCCACCCAGGCGCGGATGAGCTCGCCGAGGAGCTGCCGGCGGGCTTCGCGGCCCACGGACTCGATGATCACGCGGATCGCGTCGTGGGGTTCGATGAAGCAGAGGGGCATCGTCAGCGGGTCCTGGTCGGATCGACTACGGACACCGTAGGCGTCGGGTCGGACGGATCGCAGGAGGAGTTGGTGGGGTTCCGTCGACGGGACCGGGGTGCAGGGATTTCGACGCCGAGCATGGGTCAGGGGGTGCCGCTGGTGTCGGTCACGGTGATGCCGGGATCGGCCGCGCCGGCATCGGTCGGGACCTCGATCGGGGCGCTCGCGGAGCTCGGCGCGGGCGCGCTGCTGCCACCTCCTCCGCCGCCGGTCTGGCGGCTCGCCGTGCCGGTGCTCTGACGCGTCGCGCCGCTGAACTCGGTGGTCGCGGGCGAGAACTCCCGGGCGGCGGCGGACCGTGCGCGCGTGCGCTGAGCGGCGGCCGCCCGGCGGGCGGCCGCGGCCCTGCGGGCACGGGCTCGTGCAGCGGCCGCGGCACGCTCGCGCTGGTTCTCGACGATGCGCGCGCCGGTGTCGGTGGCGGCGTGCAGCGTGCCGGCAGCACTCTGACGGGCGGCGGAGGGGTCGGCACTCCCGGCGGGCCGATCGGCCACGAGCACGGTGCGCACGGCGGCGGGCGGTGTGGCCCGCTTGGCGAGCTCGTGGTCGATGGTGAACCCACTGCCCGTGACCGCGGCGATCGAGGCGGCCGCGACGCCGAGCTTGGCACCGACGGCGTGGTCGGCGGCTGGGCTGAGGCGAGCGGCGAGGTCCCCGAGCGGACCGAGGACGTGGTCGTGGACCCAGCCGCCGCGCGGTGCAGCGGCGAGCGCCACGGGCGGAAGCAGCGCGCGCAGCGCGGCGTCGGCGGTGCGGGTGGCGTGGAGCTCGGCGCGACACGCCGAGCAGCGGCTCAGGTGGGCGCGGATGCGGAGCTGCTCACGGGAGCGGAGGTCACCGGCGACGTAGTCGGCGAGTCGATCGGCGGTCTGCTCGCAGATGTCGCCGCGTTCGGCTCCGAGGTAGTGGGCGGCGAAGGCCTTGCGTCCTTCGCTGACGGCGCGGTTGACCTTCGTGTACGTCCAGCCGTACGCCTCGCCGATCTCCTCGTAGGTAAGCCCCTGGGCACGGAGGCAGAGCGCCTGCGCCTCGGTGTCCTTGAGGGTCGCGAGCGCCTCGCCTGCGCGCTGGGCGAGATCGATGCGCTGGAGCTGCTCGTCGGTGCGGTCGGAGGCCTGGTGAAGGTCGACGGCGTGGACGTCGAACGGAACCTGGCGGTCGTGGCGGCGGCGGAGGTGGATCGCCTCGCGGCGGACGACGACCTGCATCCAGTTCAGGGCCTTGCCGCGGTCGATCGTGGCGGCGTGCTCGAGCAGGAGTTCGAGCGCGCGCTGGTAGGCGTCGTGGGCATCGTCGGGGTCGCCGGCCCACCGGCGTGCGGTGCGCAGGAGCGCGTCGCCGTGGAGCCGGGCGACATCGCTCGCGAGGGCGTGCGCCGCGAGGCGGTCCCGCGGGCGGCTGGCGGACGCGGGGACGGCGGGTGGCGTGTCCAGAGTGGTGGAAGGGCCCATACCTGTTAGAGGCGCCGGGGACCTGAAATTCGCCCCCCCTTCTCGAAAAGAAGTTGACGGCGTCCCCCGACGAGGCCACGACGCTACGCGACGGTGCGCCGTCGCGCAAGGCGAGCGACCCCGGCGATCGCGACGCCGAGCGCGGCGCCGGCGGTGTTCATCGCCCAGTCGTTCGTGTCGCAGGCCCGGCCGATGGCGGGGAGCGCGGCCTGAAGGCCCTCGACGGCCACGGAGGCCAGCGACGCGGCCACGAGGCTCGCGAGCGGGTGGCCGGTGAGCAGGCTGGCGAAGCACCCGATCGGGATGAACAGCGCGATGTTCGCCAGGAGCTCGACGGAACCGAACGCGGGGACGCTGAACTGGACGGCGCAGGAGGAGACACCCCGCCCCGTCGACGCGGGCCAGAGGGTGAGGAGGAGCATGCCGGCCACCGACAGCCCGAGGACGACCGCGAGCGGCCGTCGACCGCGGTCGGCGAGGGCGAGACCGAACGCGGCCGAGGCGAGAGCCACGGCCGCCAGGAGGACGGGCACGAGAGCCGCGTGACGGAGCAGGAGGTCGGTGATCAACGGGCGATCCGGGCGGTGGAGCGTAGCTCGTGGGGACCGTCGGCCGACCGGTGCATCGGTGTCGGTCCTCCGTCCATCGCGGCGTGCTCGCGCCCTCGAGCGGACTCAAGCGGCCCGCCGGGACGCCGACCTCATAGGGGCGGCGTACGCCCGGCCGCGCCGCCCGTCTCCACTCCCCCCGGGATCCACATGGCCTCCGAACACAGCAACGCCAAGGTCGAACCCTTCATCCCGAGCGGTGCCTCGGACCCGCTGTCGTTCCTGCCCGATCCTGCGGCCGGTGCCAGTTCACCCGAGGACTACCTCGGCGGCGCACTTCCCGATTCGTCGGCTCCGGTGCCGGCCGCGCCCGTCGTCGTGTCGCAGATGGACGAGATCCTCGGCGGCGCAGCACCCGCGCACGACGCCCCTGCCCCACCGGCTGCGCCCGTCGGCGCGCCCCTCGCCGCGGTCGTCAACGACGTGCCGGCTCCCTCCACCCCCGCCGCGCCCGCACCCGCTCCGACGGCGGCGGCAGCCGCGCCGCAGACCCCGGTCAAGCCCAAGTTCCCGACGGAGCCGCACCGCATCACGCCGGCTGCACCGCCGGCCGCCGTCGCGCCGGTGGCTCAGCCCGCACTCGCCGCTCCTCCCACCCAGGTCGCCGCGGCTCCCGTCGCACCGCCCGCTCCGGCGCCGGCTGCGCCCATCGCCCAGGTGGCTGCGGCCCCCGTCGCACCGCCGGTGCCGGTCCCCGCTGCTCCCGTCGCCCAGGTCCCCGCGGCCCCCGCACCGATCACGGTGCCCGTGCCTGCTTCGGCACCGGTCCAGGTGCAGCCCGTGGCGCCGGGACCGTCGGCTCCCGCCCCCGTACCGGTGCCCGTGGCACCGCCGGCTGCGCCGGTGTCGGTCCAGGCACAGGCTCCTGTCGCACCGCCGGCGCCGAGCGGCGCTTCCGCGACGCCGCCGCACGCCCCGGCTCCGGGGGCTCCGGTCCCCCACGCCGTTCCTGGTGCTCCGGCCCCGCCCGCCGCACCGGTCGCTCCGCAGCAGGCCGCTGCTCCGGTGCCGCCTGCCGCTCCCGTCGCGCCCGCGGCACCGACCGCCGCCGCTCCAGCCGCCCCGCCGACCCCGGTCCAGGCGCAGCCCCCCATCGCCCCACCGGCCCCCGTCCACGCGCAGCCCCCCGTCGCCCCACCGGCCCCCGTCCAGGCGCAGCCCCCCGTCGCCCCGCCGACCCCCGTCCAGGCGCATCCCCCCATCGCTCCACCGGCCCCGGTCCAGGCGCAGCCGCCCGTCGCCCCGCCGGTCCCAGCCCGGGTCGCGCCGCCGACCGCTCCGCCTGCCGGTCTGCCCACGGCACCGCACCAGATCGCTCCGCGCCCCGGTGCCCCGGCCCCGGTCCCGACGCCGCCGACGCGTCGCTCCGGCGACTCCGTCGCGCCTCCCGGCATGCCGCCCGCCGCCTCGTACCAGTCGACTGCTCCCGCCCACGCCCCGGCGGCAGTCCCAGCTCCGTCCAAGGCGCCGAAGGGACTGAAAGCGCGCCGCAATCGCAAGGCCCAGGAGGCCGAGGCCCAGCTCGCTGAGGCGCTGGCGCCGGCACTCGCGGAGGCTGGTGGAACCGCGGCGCCCGCGACCTCCGCGCCGCTCGCCCCGGGCGCGATTGCTCCGGCCGTCCATACGCCGGTTCCGGCCCCGCCGGCCCCGGCCGCGCACCTGGGCCATCAGCCCGTCGCGCCGATGATGCCGATCGGCCACGCGCCCGCGCCTGCCTACCCGGCAGCCCCGCAGGCGACCGTCGGCGCGTACCCGCCCGCGGTTGCACCGGTCGCGACCCAGCCCTACCGGCGGCAGCTGCCGGTCCTCCCCAGGCATACCCCGCACCCGTCAGCGGGGCACCCCAGGCCTACGCCGCGCCCGCGGCACCGCAGGCCTCCTCGCCGGGCGCCGACTTCGAGCCGTTCCCCGGCCTGGGCGACACCGCGACCGAACAGAAGAAGGCCAAGGGGGCGAAGAAGCCCAAGGCGGCCAAGCGCGACAAGCAGAGCGAGTTCCTCGCGCTCCCGAGCTGGATGAAGCGCAGCGCGAAGGCCGGCCCCGAGCTGGGCGAGAGCACCCACGCGCAGGCCGTTCCGTTCGATCCTGCCCTGCACTCCTCGGCGGGCGCCCCCACCGTGCAGCCGGCCAAGGCGAAGAAGGTCAAGGCTCCGAAGGCGCAGAAGCCGGCCAAGGCTCCCAAGGCCGCGAAGCCGGAGGGTCAGGCGTCGAAGATGGACGAGTTCCTCGCGCTCCCGTCCTGGATGAAGCGCAAGTAGCTAGTCGCGGAGCACGTCGACGAGCTCGTGCGAGAGCTCGTCGTCCGGTTCGCCCGGCAGTCCGAGGTCGGTCACCGGCTTGGCCGTCGACCAGCGTGCCGCCGCACCACCGCCGCCGGCATCTGCACCGGCGATGTTCCAGAGCGCGAGCTCGAGGGCGTCGAACGTGACGCCCGTCGCATCGGCGAGCGCCGCCGCGCGCTTCTCGAGCAGCGGCACGTCGGCGACCGCGAACAGCCGCTTGGCGGCATCGGTCACCTGGTCGTTGCCGAGGTGGAGCTGATCCGCCCGGAGCGGCAGCACGCCGCTCCGGCCGAGGGCGACGAGCAGATCGAACCGCACGGCGCGCGGCAGCCCGCGCAGCGCGAGGCGATCGAGCAGGCGTGCGAACCGCCGCTCGGAGGTCCAGGAGGCTTCGCCGGCGAGGGCTTGCTCGAGGCTGCCTCCGGAGCGCTGGGCGAGCTGCGCGGGGACGGAGAGCGCGGCCGCAGCGGCGTCATGCGCGCGCGGGCCGCGGGGCCCGGTGCTGAGGATGGTCTGCGCCTCCGTCGCCGCGCCGACGAGGTCGAGCGCCTGGAGCGACGCGTCCGCGGCGGAGACGGCTGCCAGCGCCGCTGCAGCGGTCGCGCCCGATCCGCTCGCACCATCCGGGGAGGCCACGGCGATCGTGAGGGCGGCGACGAAGGCGCGGTGCGGCTCTCCAGCGAGCTCGGCGATCACGGCCCACGGGCCGGCCTCGGGCGTGCCGTGCTTGCTCAGGCGGCTCTCGGCGGTGGTCAGCTCCTGCGCCAGGCGCAGCGCGTCGGCGGACGAGCGCACGCCCGGCAGCAGCTCCGAGCGGAAGCCGTCGTCGGCGGTGCGGGAGAGCTTCCCGGTCACCATGCTGCGCGAGCGGGTCGATGTCGATCCCGCCGCCTTCGACGAGCCCACGGGGCGGCGAGCAGCCGTGCCCTTCGAGCTCGGCGTCACCTTCCTCGGCTCCGTCTTCTGCTGTTCCTGGCGGCAGATCGCACAGCTGGCTTCGAAGCGACCGTGACGGCAGAAGGTGGGCACGGCGGAGATTCTACGTTCTGGTGGCGTTCGCGCTGTGTGCGACCCGAGCGCGGTCGCGACCGGCTCGGCGCTCACGCTCGAGGGCCGGCAGGTAGTCGAGCGGATCCACCTGCAGACGCACCCTCCGAGCTGCCGGGTAGCGCTCCCGGCTGACCGCCTCCTCCTCGGCGACCATCGCGGCGCGCTGCGCCGGCTCGGGCAGGCGGTAGTCGCCGCAGAGGTGGTCGGCGATGAGCCGGCCCTGTGCCTCGGCGATCGGCATCGACACGGTGCCGGCGTCAACGAGTCCGGCGAAGGCGAGATCGGGCGCGTCCGGGTGGAACACGCGCAGCAGCAGCGGCGGCCCGGCGTGCTGGTCGTCGGTGCCGCGCAGGTGCTCGGGCAGGAAGGGGTGCTCGACGTGCCACCCGGTGCAGAAGACGATCGTGTCGACCGGGTCGATCCGCCCGTCGATGAACTCGACCGCGTCCTCATGGAGCCGCGCGATCGACGGGCGCGTGGTGAGCTGACCGTGCGCGAAGTGCGAGAGCAGCCGGCCGGAGCGCAGCGGGTGCACCTCGCCGTAGCCGTGGCCGGGATGCGCGATCCCGTACGCCGAGAGCGGACCGAGCTGCGCGGCCGCTGCACGCGCGAAGAACGACCGCCGGGCCTTCCAGCTCATCGGTACGGGCGGGCGCCAGCGGTCCGCCGGGCGCCCGAAGAGGATCTCGGGGAGGAACCAGGCGCCGCGCCGCATCGAGTGCAGCGCCACGTCGGCGTGCTCGGCCGCATCGCAGGCGAGGTCGACGGCCGACGTGCCGACGCCGACGACCACGACGCGCCTGCCGACGAGCTGCTGCGGCCCGCGGTAGTCGTGGACGTGGAGCACCTCGCCGCCGAACGACGCGAGACCGGGGATCGGCGGCTCAGGCCAGCGCGGCTCGCCGAACGGGCCGGTCGCGACGACGAGCGCGTCGGCCTCGCGGACGCCTTTCGAGGTCGTCACGGTCCACGTGCCACCGGCCGTGCGCTCGGCCGAGCGCACGTCCTCCCCGAGGCTGATGCGGTCGCGCAGACCGAACGTGTCGACGTACTGCTCGCAGTAGGCGGCCACCTGCTCGGCGTTCGGGAAGACGGGCAGGTGGCGCGGCGCCGCGAGGTCGGCGTAGGCGAGCGCGTCGCGCGAGGTCGCGCTGTGGAGGGTGCGGTATGCGACGGGCCCGAGCGCCGGGTCGTCGTTGGCCCACCTGCCGGCGAGCCGCGGCGACCGCTCGATGGCGTGCGCGTCGAGCCCTCGGTCACGGAGGGTCTTCAGGGCGGCGATGCCGGCGCTGCCGGCGCCGATCACCAACACGCGTGGGCGCGGAGCGGGCGTCACCTGAGCAAGGGTACCCGGCAGCCCGAGTGGGCGGGCCGTCCGACCACGCGATGGACGCCTGCGCGCGACCCCCTAGCGTGAGGCCATGCGCGTCCCGTGGGTGCATCGAAAGCTCGAGGAATCCGGCTCCGCGCGCCACCGCGTGCAGGTGCGCGACCAGGGCGCCCGGCGGACGACGACGATGCCGACGTCGGCCGCTCCGCCGCCGGACCCGTTCGCAACGCTCGTGCAGGCCGCGCTCGACGAGCTGCCGGACGAGTTCCTCGAGCCGCTGGCCGATGTGCCGGTCATGGTGGCCGACCATGGCGCGAGCGTCGGCGCCTATGGCATGTACCACGGGGCCGGGATGGCGAACCACCCGAACGTCCCGGCCCAGATCCAGATCTTCCGCGACACCCTCCTGCGCGACTTCGGACACGACCCGATCCTCCTCGCGCTGCAGGTGCGCCGCGTGGTGCGCCACGAGATCGGCCACCACTTCGGGTTCGACGAGGACGGCGTCCGGCGGCTCGGACTCTGAGCCGCCCGCGTGGCGCGGCGCGGCGGTCGGCGCACGCGTTCACCACCGCTTCACGCGGGCGTCACGTGTCGTTCACGAGCCGGCAGGCGGCGGCGCCGACAATGCCGCGTCATGCCCAGGCTCACCACCCCCGCCCTCCTGTGCGTCGCCACGATCGCCACCACGCTCTCGGCGTGCGGAACATCGGGCGCTCCCACCGCGTCGGTCGATGCGGCGCCTCGGCTGAGCTCCGCGCAGGAGCAGCCGGAGCCCGCGCGCGCCGCCGGCTTCCTCGGCTCGCTCGCCGACGTCCCCTCCACCGAGCGCCGTCTCGGCTACGTCGACCTGCAGGCAGCCGCCGCGTTCGGTGGGCCGCTCAGCGGTGAGGAGATCGCCCGTCTCGTGCTCGGTGCGGCGGGCGCCCGACGCGCCGCGGAGGCCGACGGCGCCGAGCTCGTCGCGCAGGTCGGCAGCGCCACCGTCATCGACGGAAGCGCAGGTCGCACCGTCGTCGGTGGGCCGTCGGCGGATGCCGAGGCGCTCGCCGCGAGCACGCCCGAGCACTCGGCCCTCGCGCCCGAGACCGAGTCGGCGACGCATTCCTGCCTCGGTGACCCGGTAGCGGAGGTGATCCTCGGGCCGGGCACCCTCGGGCCGACCTCGGCGATCGGCGTGTCGCTCGTGGACACGCCCGACGCCCCGGCCGGCCGCAAGCTGCGCATCTGCGGCGCGCCGCACTACGTCCGCGACCTCCACGAGATCGAGCGGCGTCTGAAGGCCGCGTTCCCGACGGCGAGGGTCGGCGAGGAGGAGATCGGGGAGCGCGAGATCATCGGCGCGTCGATTCCCGTCGCGGAGATCGACCTGGCCCGGCTGCGCGACCTCCTGCGCGGCGGCCCGAGCCTGATGAAGCTCGCGCGCGGCTGAACCGACCCCAGGGAGCGGACCGCGCCGTCCGGTTCTCAGGATGGCAACAGGTGGGCGACGCGATCGTCACATCGCGAACCCCGTGCCCCGGCAGACTCGCCGCGTCCTCTCCCTCCCACCCCTCCTCTGGAGCGAAATGCACAACAAGACGAAGGCCCTCGGCCTCGCCGTGGTCGCGGCGGTCGCCACGGCTGGCGTGGCGATCGGCGCCGGCAACGACGACGACCAGAGCGCAACGCTCGCCGCGAAGATCGATCCGTCGGTCCCGAAGAACGTCATCCTCTTCATCGGTGACGGCATGGGCGAGTCCGAGGTCACCTCGGGCCGCTACTACGGCAAGGGAGCCGCCGGCCGCCTGAACATGGACAAGCTCGCGTTCCGCGGCAGCTCCATCCACTACGTCCTCACCCCGGGCGCCGGCCCGAACTACCTGCCGAACTACACGGGTGACTCCGCCCCGACCGCCGTCGCCTGGTCGACCGGCAAGCGCACGATCGACGGTCGCCTGGCGCAGGGTCCGTCGAGCGCGGCGAACGTCCCGGGCTCCAACAAGGGGTACGAGACGTACATGGAGATCGCCCGCGCCAACGGACGCGCGACGGGCAACGTCTCCACGGCCGAGATCACCGACGCCACGCCCGCCGGCCCGAGCGCCCACATCTCGCAGCGCGCCTGCCAGGGCCCGGCCGACACCCGCACCACCTGCCTCTCCGAGAGCAAGGGCCAGGGCGGCCTGGGCTCGGTCGCAGAGCAGGAGGTCGACCTCGGCTACGACGTGATCCTCGGTGGCGGCCTCTCCCGCTTCCAGCAGACCACGGACGCCGGCCCGACGGTGCTCAGCTACGCGAACGGCAAGGGCTACACCCAGCAGCCGACCACGAAGGCGGGCCTCGCCGGGATCACCGACCTCTCCGGCGGCAAGGTGCTGGGTCTCTTCAACAGCGGCAACATGACGACGGAGTACGCGCCGCTCTACGCCCGCACCAAGGCGTACTACGACGCGAACCCGGCCCGCGACACACAGGTCCAGGGCGGCAGCCCGACCACCCGCTGCCAGCCCGCGAACCGCGGCGACGAGCCGTCGCTCGCCGAGATGACGAAGAAGGCGATCAGCCTCCTGGAGAGCAACCCGAAGGGCTTCACGCTCCAGGTCGAGGGCGCCTCGATCGACAAGCGCGACCACGCCGCCGACCCCTGCGGCCAGATCGGCGAGCTCCTCGGTCTCGACGAGGCCGTCGGCGTCGCGCAGGCCTACCAGCGCCAGCACCCCGACACGCTCATCATCGTGACGGCCGACCACTCGCACACCTCGCAGATCGGCTACACGGCCGGTGAGCCGGCGGCGGGCGCCGCCTTCGCGACGCTCCAGACCGTCGACGGTGCACCGATGCGCATGGTCTACGGCACCGCCGACACCGGTCTCGGCGCGACCACCAGCGGTTCGCAGATGCACACGGGCGCCGAGGTGCCGGTGTGGGCGTCCGGTCCGCAGGCCGCGAACATCCAGGGCACGATCGACCAGACCGACATCTTCTCGGTCCTGAACGGCAAGACCCCCAGCAAGCTCGCGAACGGGCAGAACGGCAAGGACGGTTCGGAAGGCAAGGACGGCGCCCAGGGCGCTGCTGGCACGAACGGCACGGCCGGTGCGGCCGGCGCGCCGGGCAAGGACGGCTCGACCGGCGCCGCTGGTCCGAATGGCGCCAACGGGACGAACGGTGCCAATGGGACGAACGGTGCCAACGGCACGAACGGCACCAACGGCCGTGACGCCCAGGTGACCTGCAAGTCGTCCGGCAGCAGGACCGTGAAGTGCACGGTCGAGCTCGCCACCGCCAGCCGCAAGGCCGCGGCCCTCACCAAGGACGGCGTCACCGTCGCTCGCGGCACGGTCTCGTCGAAGGGCGGCATCGTGTTCAAGACGAAGCGGCAGCTCACGATCGGCACCTACACGGTGCGCGTGTCGGGCGGCAGCTTCAAGCTCAAGCTCTCCTAGCCACGACGCTCCCGTCGGTGTCCCGCCGGGTGCGGGACACCGACCTCGGAACGACGAAGGGCCCGAGCATCGCTCGGGCCCTTCGTCGTTCTCAGCGTGGTGCCGGAGCGGTGGCTCAGTGGGCGGTGAGCGCGTCGGCGATGTCCTTGGAGCGCTCGCCCAGGTACCGGTCGGCCATCTTCGCGGCGCGGCGTCCCTCGGAGATCGCCCAGACGATGAGCGACTGGCCACGGCGGCAGTCGCCGGCCGCGAACACGCCATCGACCGAGGAGGTGTACGGGGCGACCGACTTGACGTTGCCCCGCGGATCCTTCTCCACGCCGAGCCCGTCGAGCAGCTCCTGCTCGGGGTGCAGGAAGCCCATGGCGAGGAGGACGAGATCGGCCTCGATCTCGAACTCGCTGCCCTCGACCGGTGCGAACGGCGGCGCGTCGGCAGCGCGGCTGACCTTGAGCTTGGTGACC
The DNA here is from genome assembly GCA_036946195.1 of Patulibacter minatonensis. Classification (GTDB taxonomy): domain Bacteria; phylum Actinomycetota; class Thermoleophilia; order Solirubrobacterales; family Solirubrobacteraceae; genus JAGIBJ01. Next base: position 568 of record JAQIJQ010000046.1, on the reverse strand, counting down.
TTGCCGCCTTCACCCTCGAACGCGGTGGTGACGACGGAGAAGTCCTGATCGCCCTTCTCGAGCGCGTCGAGCTCTTCCTTGGCGTAGGACTTGCGGTACTTCGCGGGCCACAGCGGCCACGGCGTGCGATCGTCCGGACGGTTCGCCGGCGGCTCCGGGAGCAGCTCGAGCTGCACCACCTCGACCGCGCCTTCGCGCAGCGAGTTGGCGACGCAGTCGGCGCCCGTGTCACCGCCGCCGATGACGACGACCTTCTTGCCCTTGGCCGTGATGCCGTTGTCGGCCGGCGTGGTGCCCTGCGGCTCCGGGCCGAACTCACGGGCGACGCGGCGGTTGCGCTCGTAGAGGAAGTCCATGGCGAAGTGCACGCCGTCCAGCTCGCGGCCGGGGACGGGCAGGTCGCGCGGCACGCGCGAGCCGGTGGTGAGGATGACGGCCTCGAACTCCTCGCGGAGCTCGTCCACCGTCACGTCGATGCCGACGTCGACGCCGCAGCGCAGCTCGACGCCCTCGCCCGTGATCTGCGCGACGCGGCGCTCGATCACCGACTTCTCGATCTTGAAGTCCG
>JAQIJQ010000045.1:0-34844 GCA_036946195.1 Patulibacter minatonensis | reverse complement strand
CGCCCGGCTCACCCAGAGCCACAGATCCGGCTCGGCCTTCCCGAGGATCGCGAACGGGATCGTGAAGAGCATCGGGAGCGGCTTCCACGACGGGCCCGTGGTGGTGACGAGATCGCCGTGGACGATCTCGCGGCCCCAGATGATCCAGGCCCACGGGTCGTACGTCGGTGCGCCCTGCCAGATGAGGGTGAAGATGCCGGCGAGCGCGAGGCTCACGAGCGTCGTGCGTCCCCACGGGACGTCGAGGCGGGCGGGCGCGGTGAGCGCGAGCAGGCGTTCGCGGCGCAGGCCGGTGGCGGTCGGAGCGGTCACGAGGCTTGCGGAGGCTAGCCGGCCGAGCCGCGGAGCTGCGCCACCGCGAGCGCGGCGACACCCTCGCCGCGGCCGATGAAGCCGAGCCCTTCGCCGGTCGACGCCTTCACGCCGACGGCGCTCGGGTGCAGGCCGAGCACACCGGCGAGGCGCTCGGCGATCTCGCGCTTGCGGGGGCCGAGCTTGGGCCGCTCGGCGACGACCGTCGTGTCGACGTTCTCGATCTCCCAGCCCAGCGCGCGCACCTTCGCGAGCACGTCGGCGAGGAGGCCGAGCGAGTCGGCGCCGGGAGTAGGCGACGTCGGTGTCGGGGAAGTGATCGCCGATGTCGCCCAGGCCGGCCGCACCGAGGATCGCGTCGGTGATGGCGTGCGCGAGCACGTCGGCGTCGGAGTGGCCGTGGAGGCCGACGGGCGACTCGATCTGGACGCCGCCGAGGATGAACGGGGCGCCCCTCCACGAGACGGTGGGAGTCCCAGCCGATGCCGCTGCGGCGATCGGTGGACGTGGGACGCGGGGCCGGATCGGCCCGTGCAGCACCGGCCGTCATCCGATCGGCTCCTTGCGCCGCTTGCGGCCCTCGAAGACGGTGAGCTCCGTGACGCCGTGCTCGCCGAGGAACTCCACGGCCTGCTCGTAGTGCGAGGCGAGGTCGCCCGGCACGTGCGCGTCGCTGGAGATCGTGATGTCGCAGCCGGCCTCGAGGACCATCTCGAGGAAGCCCGCGTCGGGGTAGAGCTCGCCGACGGGCTTGCGCAGGCCGGCCGTCGACACCTCCACGGCGGCGCCGCCCTCGACGATGCCGTCGATCGCGAGCTCGTAGAAGCGGCGCAGGTCGCCGTCGGGCTTCGGGCGGCGGCCGCCCCACACCTTCACGAGGTCCGGGTGGGCGAGGATGTCGAACAGGCCGGAGCGGCCGCACTCGCCGAGCGTCTCGAAGTAGCGGCGCCAGATCTTCTCGGGGGTCGGCGCTCGTGTGGTCCCAGATGTCGTAGCCGAGGTGGTCGACGGCCAGATCGCCGAGGAAGTGCACCGAGCCGATCACGTAGTCGAAGTCGCGCGCCTCGAGCAGGCTCGCGATGCGGTCCTCGCGGCCGGGGACGAAATCGGCCTCGATGCCGCGGCGCAGTCCCTGCTCACCGAGGAACTCGACGTACGCGTCGAGGTCGTCGACCGCGGCGCCCTTCCACAGGTCGTGCTGCCACACGTCGAGCGCGGCGGTGAAGCGATAGATGTGCTCGCTGACGCCCAGCTCGCCGATGCCGCGTTCTTCGGCGACGAGTTTGAACCGGTCGGCGTTCGCGGCCGTGAAGTACTTCTCGGCGGTCGTGCCCGGCTCGTCGGGGCGCAGGTGGACGTGGTAGTCGGTCAGCACTCCCAGGGATTCAATCAGCGCACGCGGAGCCGACGCGCCGCGGGTCGCCGACGCCCGCCCGGCGACACCGCCCGTTCGCACGTTTCCGGGCCCGCGAACACGAAAACGTGCACACGCCTCTCGCGGCCCGACGACGCGCCGCACGTTCCCGGGCCGGTGAACACGAAAACGTGCACACGCCTCTCGCGGCCCGACGACGCGCCGCACGTTCCCGGGCCGGTGAACACGAAAACGTGCACACGCCTCGCGCGGCCCGACGACGCGCCGCACGTTTCCGGGCCCGCGAACACGAAAACGTGCACAGGCCCCGCACGACCCGACGACGCGCCGCACGTTTCCGGGCCGGTGAACACGAAAACGTGCACGTCGACGATGGCTCGGGCAGCCATCGTGGGCCGAAACCGCAACAGAACGCACCCGCACGGCGACTGAACACGCGCGGAACTGCACCAATTCAGCGATCGCCCTCGCCGCGAGGCGACCGCTCCGCTTCGCTGCGGACATGACCAACAAGCGCCGCCCGCCGACGGGAACACAGCTGCTCATCTCGGAGCTGAAGTCCAAAGCTCAAAAGCAGTGCGGCATCCTCCACCGCGATCAGCTTCTCGAGCACGGACTCTCGGCCGACACGATCCTTGGCTGGGTCGCGAACGGATGGCTCGAACGCAGGTTCCGCTGGACCTTCGCCTTCCCGGGGACGGACCGCCGGCTCGAAACACGCGCATGGAGCGCACAGCTCAGCGCCGGCGGAAACGCCTCCGCGACGAGCAGTCAAGCCCTCGCGCTCATGGAGGTCGTTCCCGAGCTCGCGGGCGACTTCGAGGTCGTCCGCGGCGACGGGCGCCCGAGACGACAGCCGGGGCTCGTCGTGCACCAGTCAACGTACCTTCCGACCGACGACCTGACGGTTACGCGCGGGATCCGCCATACGCAGTTCGCCCGTGCGGTGCTCGACTACGCGGCGCGTGCCACCCCCGACCAGGTCGCCCGAGCGCTCGACCGCGGCACACGCCTGCGACAGTTCGACCGCGCAGCGTTCGACCGGCTCCTGCGCGAGTACGACGGCCCCGGACACCTCCCCGTTGCCCGCGCGCTCGATCGCCTCGACGAGAACACGGGCCTGAAGCGCTCCGAGCTCGAGCGCCGACTGGTGGAGCTCATCCTCGACAGCTCGATCCCGACCCCGGTGGTCAACGCGATGATCGGCGGCGAGGAGGTCGACATCCACTGGATCGGAACGCGCGCGATCGTCGAGGCCGACGGCCGGGAACATCACAGCACGCCTGCCGACATCGCGGACGACATCGCCAGGCAGCGTCGACTCGAAGCACTCGGCTTCGTCCTCCGACGGTTCGACTGGGACGCCGTGAACTATCGGCCCGAACGAACGCTCGAACAGGTGGAGCAGTTTCGGCTTGCCAACCTTGCCCCGCCGGTCCCTCGCCTCACGCAGCTGCGTTAGGCGCTTCGCACGTTTCCGGGCTGACGGACACGGAAACGTGCAAACGCATCTCCGGCCACCCTCAATGCCTTGCACGTTTCCGGGCTGGCGGACACGGAAACGTGCAAACGGCGGACCGACCGCGGGCGCCGGCCCGCTGCACGCAGAGCATCTCGTCGCCGGCGCGCCCGCCCGTGGCTGCCCGCAGGGCGCCCTACGCGCGCTGCGGCACTGCGTACGGGCGGTTCTTGAAGAACTCGGCCTCGGCCGCACCCAGCTCGGTGACGGGGTCCGAGCCGTAGACCCACTCGCGGGCGATGTCGAGCCAGCAGTTGGTCGCCTCGAGCTGCCCGAGCACGCCGAGCACGAGCATCACACCCCGTAGGAGGACGAAGTGCTCGGCCGGCAGGACGAGGTCCTCGAAGCCGTCGGCGTTGCGCAGCTTGGAGTAGACGCGCATCATCTCGGCCGTCTTGGCCGAGGCGATCGTGAGCGGCTCGTCGACCATGAGCCAGCCGAAGACGGCGTCGTAGCTCTCGAACAGGAGCGGCGCGAGCGCGGGGTTGCTCGGCAGCGCGCCTGCCCGGGCGACGACCTCGAGCAGCGCGTCCGGATCCCCCTCGTGGGTCGCGATCGTGGAGTCGATCACCTGCGCCACCTCGTCGTCCGGCAGCACCTTCGCGAAGCCGAAGTCCAGGAACGCGACCCGCCCGTCGTCGAGGAAGAGCGTGTTGCCGGGGTGCGGATCGCCGTTGAGGAAGCGGTGGCGGACCGCGCCGTTGAGGTAGAACCGCACGAGGATCTCCCCGAGCCGGTCGCGCTCGGGTGCCGGAAGGCCCAGGATCTCCTCGAACCGCCTGCCCTCGACGAACTCGGTGACGAGCACGCGGCGCCCGCACAGGCGCGTGAGCACCTCGGGCACGACGATGAACGGGTGCCCGCGGTACAGGCGGGCAACGGACCGGTGGTTCTGCGCCTCGAGCTCGTAGTCGAGCTCCTCGTAGATGCGCTCGCGGATCTCGTCCGCGATCGCCGCGGTGTCGATGCCGGGCACGAGCGTGCGCAGCAGCTTGAGGCCGAGCGCGAGGTTCTTCATGTCGCTCTCGATCGCCTCGGCGATCCCGGGGTACTGCACCTTCACCGCCACCTCGCGGCCATCGGCCAGCGCCGCGCGGTGCACCTGCCCGATCGATGCGGCCGCGATCGGCTCGCGGTCGAAGCGGCTGAACAGCTCGTCGATCGGCGCCCCGAGATCGGTCTCGACGATCTTGCGCACCTCGCGGAACGGCGATGGCTTCGCCGAGTGCTGCAGCTCCGCGAGGATCGCCTGGAACTCGGGGCGCACCTCCTCGGGCACGAGGCCCATGTCAACGGTCGACAGCGACTGGCCGACCTTCATCGCGGCCCCGCGCATCGAGCCGAGGATCGTCACGAGCTGCCGTGCGGCCGCGAGCTGCTGGCGCGTGGCCGCCGACTGCGCGCCCTCTCCTCCGCGCCCCCCGCCGGCCGACGCCAGCGCGCGCGAGGTGGCCATCCGGACGGCCATCCCGCCGGCGGCTCCGGTCATGGAGGCGACGCGCGCAACGCGCGAGGTGCGGATCCTGCTGCTGGCCACGGTGCTCCTCGAAGGGTGGATGCGGACCGGAGGCGCTTCTCCACGTGGTCCGACGAGCTCGATTTCGTCGATCAACCGATCGACGAGCGCGAAGTGTATAGCATCACCGATCACGTGATCGATCAATCCGAAGCTCGCGTGTCCCACGCCACACCGGCCGCCACCGCGGCGGCTCCGGCCGCGTCGCCCGGACCCCGCGAACAGCAACGCCGCGCGACGCGGACCGCGATCCTGGACGCGACGGTCGCCGCCCTCGTCACCGACGGCTACGGCACCCTTACCACCCGACGGATCGCCGAGCGCGCCGGCGTTGCCCAGAGCACCCTCATGCACCACTTCGAGACGCGCGAGCAGCTGCTCGTCGAGGCGGTCTCGAACCTGGCGATCACGATGGCCGAGCGCGCCGTCGCCGAGATCGACGCCTCGCGACTGCAGGGCACGGATCACCGAGAGGCCGTGCTCGATCAGGCCTGGGCCACGCTCACGACGCCCGAGGCACTTGCCGCGGCCCAGCTCCTCGGGGCCGCATGGGCCGAGCCGGAGCTCGCGACCGCCCTGCGGGATCTGGAGATCCGCATCGCCCAGATCGTCCTGGAGACCGCGTACGCCGTCTTCCCCGTGGAGTCGAACGACCCCCGGTTCGCCGTGTACATCGACAGCGTGTTCCAGACGATCCGCGGACTGATCATGTCGATCCCGACCTGGGGCCGTGAGGCCGTCGAACTGCGCTGGGGCCAGATCCGCCCGGTGCTGCTCGAGGCGTCGGGCCTCCTGCTCCCGCCTCCCGACGCGGCCTAGCGGCGGGCTCAGCCGCGTTCGCCGAGGAGGAGCTCGGCCACGCGGAGGTCGTGCGGGGTGGTCACCTTCAGGTTCGCGCCGGGCGCGGCGACGAGCGCGACGCGCCCGCCGAGCGACTCGACGATCGAGGCGTCGTCCGTGGCGGTCGCGAGTACGGTGTCCGGCTGCGAGAGCGCCGCGTCCAGCCAGTGGCGGCGGAACACCTGCGGCGTCTGCACGGCCCAGAGCTCAGCGCGCTGGAGCGTCTGATCGACGTGCCGGCCGTCGGCGGCCCGCTTGATGGTGTCGGTGACGGGGGGCAGCGACGATGGCGGCCGCGAGCGCCGGCTCGGCCCGGAGCGCATCGACGCCGGCGTGCACGATCGCGGACGTCAGCAGCGGGCGTGCGGCGTCGTGCACGAGGAGCGGGTCGCCGCTACTGGCGGCGAGCGCAGCGCGCACCGAGTGCGAGCGCTCGGCGCCGCCCGGGACGGTCGCGACGCCGTCGGGCAGCACGAGCGCCGCCGCCTCGCGCACGGCGGCGGCGTCGTCGGAGCGGGCAAGGAACCCGGCGGGCAGCGCGCCGTCGGGCGGGAGGGCGACCACGATCTCCCCGACGCCCGCGGCGAGGAACGCATCGATCGACCAGGCGATCATCGGCCGCCCGCCGACCTCCACGAACGCCTTCGGCAGGGCGCTGCCGAGCCGCTCGCCCTTGCCTGCGGCGACGATCAGCGCACTGGCGCCCTGCAGAGAATCGGTCGGCATCGCCGGCCATTCTGTCTCACCGGCGACGCCGGGCGCCTAACGGCGCCACCCGCGCGCCACGCGTGCCTCCACAACGGCCGCGGGGCGGCGCCGAGCTCACGCTCTGCACCGCCCCGTCGAGCGCGTCGAGGCCTGCGACCGAGGCCGCAGCGGGTCGTCGGCTAGCCGGCGACCGTCTGGCCGTGAGCGGCCAGCAGGAGGTCGTCGAGGTGCGCCTCGGCCTCGTCCTCGTTCTTGTCGAGCGCGTACATGAGCTCGGACGCGAGGATCTTCTTGGCGCGGGTGTACATCTGCTTCTCGCCGGTGGAGAGGCCCTTGTCGTGCTCGCGGAACGCGAGGTTGCGCACGACTTCCGACAGCTCGTAGATGTCGCCCGTCTTCATCTTGTCGCGGTTGTGCTTGAACCGGCGGTTCCAGTTCTTCGGCATCTCCGACGTCTCCGCCGTGAGGCACGCGAGCACCTTCTCGACGGTTTCCTCGTCGATCACGCGGCGCAGGCCGACTTCAGCGGCCTTGTCGACGGGGACCATGACGGTCATGTCGTTGTGCAGGATCTTGATGGTGAGGTACTCGCGCTCCTCACCCAAGATGCGCCGGAGCTCCTTGCCCGCGATCTGCCCGGCACCGTGGTGCGGGTAGACGACGCTGTCGCCCAGCTCGAAGTCGATGTGCTCGAGGACGAGGGTGATCTCGTCGAGTTCGGCGATGTCGATGTCGGTCTCGTCGCTAATGGTGAGCTCCTTGCTTCATGGCCCACAGGGGCACGGCTCTCTCAGTCATGCAGGAACCGATCAACGAAGTTGACCTCCTGCAGGCGGCGGAGTCCCTCACGGATCTCCTTCGCCCGGGTGACGTCGACGCCGTCGACCTGCAAGAGGTCGTCGTCGTCAGCAGCCACAAGCCCTTCCAGCCCGTCGAACGTGCGCACGAGGTGCGCGACGGCGAGCTTGGGAAGGCGGGGGATTCTTCCGAGCGCGCGGTACCCACGAGGGAAGACGCGCTCGTCAAGGGTGTTGATCTTCCGCTCGAATCCGAGGAGCTCGGCCAGTCGGCCGAAGTCCAGGAGCTCCTGGTGCGGAAGTCGGGAAAGCTCGTCGAGGGCCCCGGCGAGGGTCTCGTCGCTGGACTCGGTGAGGTAGTCCTGGAGCAGCGCGGTCTTGTCACCCGCGACGCCCATCATCGTCTCCTCGAGCTGCATCTCGATCAGGCGACCCTCGCGGCCGAGTTCGACGATGTAGCGCTCGATCTCGACGGCCATGCGGGCGACGAGCTCGTACCGCTGGAGCGCGACGAGCACGTCGTGCAGGAGGACACCGCCGTCGAACTCCATCGCCATGAGGCGCGTGGCGATCTGATCGAGGCGCATCCGGTACTTGTCGAGCGTGGCGAGTGCCTGGTTGGCCTTCGCGAGCACGACGGGGATGTCTTCGAGGATGTACTTCTGACCGTCGACGTAGAGCGAGACCACGTCGCGGCGCGCCGAGACGGCGATGACCAGCGCCGGCGTCTGCTTGCTGACGCGCTCGGCGGTGCGGTGACGCGTGCCGGTCTCCAGCGAGAGGATCGTCGGATCCGGCATCAGCTGGGTGTTGACCATGGTGATCTTGGTCGCCGTGGCGTTCAGGACGATCGCGCCGTCCATCTTGGCGACTTGGTAGACCATCGCCGGCGAGTAGTCGAGATCGAGCTTGATCCCGCCGGAGAAGAGGAACGACACCTCGTCGGGGTCGGCGACGATGACGAGCGCGCCGGTCTTGGCGTGCACGATGTTGTCGATGCCCTCGCGCAGCGCGGTGCCCGGCGCGACCATCTCGAGGGCCCGCACGAGCCGCGGCTCTTGGGCGTCGAGGTCGATGAACTCGTCCACTCGCCCCGACATCACTACTGCATGGTATCGAGAAAAGGCCCGATTTTCCAGGCCGTGGAACGCTGCGTATCGCGTCGACGCGTAGGGTGCGGCGCATGCGGGGAAAACCGCAGGAGCTTCGCAGTCGCCGCGGCGGAGCCCTGCGCGGCGACGCGCCCGACCGGCCGGGCGCCGGCCCGCAGCCCGCCCCCGCGCCGGTCGGTGGTCGCGACGTACGGACTAGCGCGTGTTGGAGATCACCTGCGCGTAGCCGTACACGAGGCACTGCGCTGCAGCCGTGTTGCGGCCGACCTGCCGCACTCCGCCCTCGATCACGACGACGTTGCCAGCGTTCTCGATCAGCCAGTGGAACGCGGCGGTACCGCCGATGTTCTGAACCGATGTGGCGTTCGTGTCGATCACGCCGACGCCGGGAGCGTCGCCGTTGGAGTCACGGACGAGGTTGAGCGCGGCCCCGGAGGTGTTCTGGAAGGTGATGGCGCTGATCGGATCCTCGACGCCGGCCTTGCCGTTCTGGTCGCTGCAGGTGGCGACCAGGTTGCCGAAGCCCGGGATCGTGGTGAGGGTGGTCGGCACGTCGCCGGCGTTGTCCTGCACGTCCGCGAGGCGGTTGAAGCCGTCGCCGTCGCCGCGGACGACGTCGGCGAGGAACTTGCCGGGGATCTTGCCCTTGTACGGACCGGAGCCGGCGGTGGCGACGAGCGCGCCGGCGGCCTTGCTCGTGCTGGTCTTCGAGGAGACGGCGTCACGGCCGTCGACCTTGCCCGCGTTGGAGGCGTAGGTGGCGGCGGCGACGGCGGTGCCGGTCGACGCCATGATGAGCGCGGCGATTGCGACGCCCATGGAGGGACTTGGGGCCTGGAGCTTCATGCGGGTGTTCCTGCGACGGGGTGACGACACCCACCACAACACCGCTGTGCCGCGAACGCTTCCAGGCGCGGGGTCTCAGCGCGGTCAGGCACGGGCGCGCGGCGCCTCGGTCGATGCTCCCGGGACCCCGACGTGCCCGGAACGAGCGAAAGCCCGGGTCCCGCTCGTGCTGCGGGCCCCGGGCTCTCGTGCGACGGTCTCTTGGGTTAGTCCTCGGTGGGACTGTCCGCGCTCTGCGTGGACTCTGGACCGTCGTCGGTCTTCTTCAAGTCGATGACGTCATCATCCTCGCTCGTGGCGCCGACCGCAACCGGCTTGCGCTCGCCCTGGACGAAGGTCAGCGTGAGCTCACCGTCGTTCTCGCCACCGATGACGTGATCGACGAGCACCGTGTTGCCGGCTTCGACCTCGAGCGCGTTGCGCAGGACGAAGTCGGAGAGCGGATCCTCGATGTAGCGCTGGATCGCGCGGCGGAGCGGACGTGCGCCCATGCCCGGGTCCCAGCCCTTGTCGACGAGGAAGTCCTTCGCGGCCTCGGTGAGGTCGAGCTGGAGCTCCCGCTCGGCGAGCGACTCGCGGATCCGCTGCAGCAGGAGGTCGATGATCTGCTTGATCTCGGCCTTCTGGAGCTTGTGGAAGACGATGACGTCGTCGATGCGGTTGAGGAACTCGGGACGGAACGCGCGCTTGAGATCGCTCATGACGCGGCCCTTCATGTCGTCGTAGGAGACGCCCATGTCGTCCTCCACCACGGCGAATCCGAGCGGAGTGCCCTTCGCGATCTCGCTGGCCCCGATGTTCGAGGTCATGATCACGATCGCGTGACGGAAGTCGACGGTGCGGCCCTGCGAGTCGGTGAGGCGGCCGTCTTCGAGGATCTGCAGGAGCAGGTTGAAGACATCCGGGTGCGCCTTCTCGATCTCGTCGAGCAGGAGCACGCAGTACGGCTTGCGTCGCACGGCCTCGGTGAGCTGACCACCCTCGTCGTACCCGACGTAGCCGGGAGGAGAGCCGACGAGGCGCGAGACCGCGTGCTTCTCCATGTACTCCGACATGTCGATGCGCACCATCGCCTCGTCGTCGCCGAAGAGGAACTCGGCGAGCGTGCGGGCGAGCTCGGTCTTGCCGACGCCCGAGGGGCCGAGGAAGATGAACGAGCCGGTCGGACGCTTGGGATCCTTGAGACCTGCGCGCGAGCGACGGATCGCCTTCGAGATGACCTCGACGGCGGCAGCCTGCCCGATGACGCGCTTGTGGAGCTCCTCCTCCATGCGGATGAGCTTCTGGGTCTCGGCCTCGGTGAGCTTGAAGACCGGGATGCCGGTCCACATGGAGACGATCTCCGCGATCTCCTCCTCGCCGATGTTCGGGCGCTCGCCCTCACCTTCGCCGGCCTGCCACTCGTCCTCGAGCTCGCGCTTCTTCGCGACGAGCTTGCGCTCATCGTCGCGAAGGCTCGCGGCCTTCTCGAACTCCTGGGCCTCGATCGCGGCTTCCTTGGCGCGGCGCGCCTCCTCGATCTCCTCCTCCAGCTCGCGATGCACCGGCGGCGAGCTCATCGACTTGATGCGCTTGCGGCTGGAAGCCTCGTCGATGAGGTCGATGGCCTTGTCGGGGAGCTGGCGATCCGAGATGTACCGGTCGGAGAGCTCGGCAGCAGCCTGGAGGGCGTCGTCCGTGATCTCGATGCGGTGGTGGCTCTCGTAGCGGTCGCGCAGGCCTTGGAGGATCTGCACGGTCTGCTCGACCGTCGGCTGCTCGACGCGGATCTGCTGGAAGCGACGCTCGAGGGCAGAGTCACGCTCGAGGTACTTGCGGTACTCGTCGAGCGTGGTCGCGCCGATGGTCTGCAGCTCACCGCGGGCGAGGGCCGGCTTGAGGATGCTGGCGGCGTCGATCGCGCCCTCCGCGGCTCCTGCGCCGACGAGGTTGTGGATCTCGTCGATGAACAGGATGATGTCGCCGCGCTGAGTGATCTCCTTCATCACCTTCTTCAGGCGCTCCTCGAACTCACCGCGGTACTTCGAACCGGCGACGAGCGCGGCGAGGTCGAGGGTGTAGATCTGCTTGTCGCGCAGGAGCTCCGGGACGTCGCCCTGGATGATCGCCTGCGCGAGACCTTCGACAACGGCCGTCTTGCCGACGCCCGGCTCGCCGATGAGGATCGGGTTGTTCTTCGTCCGGCGCGAGAGGATCTGCATGATCCGCTCGACCTCGGTGGCCCGGCCGACGACCGGATCGAGCTTGCCGTCGGAGGCGAGCTTGGTGAGGTTGCGACCGAACTGGTCGAGGAGCTTCGAGCTCTTCTTCCCCTCGCCGGAGCCGGAGGCCGACCCGCTGCCGGCGCTGGCGCCGGACCCCGAGCCCTCACCCTGACGGCGGCCGCTCGGGCCGGAGAGCATGCGGATGACCTCGCCGCGGATCTTCTCCGCGTCGGCGTCGAAGTCGAGCAGGATGCGAGCCGCCACGCCCTCGTTCTCGCGAACGAGGCCGAGGAGCAGGTGCTCCGTGCCGATGTAGTTGTGGCCGAGGCTCAGGGCTTCGCGCAGGGCGAGCTCGAGCACCTTCTTGGCCCGTGGGGTGAACGGGATCTGCCCCGTCGTCACCTCTTCACCGGAGCCGACGATGCGCACGACTTGCGCACGGACCCGCTCCACGGTGATGTCGAGACCTTCGAGCGCTCGGGCCGCCAAGCCCTGTTCCTCGCGGAGCAAGCCAAGAAGGACATGCTCGGTCCCGATGTAATTGTGCTTCAGCGTGCGGGCTTCATCCTGCGCGAGGACAATGACCTGGCGTGCGCGCTCTGTAAATCGCTCGAACATTGCTGGCTGTCCTCCACTCCGGCCGGTTGGCCTTCCGTGCGCGGTGCGCCTCCTCTCTTCTCATCGACCGGTAGGTCCGTTCGCTGAATCGATTCGGTTGGGCGGATCGCGTATGCCGAGTCTACAACGAGGGGGTGGCGTCCACTGCCACGTTCATCGACTCGTTCATAGGTTGTACGCGGTCGGGGCCCCCCGGGGATTGGACCGGTGTCCAAACTGCGAGGAAACGTCCACGAACGCGGGGGCCGGATCGGGCCACCTCGGCCGGGCCGCGTGGCGCGCAGGATCGCGTGCGGCCCGGTGCTCCGGTCACCCGCGGCGCCAGGTGGGCGGCCCTGGGCATCGCGCGGCGCGCAGTCCGCGCCGCAGACCGGCGCGCGCGTAGCCGGACCCGCGACGAGCAGCGCCCGCGCCCGCGGGAAGCCGCGCCGGAGGCTAGAGCTCGCGCAGCGCCGGGAAGAGGATCACGTCGCGGATCGTGCTCGACCGCGTGAGCATGATCACGAGCCGGTCGATGCCGACGCCGACGCCCGCTGCGGGTGGCATGCCCTGTTCGAGCGCCTGCACGAACGCATGGTCGTACGGCTGGGCCTCGGCATCGCCGCCCTCGGAGTACCGGGTCTGCGCCTCGAAGCGTTCGCGCTGCTCGTCGGGGTCATTGAGCTCGGAGAACGCGTTCGCGATCTCGACGCCGCCGGCGTACGCCTCCCACCGCTCCGTGAGGCCCTCGATCGTGCGGTGGCGCTTGGCCAGCGGCGAGAGCTCGACGGGGTGGTCGAGGATGAAGGTCGGCTGGATCAGGTCGGGCTCGACGAAGGTGCCGAGCAGCTCGTCGGCGAGCTGGGGCCAGGAGAGCCCGTCGAGGTCGGCGATCTCCTTCGCGACCCTCGGCTTCGCCTTCACCTGCGCCCGCAGGAAGCCGTCCTGGTCGGTGACGACGCCCGTCGGCTCGCCGCTCGCGCCCGGCACGTCGTACCTGCCGTCGGGGCGCCGGTGCTCGAGGTGCGCGAGTAGGTCGATGCCCGTCTTCTCGAGCACCGCGTCGCGGAAGGTGACGCGGCGCCACGGCTGATCGAAGCGGATGGCGCCCTCGGCCTCGAAGTCGTAGCCGGCGGCGATCGCGGCGGCGCGGATCAGCGCCTCGGTGCGATCGGCGGCAGCGTGGTACTCGGCGTAGGCCTCGTACCACTCGATCGAGGTGAACTCGGGGTTGTGCTTCGGCGAGAGGCCTTCGTTGCGGAAGTTCTTGCCGATCTCGTAGACGCGCTCGAGACCGCCGACGAGGCACCGCTTGAGGTACAGCTCGGGGGCGATGCGCAGGTAGAGCTTGCGGTCGAGCGCGTTGTGGAAGGTGGTGAAGGGCTCGGCCGACGCGCCGCCGTAGAGGCCTTGCAGGATCGGCGTCTCGACCTCGAGGAAACCGTCGGCGTCGAGCTCGCGGCGGAACGCCCGGATGATCTTCGAGCGGGCGATGAACGTCGCACGGGTGGTCTCGCTCGAGAGCAGGTCGACCTCGCGCTGGCGGTAGCGCGCGTCGGGATCCTGCAGGCCGTGGCGCTTGTCCGGCGGCGGACGCAGCGCCTTGGCGAGCACCTCGAACGACTCGATCTGGAGCGTGAGCTCGCCGCGGCGGCTGACGAACGCACGCCCGTCGATGCCGAGCAGGTCGCCGAGGTCGACCAGCTCCGTGAGGCGCGCGAAGGCGTCGGCGCTGAGCGTGTCGCTCGTGGCCTGCAGCTGGATCCGGCCGGAGCGGTCGTAGAGATCCAGGAAGCTCAGCCCGCCTTGGTCACGGCGGCTCGCGAGGCGACCGGCGACGCGGTGGCGCTGCTCGGTCTCGGCTCCGGCCTCGAGGCCGGCATGGGCCTCGCGCACATCGGCAATAGGCTCGACGCCTTCGAACTCGTAGGGGAACGGCTCGATGCCGCCCTCGCGCAGACGCTCGAGCTTGCCGCGGCGGGCGGCGAGGATCTCGGCCTCGGCGCGCGTGGCAGCGGCCTCGGCCTCGAGCTCGGAGAGAGCCTTGCGGATGCTCTTCGCGTGGTTCCCGGCGGCACGCAGCCAGATCGACAGCGGCTTGGCCACCGCGCGCGGATCCTCGACGGCTTCGCCGGCCGCCAGACGACTGACGCCAGCGAGCGCATCGCGCAGGTCGGGCTCGGAATCGACGAACCACGTGAGCTCGACGGGCGCGTGCTCGTGGGCCGCGAACACCTCGCGGATCGCGTCATCCGAGACCAGCTCGAGCACCGGCGCGATCGCGGCGGTGGCCGCCGCAGCTGCGGCGACGTCATCCGGCGTGCGCGCGAACGGGCCCGCGGCCTTCTTCAGATCGTCGACGGCGTCGGGGATCGAGCGCGCCCACGACTTCACGGCGTCGAGGGTCGCGCGCAAGGCGTCGAGCGTCGCGCGGGCGTCGTCGTTCGCGCCTTGCTCCTGGTCGCTCATCGGCGAACCCAGGACTAGATGCCGACGTCGATCTTGTTGATCTTGAGCTTGCGCGGCTCGCCCTTCGGCAGCTGCACGCTGACGACCGAGCCGAGCTTGCCGCCGAGGAGGGCCTTGCCGACCGGGGACTCGTTCGAGAGCTTGCCCTCGCTGGGCGACGCCTCGGCCGAGCCGACGATCGTGTACTCCTGCGCCTTGCCGGTGGCCTCGTCGGTGAAGCTCACCGTCGAGCCGACCTGCACGCGATCCGTGCTGACGTCGTCGTGGTCGACGACCGTCGCGGAGCGGATGCGGTCCTGCAGCTGGATGATGCGGGCCTCGATCTGGGCCTGCTCGTTCTTGGCGTCGTCGTACTCCGAGTTCTCGGAGATGTCGCCGAAGTCGCGCGCTTCCTTGATGCGATCGGCAACCTGGCGTCGGCCCTCCGTCTCGAGGTGCTCGAGTTCGGCCTGGAGCTTCTCCAGGCCTTCACGGGTGAGGATGACGTCGCGCGACATGAGTCCGGTCTGATCGTTTCGGGTGCTACCGAGTGCGGTCCGAGGGCTGGTGCAGGCCCCGGCGAGCGGCGGAGCATAGCAAGGGGTCGGGCGGCAACCGCCCCGCATCGTCCGGCGAGTGCGGCCCGAGGGGCTAGGCGGTGACGGCGCGCAGCTGGGAGCCGTCGATGCCCTGCTCGTCGACCGGTGCCGGCTCGTCGACGAGGTCGCGCACGATCGTGCGCACGTCGTCGAGCGTGGCTGCCCGCTGGAGCGCGTTCTGCAGCTCGTGCCCATCGCCGAGGGTCTCGACGTACCAGGGATAGAACTTGCGGAGGTAGCCGGTCGCGCGGCTCTCGCCGAGGTGGGCGGTCGCCTGGTCGATGATCCAGAGCAGCTCGCCGACGATCTCCTCGCGGGAGGGGTCGTTCTCGCGCAGTCCGAGCACGCGGGCGAAGAGCCACGGGTCGCCCAGGGCGCCGCGCGCGAGCATGATCGCCTCGGCCCCGGTGTCGCGCCAGGCGTCGGTGATCCAGGCGGGTTCGTTCATGCCGCCGGAGAGGATCACGGGCACGGGCAGCTCCGCGACCAGCTTGGCCGCGAGCTCGAGGTCGGGCTCACCCTTGTGCTGCACCTGCGCGGAGCGCGGGTGGAAGGTGATGGCGCTGACGCCGGCCTCCTCCACGAGCCGCTGCGCGACGTCGTAGCCGTTGTGCTCGCCCTTCTTCACGCCCGAGCGCAGCTTGACGGTGACCGGCAGCCCGGACCCCTCGCGGGCGGCCTTCGCGACGGCGACCGCGGTGTCGGGGTCCTTGAGCATCGCGGCGCCGGCCCCCGAGCCCATCACCTTCGGGACGGGGCAGCCCATGTTCAGGTCGATGACGTCCGGGCGTGCGTGCTCGGCGACGTAGGCGGCCGCCGACCGCATGATCTCGACGTCCTGCCCGAAGAGCTGGATCGCGAGCGGGCCGCCCGCGCGCTCGCGCTCGTCGACCCGCAGGAGCTCCGTGCAGGTCTTCTCGTTGCGGTAGTGGATCGCAAAGCTCGAGACCATCTCCGAGACCGTCATGCCCGCGCCGTGGCGCTGGGCCTGGAAGCGCACGAACCAGTTGCCGATCCCGGCGAGCGGCGCGAGGAGCACGCGGTTGGGGACGGTGATCCCGGCGAGCTGCCAGGAGTCGTGGAGCGAGCGCGCCGGAGCGTCGGGGGTGGGGGCCTCGGTCATCCCGCCCAATGGTACGGACCCGGAACACCCGTCCACGTCCTGGCGCGATCGCTGCGGTTCGCGACGCGACCGGTCGAAAGGTCTGCACCGCGGCCCATACCGCGTTCCAACCTCCGCTCGGAAGGACCACCCGCATGCAGCTCGTCAAGGCCGCCGGCCTCGCCCTCGCCTGCTCCGTCGTCGTCGCCGCTCCGGCCGACGCCTGCCGCCACAGCTCGCGCCCCAGGCCCAAACCGCCCGTCGTGTGGACGCCGAAGGCGCCGTGCACGCCGAAGCCGACAGCGACGCCCGCGCCGACCGCCACGCCCACCCCCGCTCCGACCGCCACCCCGGCACCGACGGCGACGCCGGCGCCGACTGTGACGCCCGCCCCCACCCCGACCCCGGGACCGCCCGTCGACGACCCGGGCACGCCCGTCACCTGATCTCCCGCGGAGGCGCGTGGCGGGCGTCGCAGCGCCCGCCACGCACGCCGCCCCGAGCCAGTAGCCTCGGTCGAATGTCGGATTCCGTCGTGATGACCGCCGAGGACTACGCCGCGCTCACCGCTGAGATCGAGCGCCTCGAGGGCGAGGGCCGCCGCGAGATCGCGGCCCGCATCAAGACGGCCCGCGAGTGGGGCGATCTCAAGGAGAACGCGGAGTATCACGACGCGAAGAACTCCCAGGCGCACCTCGAGACGAAGATCCTCCAGCTGCGCGAGCAGCAGCTCCACGCGGAGATCCGGGAGGTCGCTGCGAGCAGCGATGTCGTCGGCTTCGGGTCCAGGGTGACCGTGCTCGACGAGACGAGCGGCCGCGAGAACACGTACGAGCTCGTCTCCCCCACCGAGGCCAAACCGGCCGAGGGCAAGATCTCGTTCGACTCGCCCGTCGGCGCCGCGCTCGACGGAGCGAAGGTCGGCGACACGGTCGCCGTGCCCACCCCGAAGGGCGATCGCCCGCTCAAGGTGCAGGCCATCGCCTGATCTGCACGCCGGGTTGCAGCCTCGCGCCCGACGGGGCGAGGGCGACACCCACCCCTCTACCGTGGCACTGATGCCTCGATGAGCAGCGAAGGACGCAGCCGCCGCCCGAGCGGCCAGCCCCGCCACGTTCCCACGCGCGCGAAGCCGCGCCGCCCCGCCTGGCAGCGCCTGCTCGTGGGTGCCGGCGTGCTGTGCCTGGTGATCGTCGGCGTGCCGTTCGCGATGCGCGGGCTCTATTCCGGCCAGGCCATGCCCGGCACGAAGGTGGGCGACGAGGACGTGTCCGGCAAGTCCGAGGCCGAGGTGCGCCGCATGGTCGAACGCCTCGGCGACCCCGAGCGTCGGCTCAACCTCACCGGCGGCGGCCGCACGTTGCGCGTCAGCGCGGGCGGTGCGGGCCTCAGCGCCGACGTCGCCGGCACCGTCGACGCCGTGATGGACGCCCACCGCGGCGGGCTGCTCTCCCCCCTCGGCGGCCTCGCCGGCTCGACGACGATCCAGCTCAGCGCGAGCGTCGACGCGAAGCGGCTCGCCGACACCGTCGATCAGGTCGCGAAGGTCCTCGACCGCGCGCCCTACGCCGGCGGCCTGTCGATCGACAGCTCGACCCTCGTCGCGACCGTCGTCCCGGCGAGGGCCGGCCGCACGGTGCGCAAGGCCGCCTTCACCGACGCCCTGCGTCAGCGCCTCCTGAATCCCGGTTCGACCGTCGTGCGGATCCCGCTCTCCACCGGCACGCCCGTGAGCGCCGAGAAGCTCCGCAGCCTCGGCGACGACGCCGAGGCCTACCTACGCCGGCCGCTGCGTCTCACGGGCGCGGGGAAGGACTACGTCGTCACGCCGGCCAAGCTCGCGGACCTCATCGCCGTCGAACCGCTCGACGGCGGCCGGAAGGCCCGGCTCGGCGTGGACACCGCCGTGCTCTCCAAGCTCACCGCCGCCGTCGCCGAAGCCCGCGACCGCGCGCCGCGCAGCGCCGCGATCTCCGCCCCGGCCACCGCCCAGACCGTCGACGGCAAGGGTGCCGTGGCCTGGAAGCCGAAGCCGGCGAAGGTGACGGTGCGCTCCGACGGCCGCTCGGGCCTGGACGTCGACGTGAAGGGGCTCAACGGCCGCATCCGCACCGCGATCCACTCGGGCTCGCACACCGCGAAGGTGCCGACGAAGGTGCGCGAAGCGCCCGTGAGCCGCAGCGCCGCCCGCAAGATCGACTCGGTGATCGGCACGTTCACGACCTACCACCCGCCCGGGCAGCCGCGCGTCACGAACATCCACCGGATCGCCGACTCGGTCGACGGGACGATCATCGCCCCCGGCGAGCAGTTCTCGCTCAACGGCATCGCGGGCGAGCGCACGAAGGCCAAGGGCTACGTGGAAGCGCCGTTCATCGCGGGCAACAAGATCGAGCCGTCGGTCGGCGGTGGCGTGAGCAGTTCTCCACGACGATGTACAACGCGGCGTACTTCGCCGGGCTCCCGATCGATGCGTCCCAGCCGCACTCGCTGTTCATCGACCGCTACCCGGCCGGCCGCGAGACGACGCTGAACTGGCCGACGATCGACCTCAAGTGGACGAACGACACGAAGGTGCCGATCCTCATCCGCGCGAGCTACACCGACACGGAGGTGACGGTGACCCTCTACGGCGACAACGGGGGCCGGCGCGTGGAGGCCGAGCCCGGCGACCGACAGCCGAACCCCGGCGGGAACTTCCAGATCACGGTCACCCGCGTGATCGAGTACCCCGACGGCCGCAAGGTCGAGCAGCCGCGGACCTCGTCGTATGCGAACGAGGTCACCGACGGCGGGCCGCCGCAGGAATAGCGGGCGGCGCCGGGCCGATTCGGCCGCGTCTCTCCACGATCTTCCAGTTCCTGGGGTCCTGACCCCAGGCCGTTCGTCCATTCCCGATCCATACCGATTCAAGACCGTGCTGGACGGAGCCGATGGACCATCATCGCCGGCCAGAGCCGGCGTCCACTCCGACCAGAGGCTCCCACCGAACCCGCCACGTTCACCACCATCTTCTGCCGACCGAAGGGACGCGGTCGGCTCGGAGCTGCGGCCACCTGCACGTGGCCGCTGACACGGCGGATTGGGATCGGCCGTGGCGAGCAGACCCCCTGGGACCGGGGAACGCTCGAAAGACTGACGGGGCCGTCGCGCATCGGGGCGCGGCGGCCCCGCTGTCGTTCCCGGGGTCGCCCACCGGGCACGACGGTCTGCTGCGGCAAACCCGCACCTGCGGTTCGGCCCGCCCGCCGACCTCGCGGCGCCGCTACCGGTTGGCGTTGACCAGGCTCCGGGCGCGTTCCTACCGTCGGTCGATGAGCACCAGCAGACCCCTGACGGACGAGGAGCTCGAGCTCCTGATCGACCCCGACCACGCGTCGCGGATCGACCACCTCGCGCGCATGGTCGCGGCGGCCGGCGCGGGCGACGACGCATCGCCGGCGCCCTCCGAGCCCGCGGGCGACGAGCGACCGTTCGACGACGGACGGCTGCCGCGGCGGGTCGGCACGCTCATCGTCGGCGCCGGGTTCGGCGGGATCGACGCCGCGATCCAGCTGCGAGCCGCCGGCCACACCGACCTCGTGGTGATCGATCGCGCGGCCGACGCCGGCGGGTGCTGGCTCGCCAACGCCTACCCGGGCGTGGCGTGCGACGTGCCGTCGAACCTCTACTCCTACTCCTTCGCGCCGAACCCGAAATGGACCCGCACCTACTCCCCCGGCGGAGAGATCGCGGCGTACATCCGCCGCGTCGCCGAGCGCTACGGCGTCGCGGGCGACCTGCGCTTCGGGGTCGAGGCGCTCGGTGCGCGCTGGGACGATGACGCGCAGCGCTGGGAGGTCGAGACCACCGCCGGGCCGGTGTCCGCGCAGTTCCTGGTGAGTGCGATGGGGCCGCTCACCGAGCCGATCTACCCGGCGATCGAGGGGCGCGACCGGTTCCGCGGGATCGAGATGCACTCGGCTCGCTGGGACCCGTCGGTGGACCTCGCCGGCAAACGGGTCGCCGTGATCGAGACGGGCGCGTCGGCGATCCAGCTCGTGCCGGAGGTGGCGCGGGTCGCCGCCCGGCTCGACGTGTACCAGCGCACCGCGCCGTGGGTCCTCCCCCGCACCGACCGCGACACGCTGGCCATCGAGCGCTGGGCCTACCGCACGCTGCCCGGCCTGCAGCGGTTCTCGCGCAGCGCCACCTACTACGCACGGGAGCTCCTCGTCGCCGGCATGCGCGGCAACCGGGTGGTACGAGGCGTGCTCGAGCGCCTCGGGCGACTGCACCTCGCGCGGCAGGTGCGAGACCCCGGACTGCGGGCCGCCCTCACCCCCGACTTCGCTGTCGGCTGCAAGCGCATCCTGCTCAGCAACGCGTGGTACCCGGCGCTGCAGCGGCCGAACGTCGACCTCGTCACCGACGGCATCACGGCGATCACCGAACGGGGCATCGTGACCGCGGACGGCACCGAGCGCGAGGTCGACGTGATCATCTACGGCACGGGCTTCCACGTCACCACGCCGCCCGCCGCCGAGGTGGTGACCGGCCGCGGTGGCCGCACCCTGGCCGAGCACTGGAGCGGCAGCCCGAGCGCCTACCTCGGGACGACGATCGACGGGTTCCCGAACCTGTTCTTCCTCGTCGGCCCCAACTCGGGCGTCGGGCACACCTCGATCCTGCTGATGATCGAGTGGCAGGTGCAGTACCTCACGCAGGCGATCACCCGCGCCAAGGCCGACGGTTGTCGGCTCGTACGATCTCCACCCGGCCGTGATGGACCAATGGGTGCGCGAGATCGATGCGCTGAGCGAAGGGACGGTGTGGCTCGACGGCGGCTGCGCGAGCTACTACGTCGACGCGACGGGTCGGAACTCGTCGACCTGGCCCACCTACACCTGGAAGCTGCGCGACCGCCTCGCTCGGTTCGACCCGACGCGCTACGCACAGCGGAAGGTCAGGGCAGCCGAACCCCGAACGTGACGCGATCGTGCGCGACCACCTCGTAGTGCACCGCGATCATGAGGTGGTCGGCGCGGTGGGTGCTCGACGTGAAGTTCGCAAGGCAGGAGCCGAGCCCGGGCTTGGTCTCGATGCAGTCGAGGGGGCCGACGGTCGCCGTGAAGTCGCCCGTGCGGCTGAGGACGTCACGCGTCACGTCGCCGTGGATCTGCTTCGCGACCTGCTCGGGAGCCGGCGGCGACGAGCCGCGTGCGACCGCCGCGCCAACTCCGGCGACGGCGAAGAGCGTGAGCACGATGAGCGGGCGGATGTTCCGGCGGGCAGCCATGGGAGAGCGCGGCAGGGCGCGACCCTTCGGGGTTCCTCCGATACTCGTCCGTTCCTGCCTGCGCCTTGGCGCCCGCTGGACGCATGGCCGGAGGAGGCGCTGAGCATCGCTCGTCCAGGTGGACGCGAGACGCCCGAAATCCCCGGTGTCCATTGGACTTCGGCGACTTGACAGGGCGCGCTGCATCCCCCAACGTGGGATGCGACGCCTCGGGCGTCGTGGGGGGAACACCGTCGCCGAACCGGCTGACCGCGACACCGTCACGCGACCGTCAGCCACTTCGTCGCCGCCCACGCGGCCACGCCGCGCACATGCCGAAGTTCACCCCTTACCCGCCGCACAGCCCGTCGCCGGGACTCGTCGCCCGCCTGCGACGGGCGACGGGCTTTGCGGTCGGGGCCTGCCTGCTCATCCCCTCGCTCGCGGTGGCCCGCCCAAGCGACGCCGACCTGCTCCGCGCGATCCAGGCGAAGGCACCGAGCACGAAGTCGGTCGGTGCCGTGAGCGCGTCGCCCGATGGCACGCGCCTCGCGATCCTCACCTTCGCGACGCCCAGCCCACGCGCCCAGCAGCACGATGACCTCTGGCTCGCGAACGAGGACGGATCGGGCCTCGTCGGTCTGCAGGTCACCGATGGCGAACCGGGGCTCGGCGAGTTCCAACGGATCGGCGGCGTCCGCTGGTCGGACGACGGCCAGCGGTTCGTGTACGCCACGAGCAACCAGAACTCCCGGCCCTCGCTCGAGGCCCACATCGTCGGGTTCACGCCCGAGGGCGCCGTGCTCGACAACGGCCTCGGCGCGTTCACCTCCACCCCGCGCTTCACGTCCGACGGCCGCTACGTCACCTTCGGCTGGCTCTCGACGGCCGGCCCGCACGGCGTCGGTGCCGTCGATCTCGCGTCCGGCACGAAGCTCAGCTCCGCCCGCGGCTGGTGGCCCACCGGAACCGGCGAGTGGACCACCGCCTACTCCCGCGAGTGCGCGAGAGCCGCCGAATCCGACTGGGGCACGCCTCCGGCCGAGCCGGCTGCCGAAGATCCGCAGGACTGGCTCGACCGCGCGCTCACCACCTCGCCCGATCCCGGCTGCCGGTTCGGCGCGAACGGCGACGAGCCCGGCCCGACGCCGCGCCCGACCCCGACCCCCGATGCCGGCCCCGACCCCACGCCCGCGCCGAGCGCGACACCGACGGCCACACCGACGCCGGCCACGAAGGTCGATCCTGCCGCCGCCCAGGACGACGC
Source organism: Patulibacter minatonensis (assembly GCA_036946195.1). Lineage (GTDB taxonomy): Bacteria > Actinomycetota > Thermoleophilia > Solirubrobacterales > Solirubrobacteraceae > JAGIBJ01. The sequence continues at coordinate 12,345 of JAQIJQ010000045.1, read as the reverse complement.
GCCCGCCATGACCCAGCCTGCGAAAGGCACCGGCCTCGTGCCGATCAACGAGCGCACCGCCGCGCTCGGTCCGAGCGTGCGCATCCGGTCGACCGCCAAGGGGCTCTCGCGCACCGTCTCCCGCGGGCTGCGCGTCAACCTCGACGTCGCCGGCGCCCGCTCGCTGAAGGCCTACGTGATCGTCACGCGCCCGGAGAACGAGACCCTCTTCGCCTTCCGCGGCGCGAGCAGGTCGATCACCGTCGGCCGCCTCAGCGTCAGCTCCCCGCCGTCGCAGGCGCAGACGATCTCGATCCCGATCCTGCGCACCGCCCGCGCGCCGCTCTCGCGGTTCCTGAAGATCACGGTCACCGTGCGGATCGTGGCGGAGGACCGCGCCGGCAACCGTACGACGGTCGAGCGTCAGGTTCCGCTGACCGACTTCTAACCGGAGCGTCGACCTGAGACACTCCGGGGACATGTTCCGCCGCCGTGCCCTGTCCCTGGCGCTTGCGGTCATCGGTCTCGCCGGCCTGAGCCCCCTTGCCAGTGCTGCTGCCCCGACCGATGCCCAGGCCCTTGCCGCGATCCAGAAGGTCGACCCGTCGATCACCAAGGTCGTGGAGTCCGTCGACTCGACCGACGCCTCGCGCGCCGCGGTCGTCGCCAAGCCCGAGTCGGGGCCGGCTGCGGGCGTGGTCGACCTCTGGCTCGTCGACGGTGCCGGCAACGCGACATCGGTCACCAACAACCGCGCGACGCTTCGGACCGCGTACGACGGCATCAGCGTCGCCGACTGGTCGCCGGACGACCGCTACCTCGCCGGGCCCGTCGCCGATCCCTCGACCGGCAAGTCGACGGTGTTCGTGTGGAACGTCGCTGGAACGCCGTCGGTGAAGGCGACCGTGCCCGGCGCCAACGGCGGGCAGTTCAGCGTCGATGGCCGCTACCTCGCCGCGAGCACCACCGACCTGCAGTTCTCGGGGTTGAACCCGTACACCACCTTCGTCGAGGCGGCGCTCGACCTGTCGACCGGCTCGCTGTGGGACGGCTACGACGCCTACTACGCGGCCGGAGTGCAGCGGTTCCGCTACTCGTCCTACTGCCAGCGGATGGACGACCCGACCTGGGATCCCGACACGAGCGCTCGCACGCGTCTCGTCGCCGCGCTCGCCGAGGCCCAGCCGCGCTGCGTGTTCCCTGCGACCGGCGGCTCCACGCCCGGCCCCATCGCCACGCCGACGCCGACTCCTGCGGCCGTGAGGACGCCGGCCCCGACCGTCGCCCCGGTGAGCACGCCCAAGCCCGGCACGACGCCCAAACCGCAGGCCACGCCCGCTCCGGACGCCGGCGTGAGCATCGTGTCGTACGTGCAGAGCCTCAAGCGGGCGCGCACCGGCGGGCTGCGGGTGAAGGTGTCGTCGCCGGGGGCCGCGAAGCTGCGCGTCTACCTGATCAGCCCCGCCGGCAAGACGCTCGCGCGCGTCGGCAAGGCCTCCAAGGGCGGCGCCGTCGTGGTCGTGATCAAGCCGACGGCTGCCGCGAAGAAGCTCTTCAAGAAGGTGAAGAGCACCAAGGTGGTGCTCACCGTGTTCGCGACGACGAGCGCCGGCGTCACCACGAAGGTCGAGCAGCCGCTCACCCTGAAGTAGGGCGCGCCGTCGCCGCGTGCGGCGGGCTGCGTCGGGCCGGCGCGCGCTCGGGCCCATCGCCGCGGGTGCGGCGACGCGCCCGGCAGGCGGGTCTCAGGCGTCGCGCTTCTTGCGCGCTTCGCGCTGGCGGTCGACGGCCGTCAGCATGCGCTTGCGGAGACGCACGTTGTTCGGCGTCACCTCGACCTGCTCGTCGTCGCCGATGAACTCGAGGGCCTCGTCGAGCGTCTTGCGCGCCGGCGGGGTGAGGCGGACGAGCTCGTCGGCACCGGCCGAGCGGATGTTCGTCTGCTTCTTCTCGCGGACGATGTTCACGTCGAGATCCTCGATGCGCGAGTTCGCGCCGATGATGCAGCCCTCGTAGACGTCCTCGCCGGGGCCCATGAACATGGTGCCGCGGTCCTGGAGCGCGAGCACCGAGAACGGGGTGATCGTACCCTGGCGGTCGGAGATCAGCGAGCCCTGGTGACGCGTCTTGATGGCGCCGGCCCACGGCATCCAGCCGTCGAACACGTGGTGCAGCATGCCGGTGCCCCGGGTCTGCGTCATGAACTTGTCGCGGATGCCGATCAGGCCGCGGGCGGGGATGCCGTACTCGAGGCGGAGCCAGCCCGTGCCGTGGCCGTGCATGTTGGTGAGCTCGCCGCGGCGCTCGGCGAGGAGCGTCTGGACCACGCCCATGTGCTCCTCCGGCACGTCGATCGTGAGCGACTCGCGCGGCTCGAGCTTCTTGCCGTTCTCGTCGGTGCGGATGAGCACGTGCGGCTTGCCGACGGTGAGCTCGAAGCCCTCGCGGCGCATCGTCTCGACGAGCACGGCGAGCTGGAGCTCACCACGACCGGCGACCTCCCACGTGTCGGGGCGATCGGTCGGGCTCACGCGCAGGCTCACGTTGCCCAGGAGCTCCTCGTTGAGGCGCTGCTCGATCATGCGGGCGGTGAGCTTGTCGCCGTCGCGGCCGGCGAGCGGGCTGGTGTTCACGCCGATCGTCATCGCGAGGCTGGGCTCGTCGACCTCGATGAGCGGAAGCGGTCGCGGATCCTCGGGGCTGGTGAGGGTCTCACCGAGCGTGATGTCGGGGAAGCCGGCGACGGCCGCGATCTCGCCCGGGCCGACCTTGTCGGCGGGCACGCGCTCGAGGCCCTCGGTGACGAACAGGTCGGTGATCTTCGCGTTCTGGACGCTGCCGTCGCGGCGGGCCCAGGCCACGGTCTGACCCTTCTTGATCTCGCCGTGGCGGACGCGGACGACGCCGAGGCGACCGAGGTACGGCGACGCGTCGAGGTTGCCGACCTGCGCCTGCAGCGGATGGTCCTCGTCGTACTCCGGCGCGGGGATCGTCTCCAGGAGCGCGTCCATCACCGGCGAGAGGTCGTCGGCGAGCGCGTCGTGCTTCGTGCCGGCCTTGCCCTCGCGGGCGATCGCGAACACGGTCGGGAACTCGAGCTGCTCGTCCTCGGCGCCGAGCTCGAGGAACAGCTCCTCGGCCTCGCTCACCACCTCGTCGGGGCGGGCGTCGGCGCGGTCGACCTTGTTGACGACGAGCACGACGGGGAGGCCGGCCTCGAGCGCCTTGCGCAGGACGAAGCGGGTCTGCGGCAGCGGGCCCTCGGCGGCATCGACGAGCAGGAGGACGCCGTCGACGAGCGCGAGGCCACGCTCCACCTCACCGCCGAAGTCGGCGTGCCCCGGGGTGTCGACCAGGGTGATCTTGGTGCCCTTGTAGTCGAACACCGTGTGCTTCGCGAGGATCGTGATGCCACGTTCCTTCTCGATGTCACCGGAGTCCATGACGCGCGTCTCGCCGTCCTGGGCGCGGCCGAGCGCGCCGTTCTGACGCAGCATCGCGTCGACGAGAGTGGTCTTGCCGTGGTCGACGTGCGCGACGATCGCGACGGTGCGGAGGTCAGAGCGGAGGGCCATGCGACCAGCCAGGGTACGGGCCGGGGCGCCGCCACGCTGTGTGATGCGGCGGTCCGAAGCTCCGAGTGCCCCGCATGGACGGCCTCGGCGGCCACGCGGGTGCGTCGACGCGGGCGCGCGCGAGGGCGATCGTGAGCCGGCTCGCCGTCGCCATGCGACGGCATCCCGACCCAAGACCAGCGGCGGGCAATCGTGGGCCGGCCTGCCGACGCCAACCGACGGCATCCCAACCCAAGACCACCGGCGGGCAATCGTGGGCCGGCCTGCCGACGCCAACCGACGGCATGCCGACCCAAGACCACCGATGGGCAACCGTGGGCCGGCCTGCCGACGCCATGCGACGGCATCCTGGCCCACGACCAGCGGCTGGCAATCGTGGGCCGGCTCGCCGACGCCATGCCACGGCATCCCGACCCAAGACCACCGGCGGGCAACCGTGGGCCGGCCTGCCGACGCCATCCCACGGCATCACCACCCAAAACCACCGATGGGCAATCGTGGGCCGGCTTACCGACACCAACCGACGGCATAAGGCCAGCGGCGCGCAATCGCGGGCCGGCTTGCCGTCGCCATCCGACGGCATCCCGACCCAAGACCACCGCCGGGCGATCGTGGGTCGGCTTGCCGTCGCCATCCGACGGCATCCCGGCCCACGAGCCGCGTCAGTTCTTGACGACGGCTCGGTAGCCGACCAGGACGATGATCACGCCGACGATGGCGCTGAACAGGCCGCCGAGATCGAAGGCGTCGTCGTCACCGATGCCGAGCAGGCGCGTGAAGAGGAGGTAGCCGACGAACGCGCCGACGAGACCGAGCAACGTCGTGGCGATGAATCCGCCTGCCGGATCCTTGCCGGGAACGAGGAACTTGCCGAGCGCACCAGCGACGAGGCCGAGGATGAGGGCACCGATCATGTGGACCTTTCGTTCGAGCGCCCACGGAATGAAAGCGCCTGGTTCCCAGGGTAGGGACGCACTCATGGCCACCGGCGGGCACGGCTCCGTCCTGGGCTGGAACCACCTCGGATGGCGACGGCAAACGAGCCCACGACCACCTCGCCGAACACGTGGGCTGGAACGACCTCGCATGGCGACGGCAAACCGACCCACGATGCGAAGGGGGGGCGAATTTCGGGTTGCTGGCGCCTCGTACAAGTATGGACGCACTTCTCACCCCTGCCGACGACCAGCCGCGCACCCGCCTCGAGCTCTCGTGGCGAATCGCCGAACTCGCGACCCGCCAGCACGGCGTCGTCACCCGCGCGCAGCTCCTCGAGCTCAAGCTGTCGGTGGGCCAGATCGAGCGGCGTGTGCGCTACGGCGAACTGCTCGAGATCGCGCAGGGCGTCTATGCCGTCGGGCATCGCGCGCTCGGCCGACTCGCCCGCGTCAACGCGGTGCTCCTGCAGGTCGGCACGCGGAAGGCCGCCGTCTCCCACGAAAGCGCCGCCCGTTCGTGGGGGATGCTGCCGCCGGCACGCGAGGGGGACGTGCACGTGAGCGTGACCGACCGCCGCACCGTCGTCGTCCCGGACAAGATCGCGCTGCACCGTCCGCGCACGCTCGTCGCCGCCGACATCGTCGAACGGTACGGCCTGCCGACGACCACGCCCGAGCGAACGATCCGCGATCTGCTGGCCGGCCGGACGACGGCGGAGATCACGCGCATCCTCGAGCAGACCGTCACGGTCGTCGGTCGGTCGCCGGACGAGCTCCACGCGTGGGCGCCGACGCTCGGCCGCGTCTCGGGCAAGGCCAAGCTCCTCGCGGCCCTCGACCACGTGGTCGGCCCGACGATCATCCGGAGCGAGCTGGAGACGGAGTTCCGCTCGCTCTGCCAGCTCACCGGCCTCGAGTTGCCCGAGACGAACGTGAAGATGGGTCGCTGGGAGGTCGACGCGATCTGGCGCCACCTCGGCTTGATCGTCGAGCTCGACAGCTACCGGTTCCACGGCGGGCGCTGGCAGTTCCACCGCGACCGCAAGAAGGCCCTCCAGCTCTCCACCGAGGGATTCGAGGTCGTCCGACTGACGTGGCCGCAGGTCAAACACGAGAAGCACGACACCGGCGACCGTCTCGGCCGGATCGTCGCCCGCCGGCGGGAGTGCCGGTGAGGCTGCGCGGTCCTGGGTTGGAATGGCCTCGTATAGCGACGGCAAACCAGCCCACGCCTCCGGCCGGCTGGTCCTGGGTTGGGACGACCTCGAATAGCGACGGCAAACCAGCCCACGACTCCGGCCGGCTGGTCCTGGGTTGGAATGGCCTCGCATGGCGACGGCAAACCGACCCACGACTCCGGCCGGCTCGTCCTGGGTTGGAATGGCCTCGTATAGCGACGGCAAACCGACCCACGACTCCGGGGCCGCGCGGCCCGCCCCACCCGCTCAGTCCAGCGGGCGCACGTCGAGCCCCAGTAGCTCGGCGATGCGCATGGCCTGGTGCGGGTCGACGATGGCGCCACGCAGGCTCGACTCCGCCGGCTCGAACGCCGGCAGCTCGGTCGCGCGGAGATCGGCGCGGCGCAGCGAGGTGCGGTTCAGCTGGCCGCCCGAGAGGTCGCAGTTGCGCAGGCTGGCCTCGTCGAGACGGGCGTCGGTGAGATCGAGCTCGCGCATCCGGACGTCCTCGAAGTGGGTCTTGCGCAGGTCGGCGCCACGGAGCGCGCCAAAGGACCAGTCACCTCCGACCACGCGCAGCGAGTCGAGCCGGCACTCCTCGAAGGTGGTGCCGACGAGCCGGCAGCCGCGGAACTCGGCATCGAACAGGCTCGTGTCGGAGACCAGGCAGTTGCTCAGCGACGAATCCGAGAACCGCACCCCGCCGAGCCGGCAGTTCACGAACGAGCAGCCGTCGAACACGACACCGGTCCCGGTCGCATCCGTGAAATCGACGTCGACGAACGCCACCGCCACGTGCTCCTGGCCGCTGAGGTCCTCCCCGTCCCAGTCCGCGTCACGGACGACGGACGTGGTGGCAGGGCCGCGGGACGCCGAGGGCATGCCCCGCAACCTAGCGCCCGCGATGCTCCACCTCCCCTGGCCGGGTTGCGCCCAACTCCCAGCGCCAGGCGCCCGAGGCCGCCCCCGGCCACCAAGCGCCACCGGCCGCGCCACCGCCGCACTACTTCGCGCGGCGCGGCACCAGGACGGACGTGGCGGTGGTCGTGAGGTGGGCGCCGCCGTCGTTGGGAGCAACGACGATGCGGTAGCGCTGGGCCCGGACGCGGGAGCGGCTGACCTTCTTCGTGAACGTCGCGCGGCCCGACGTCGCGAGCGTGAGCTTGGGGCTCGCGACCCGGATCCAGCGGCCGGAGACGGAGCGTCGCTGCAGCTGCACGCGCGTCGCCGCGATCGCCGGGTAGACGACGCCGCGCAGCGTGGCCGTGCCAGCCGTACGCCTGCTGATCGACACGCGGGCGAGCAGGCGCGTGCGGAGGGTGATCGTCGGGCTCGTCACCGACGGCGTCGACTCCGCTACCACCCGCAGGTGCGTCGCGCCGTAGATCCGTGCGATCGAGAAGCTGTAGGCGCCCGCGGCGTTCGTGGTCTGCGAGGCGACCTCGCGGTACGGGCTCGAGAACGGGTGCGCCTGGCGGTAGAGCCGTACCTTCGTCCCGCCCGGGACGGCGCCGCGCACCACACCGCTGACCACCGTCACGCCCTCCCAGGAGAGCGTGCGGCGCACCGCCGAGAGCGACACGCCCGTGAGCGCGCGCCCGGTGGTGAAGCTGCGAGACGTGCTGCGAGACGTGCCCGTCGAGTTCGTCGCGACGACCCGGTAGACGTACTTCGTGTTCGGCTGCAGCCCCGTGAGCTGGGCTGTGACCGTCTGCGTCGGGCCGACGGTCACGCTCGCCGTGGTGGTGGCGTTGCCGTAGGCGGTGGTGAGTCCCCACTCGAAGCGGTAGGTCGTCGGCAGCCCATACGGGTTCACGCGCCCGACGATCGTCGCGGCCGTCCCCGTCAGACCCTCCGCGGCGCGCGTCGCCACCGCGGGCCGCTTCGGGGCTGCGAGCGTGGTGAACGTGCGGTCGGCGCCGGAGGTCGTGCCCGCCGCGTTCGACGCGGTGAGCCGATAGTGGTAGACCGTCCCCGCCGTCAGCCCGGTGAGGTTGCCCGCCGCGGCCGCCGGCGACACGCCTGCCGGCACGCTCACCGCCGGGCTCGCGAGCCCGTAGCTCGTCGTGGTGCCGTACTCGAACCGGTAGGTGGTGGCGGCGCCGCCCGTGGTCAGCGAGCCGCCGAGCGTGGCCGTCGTCGCCGTCATCCCCGAGCTGTCGCCCGTCACCGGTTGCGGCGGCGTCGGGTTCGGAGCGGGGGTCGGCGTCGGCTCGGGCGTGGGCGTGGCGACGGGCGTCGGCGTGCCGGTCGGGTCGGGCGCCTGCGCCGACGCCGTGCCGAGCAGCGCACCCGAGAGCGCGCCCATCACGAGCACGGCCAGGGCGACGGCCCCGACGAAGAGGCGGCGCGTGACCGTGCGGGCAAGGCCCGAACGGCGCGCGCGTTGCAGCGACTGGGAGGCAGGGGTCACGGGCCCGAAACCCGCCAGCTGGCGGCACGGTTGCGCCGACGACCCAGGCCGGGCGCGCCGCCACCCAGAACCCATGAGCGTGCCGACGTGCCGTCGGCGGCTACCGCTTCGCGGCCACGGAGACCGAGCGGCTGATCGTCAGGGCATGGCGGCCGCCGTCACGCGGATCGACGACGACCCGGTACGCAGCCGTGCGCCCGATCCGCTTCACCGACGCTCGGAACGATGCCCGCTGCCCCGCCTTGGCGCTGAGCCGCAGCGTGCGCACGTTGCGCCATGTGCCCGACGGCGACTGGCGCTGGAGCCGCGCCTTGGCACCGGTGCCGGAGACCGGAAAGATCGTGCCGCGCAGGCGCGTCGTCGAGCGCTTGCGGACGCCGACCGTGAGCTTCACGAGCAGCTCGCTGCCCACGCCGAGCTCCGGGCTCTGCACCGTCGTCGAGCCGATCACCCGCACCCGCACGCGGACGGCCTCGTACACCCGGCTGAGCCGGAAGGCGTAGCTGCCGGCTGCGTTCGTGCGCGTCGTCGCGATGCGGCGGTACGCGCCGTTGAACGGGTAGTCCTGGCGCAGCAGCTCGAGCGACACCTTGCCGGGTGCAGCGCCCGCGAGGCTGCCGCTCACCGCGATCGACTGCTCCCATGCGACGACGGGCATCGAGAGCGCGGCCGACACCGACGTGAGGCCGCGTGTGGTGGTGAACGTGCGGTCCTTGCCGACGACGCTGCCCGACGCGTTCTGGGCGACCGAGCGGAAGTGGTACGTGGTGCCGGGCGCGAGCGACGTGATCGTCAGGCCGCGGCTCACCGTGCCCCGGCTCGACCCCGCCGATGCCGTCGCCGTCGTGTTGCCGTACGCGGTGGTGGGTCCCCAGTCGAAGCGCACGGTCGTCGCCTGGCCCTGCGGGCTGACCCGTGCGTTCAGCTGGGCGCCGGCCGCGGTGATTCGCGAGGCGGCCTGGGTCGTGGTGACCGGCGCCTTCGGTGCGGAGGTGGTCGTGAACGTGCGGTCGCCGCCCTGGACCTGGCCGGCCGCGTTCTTGGCGACGACCCGGAAGTGGTAGGTGGTACCGACCGTGAGGCCCGCGACCGGGAGGGCGACCGTGGCGCCCTTCGCATCCAGGACGGTCGTCGCGTCGCTCCTGAGCCCGTAGCTGGTCGACGTGCCGTACTCGAACTGCACCACCGTCTCGCCATCGCCGGTGATGGTCGACGTGAGCCGCGCCGAGCCGCCCGTGATCGAGTCGGCGGTGCCGGTGCTGGCCTTCGGCGGCGCGATGTTGGGAACCGGGGTCGGCGCCGGCGTCGCGGTCGGCGCCGGGGTCTCCGTCGCTGCGGGCGCGGGCGTGGTGGCGACCGCCGCGCCGGCCGGCACGAGGATCAGCGCGGCCGCAACGGCGACCGTCGGGACGCCGACGGCCGCTCCCAAGCGGGTGCGGCGGTGGGAGCGGGCGAGACTGGACACGATCTTCGGAACCCAACCGCGCGCGCGAAGTTGCGGCAACCCGCGCGCCCCGATCGGGCGCGCGGATCCGCATGTCCGACCGGCCGCCGCCGGCTGCCTCGAACCGGCGGCGCGTCGAGGCTCCGGCGATAGCCGGGTGCGCAGCCGAACCCGGCTACGCGGGCGCCGTGGCCCCCGTGGCCGGAGCTGGCGGAGCCGCCGCAGCCCCTCCTGCGGGCACGGCGCCTTCGTTCGCGCGCACCCGCTCGGCCATCCAGCGCTTGCCGGGGAGCGCCGCCGCGGCGACGGCCCCGAGCCCGAGGACGATCACCGCGACGGGCAGGGCCGCAGCGACCCCGTCCGTGTACGACTGCGGAGAGGCGTAGGAGCCGGAGCTCTGGAACACGGTCGCCATGATCGCCACGCCGAGGACCCCGCCGACCTCTCGCAGCGTAGAGGCCGCGCCGCTCGCCTGCCCGGCCTCATCGGTGCGCACCGACTCGAGGATCATCGAGGCCGACGGCGAGATCACGAGCGCCATGCCGGAGCCGGCCATCACGAACGCGGGCACGAGCTCCAGGTAGGGCGTGTCGACGCCGAGCGCGAGCCCGATCCACAGCATCGCGAGCGCCTGCAGCGCAAGGCCCGCGACCATCAGCGGGCGGCCGCCATAGCGCGGGTAGAGCACCGCGCCGGCGATCGGCGCAACGAACATCGGCATGGCGGTCCACGGCAGCGTGAGTGCTCCGGCGGCGAACGGGCCGTACCCCTGAGCCGTCTGGAAGTACTGGCTGAGCAGGAAGATCGCGCCGAAGATCCCGAAGAACATCGCGACCGACAGCAGGTTCGTGAGCGCGAACGCGCGGTTGGAGAAGAATGCCAGCGGCAGCATCGGCGCCGGGGCGCAGCGCTCCCAGGCGACGAATCCGGCCAGCAGCGCAGCAGCGCCGAGGAGCGCACCGATCACGGTCGCCGATTCCCAGCCCAGCGCCGGGGCACGCACCACACCGAACGTGAGGGCGAAGAGGCCGGCGCCGGCGAGCACGAGGCCGGGGAGGTCGAGCGTGGCGTTCGGGCCGTGCGACTCGGGCACCTTGCGCAGCACGAGCGGCATCAGCACCAAGCCGACGGGCACGTTCAGCCAGAAGATCCACTCCCAGCTGATGCCCTCCACGACGGCGCCCCCGACGAACGGCCCGAGGGCGACGCCGAGGCCGCTCACGCCGCCCCAGATCCCGATGGCCGCCGAGCGCTTCTCGGGCGGCACCACCCCGGAGATGATCGTGAGCGAGAGCGGCAGGATCGCGGCGGCGCCGAAGCCCTGCACGGCGCGCGCGGCGACGAGCAGCTCGACCGACGAGCTGAGCGCGGCCACGGCGCTCGAGGCCGTGAACACGGCGATTCCGAGGGCGAACACCCGGCGACGGCCGAATCGGTCGCCCAGCGCGGCCATCGCGATCATCGTGACAGCGAAGGCCATCGTGTACGCGTTGACGGTCCACTCCAGGGATTCCATCGATCCGCCCATCGCCTGCCGGATCGAGGGAAGGGCGACGCCGACGACGAGGTTGTCGAGCGATGTCATGAAGGCCGCGACCGAGGCGACGGCGATCGTGAGGATGGCCGCGCGGCGCGGCGGCGTGGCGGCTGCGCCGGGCGCAGCGGAGTTGGCAGACATGGTGGGCTCGCGTTCCAGGATTCTCAGGTAGTGAGTGCTTGCTTACGTGTGGGCGGTGAAAAAGGCGGCCCGAGGGCCGCCGATGGAGTTCGGTCGGGCGCCGGCCGCTAGGTGGGCGGCATGCAGGGAAGCGGGCCGTCGTGCAGCCACGACACCCATTCCGCGTCTTCGGCGCCGAGGGCAGCGATCACCTGGAGCAACATGCCCTGGGCGACGAACGCGCGGACGGCGTCGGGGCCGGCCCCGGAGATGCGGGCGATGTCGGCGATGACCTCGCCCCACGCCTCGCGCAGGCGGTCGCCGAGGACCGGGAGCGAGCGCGACGCGGTGATCGACTGCAGCGACACGAGCAGGTTCGTGTGGTCGGCCAGTTGGTTCGTCCACTCGATGCCCATCGCGACGAGCGGGTCCTCCCCACGCGCCTTCGCCTGCTCGCCGGCGGCGATCATTCCCTGGTGCATCGCGTCGCCCGCGCGGTGCGACACCTCCAGCATCAGCTCCTCCTTCGTCGGAAAGAGCCGGAAGAGGTAGGCGTGCGAGATGCCCGAGCCCTTCGCGATCTCGGCCGTCGACGCGGCGTGCATGCCATCGCGGGCCACGATCGCCGCCGCCACCCGCAGCACGTCTTCCCGCCGCTCCTCGGCGGGCACGCGCCTGCGCTTGGCCGGGGCCTGCGGAGGGGCGTCGTGATTGGTCGGCGTCGACATCTTGCAGGTGAGTATGCACTTACTTACGTTGCCGGTCAAGGGCGGGGCGAGGCGCGGAGAGCCAACGGGCACTCCACGTCGTCGGAGCGACCGCGCATGTCGGCGGCGACCGCGAACGTGCACCCGGTGCAAGTGCGTACGGTGTCGCCGTGCCCAGACCGACGAGAGCCACGGCCATCGCGCTCGCCGCGATCAGCCTCTCCGCCTGCGGTGAGCCGACCCCGCCGACCGGCACGCTGAGCGCGGCGACCGGCTGGACGGATCCCGCCGACGCCGCCCCTCCCCCGCGCCTGCCGGAGCCCAGCACCGTTCCGCTCGACGAGTTCGCCGGGCAGCTCGTGCTCACGGCGACGCACCGCGGCGAGAGCCTCGATCCGGTGCTCGCCGGTCGCCTGGCCACGGGGCGCGTGAGCGGCGTGATCATCTCCGACAC
>JAQIJQ010000044.1:0-36985 GCA_036946195.1 Patulibacter minatonensis | reverse complement strand
TCCGGGGTGATGCCGGCCCTCTTCGCAGCCGCCGCGAGCACCGCGACGTTCGTGAGGGTGAGCGACGGGTCGCCGGCGCCGCGCACGATCAGGTCGCCGTCGAGCACGCCGTTCTCGTCGATCTCGCCGTCGATCCGCAGCTCGGTGGTGAGCACGGCCGTCGGAGAGTCCTCGAGGAGCGCCGTCGAGGGTGGTGAAGAGCTTGGTGACCGACGCGGGGATGCGCTTGGTGGTGGCGCTGCGCGAAGCGAGCACGGTGTTCGTCGCGGTCTCGCGGATGTACACGCTCGTCGAGCCCGGGAGCGCGCGGACGAGCGGCTGCACGCGGGCCTTCGTCTGGGCCAACGTGGCGGGCGCCGGCGGGCGCGGCGAGCACGGCGCCGGCTGCGGCGGCAGCGGCGAGGCGCGGACGGGCGGAGGGCACGCACCGTCGTCACGCTACCGACCGCAGCGGAGGTCGGTCCCCGTTCGGCGCGACGCCTGGCGCCGGCGCCACGCCAGGACGCCCGGCTCCGCCGTGGGTGGAGCCGGGCGCGCCGTCCCTCGCAAGCAGCTAGGCGTAGAGCGCGTCGAGCTCGGCGGCGTACATCTCGTTCACCACGTTGCGCTTGACCTTCAGCGTCGGCGTCAGCTCGCCCGTCTCCTGCGAGAAGTCGCGCGGGAGCACCACGAACTTCTTGATCTGCTCGACCTGCGCGTAGTGGGCGTTGGCCTCGTCGAGCACGCGTTGCACCTCGGCGATCAGCTCGGGCGCCTCTGAGAGCTCGGCGAGGTCGGTCGGGAGGCCGTTCTGCTCGGCCCAGCCCGGCGCGGTCTCGGGATCGAGCGTGATCAGAGCCACCGGGTACGGGCGGCGGTCGCCGTGCATCACCGCCTGGGAGATGATCGGGCTGAGCTTGAGGTCGGCCTCGATGTTCGCGGGCGTGAGGTTTCTTGCCGCCCGCGGTGATGATGATGTCCTTCTTGCGGCCCACGATGTCGATGAAGCCGTCGGCATCGATCGTCGCGAGGTCACCCGTGTGGAGCCAGCCATCCGTGATCGTCTCGGCGGTCGCCGCCTCGTTGTGCCAGTAGCCCTGGAACACGTTGGCGCCGCGGATGAGCAGCTCGCCGTCCTCGCCGAGCTTGGCCTCCACGCCGGGGAGCGGACGGCCGACGCTGCCGAGCTTGTTGTGCTCGGGGGTGCAGCAGGAGGTGGCGGTCGCGGTCTCCGTCATGCCGTAGCCCTGCATGAGCGGCACGCCGCAGGCGGTGAAGAAGCTGATGATGTCGATGCCGAGCGGCGCGGCGCCCGTGATGGCGCGACGCAGGCGCCCACCGAAGAGGCCGCGGACGAGGCCGAAGAGCCGACCCTCGAGCTCGTCGTACCCGGCCTGCAGCTCGGCGGGGACCTCCTGGCCGGCCGCCTTGAGCGCCTGCACCTTGAGGCCGACGTCGGTCGCCTTCTGGACCGTCTCCGCGCCGGCCATCTGCAGCGCGATCGTGAAGATCTTCTCGAAGATGCGCGGGACGCTCGGCAGGACCGACGGCTTGACCTCCTGGATCTCCGCGATCACCTGCGTGGTGTCGCCGCCGAAGTACGCGAGCACGGCGCCGGCGTCGATCACCGCGAGCTGCATCAGGCGCGCGAACGAGTGCGCGAGCGGGAGGAAGCAGTAGAGGATCTCGTCCTCGGTGCTCTCGCCGTCCTCCACGAGGCCCGACTCGATCGAGGAGTCGACGATCGCGCGGTAGTTGCCGTGGCTGAGCACGCAGCCCTTCGGCGGACCGGTCGTCCCCGACGTGTAGATGATCGTGAACGGATCCTCGGGCCGGACCGCGTCGGTGCGGGCCTGCAGCTCCGACGGATCGACGCCCTCGCCCTTCGCGATGAGCTCGTCGAGCGTGACCGTGCCCTCGGCGGCATCGCCGTTCCAGACGATCACGTGCTGGAGCGCCGGCACCTGATCGCGGATCGCCGCGATCTTCGCAGCCTGCTCTGCGTCCTCGACGAAGATGGCGGTGGCGCCCGAGTCGCTCACGACCCACTCGCACTCCTTCGGCGAGTTGGTCTGGTAGATCGGGACGACGATCGTGCCGGCGCGCGTGGCACCGAAGTCGGCGACCGTCCAGGGCCGCGAGGTGTTGCCCAGGATGCAGACCCGATCGCCCGCGGCGACGCCCAGGCCGATGAGGCCGAGGCCGATCGCCGTCGACTCGTCGAGGAGCTCGGTGTAGCTCTGCTGCACCCACGTGCCGTCGCGCTTGATCGAGGTCGCGGACCGGTCGCCGTAGAGCTCCGCGGCACGAGGGAGCAGTGCCGCGATGGTGGTCGTGCCGGTGCCGAGCGATTGGGTCATGCCAAAGAGCCTTGTGGGTTCTCGTGGTGGGTGGTGCGGGGCCGGTGAACCCGGCGGTACCGCCAGCCCACTGTACCGTGACGCCCGTCACTAGAAGCCGGTGTGACGATCTGCCGGACGGGTGGCCACCGGCTCCGGCGTGGAGCCGCTCTGCGCCGCCCTGCGCGCGGCGCCGCGACGTCCGGTTCAGACGGGGTTCTCGACGTCGATGAACGTGTGCTCGACCGCGAACTCGGCGGCGAGTACCTCTCCCAGCGCGCGGACGCCGAACCGTTCGGTCGCGTGGTGGCCGGCGGCCAGGAAGTGGATGCCGAGCTCCTCCGCCATGCCCTGCGAGCGCTCGGCCGGCTCGCCGGTGATGAAGGCGTCGAGGCCGAGCTGGCTGGCTGCGGTGATGTCGTCGGCAGCACCGCCGGAGACGACGCCGACCGTGCGGATCACGTCGGGCCCGTGCAGGAACGCGACCGGCGGCTGGGCGATCGCGCCGACCAGCTCGGCGAACGCCGTCGGGGAGAGGCCGTCGCCGGGGAGGGTGCCAGCGATGCCGAGGTGCTCGCCGCGGTGCGGGGCGAAACTGCGGCGGTCCGTGAGCTCGAGGGCGTCGGCGATCAGCGCGTTGTTGCCGAGCTCGGGGTGGCCGTCCAGCGGCAGGTGGTAGGCGACGAGGCTGATGTCGTGGGCGAACAGCGGGCGCAGGCGGCCCGCGAGGATCGGATCGATCCGGTCGGTCTTCCCCCAGAACAGGCCGTGGTGCACGAGCAGGAGGTCGGCGCCGATCGCTGCCGCGTTCTCGATGAGCGCCCGGTTCGCGCTCACGCCGGTCACCACGCGGTGCACCTCGTCCCGGCCCGGCACCTGCAGCCCGTTCGGCCCATAGTCCTGGAAGTCGTCGGCGCGCAGGAGCGTGCTCAGGTGGGCGACGATCGCATCTCGGCTGGCCACGCCGGCCACCTTAGCCGGCGGGCCCGCGCGCGCCGCCGACGTGGGTCGAGGGTGGCGGCCGGCACGGACCGCACGACGCACGCACCCAAGGCTTGTTACTGTGCTCCTACCTCTCGGGGCGTGGCGCAGCCTGGTAGCGCGCACCGTTCGGGTCGGTGAGGTCGGAGGTTCAAATCCTCTCGCCCCGATGGAGTTGGAGGCGTCCGGCGCGCATCATGCGCCCGGGCGCCCCACGACCCACCCATCGCGGGCTGTCACCCCGACGAACGCCCGGGTCACCGCGGCCACGGCCTCCGGGAGGGCCAAACTTCACGCAGCGCCGGCGATCTCACGGATCGCCGGCGCTTCGTCGTCGATCGTGGGCCGCGAGCGCCGTCGCCCGCGCGGCGGTGGCGGCCCACCCCGGAGGCGGGCCACGCGTCCATCGACCGGCTCTCCCGGTCCTGCGACGCCCTAACGTGCCAGGCGTGTCGCACGGACGACCAGGTGACCTGCCCACGGGGCCACCCAGCGCTCAAGCCACGCCGCTCCGCGCCGACGTGGAAGGCGTGGACCCTTCTGCGAGCCCCGCCGTCGCACCGGCCCCGCCCGAGGCGCCGACTGCCCCGCCGGCCCCGCCGACCGGATCTCCTGCCGCTCACCCCCGCGTCGCGGGTTGCGCACGCCGGACCGAGCGCCTCCGGCAGCGACGCCGTGGCCCGGGTCGCGCAGGTCGCCCAGCTGGGCGAGCGCCTGCGCTCCGGCATCCGCCAGGGCATGCTCATCGCACCCGACAAGCTCGAGCTCGTGCTCTGCACCCTCCTCGCCGGCGGGCACCTGCTGATCGAGGACCACCCGGGCGTCGGCAAGACGCAGCTCGCCCGCTCGATCGCCGGCAGCATCGCGGCGCGCTTCTCGCGCGTGCAGGCGACCGTCGACCTGCTCCCGACCGACATCCTCGGCGCCACCGTGTGGAACGCCGGTACGAACACCTTCGAGTTCCATCCGGGCCCGGTGTTCACGAACGTGCTCCTCGTCGACGAGCTCAACCGCGCGACCCCCAAGACCCAGTCCGGCCTGCTGGAGGTGATGCAGGAGCTGCAGGTGACGGTCGACGGCCGCACCTACGCGATCGAGGCGCCGTTCCTCGTCGTCGCGACGCAGAACCCGACGGCCGGCTTCGACGGCACCTATCCGCTGCCCCCGGCGCAGCTCGACCGCTTCCTCGCCCGCATCTCGCTCGGCTACCCGACGGCCGGCCAGGAGGCGGCGCTGCTCCGCGACCGCCCGGGGAGCTCGGCCGATCCCGTCGCTGCGCCGGCCGACCTGCTCGCGGCCCAGGAGGCCGTGCGCCACGTCGCCGCCACCGACGCGCTGCTCGAGTACGTCGTCGCGCTCCTCGACCACACCCGCCGCCACCCGCTTGCCGAGACGGGCGCGAGCCCCCGGGCCGGCCTGGGCCTCCTCGCCGCCGCCCGCGCCCGCGCTGCGCTGCAGGGCCGCGAGTACGTGCTCCCCGACGATGTGCAGGTGCTCGCGCACCCGGTCCTCGCCCACCGCATCCAGCCGGTCGCCGCGGCGCCGTCCGACGCGCAGCAGCAGGTCGTCGGCGACGCGCTGGCGCAGGTCCACGCGCGGTGAGACGCGCCCTCGAGCTGGCCCTCGGCCCGGCTCTCCTGGCCGTCGCGTCCTACGCGCTCGGGAGCTTCGCGATCTGCGCGGTCGCGATCGGCCTCGCGATCATCTACATCGGCGCGAACTTCGCCGTCTCCGCGGCCGAGCACCGGCTCCGGATCGAGCGCCGCCTCCTGCACGACGAGATCGTCGAGGGCAGCCCCGCCGAGATCGAGTTCACGCTCTCCGGCGTCGAGGGACTGCCCGTGAAGGTGGAGGTCGCCTGCGCGTGCGGCGACTGGCACGAGCTCGACGCGGGCACGAGCACCTTCCGTTGGAAGATCGACCGCCCGGGGCCGCACGTGTTCGAGCGCTCGATGCTGCGGATCAAGGACGACCTGGGCCTGTTCACCCGCCAGGTGCTCGCCGGCGAGTCGCAGCCGCTGCTCGTCCTGCCGCAGCCGGCCGACGTGTCGCACCACCGTCGGACGGGCGGTCAGGACCTCGCCCAGGATCCGGAGCCGGACTCGGTGCGCCCATACGTGCGCGGCACGCCGATGAACCGCATCCACTGGAAGAACTCCGCGAGGAGCGGCGAGCTCATGGAGCGCACGTTCACCACCGCGCACGACCAGCTGCCGCTGCTCGTCGTCGACACCTCCGGTGCGCCGAGCAGTGCCGCGGTCGACTGGGCCGCGCGCGAGGCCGCGGGGCAACTGCTCGCGCTCGCGAGCGGGGGTGGCTGCCGCGTGATGCTCCCCGGCGACCGCACGCCGACCACGCTCCTGGATCCCGTCGGCGGCTGGGCGGGCCTGCACCGGCGCCTCGCCGACCTCGGCGAAGGGGCACCGCAGGCGCCGGCCGGCACCAGCGTGCGTCCGGCGGTGCGCGTGCGGGCGGCCGCTGCGCCCGCCGACCAGCTGCGTCCGCGCGGCGCCCTGCCTCCGGGGTTCCGTGGCGACGGGCGGTGGGCGGCGTGAGCGCTCCGGTCGAGAGCCACATCGTCGCGCGACGCCTCGATCGCCGCTGGTCGACGCGCACGGTCGCGGCGACGATCATGGGCGCGGCGGCCATCGCCGTCTGGTGGCCGGTGTTCGGCGCCGGGGTGCTGTGGGCCGTGCCGATGCTCGCGTGGTCGCTGCTCATCGCCACCCGGCTCGTCGCGCCCGAGGGCCGCTGGGAGCAGATCGCCCTCGGGTTCTCGTGGCTGCCGTGGGTTCCGATCGCGGCGCTGCTCGTCGGCCTGCCCGCCGGCACGATCCTGAGCCCCGGCGCGTTCGGGGACACCGCGCGCGAGCTGGCCCGCGGATTGCGCGCGGCGTCCGAGGGCGACGGTGGAGCCTGGCCGCTGGCCGCCTGGCTGATGTTCGTCGGGATCTGGTGGGTGCGCGGGGCCATCAACGCCGTCCGGCCGGGGAACGGGCCCGCAGCGTGGGCGTTCCTGTACTTCGCGTCGCCGTTCGTGCTCGCGATCGCGTTCGGCCGTTCCGACGATGCGGCGTGGCACGGCACGGCGCTGCTGGTCGGCGCCCTGCTGTGGGCCACGAGCGGCGGCCTGCGCTCGGCGCTGCCGGCGGTCGCGCTCGTCGCCGTGGTCGCCACCCTCGTCGCGTCGGTCGTCGGCACCGGCGAACGCCACTTCACCTACCGCGGCGAGGCCGCCGCCAACGGCGAGGTCGACTGGAACCTGCGGTTCGGCCCCGACTCCTCGCCGCACACCGGCGCCGTGTACTTCGACATCCAGAGCGACCGACCGGCCCTCTGGCGTACGCAGGTGCTCGACCGCTGGGACGGGCGCACCTTCCAGCCCGGCATCCGCGACCCGCAGGCCGACCTGCCCCAGCCCGCGGCGGTGCCGTCGACGGCGACCGTCACCATCCGGCGCTTCCGTGACACCCGCGCGATCGGCGCCGGCCGGATCACGAGCGTGTCCGGGCTGCCGGCGCAGCGCTCGTCGCTCGGCGAGTCGATGCAGTTCGCCGCGGCGCCCGGCAGCGGCAAGGGCTACACATCGGTGTCGCAGGTGATCGACGCGTCGGCGCAGGAGCTCTCGCAGGTGAAGGTCACGCCCGCCGATCCGATGTTCGCGGACGACCTCCAGCTGTACCCGGACTACTCGCGGTACTCCCAGCGGCTCCGGCCGAGCGACATCGACCAGGAGGCGATGATGGACACGATCCCGGGCTGGTCGCAGGTGCGGGAGATCAGCAAGAGCCTCGCGGCGGGCACCACCTCCCAGCTCGAGGTGGTGCAGCGCGTGAACGCCTACCTCACCGATACGCGCCGCTTCCGCTACTCGCGCACCGACGTGCCGGCGCCCGGGCGGCAGCCGCTCCTGAACTTCCTCGTGTACTCGCACGTCGGCTACTGCCAGCACTTCGCCGGCGCCGCCGCGCTGCTCCTGCGCCTCGCGGGCGTGCCGACGCGCGTCGCCGTCGGCTTCGGCACCGGCAAGTCGACGGGCGGCAACCGGTACGAGGTCGCCGACTCGGATGCCCACGCGTGGATCGAGGTGTACTTCAAGGGGTATGGCTGGGTGGCGTTCAACCCGACGCCGGCGGCGGCCGACGCGCGCATCGCGGGCGGCGTCGACCCGCTCGCCGAGCAGCGGAACGGCGCGACACGCGGCGGGGCATCGCGGGTGATCGGGCTCGTCGTCCTCGGCGGTCTCGCGCTCGGCGTCCTGGCTCTGATCATCCGTCGCCTGCGTCGGCGCCAGGGGCCGGCCGGCGCCCTCGCCGACGTGCTCGTGCGCATCGTCCCCGGGCCGGCACGCCCGTCGACGACCGTTGCGGCGATCGGACCCGAGCTCGCGAAGCTCGGACCGGCGGTGTCGGCGCTCGGACGGGCCGCGCAGCGCGAGCGCTTCGATCCGTCGGCCCAGCCGATCGCTCGCCCGCGGCGCGCCGTGTGGATGGCGCTGCGCTCCGATGTCGGCCTGCTGCGCGCGGCGCGCCTCATGCTGCTCGGTGCCCCGGGCGCGGACGGCGGGGCCGGGCACGTGCAGGGCGTCGGCGACACGGCCGGGAGCGCTGGCTCGACGGCACCGCCGCCACGACCCGGCGCCGCGCCGGACGCGCCGTCGGTCGGAGACCGCTCCGTCGGGCCCCCGCGATGAGCGCCGTCGTCCGCCGCCTGGGGGCCGGCGACCGTGCCGCGTGGCAGCCGCTGTGGGAGGCGTACCTCGAGTTCTACGGCGCGCCCCAGGTTGCTGCCGGATCGGACGACGTGTTCTCGCGGCTCGTGGCCGGAGCCGATCGCATGGTCGGGTTCGTCGCCGAGCAGGACGGACGGATCGTCGGCTTCACCCACGCGATGCTGCATGCCTCCACCTGGCATGCCGGACCGGCCTGCTACCTGGAGGACCTGTTCGTCGCTCCGGACGCGCGCGGCGGCGGGGTCGGGCGGGCGCTGATCGATGCCGTCACCGACTGGGCTCGCAAGGCCGGAGCTCCCGGCGTCCACTGGATCACGCAG
Organism: Patulibacter minatonensis; assembly: GCA_036946195.1. Taxonomy (GTDB): domain Bacteria; phylum Actinomycetota; class Thermoleophilia; order Solirubrobacterales; family Solirubrobacteraceae; genus JAGIBJ01. The sequence goes on along the minus strand of JAQIJQ010000044.1, from coordinate 28,634 downwards.
ACCGAGAACGCGGCGGCGCGGCGGCTCTACGACGCGCTGGCGGAGCTGCAGCCGTTCGTGCGCTACGAGCGTCCGACGGGCTGATCCGGGGCCCGTCCGGTCGGGCACGTGCGGGCATGGGCGGTGCGGGGGACGGATGCCCGGCGCTGTCCGGCGGCGCGCGGGACGTGTTCTGTGATCGCGGTCGTCGGCCGCCTACCGTGCGGAGCATGACCAGCAACGGAGACCCGAAGGAAGGGACCGGCGCGAAGGGCGACGCGAGCAACGACACCGCGCTGCCGTTCGTTCCCCGCAAGGACGACGACACGCCGGTCGGCGACACCGACCAGCACAGCAAGGTCGATCACAACTCCACGCCCGAGCAGGACGCGATCCGCCGCGAGGGTGCGAAGGGGACCTGATCCCCGTCACAGGCTGAGTGAGGCGACGACCGCGCCCGGGGTGGGTGTGCGGTCGTCGCCTCCCAGAGCACGGACCCCGGTCACCCCGTTCGGGTGGCCGGGGTCCTATGCGTTCCGGAGTCGTTCCTGAGGGTTCTCTGAGCGACGGCCGCTGGTGCAGGGCCCCCTCGGCGCTCCCTGAGGGTTCGCTGGGAAGGGCTCGGACCCGCCCGCCGGATGGGCGATGATCCGGAGCGAGGGGTCCCACGCCCCGTCCCGCCGCCCCCGGCACCCCGACCGAATCGCTCCACTCCCACGCACCGTGTCCGCACCTTCCGCAGCTCCCACCCGCGTGCTCGTCGTCGACGACGAGCCGCCGATCGTCGAAGTCATCGCGATGGCGCTGAAGTACCAGGGCTTCGAGGTCGCGACCGCCGCGACCGGCAAGGAGGCGCTGCAGCAGGTCGACAGGATCAAGCCGCACCTGATGGTGCTCGACGTCGGCCTCCCGGATCTCGAGGGCTTCGACGTGGCCGAACGGCTCGGCGTCGCCGCCGACCGCGTGCCGATCATCTTCCTCACCGCGCGCGATGCCACCGAGGACAAGCTCCGTGGCCTCGAGGCCGGCGACGACTACGTCACCAAGCCGTTCTCGCTCGAGGAGCTCGTTGCGCGCATCCGCGCGGTCCTGCGCCGCTCGCTCGACGAGCAGACCTCGGCGGTGCTGCGGTTCGACGACCTCGAGCTCGACGAGGAGACCCACGAGGTCACCCGCGCCGGCGCAGCGATCGAGCTCACGGCCACCGAGTTCCGCCTGCTGCGCTACCTGCTCAGCAACCCGCGGCGCGTGCTCACGCGGCAGCAGATCCTCGACGAGGTGTGGGAGTACGACTTCGGCGGCGACGCCCGCGTGCTCGAGACGTACATCTCCTACCTGCGCAAGAAGCTCGACGCGCACGGGCCCTCGCTCATCACCACGGTGCGCGGCGTCGGCTACGCGCTGCGGGCGCCGAAGGCCTAGCGGGAGCGGGGCGGGATGACGCGTCCGCACGTCGGTCGGCGGGTCCACGGGATCGGCGAGCGCCTCGCGCACCGCACGCTGCGCACGCGCCTCACCGGGGTGTTGCTCGCGCTCGCCGCGGTCGGTCTCGTGCTGCTCGCTGCGATCACGTGGGGGTCGCAGAAGCGCTTCCTCGAGCAGCAGGTCGACGACCGGGCCCGGTCGTCGGTGCGGTTCATCGCCGGGCAGGTCATTCAGAAGACGCAGTACGAGGCGTCGAACGGCTCGGCGACGAACGAGTTCGGGGATGGCGACGACGCGTTCGGTGGCCCGCCGCCGGGTGGCAACGGGAAGGGTGGCCGGGGCGACCTGCCACCGGGCACCTACGGCGTCCTGCGGACCGCGTCGGGCACGCAGCTCGGCGTGTCGTACGCCGTGCCGACGCTCGACGGCGAGGCGCTGCCCGCCCCCAAGCTCCCGGCCACGCTCGCGTACGGCAAGCCGTTCACGGTCGACGCGGTGTCCGGTAGTACGAAGTACCGGGTGGTCGCCGCGAAGCTGCGGTTCCCGGGGAACGCGACGCCGTTCGTGTCGGTCGCGGCGATCCCGCTCAACAGCAACGGCGATCAGCTCCGCAACCTCGTGCTCGTCGACGGCGTGGTGATCCTGTTGATCCTCGGCGCGCTCGGCTTCGGCGCCGTGCGGCTCGTCGGCCAGGAGCTCGCTCCGCTCGAGCACATCGCGGCCGAGGCCGACGAGATCGCCGGCGGCAAGCTCGACAAGCGCGTGCCGGAGGCGGCCGAGGGCACGGAGGTGGGCCGGCTGGGCGTGGCGCTCAACGCGATGCTCGAACGCATCGAGGATGCGTTCGCCGAGCGTCAGCGCAGCGAGGACAAGCTGCGGCAGTTCCTCTCGGATGCCTCGCACGAGCTCCGCACGCCACTCGCCTCGATCCGCGGGTATGCCGAGCTGCAGCGCACGGGCATGCTCTCCTCGGAGGAGGAGCGGATGCAGGCCGTGGCCCGCATCGAGGAGCAGGCGGCGCGCATGGGCACGCTCGTCGAGGACCTCCTCGCGCTCGCCCGGCTCGACGAGGAACGTGCGCCGAGGGTCGAGCTCGTCGAACTCGCCACGCTCGCGCGCGACGCCGTCTCCGATGCCCGGGCGCTCGACCCCGAGCGCGACCTCAGCCTCCGCGTGGCGGGCGATCCCCTCATCCTCGGCGACGAGGCCCGCCTGCGTCAGGTGCTCACGAACCTCATGGGCAACGCGGTCGCGCACACGCCGGCCGGGACGCCGATCGCGGTGTCGGTCGAGGTGCAGGACGGGGTGGGCCCCCGGCCCGGGGACGCGACGTCGGTCGTGGTGCACGTCGACGATGCCGGCGAGGGCGTCGTACCCGACAAGCGCGAGCGGATCTTTGAGCGGTTCCACCGCGAAGCCGGCGGCGCCGCCCGTACGCGCGGGCCGGCCGGCGCCGGCCTCGGTCTCGCCGTGGTGCGCAGCATCGTGCATGCGCACGGCGGCACCGTCGTCGTCGCGGATTCCCCGCTCGGTGGCGCCCGGTTCACGGTCACGCTGCCCCTCGCCGACACCGGCGACGAGGACTGAGCCCGGCGCTCCACGACCTCCAGCATGCGGACCTGCTGACCTGCGAGAACGAGCTCGCGTGGACGCTCGTCGGCCAGGGCGCCCGCGGCGCGCGCGACGAGCCGCTCGTCTCGGCCTCGAGCACCGGACTCGCCCATGCCATCGAGATCCGCGCCTGGCTGATGACCCGCCTCAAGGCGGCAGCGCCGCAGGCGCTCGTGGTCGCCTGACGCCGGCGGCGGGAACCCACGCACCCGCCGCCGGCCGTCCGAGGCCTAGCTGGCCGCGGAGCGCAGGGCCGTGTCCTGGCCCTGGCAGTCGTAGAGGCCGTCGACGCTCGACACGGCCTTGCACGTGGACGTCACCGCCGTCATCACGGTGTTCGAGCCGGTGCGGCTGTCGCGCAGGCCGCCGCGGCTCGTCAGCACCCACCGGATGTCGCCGCCCTGCACGCGGTCCGCAAACCAGGTGACCGACACCTCCGATTCGCGGCCCGAGAAGCCCCCGATCCCCGCGACGTCCGCGTTCGACGACAGGATCGAGCTCGCGGCCCCCGACTGCCCGGAGACGACGAGCGTGCCACCGCCGTTGGCCTTCGCGTAGGCCAGCGCGGAGTTCACCGACGACTGGTCGCCGCCGAACATCCCGCCGCCGCCGAACGCGCCGCGCGCCCGTGTGCTGCTCGACGACGAGCCGGAGGCCTGCGGCGGCATCCCGGGGAAGCCCCCCGTCGCCCCCGGCGACGACGGGCGACCGAACCCACCGAAGCCCTGCGGAGGCTGGACGCCGGCGCCGCCTCGACCCATCCCGCCGCGTCCGCCGCCCGGACCGCCCATGCCGCTGCCCGACGGGCCACCGGTGGGGAAGGTGCTGCCGACGTTGTGACCGATCGTCTGGGCGGACCACACGCCGGGCGCCACGAGCAGCAGGCTCGTCGCCGCGATCACGGCGGCGGTCCGCACGCGGCGGTCGCGCACGACGAACAGGGTGCCGGCCGCCGCGAGCGTGCCGACGAGCAGCACCGGCGAGAGCCACGTGAGCTGGGTCGCGCCCCCGAGCACGACGGCTTCGCTCAGCGCGCCCGCGACGAGTGCTGCGCCGGCGATGGCCGTGAGCACCGCCGACGAGGTGCGACGACGTGCGCCCACGCCTTCGGTCGGAGAGTCGCCACCCCGCGCGCTGCCGAGCAGCTCGCCGCCCGGCACCCATCCGGCACCGATCGCCTCGCCGCGCGCCAGCGCCAGCGTGCTGCCGACGCCCGCGCCCACCAGCGCCGCGGTGAACGGCGCGAGCGCCGACACGTAGTACGGGTGGAAGATCCCCGATGCGAACGAGAACGCCACCGCCGAGATCGCGAAGGCGCCGCCCGTGGCGATGAGCCAGCCGGTGCGCAGATCGGTGCGGCGCAGGCGGGTCGCGACGAGCACGAGCAGGCCCGCGCCGATCGCCATGCCGAGCAGCCATCCACCCTGGGAGCCCAGCGATTCGTTGAGCAGCCGCAGCGGACCGGTCGATCCACCGAAGAACCCGCCGCCGCCCATGCCGCCACCGGGGCCGCCCGGGCCACCGTCCTGGCCGAGCAGACGGCCCAGGCCGTTGTAGCCGAAGATCAGGCTCCAGATCGAGTTGTCGCTCGTGCCCGAGATCCACGGGCGATCCGACGCGGGCGTGAGCGCGACCGCGAGTGGCCACGCGAGACCGACCGCCGCGGCCGATGCCCCGAACGCGGTGAGCTGGCCGAGCGTGCGGCGCACCGACCCGCCGGGCCGCACCCACAGCCAGGCCGCGCCGATCGCGGGCGCCACCATCAGCGCCGCAGCCATCTTCGCCTCGAACCCGAGGCCGATCGCGACGCCTGCCCAGACGAGCCAGCGCGTACGGCCCGTCTCCAGCCCGCGCACCGCGGCCCACAGCGCGACCGTGATGCAGAGCATCAGCGCAGCGTCGGGGTTGTTGTGCCGGAAGATCGCGACCGCAGTGGGCGTGAGCGCAAGCGCCAGACCCGCCGCGAAGCCGCCGGCCCGGCCGAAGGCGCGACGCGTCACGTCGTAGGTCAGCCCCACCGCCGCGATGCCCATCAGGGCCTGAGGCACGAGGTACGACCACGAGCTCCAGCCGAACACCCGCACGGAGGCGGCCTGGACCCAGAGCGCGAGCGGCGGCTTGTCGACGGTCATGAGGCCAGCAGGATCGAACGTGCCCCAGAAGAACGCCGACCACGACTCGCTCATCGACCTCACGGCTGCGGAGTAGTACGTGTTGGCCTCGCCGTTGACCGACAGGTTCCAGAGGTTCAGGAACGCGGCCACGAGCAGCAGGAGCACGAGTTCGGGCCGCACCCGGGCGGCGAGGCGGGCCGGGCGCGAGCGCTCGCCGGTGCGGTCGGCATCGTGGCCGGCCGCACCGGCGCCCGCGCGGTGGTGGGGGAGGGAGGAGGCTGAGGACATCGCGTGTGTGGACTCCGTGGTCGTCGAAGGGAGGGGCTGGCGTGGCGTGTGGGCTACGCGTGGTCGGTGGTGCGTCCGAGGCGCAGCGACCGCATGAGCAGGCTGGCCGTGGAGGGGGAGCGGCCCGCGGCGCCACCGGCGGCGAACACCCAGTTGCGCAGGGCGAGGTAGCGCACGGCGGTGGCGAGGAGATTCGCGCCGATCAGCGCGCCGAGCTCGACGAGCTGCGGCGGCGAGCTCCACGCCCGGTGCAGCGCGCCGAGCACGCCGGTCGAGAGGGCGAGGGTGAGGAGGAACACGACCGACCCCTGCAGGTGCTGGCGACCGAGGTCCTCCGTGCCGCGCACCCTGAAGGTGAGGTGACGGTTGGCCTGCGTGTTCCCGATCGCCGTGATGGCAAGGGCCGCGGCGTTCGCGCCGGCCGGTGCGAGCGGGCCGCGCAGCAGCAGGTACAGCAGCGCGTAGGCGAGCGTGGAGAGGACGCCGATCGCAAGGAACGTCGGCAGGCGCGTGGCGCCGACGAGTCGGGCGATGCCCTTGAGGTCGTCCACGGCGGTCTGCACGACGTCGACGCGAGAGTCGGGATCGTCCACCCAGTCGACCGGCACCTCGTGGATGCGCAGGTTCGCCCGTTGCGCGAGGACGAGCAGCTCGGTGTCGAAGAACCAGGCCTCGTCGCGCACCTGGGGCAGTAGCCGGCGGGCGGCATCGGCGCGGATCGCCTTGAACCCGCACTGGGCGTCGGAGAACCGCGCGCCGAGCGAGTACCTCAGGATGCGGTTGTAGGTGCGGGAGATCAGCTCGCGCTGCAGACCGCGCTCGACACGCGAATCGCGGGCCAGGCGCGTGCCGATGGCGAGGTCGCTGTGGCCCGAGAGCAGCGGGGCCACGAGCGGCAGCAGCGCGCGCAGGTCGGTCGAGAGGTCGACGTCCATGTAGCAGAGCACGTCGGCCGGGCTGGAGGTCCAGGCGGCGCGCAGCGCACGCCCGCGACCCTTCTCCGGGAGATCGAGGAGGGAGACGCCGGCGAGGTCGGCCGAGAGGGCTCGGGCGACCTCGGCGGTGTGGTCGGTCGACGCGTTGTTCGCGATCACGATTCGCGACGAGATCGGCAGCGCGCGCAGGTGCTCGTGGAGCCGGCGGATCGACGCTGCGAGCACGTGCGCCTCGTTGTAGACGGGCACGACGACCTCGACCACGGGCCGCACCGAGGCCTCGCCGCCCTCATCGAGGGGCCGCTCCCCACCGACGACGGCGCCGAGCGGCGCATCGAACGTGGCGGTGAGGGTCGGGTGTGTCGCGCCGCGGCCGTGGGGCGCGGTCGCCGCAGCCGTTGGTGGCGAGGTGCGCCGGCGTGCCGCGCGGGCGGCCAGGCCGGGACTGAGGGGCGTGCTGCTCATGGCACGGACGTTGCACGGGGTCTGCGAGAACGCGGTGCGACCTCCCTGGGGGTTCGCTGAGAGCCGGCCCCGGCGCCCGCAGACCCCGGAGACGTGGGCGCGTTCTGTGCGCTCGCGCACTTGGCGCGAGCGCGATGTATCACCGCCGCTCCGAGCGGCTCTGTCCTGACATCCGCCGCGCATGTTGGGGCGCGGCCGTTCCCCGAAGGATCCCGTTCACCATGCCTACCGTCGAAGCGCCTGCTGCCTCGCCCTCGCCGACCCGCGGATCGGCCCTCCTGCTCGCCGCCTGGCGCGATGCAGGACAGCCGCTCGAGCTGCGGCTTCCGGGCGGCGCCGGCGAGGCCGGAGGCGACGATCAGCGCTTCTGGCGCCAGTCGCTGCGCGAGCTCGGCGGCAAGCCCGGCCGCCCCCGGATCCAGATCGACGGCGCGCCGTCGGCGGAGCTCATGCTCGTCGCCGGGGGCTCCCGTGCCTGACGGCGGTCCGACCGGGGCCGCGCCGGTGTTGCAGGTCCACCCGTCGCGGCGGTGCAACCTCAGCTGCGGCCACTGCTACTCCTCGTCCGGGCCGCGCGCCGACGACGCACTTCCCAAGAGCCTCCTGCTCGGAGCGATCCGCGATGCCGCGTCGCTCGGGTACGAGCAGGTGTCCGTGTCGGGCGGCGAACCGCTCCTCTCTCCCGACCTGCACGCGATCCTGAGGCGCGCCCGTGCCCTCGAGATGACGACGAGCGTGACCACCAACGGGCTGCTGCTCGGGCAGTCGCGGCGATGGGAGCGCCTCGCGCCGCTCGTCGACGCGCTCGCGATCTCCATCGACGGCACCGCGACCGAGCACGACGCGCTCCGCGGACGCGCCGGCGCCCACGCGCAGACCGTTCGCAACCTCGAGGCGGTCCGCGCGACCGGCACGCCGTTCGGCTTCCTGACCACGCTCACGCAGTTCAACGCGGCGAGCCTCGAGTCGGTCGTCCGACTCGCCGCAGCCGAGGGCGCACGCAGCGTGCAGGTGCATCCGCTCACCGCGACCGGCCGGGCCGCGGAGCAGCTCGCCGGCCACCAACCGGATGCGATTGAGCTCACCGCCGCGATCATCGAGGCCGCGCGCCTCGGTGCCGCCCACGGCGTGGCCGTCCACGTCGATGCCCTCACCACCGATCAGCTCACGCTCTACCGCGGCGATCTCGTTCCGCCGTTCCCCGCACGCACCGTGACCGAGCTCGCGCCCGTGCTGATCGTCGAGGCCGACGGGCTCGTGCGTCCGCTCACCCACGGCCTGCCCGACGACCTCCTCATCGGCACCCTCCACGGCGCGCCACTCCGCCAGCTCATGCGGGAGTGGCAGCGCAGCGATCGCGCCCGCGCGCTCGCGAGTGCCTGCGACCGCGCCTGGTGGGCGCTCAGCGCGCCCGACGCTGCCCCCGCCGCCTATTGGTACGACGAGGTCGCAGCGCAGGCGACCGCGGCGCTCGGGCCCACCGCGACGACGCTCGGCGCGGCGCTCCCGATGGCCGCCTGACCCGAGCGCCGTGCCGCCGAAGGCCGCCCGCCTCGGCGCGGCGGTGCCGAGAGCCGGGCGGGATCGCCAGCGCTACGGGCTCGGCGGCAGCGCGCGGGGCAGCACGAGCGTGCCGACCGGCGCGACCTGCGGGCGCGTGTCGGCTTCGATCAGCTGGAAGACGGCCTCGCGCACGGAGATGCCGTCACGCTCGGCCAGGAGCGCGATCGCCGCCGTCACCTTCGGCGTGGCGAACGACGTGCCCGACCAACGCGCGCCGCCCCCGAAGTGGTGGGCCGGCGTCGGCGGGTGCTCGTCGAACGCGACGAACGAGCTGTGGACGCCGGAGCCCGACGCGGCCGCGTCGACCCAGTGGCCGAAGCTGGAGTACGGCGCGCGCTGCCACCCCTCGTGGCCGCGGCCGCCCTCGATGGCGCCGACGCCGACGACCCGCTTGAACGCGGCGGGCCAGTGCGGCCGCTCGTCGGCGTCGTTGCCGGCCGCGGCGACGACGACCGTGGTGCGGGGCAGCGCAGCGATCGCGCGCTGGATCGCGACCGGCGGCAGGTCGTCGAGCGTGGTGCCCGCGAACGAGCAGTTCACGAGGTCGACCTCGGGGAGCTCGGCGAACGCGGCCGCGATCTCCAGCTCCGTGGCGAGTCCGGCCGGGCCCGTGAACACGCGGCGGATCAGCAACTCGGCATCGGGGAGGTACCGCCGCAGGAGTCCGGTCACGAACGTGCCGTGCCCGGCGGCCGGATCGAGCACGCCGTCATGGTCGTCGTCGGTGACCTCCACGTCGGCGGGGGCGACGGCGGCGAGCCTGCTCCCCTCGGCCAGGCCGGTATCGAGGACGGCGATCCGCAGGCCCTTGCCTGCGGCCCTCGCACCCGGGACATCGGTCGGCGGGTCGGCCGGGATCGGCGGCGCCGTGTTCACGATCCGGTGGGGCGCGGCCAGCAGCACGTGTTCGGGCGCCGCGACCGGGCCCGTGGCGATCGTGCGCAGGTCGCGGACGTCGCCGATCAGGTCGCGATCGGCCGGCATGTCGAGCGCCACCAGGCCGACGGCGGCCGCAGCCTCCTGGCCTTCGGTGGCGCGGTCGGCGCCGAGCTTGGACACGCGCTCCCGGAACTCGCCGCTCTGCGTGCGTTTGCCCTCGAGCGTGTCGCGGTCGACCAGCACGCGCCCCGGCCGGTAGAGGAACCAGCTGCCCTCGGCCTCGTACACGGCCACTCGCGGGTCCTGACGCACCGCGTCGTCCCACCGAGAGTCCTGCCGCTCCGGCGTCGATCCGTCCGTTTGCACCCCTGCTCCGATCGGTAAGGTGGCCAGGCCCCCCGGCCTCGCCAACTTCGTGAACGTATCAGCAGCAGTTGCGGCCGCTTCGAGCGGAGACCGCGCGGCATGGGACCGCCTCGTCGATCGGTACACCCCGCTGCTCTGGTCCGTCGCCCGATCGCACCGGCTCTCGGACAGCGACGCGGCCGACGTCGTGCAGACGACGTGGCTCCGGCTCGTCGAGCACCTCGGCCGCATCAACGACCCGGAGCGCGTCGGTGCATGGCTCGCGACGACGGCTCGGCGGGAGTCGCTGCGGCTCGTCGGAGCGAGCGCCGCACGGACCACGCCCGTCGCCGAGTTCGACGACCTCGTCGAAGCGTCGCCCGGCCCGCAGGACCAGCTCCTGACCCAGGACCGCGCGGCCGTCCTGCGGCGAGCCCTCGCCCAGCTGCCCGAGTCCTGTCGACGGCTCCTGCGCGTGCTGACCGCCGACCCGGCGCCGTCGTACGAGGACGTGAGCGCCGCGCTCGACATGCCGATCGGCAGCATCGGCCCGACGCGCGGGCGGTGCCTGGAGCGTTTGCGCCACGAATGTGAAGGACTCGGTATCACCGACGCCGGTTGATGCTCTGTAGGTAGTGATGGCGCAAGCACCACGAGATCCCGACGACGCCCTCCTCGAAGAGCTGCGGCTGCTGCACGCCGCGGACGACCCCGTGCCGGCGGTCGTCCGTGCCGCCGCGAGCGCGGCCATCGAGTTTCGCGACCTCGACACGCAGCTCGCTGCCCTCATCGAGGATTCCGCGGCCACCGACACCGCGCTCGCGGGCGTCCGCGGGGGCGACGCGCGCGTGCTCACCTTCCAGCTCGGTGGCCTGTTCCTCGAGCTGGAAGTCCGCGCCGCCGGTGACCACCGAACGATCGTCGGCGCGCTCCTGCCGGGCGACGCGCCGCTCGACGGGGCCGCCACCGTCGCCGTCGAGACGCCGTCCGGCAGCCGTGCGGCCGAGCTCGACCCGCACGGCCGGTTCCGGTCCGACGACCTGGGCCCCGGGCCGCTGCGCGTGCGCCTGCGACTGCCGGACGTCGCGTTCGTGACGCCGTGGGTCAGCGCCTGACCGATCCGGACACCCTCGCGACCGAGGCCTGGGCGGCGATCGCGACGGACCCGAGCCTCGCGATCCAGCGGGCGGACGCCGCACTCGCGCAGGAGCCCGCGCACCGCGTGCGCTCGGTCGCGCTCCGCGCCCGCGCGATGGCCGCGTTGGAGCTGCACGAGCTCGAACGCGGCCTCGTCGATGCGGCCGCCGCCGTGCACGCCGCACGCCTGGCCGGCGACACGGGGTTGCTGGGCGAGGCCGAGATGATCCACGCCGTCCTGCTGCAGCACGACGGTGCGCGGGAGGCCGCGCTCGACCTCTCGCTCCGAGCCGTCGAACACGCCCCGGGAAGCGGGCGACTGGCGCTGCAGCGTGCGTTCGTCCTCGAACGCGCCGGCCTCGAGGATGCGGCGCTCGAGGCGTATGCGACCGCCCAGACGGTGGCGTCGGCTGCCGGTGAGCACCAGGTGCTCGCACGGCTGTGGTGCACGCGCTCCGTGCTGCTGATGTTCCGCGGACAGCTGGACCTCGCCGAGCAGGACCTCGACGCCGGGGCCGAGCTCTGCGCGCAGCACGGCTTCGCCCACATCGCGACGCTGATCGACGCGAACCGCGGATTCCTGCAGGCGCGGCGCGGTGCGATGGTCGAGGCGCTGCGCCTGATGGAGCAGGTGACCCCGGCGTTCGACGCGTTCGGAGGCCTGCGCGCCGGCATGCACCAGCTCGATCGCTGCGAGGTGCTCCGTCTCGCCGGCCTCGCTGCCGACGCGGAACGTGCCGGGCGCGCTGCGATCGCCGCGCTCGACCACGCCGGCATGCGGAGCGAGGCGACGGACGCCCGGGTACTCACCGCGCAGGCCGCGCTGTTCGGCGGCCACCCGGCGGCCGCACGTGCGCTCGCGCAGGAGGCGCTCGACGCGCTGGCCCTGCAGGGCCGGCCGCCGTGGCGGGCTCTCGCCGACGAGGTGCTCGTGCGCGCAGCCTGGGACGAAGGAGGCCGCGGCGCCGACCTGCTCGACGCCGCCGTGCGGACGGGCGACGCGCTCGACGCGCTCGGCTGGGGCTCCAGCGCATCGAACGCTCGACTGCTGGCCGCCCGCATCGCGCTGGACCTGCACCGCACCGACGACGCGCTCGCGCAGCTCGACCGTATTCGGGCCGGGCGCGGCGCCCCGGTCTCGGCGCGCATCCAGGCGCACCACGCCCGCGCCCTCCGCAAGCATGCCCTGGGCGATCTGCGCGGCGCCAAGGCCGCCGCGCTCGCCGGCTGGCGCGTGCTCGAGTCGTACCGCGCGACGCTGGGCGCGACGGAGCTGCGCGCCGGAGCCCTCGGCCACGCGGTCGAGCTGGCCGACCTCGGGCTCGGCCTCGCCGTCACGGGCGGGCGCCCCCGCGAAGCCCTGGCCTGGGCGGAGCGCCTCCGTGCAGGGGTGTTGACACCACCCCCGGCGTCGGCGCCGTCCGATCCCGAGCTCGCAGCCTCGCTCGCGCGCCTGCGCCGGGTCGCCGCCGATGCCGAGGCCTCGGCGCGGAGCGGGGGCGACCCGCGGGCGCTGATCGCCGAGCAGGCGCAGCTCGAGCACGAGGTCCGCCGCCGTGCGCACCTCCTCGCACCCACCCGCGGGCGGGGCGCCGACGCAGTCGACGTCGACGCACTCGTCGCGTCACTCGCCTCGACCGTGCTCGTGGAGTTCGTCCAGGTCGACGGACGGCTCGGGGTGCTCGTGGTCGCGGACGGGCGCACGCGGTTCCGCTGGCTGCTCCCCGCAGCCGGCATCGCGCTCGAGGTCGAGGGACTGCGGCTGGCCCTGCGCCGCCTGGCGTTCCCGTCCTCCGTCCCGGCGCTCCGCGCTGCGGCGCGGGCCGCCGCCGTCGCGAGCGCCGGGCGCCTGCGAGCCGCCCTCTGGGAGCCCATCGCCGACCTCGTCGACGGACGCGCCACCGTCGTGGTGCCGAGCGGCCCGCTGCACAGCCTGCCCTGGAACGCGCTCGGCCTCGCTCCCGCCCCGAGCGTCGCCCCGTCCGCGATGCTCTGGATGCGCGGTCGCGATGCCGTGCCACGAGGCGGTCGGACACTGCTCGTCGGCGGCCCGCGGCTGGAGCACGCCGGCACCGAGGTCGACGGGATCTCCACGTCCCACCCGGATGCCACCGTCCTCACCGGGGCCGCCGCCACCGTCGACGACGTTCGCGACGCAATGGCGGGCGCCTCGCTGGCCCACCTCGCGTGCCACGGCCACTTCCGCGCCGACAATCCGCTCTTCTCCTCGCTCGAGCTGCACGACGGCGCGCTCAGCGTGTTCGAGCTCGAACGCCTCGGGCGCGCACCCGCCCGGATCGTCCTCTCCGCCTGCGACGCCGGTCTCTCGGCCGTGCACCCCGGCGACGAGCTCCTCGGCCTCGCGGCCGCACTCCTGCGACTCGGCACCACCGCTCTCGTCGCCAGCGTCCTGCCCGTCCCCGACGACGCCACTCGGCGCCTCATGGTCGCGCTCCACGCCGAGCTGGCGACGGGCGTCGGCCTCGCCGATGCCCTCGCGCGCGCTCGCACCACCCTCGACCCGGACCGTGACGACGACCTCGTCGCCGGGTGGGCCTTCCAGGTGCTCGGGGCCGGCTGAGGTCGGCGTCGACCGCTTCGCCCCGGGGGCAGCTGAACGCCGCGCCCGGATGTGTGACGATCACCACACATCCGGCGCGTATCAGGGGCGCTGCGGCGCGCTCTGTGTCGGTACCGGTTCGGAGTGGGGACAGCCGACCGGCACCGGTGCCGGGACGGCGCGGGCTGAGGACACGGGGGTGACTCGCCTGCGCCGTCCCCACCCCCGAGCAGGGTGGGGCGCCCTCAGGTGATGAACGCGCCGCAGGTCCCGTTCGGGTGGGGCGGGCGACGACGAACGTGCGGGTAGGCGCCCTCGGAGCGGGAGGCGGACGCGAGCGTCGCTCAGGTGGGGACGGCGTTGCCGTCGGGGCAGTGGCCGCACATCGGCCACGCGGGGCGGATGAAGGCATCGGGCCGCGGGAGCTGACCCTCCTGCCAGATGGTGCCGAAGGCGACGTGCGGCATGTGGAGAGGGTGGTCGACGACGACGAAGCGCCGCTCCCACGTGGGCGAGAACTTCTCGTTGTGGTACCGCAGGTCGTCGATCTGGGTCCAGCGGGTGGCGAGCTGACCGAGGACGCGGGCCACGCGCGGCCAGAAGCCGGCGACGGGCTCGTGGAGGTAGCGGCGGGCGGCGGCGAAGTTGAGGGAGATCGCCTCGACTCCGGCATCCTTCGCGGACTGGATGGCGTGGACGACGAGCGCGTCGATCACGCCGTTCGGCGACTGCGGATCGCGCAGCTGGAGCGCGAGCGACCACATCGAGCGCTGCGCGAGTGGCATGAACGCCATCACGCCGGCGATGTGGCCGGTCTCGGTGTGGCGGGCGAGGATGAGGCGTGCGTCGTCGAGGCCGGGAGCCTCGATCGACTCGGGCGCCATCGCGAAGCTCTGCTCCTCGTCGCCGGCCCGCGAGGCGACCTGCAGGGCGCGGAGCGCGTGGTGATCGGCGGCGGTGAGCTGGTCGCGGGTGAGGGCTTCGAGCGCGTAGCCGGCGTTCTGCACGCGGCGGTGCGCCTGGCGGACCTTCTTGATGCGGTGGCCCTGGAGGCTGAACGTGTCGGTCGCCACGACGGCCTCGCAGCCCATGTAGATCGGGCGCATGCCGTACTCGTCTCGGAGCAGGTCGGCCATCTGCTCGCTGGCAGTGCTGACGCCGAAGCGCAGGCCGGCGCGGCGGGCGAGGTCGCGGCTGAGGGTGAGGACGGCTCGCTGGCCCGCGGGGGTGCCGACCGGATCGCCGGCGACGAGTAGCGTGCGGTTCTCCACGCGGAACGCGAGGACGGCGTCGCCGTCGGGCGCGAAGAGGTGGCCGACGTCGGTGCGCATCTTGAAGGGCGCCATCGACTCGCGGCCGTAGGTGCGGACGAGCTTGCGGGCGCGGTCCTGAGCGTCGGCGCTCGGGAGCATGTGGCGGCGCAGCAGGTCGCGGAACGGCTCGGCGACGAGGCGCCGGCGCATCGCGAGGAGCGAGCCGAATCCGGCGATCGGGAGCGCCACCTGGCTCGCGGGGTGCTGGTGCACGACCTCGACGATCGTGAGGACGGCGAGCATACCGAGCGCGATGCCCCAGGCACCGCGGCGCTTGCGCAGGACGCCGAAGGCGACGACGGTGAGCACGAGCGCGAGGCCGATGCACCAGAGCCCGGTCGCGATCATCGGCTGGAGCTCGGAGTCGGCGACGCGCTCGCCGACGGCACGGACGTGCTGGGACGGCGCGTACGTGAGCGCGGCCAGGCCGTTCAGCCCCGCCAGGATGCTGGCGGCGGCGACGACGAGCTTGGTCTCACGGTTCACGCGGTGGCCGCGCAGGGTCTTCGGCGTCAAAATCTCTAGCTCAGGTCGAGGGTGAGGGATCGGCGTCGGGGGCGCTCGGGGACGGAGGGTCGTCCGGCGTCACGTCGCCGGCCTCGGATGTTCCGTCACGGAGATGATCGGCAGATGAGACCGGATCGCGCAACGGTGCGTCCCCGTTCGGCGCTTCGGCATCGTCGTCGGCCGTGGTCATGAACTCCGGTTCGTCGTCGCCGCGACGGGCGCGCAGGGCCGCGCCGGCCCCGCCGATGCCGACCGCCAGGAAGAGCGGGGTCATTCGCAGGCTCATGCGGGATTCCGAGACGAAGATCGTGTTGAGCGCGGTGACGGTGAAGAGCGCGGCGAACGCGATCCACACGTAGCGGCGCCGGCGGCCTCCGAAGAACCCGCCCGCGAGCACGCCGAGCAGCGCGAGCCCGAGGAACGCGCGGTGCTGGGTGACGCTCGACTCCATCCGGCCGATACCGCCGCCGCCCCAGGGCCTGCCCCAGATGCGTCCCGACTTGTTGACGAGCATCTCGCCGAACTTCAGCGGCTGGCCGAACGCGTAGTCGCGGATGTTGCGGTCGAGCTCGGCCTGGATGGCCTCCTCCTGCGTGAGGCCCGGGTGCTTGCGCTCGAACAGCTCCCAGATGAGGCGCATGTCCATCTGCGTGGCGGTCACGCCGCAGGCGTCCTGACGGTCGGGGAAGGTGGCGCACACCTCCTTCATGAACTGGCGCTTGGCGATGATCTGGCGCCCGCCGGCCGGGAGGTAGGTGGCGACCCACAGGGAGCTCGGTCCCGCCGTGGTGATGGGGGTGAGCTTGCCGGTCTCGATCGACGCGTAGGTGACCCACGGCGTCACCGTCACGATCGCCGCGGCGAGGGCGATCGCGCCGACGGTGATGCCGGTCCGCAGATCCTCGCGCCGCCAGATCATCAGGGCTGCGAGGCCCGGGAAGACCCCGAAGAGCAGGAGCAGGTCGTTGCGGGAGAGCACGGCCATGCCGAGCAGGAAGCCGGCGAGCGCGGGGCGCCTCCACGAGCGGCCCCGTTTCGAGATCGCGACGCAGAACGCGAAGGCCGCCAGGACGAAGAAGAACCCGCCGAGCGGCTCCGACAGGTACGAGCGCGCGACGAGCACGAGGGGGGTCGTAGATCGCCGTCATCAACGCGGCGAGCAGGCCCGCGCCGGCGCCGCCGAGCCAGTTGGCGAAGGCGAAGACGGCGACGATCGCCAGGATGCTCACGAACGTCTGCGCGTACACCGCGACGTTCTTCTGACCGGGCAGGCGCTGGTCGATGGCGCCGGTGCCGGTGAGCTTCATCGCGGTCGCGAACAGGAACGGCGTGCCCGGCGCCCAGTGGAGCGGATCCTGGCCGTAGGCGTACGAGCGGTGGACCACCATGTTGTTCGCGATCCCCAGGTAGGAGCGCTCGTCGACCGACACGCGCGGCCCCGTGCCGAGCTTGTCGATCCGCAGCGCGCTGCCGAGGACGACGATGAGGAGGAGCAGCACGGCGACGACAGGGCGGCGGCGGGCAGCGGCGATCAGCGAAGAGAGAGCAGACAACTCGGCGGTGCGGTGGGGGGAGGCGCCGCGGACACGGAGGGCAGGGCGACGCCGCGGGCGATCGTACCGACCGCACTGGGCGTGGAGCGACGGTTCCGCGAGTGGTGTGACGCGTGTCGCGCAGTGCCCGTGCGCCAACGCCGTCCGGCGGAGAGGAGACTGTCGGGTACCATCACGCCCATGAGCAGCGCCGCAACCGACGTCACCTCCATCACGACGCCCTGGCCGGCCGGGTTCCCGGCCCACAAGCCCGGGCCGCGCGGCTTCGCTGTCCGCGAGGTCGCCGCACCGGCCGATGCGGTCTACGAGTGGCTCCTGCGACCGGACCTGCACGTCGAGCACTACCGCGGCCTGCACCACGTGAAGCTCTACGGCGGCGCCCGCAAGCTCGCCGAGGGTACGACGGTCTCGTTCTTCCTCGGGCCGCTCTTCGTGCCGCCGATGAAGGTCGTCCAGGCCGACCCGCAGCTGCGCAGCCTGGCCTGGGCCTCGAACGCCCCGGGCTTCAAGGCCTGCCACTGCTTCACCGTCAAGCCGATCGACGACGACCGCTCGCTCCTGCGCTCCGAGGAGCTGTGGGTCGGCCCGGCCGCGCGCGCGACCGGTCTGCTCACGGCGCCCGTGATCCAGAAAGTGCAGACCGACTGGGTCGAGGCCGTGGTCGCGCTGGCGAACCGTCATCCGGCTGGCCCGCCGGCGCCGGCCGAGCCGGCACCGGCCGAGGTGCCCGCGGCTGGCTAGTGGAACCGCTCGAGCTCCTGGCCGATGGCCTCGAGCGTGGCGGCGCCGTCGGCCAGTCCGGCGGTGTCGCCGACGAGCGTGAGGTGGAGGCGTCCGGCGTACGAGAGCGCCGTCATCGCGACGGGCTGACCGGCCGGTGACGGCGCCCAGCCCCACATGCCGGTGATCCGGCGGCCGAAGAGGTCGAGCGGCTCCGGCGGGCCGGGGACCGAGGACACGATCACGGGCGCGAAGAACTGCCCGGCGATCTGACGGGTGACGGTGCCGCGCACCGCCGAGGGGAGGTCGTCGGCGCGTCGGCTCACCGAGCTGATCGACGCCGCCTGCTCGCGGCTGGCCTTGAGGGCGGCGGACGTGGCGCGCAGCGCGGCCACGGGATCGCCGGTCGCGTGGAGCGGTGCGTAGATCACCGAGATGGGGTTCGCCGAGTCGCCGCCGTCGCCACGGGCGTTCAGCGGCACGAAGGCCTCCGAGTGGTGCGGATCGATCACGCCGGTGCCCCGCAGGGCGCGCGCGATCGCGACGATCAGGGCCGCCGTCACGGTACCGCCGCGCTCGCGGGCACCGGCGCGAAGCGGGTCGAGCGGCACGCTGCTGCGGGCGATGAACCGCGGGCCGTCCCACGCCGGCTGTGCGGGGGCCGTGAGCCGTTCGGCGTACAGCTGGGTGGCGGTGACGAGGTCGGGCAGGCCGCTGAGATCGGTCAGCGTGCGGACGACGCCCCAGAGGTCGGCCTTCACGCCCTCGAGGAGCGTCGGCGGCGGCAGGGTGGGGGCGACCGGCGTCTCGTCGGCCATGATCCCGGCGACGAGCGCGAGCGCGAGCTCCACCGAGCCGACGCCGTCGGCGATCACGTGGTGCAGCTGACCGGCCATCAGCGTGCGCCCGCCGTCGCTGAGGGCCTGCAGGCGCCAGAGCGGACGGTCGCGCGGGAGGCGCTCGGCGAAGAGGCGGGTGACGAGGGCGTCGACGGCGTGTCGGTCGCGCATGTCGGGGACGGCGAGCGCATCGACGTGCGCGCCCGCGTCGAACCACGGGTCGTCGAACCAGCGCAGCGCGCCCGTGATCGGATCGCGCACGAGGCGGCGGGTGAGCGCCGGCGTGGCGCCGATCGCGCTCGCCATCACGGCCCGCATCAGCGCGGCAGACGGCGCTCCGCCCTCGAGTTCGACGGCCCAGCCGATGTGCAGGGGCGGGCGGCCCGTCTGCTCGAGCTCCAGGAACGCCTGATCGAGGGCGCTCGGCCGCAGCACCCCCGCGCTGCCGAGCCCCGCGCCGCTCGTCACGAGGGGATCCGCCGCCCGTCGAGCCCGCGCGGTGCAGCCGGGACGCCGAGGCGGTCGCTCACCGCCGTGATGGCCGCAGCGGTGACCTCGACGAGGTGGCGCAGCTGCGCGGCGCTGATGGCGAGCGGCGGCATGAGGACGACGATGTCGCCGAGGGGCCGCAGCAGCACGCCGCGGTCGCGGGCCTCGACGATCACGGCGTGCCCGGCGCGGGCCTCTGCGGCGTGCGGGAGCAGTTCCACGCCGACCATCAGGCCGCGGTGGCGCACCTCGTGCACGCCGGGCAGCGGCGCGATGAGCTCCTCGAGGTGTGCGGTGAGCTCGCGCCCGCGCTCCTGCGACGCCGCGAGCGTGCCACCCTCCAGCAGGTCGAGGCTCGCGATCGCCGCCGCGCAGCCGAGCGGGTTGCCGGTGTAGGTGTGGCCGTGGAAGAACGTCTTGAGCTCCTCGACGCCGCCGAGGAACCGCTCGTAGATGGCCTCGGTGGCGAGCGTGGCCGCGAGCGGGAGGTAGCCGCCGGTCAGCCCCTTGGCGAGGCACAGGATGTCGGGCTCGACCTCCTCCTGCTCGCAGGCGAACATCGTGCCCGTCCGGCCGAAACCCGTGGCCACCTCGTCGCAGATCAGGTAGGCGCCGACCTCGGTCGCGGCCTCGCGCAGCGCACGCAGGAATCCGTCGGGCTGGATCAGCAGGCCGCCGGCGCCCTGCACCACCGGCTCGACGATCACGGCCGCGAGCCGGTGGCCGTGCTCGCGCACGAGCGCGGCGGCGGCCTCGGCATCGCCCCACGGCAGGCGGACGCCGTCGAAGAGGAGGGGGCGGAAGCGCTCGTGGAACACCTCGATGCCGCCGACGGACACGGCTCCGAGCGTGTCGCCGTGATAGCTGGCATCGACGTACGCGAACGTGGTGCGCTCGGTGTCGCCGTTCTGCACGTGGGCCTGGAAGGCCATCTTGAGCGCGATCTCCGTGGCCGCGGCGCCGGTGTCGGAGTAGAACACCCGCGAGAGGTCGCCCGGGGCGATCGCGACGAGCCGCTCCGCGCACTCGATCGCGAGGGGGTGCGTGAGTCCGAGCAGCGTGCTGTGGGCCACCTTGTCGAGCTGGGCGGTGATCGCTGCGTCGATCTCGGGCACGCGGTGGCCGTGCACGTTGCACCACAGCGACGAGGTGCCGTCGAGGTAGCGGCGGCCGTCGGCGTCGATCAGCTCACAGCCGTCGCCCTCGACGATGACGGGCGCGGGCTCGGCCGTCCACGCCTGCTGCTGCGTGAACGGGTGCCAGAGCACGGCGTGGTCGCGCCGGCGGAGGTCATCACTGGCGGACGCAGACACCTCGGACACGCTACCGCCGCCGCGCGCCGCGCGCCGGTCGACTGCGCCCGAACGGCCCGCGGCCCCGTAGGGTGCGGGGTCGTGCGGCGCCCCACTTCCCCCTCGCTCGGCCTCGTCGTCGCCGTGTGCGGCACGTCGACCCTCGGCGCGGAGATGGCCACGGCCCGCCTCCTGGCGCCGGCGTTCGGCAGCTCCACGGTCATCTGGGCCAACACCATCGCGATCGTGCTCGTCGCGCTCGCGCTCGGCGCCTGGTTCGGCGGCAAGCTCGCCGATTCGGGGCCGCAGGCGCCGCGGATGTACGCCTTGCTCCTCGGTGGCGCTGGCCTCCTCGCGCTCACGCCGATCCTCGCGACGCCGCTCCTGGGCGCGGGCGTGCGGGCCCTCGACGACATCAGCGCCCCCGGGTTCTTCGGTTCGCTCGTCGCGGTGCTCCTCCTCGTCGCGACGCCGCTCGCGCTGCTGGGCGCGGTCACGCCCTACGCGGTGCGCCTCGCGCTCGACGAGGTGGAGGCCAGCGGCGACGACGCCCTCGCGCGCGCCGGACGTACCGCCGGCCGGCTCTCGGCGCTCGGCACGGGCGGATCGCTCGTCGGCACCTTCCTCGCCGCGCTCGTGCTGATCCCGCTGCTCGGCACCCGTCGCACGTTCCTGCTCTTCGCGTTCGCGCTCGCGGTGGTCGCGGCCTGGGGCCTGCTCGGCGCGGCGCGCGGTCGGGTGCTCGCCGTCTCGCTCACCGTGCCGGCCGCGATCGTCGCGCTCTTCGCGCTCCCGACGCCCGTGATCAAGGCGGCGTCCGGCGGCCAGCGCCTGCTTGAGGAGCGCGAGACGAGCGAGCAGTACGCGCGGGTGCTCGAGGGCTCCGACGGTACGCGGACGATGGAGCTCGGCGAGGGACATGCGATCCACTCGCTCTGGCGCGAGGGGACCGTGATGACCGGTCTCTACTGGGACGAGCTCCTCGCGTTGCCCCAGCTCACGGGCCACGCGCCGCGCCGGGTGCTGATCCTCGGCAACGCCGGCGGGACCGCGGCGACGGCGATGCGCGCGCTCGACCCGCAGGTGCACGTCGACGCCGTCGACTACGACCATCAGCTCGCCGAGCTCGGTCGGCGCTGGTTCGGCCTCGGTGGAGACCGCCTCACGCTCCGCACCGGCGACGCACGCGTGGAGCTGCGGCGCAGCGCCGGCGACTACGACGCGATCCTCGTCGACGCGTACCGGCAGCCGTACATCCCGTTCCACCTCTCGACGCGCGAGTTCTTCCGGCTCGCGAAGGAGCGCCTCGCGCCGGGTGGCGTGGTGATCGTGAACGTCGGCCACCCCGAGGGCGACGACGAGCTCGAGAAGGTGCTCGCCGCGACGATGCGCGCCGCCGGTCTGCGCAGCGTGCTCCGCGATCCCGCACAATCGCTCAACACGCAGCTCGTCGGAGCCGTCGGTCCGCTCGATCCGCGGGCGCTGCGGGCCGCCGCAGCGGTCGTCGAGGGACGGAGCGCCACGGGCGCGGGCGTGCGCGCCCCGGCGACGCGGGCCGACCTCGTCGAGCTCGCGTCGACGATGCAGGCGACGGCCGGCCGGCTCGAGCCGGCTCGCTCGGGCGGCCCGGTGTACACCGACGACAAGGCGCCGGTGGAGTTGTTGATCGACGGCTCGCTCGCGAAGGTCGCCGCCGCCGGCGGCTGAGCTAAGCGGCCGGACGGGCCGAGCAGTCGGTCTCGGAGTCGCCCGGTGCGTGCGGGACGGTGTCGATCAGGTCCCGGCCGACGATCTCCGGCATCGCGGGGCACTTCGGTGCGCCCCAGATCTCGGCGTGCAGCACGGGCCCGACCGGCGAGGTGGTGCGGTGGTTCGCCGCGCCGGGGAGCCGCGAGTTGGTCGGGGGTGAGATGTAGTCGTCGTCCGGCGTCCAGTATATCGACGACTCGACGCCGAACGGTGCCGGCCCCCGAGCGTTCATGCGGCGGATCTCGAGGCTGCCCGGGATGATCGCCAGGCAGGCGCTCCACATGTCGCGGAAGGCGAGGCCGGCACAGAGCAGGAGGTTCGCCCGCTGGGAGCCCTGCGTGGCGTTCACCAGCCCGACCCAGTCGTCGATCCGCGAGGCGCACAGCGGCGTCTGGCCCCCGGCGTTCGTCGCGCAGTAGCGGAGGATGATGCCGCCGAGCGAGAACGAGACGACGTCGATCTTGGCCGCGCCGGTGCGTGCTTGGAACGCAGCAAGGGCGGTGTCGAGCTGCTTGGCGAGGTCGTTCATGTCGTGCCCGCAGGCGGAGTAGGCCCAGCCGAGGTACCAGTCGGCCGGGACCGGCTCGACGCTGCGGCCGGCGGCACGGGCGGCCGCGTAGGCGGTGTCGACCCCCGTGTGGACCGCGCCGAGCATGTTCGGCCAGTCGGCGCTCGAGGTGCGGCTGACGGTGCAGTCGATGTAGCCCGGGATCACGAACACGGGCTCGGGCGCCGGCCCGCGGCGGCCCTGCGCGGTGCTGGGGAGCGTGGCGGCGGCGATGGCGAGCGCCACGCTCACGACGATGGACCTGACCCTGGCTCGGCGCGACACGGCGCGGCACGCTACCAACGGCTCACCGCCGCGGCAACGCGCCAGAGTGAGGCGTCGGCGACAATGCCGGGATGCGCGGGTGGTTCGTGACCGGTACCGGGACCGGGGTCGGCAAGAGCGTGGTCGCGGCTGCGCTGGCGGCGACGCTCGTCGCCGCCGGGGAGCGGGTGGTGGCGGCCAAACCGCTGCTCAGCGGTCTCGACGACGACTACCCGGTCTGGCCGCCAGACCACGAGCTGCTCGCGCGGATCACCGGCGAGCCGGCCGACGAGATCGCCCCGCACCGGTATGGGCCCGCGGTGTCGCCGCACCTGGCGGCTCGCTGGGTCGGTGCGGCCCACACGCCCGCGGGACTCGCCGACGAGATCCGTGCGCGGTACGCCGCCGCGGCCGTCAGCGCCCATGGCACCGGGCCGCAGGCCGGCGCGGAGAGCGCTGCGCCGGTGCTCGTCGCCGAGGGCGCCGGCGGGCTGCTCGTGCCGATCGACGACGGCGGCGCCACCATGGCCGATCTTGCGGCCGAGCTCGCGCTGCCGCTGCTGATCGCCGCGCACCCCGGCCTCGGCACGATCAACCACGTCATGCTCACCCTCGAGGCGGCGCGCACGCGTGGGCTCGCCGTGCGGGCGGTCGTCCTCACGCCCTGGGGCGACGATCCGACCGAGATCGAGGTCGACAACCTCGCCTACCTCAGCGCCCGTGCCGGCGTTCCGATCCTGCGCCTCGGTGTGGTCCCGGCGCCTGAGCCGGCGCTGCTCGCGGCCGCAGGACGCGCCGCAGGCCTGGGCGCCGCACCCTGAGCCGGCACGCTGGCGGACCGGACGGGCCGCCGCGGCGACGCGGCCGCTCAGAAGCGGACGTCGAACGGCGAGGCGGCGCCGCGGCTGGCGCGCACCATGCCGGGGTCGATCGCCTCGACGTCGAAGAAGGCGCCCGCGCTGGCCCGCGTGGCCGAGGCAGCCGGCCGCGGGAGCGCCGGGGCCGACGTGGCGGCGGTGCGGGCCGGGGCCGCGCTCCACTCGCCCAGGCCGTCGCCGTCGTGCGACGCCGTGATCGAAGGGACGGCGCGGGCCATCGCCGACCGGCAGACCGAGGCCGCGGGCGACGTCCGCGATGGCCTGGGCGGCGCGGCGCAGCTCCTGCGGCGTGTGCGAGGCCGACACGGTGACCCGCAGCCGCGACGTGCCCTGCGGCACCGTGGGAGGCCGGATGCCCTGCGCGAACACGCGCCGTTCGAGTAGCTGCTCGCAGAGCGTCATCGTCGTCGTCGCATCGCCGACGACGATCGGCACGATGTGGCTGGGCTCGCCGGGCAGCTCGAAGCCCTCGTCGCGGAGCGCCCGGTGCAGGACGCGCGAGTTGCCGTGCAGCCGCTCGACGCGCTCCGGGCTCTGCTCGACCAGGTCGAGCGCCGCGAGAGCACCGGCGACGATCGGCGGCGCGGGCGCCGTCGAGAAGATGAGTGGGCGGGCCGCGTTCACGAGGTAGCGGGTGAGCTCCTGGCTGCCGGCGACGAACGCGCCGTACGCTCCGAGCGCCTTGCCGAGGGTGCCGACGATCGCATCGACCTCACCCTCCAGGCCGGCGGCGACGACGGCTCCGCGGCCACCCGGGCCGACGGCACCGGTGGCATGGGCCTCGTCGACGACGGTGCGGGCGCCGTGGCGGCGCGCGAGCTCGACGATGCCCTCGAGCGGGGCGATGTCGCCGTCCATCGAGAACACGGAGTCGGTGACGATGAGCGGCTTGCCCACCGCGCCGGACGGCACCTTCTCGCGCAGCGCCCACGCGAGGTGCTCGAGGTCGCCGTGGCGGTACACGAACGTCGGGGCCTTCGCCGCACGGCAGCCCTCGATGATCGACGCGTGGTTGAGCTCGTCGGAGAGGATGAGCGAGGACCGGTCGCCGAGCGCCTGGATCACGCCCATGTTGGCGAGGTAGCCGGAGCCGAAGAGCACCGACGACTCGGTGCCCTTGAACGCAGCGAGCCGCTCCTCGAGGCGGCGGTGCACCGTCATCGAGCCCGACACCAGACGCGAGGCGCCCGCGCCGACGCCCCAGCGCATCGCAGCGTCGGCGGCGGCCTCGCGGATCCGCGGGTGATCGCTGAGGCCGAGGTAGTTGTTGCTGCAGAGCAGCAGCACGGGCGTGCCGTCGAGCACCACGCGCGGCCCCTGCGGACCACTCACCTGACGAAGTCGGCGGTAGAGGCCGAGTTCGCGAAGTTCTTCGAGGCGCGTGCTGAGCTCGTCCATCGCGCGTTCCAGGATGCCCGCCCTACCGGACGGCGTCATCCCCTCCGGTCGGGGTGATCCCGCTAGCTCCGGAGATCGGTGGGTTGTCGGCGTTCGGCGGCTCGACGTGGGTGACGAGGCGCCAGAGCATCTCGGTGGTGGTCTCGACGAGCGACGGGATCTGGTCGATCTCGTCGTTCACGACGCTGCTCTCGACCGATTCGGTGACGGCGCCGATCACGCCGCGCGCCATCGACGGGGAGAGCGCCTGCGACGGGATGTCGGGGTGCAGCGCGCGGCCGCGCTCGACGAGCTCGATGAGCATCTCGCCGAAGCGGCCGATCATCGCGTCGCGCTCGCGGCGCGCCTCGTCGCTGAGGGTGGCGAGCTCGAGACTGATGGCGCGGGTGATCAGGGGGAACGCGGCGAGCGCGTCGTAGTACGTCTGGAAGCCCTGGCGCATCACGTCCTTCCACGGCTTCGAGAAGTCGAGGGAGTCGACGACGACCGTCTCCATGCTTCCGACGAGCTCGCGGTGCAGGGCGAGGAAGCACTGCTCCTTCGTCTCGAACTCGGCGTAGAAGGTGCGGAGCGACACCTTCGCCTCGCGGGCGATGTCCTGGATGCGGGCGCCGTGGTACCCGTCCTTCGAGAGGACGGTGGCCATGGCGTTCAGGAGGCGGCGGCGCTGGTCGGCGCGCAGCTCGTCGCGACTGGAGGAGGGGGTCGGCACCGGGCCTCAGCTGGCGCTGGCTTCGGCGACGCGTCGTTCGCGCGTCGTACGCCCCTGGCCGACGTTCGGCGCGCCGTCGGGGCGCGGCGGCGGCGGGTTCTTGCGCGGGCGGTACCGCAGCTGCGTGGAGGGGTCCCAGAGGCGCACGTTCAGCCCGTCCGCGCCGCCCTCGGTGCCGACCTCGGTCGGCGGGCCGTCAACGCGCTCGGTGCCGGGCGCCACGATGGACGGCGCGATCTGCGGGGTGGTGCCGCGCTCGGCGACGCCCGCATCCCACTGCGCCTGGTCCATGAAGTCCTCGATCACGTTCGGCGTCTCGCCCTCGAGCCAGCCGGCGCGGTTGTCGGGCCGCGGGTTGCTGCCGTTGTCGGGCTGGCGGGAGATGTCGAGGCCGAGCTCCTCGAACATCGCGCGGTCCTGCTCGGGCGTGTTGCCGAGGGTCGTGAGGAAGTTGCCCATCATCACGCCGTTGACGCCGGCCTTGACGGCCAGCGGCTGGAGGTCGCCGATGTTCTCGACGCGGCCGCCGCAGAGGCGGAAGAGCGCGTCGGGGAGGACCAGGCGGAAGATCGCGATCCACTTCACGGCCTCCCACGGATCCATGAAGTCGCGGTCGCCGAACTTGGTGCCCGGGCGCGGGTTGAGCAGGTTGATCGGCACGGAGGTGGGGTCGATCTCGGCGAGCTCGAAGGCCATCTCGACGCGCTGCTCGGGGCTCTCGCCGAGGTTGAGGATGCCGCCCACGCAGCTCTCCAGGCCGGCCTCCTTGATCGCGTCGACGGTGCGCAGGCGGCCCTCGTAGCGGACGGTCGTCGACACCTCGGGGGTAGTAGCTCTTGGCCGTCTCCACGTTGTGGTGCACGCGCTGCACGCCGGCCTCCTTGAGGAGCTTGGCGCGGTCGACGCTCATGTGGCCGATCGAGATGCAGCGCTTGAGGTTGGTCTCTCGGGCGACGAGGCGGGTGCCCTCGAGGAGCTTCTCGAAGTCGCGCTTGGAGAGGCCCTGGCCCTGGGTCACCATGCAGAAGCGGTGCGCGCCGGCGGCCTCGGCGGCGCGAGCGTGCTCGAGGATCTGCTCGGGCTCCATCATCGCGTGCATCGGCGTCTCGGCCTCGGCGAAGCGCGACTGCGCGCAGAACCCGCAGTCCTCGGCACATCCGCCGGATTTGGCGTTGACCAGCGAGCACATGTCGGTCGACGTGCCGAAACGGTCCTGACGGACCTCCCACGCGCGTTCCACCAGCTGCTCGATCGCCTTCGGATCGCGGAGCTGACCGAGCTCGAGCGCCTCTTCACGGGTGATCAACGGGGCCATTCGAGGCAATCTACCGGAGGGGCACGCCGAAGTCGGAGGAGCCGGGCCCGCTTCGGGCCGCGCGCCTGAGCACCGCTCAACAGCGCCGCGCCCCGCGCGGGTGGTACCCCGGATGCCGCCCCACCGACCCGATACCCGCGAAATCGGGAGATCGGTGCGGGGCCCGGCCTCGCCTAGCGGGTGAGGTCGAGCTCGAGCGGCGCGTGGTCGCTCGGCTTGGTGCCCTTGCGCAGGTCGCGCAGGATGCGGACGTCGGCGATGCCGTCGGCGAGGCCCTCGCTGACCATGTGGAGGTCGATGCGCAGGCCGAGGTTCTTGTGGAAGTGGCCCTGGCGGTAGTCCCACCAGGTGAACTGCTGGGCCTCCGGGCCCCAGCGGTGTACGTGCGCGTCGACGAGCCCGCCCTGTTCGAGCACGGAGGCGAGGGCCTTGCGCTCGGCGGGGCTGACGTGGGTGCGGCCGGCCGTCACCTCCGGGTCCCAGGCGTCGATGTCGTGGGGACACACGTTCACGTCGCCGGCGATGATCGTCGGCGTGCCCGCGTTGCGCAGGTCGGCGGCGCGGGCGGCCATCGCCTCGAGGAACTCGAGCTTGAGGAAGTACTGCTCGTGTCCGAGCTCGCGGCCGTTGATCACGTACACGCTCGCGAACCGGATGCCGTCGATCGTGGCCTCCACCCACCGCGCCTCGGCGGGCAGCGGGTTTGCCGAACAGCTCGGTGGTCGGCGCTTGGATCGCGAGGTCGCTGCGGGCCAGGATCGCGACGCCGCACCACTGCCCGCCCGAGTGCTCGGCGGCGTGGTAGCCGAGGTCGGCGAGCTCGGCGTGCGGGAACGCCTCCGCCGACACCTTCGTCTCCTGGAGCAGGACGACGTCCGGACGGTGGTCGGTGAGCAGCTCCTGCACGCGCGCCAGGCGCGCGCGGAGCGAGTTCACGTTCCAGGTGACGATCCGCATGCGTGGGGGTCGATCGGCGGGACGGTCGGCGGCAGCCGGACTACTTGCCCTGCCAGTTGGGCCTGCGACGCTCGGAGAACGCGCGGACGCCCTCGATGAAGTCGTCGGACTGGAAGCAGTCCTTGCGTTCGGCGATCACGTACGCCTCGATGTCCTCCGGCACGCGGCGGCGCTCGTTCAGGAGGGTGCGGAGCACCCGCTTGTTGCCGCGCACCGACAGCGGCGCGTTGCCGGCGATCTCCGCGGCGACCGAGACGGCGGTGTCGTCGAGGGCCTTGGCGTGCGCCTCGGCGATGAGCTCGTCGCGGTGCCCGACCGCGTGCTGGGGGACGGGGACGAGCTCGTTCACGAGCCCCCACACCTCCGCCTTCGGTGCGTCGATGTACTTGCCGCGCAGGAAGAGATCACGTGTGCGCGCCTCGCCGACCACGTCGAGGAAGCGCTGCAGCCCCGTGTGGGAGTAGACGAGCCCGAGCTTGGCGGGCGGCATGCCGAGCTTGATGTCGGTGCGGGCGACGCGCAGGTCGCAGCAGAGCGCGAGCTCCAGGCCGCCGCCGATGGTGTGCCCGGACAGCCCCGCGACGACGGGGATCTCGCAGCGGTCGAGCGCCTCGACGGCCGAGGCGAACGGATGCGCGACGAGCGGCTCGGCGAGTTCGTTGAACCGGTCGGCGGGGATGTTGCCGATGTCGTAGCCCGAGGAGAACAGCCCCGGCTCGCCGGTGAGGACGACGCAGCGCACGTCGGGCCCGAGGCCGTCGAGCGCCTCCGCGATCCCGTCGAGGATCGGGTGGTCGAGA
>JAQIJQ010000043.1:0-37092 GCA_036946195.1 Patulibacter minatonensis | reverse complement strand
CAGCGTGGGCTGCAGCCCGCCGAGTGGGGTGGCGAGGTCGAGTTCGTCGACGTCTCCGCCAAGGCCAAGACCGGCATCGAGGACCTCCTCGAGACGCTGCTCGTCGTCGCCGACCTCCAGGACATCCGCGCGAACCCCCGAGGCCGAGGCCTCGGGCGTGATCATCGAGTCCAAGCTCGACCCGGGCCGCGGCCCGGTCGCGACGCTGCTCGTGCAGCGCGGCACCGTGCTCGTCGGCGACGCCCTCGTCGCCGGTGGTCACTGGGGCCGGGTCAAGGCGCTCGTCGACTACAACGGCAACCGCGTCGAGGAGGCTGGTCCGGGCGATCCGGTCGAGGTGCTCGGGTTCAACTCCGTGCCGTCGGCTGGCGAGTTCGTCCAGGAGGCCGAGAACGACAAGGAAGCCCGCACGAAGGCCGAGGAGCGCGCACTGCGCCTCCGCCAGGAGTCGCAGGCTCGCCGCTCGGGTCGCAAGCGCTCGCTCGAGGACCTCTTCTCCGAGATCAGCTCCGGCGAGCTCAAGGAGCTCACCGTCGTCCTCAAGGGCGATGTGGCCGGCTCGGTCGAGGCCTTCGAGGACGAGATCGCCCGCCTCCCGCAGGACGAGGTCGTCGTCAACATCGTGCACAGCGGTGTCGGTGGCATCACCGAGTCGGACGTGAACCTCGCGGCCGCCTCCGACGCCATCGTCATCGGCTTCAACGTCCGCCCGGTGGGCTCTGCGAAGCAGCTCGCCGACCGTGAGGACGTCGAGATCCGCACGTACTCGATCATCTACCGCGCCCTCGAGGACATCAAGCAGGCCATGACCGGTCTGCTCGAGCCCGAAGAGGTCGAGGATGCGATGGGCACCGTGGAGATCCGTCAGATCTTCAAGGCGTCCAAGATCGGCACGATCGCCGGTTCCTACGTCACCGACGGTCGCGTCACCCGCGGCTCGAAGGTGCGCGTGGTCCGCGATGCGACGGTCATCCACGAGGGCGAGATCGAGTCGCTGCGCCGCTTCAACGACGACGCTCGCGAAGTGGCCGCCGGCTACGAGTGCGGCATCGTGCTCAAGTCCTTCTCGGACCTGCACGAGGGCGACCTCCTCGAGGTGTACACGACGCGCAAGGTCGAGCGCGAGCTCGCCGCCCGCTAGAACCCGAAGGGAGCCGAGATGGCCTCGCAGCGCATGCGAAGGGTGGACGGCTCCCTCCGGGAGGTGCTCGCCGCAGCGATCGCCGACGAGGTGACGGATCCGGGCATCGGATTCGTCACCGTCACGTCGGTCGAGACCAGCGGCGATCTGCGTCACGCGAAGGTGTTCGTGAGCACCTTCGGTGATGCGGCCGAGCAACAGGCGACCCTCGACGGCCTGAACCGCGCCAAGCGGCTCCTGCAGTCGAGCATCGCCCGCTCACTTCGGCTGAAGTACACGCCCGTGCTCGAGTTCAACCTCGACGACTCCGCGCGCCGCGCCCAGCGGCTCGACGGCCTGCTGCGCTCCGACGAGGCGCCGACGCCGGGCAAGGAACCCGGGGGCGCGTGAGCGAAGCGAACGCCGAACAGGTCGTCGCGGCACTCAGCTCCGCGGGCCGCGTCCTCCTCGCCACGCACACCCACCCCGACGGCGACGCGATCGGGAGCATCACGGCGCTCCGGCTCGCCCTGGCGCACCGTGGCACGCCGGTCGAGGTGTTCGTCAGCCACCAGGACGCCGTGCTCCCGGACGAGCTCGCGACGTTCGACCTCGGCACCGTGGTGCACGAGGAGACGGTCGACCTCGGAGGCGACCGCGTGGTCGTCTTCCTCGACTGCGGGAACGCCGACCGCTCACCCCTCGGTGACCGCCTCGGAGAGATGCGGACGGTCGTCAACGTCGACCATCACCACGACAACACCGCCTTCGGCACGATCAACCACCTGGTCCCGGATGCCTCAAGCACCGCCGAGGTGGTCTGGGACCTGATCCACCGCCTCGACGTTCCGCTCGACGCGTCGATCGCGGAGGCCCTCTACGTCGGCCTCGTGACCGACACCGGTCGCTTCTCGTACGAGAACACCACGCCTCGGGCCCACCAGATGGCCGCGGAGCTCCTCGCGACCGGCATCGACGTGACCGCGATCCGGCGTCGCCTGTACGAGGACGTGCGCCCCGCCAAGCTCCACCTGCTCCGCTATGCGCTCGACTCCTTCGAGATCCACGGCGACGGCACCCTGATCTCCGCTCGGATCTCCGCCGAGGACTTCGCGGCGGCCGGCGCCACCGAGGCGCACGCGGAGGGCATCATCGATGTGATCCGCACCCTGCGTGGCGTGCGCATCGCCGCGCTGGCCCGCGAGCTCGAGCACACGCCCGGCACGTTCAAGGTGTCGCTGCGAGCCGCCGACCCGACGATCGACGTGTCCGCCATCGCACGCGTCGGCGGCGGTGGTGGCCATCCGCAGGCGGCCGGCTTCACCACCGAGCGCTCCGACGCGGATCTCGCCGAGTTCCTGCTGGCCGAGGTCGCCGCTCAGGATGCCGCCGTCGGCACCGTCTGACGCCGCCGTCGGCCGCCCCGGGGCGGCTATCGCGCCACTCGACGGCATCCTGCTCGTCGACAAGCCCGCCGGCCCGTCGTCGCACGGGATCGTCGCAGCCGTGCGACGCGTGCTCGGGCGCAAGGTGAAGGTCGGCCACGCCGGGACGCTCGATCCGTTCGCGTCCGGGTTGATGGTGATCCTGGTCGGGCGGGGGACGCGCGCCTCGCAGTTCCTCCTCGGGCTCGACAAGCGCTACGAGACGCTCGCGCAACTCGGCGCGCGCTCCACGACGGGCGACCCGGAGGGCGAGATCACCGTCACCGGCCGCGTCCCCGTCTCGCCGCTCGCGCTGCCGACCGGCGAGGTGCGCCAGGTTCCGCCGGCGTACTCCGCGATCAAGATCGACGGCGAGCGCGCGTACAAGCGGGCCCGGCGCGGGGAGGAGGTGGAGGTGCCCGAGCGCCTCATCACGGTCCACGAGTTCGAGGAGCTCAGCCGCGACGGCGACCGCGTACGCCTCGCCATGCACGTGTCGAGCGGCACCTACGTCCGGAGTCTCGTCGCCGACCTGGACGACGGTTACTGCCTCGAGCTGCGCCGCACGGCGATCGGCCCCTTCTCGCTCGACGCCGCTCGCCCGCTCGACGCGCTCGATTCCGTGGGATCGATCACGGAGGCGCTGCTCCCGCTCGACGTCGCGCTCGGCTTCCTGCCGCGCCTGGACCTCACCCCGGATCAGGCCGAGCGGATCCGCCATGGCAAGCGGGTTCCCGTCGAGGAATTCGCACCCGGGACGGTGCCGCCGGAGTCCCCGATCCTGCTCGCCGACGCCGCTGGCGCGGTGGCCGTCGGACGGTCGGACGGCGCGCGCGTCGCCACGGTCGTAGGCTTTCGGGCATGAAGCTGACCTGGCTGCCCGACGCAGAGCGTCGGCCCCGGCGCATCGCCATCGGCACGTTCGACGGCGTCCACCTCGGCCACCGCGAGGTGATCGCGGGCGCAGACACCGTGTTGACCTTCGACCCGCACCCGACGCAGGTCGTCCATCCGGAGTCCGCGCCCGAGCTGCTGACCTCGCTCGATCGCAAGGCGGAGCTCATCGCCGGGCTCGGGGTGGAGGAGCTCGTCGTCATCCCGTTCGACGGCGCGTTCGCCTCGCAGACGGCGGAGGAGTTCGTCGACCACGTGCTGATCGAGCGCTTGGGCGCCGAACAGGTGTCGGTCGGGGACAACTTCCACTTCGGCGCGAAGGCCAAGGGCAACGCCGAGCTCCTCGCGGCCGACGGCCGGTTCGAGGCGCGCATCTGCCAGCTGCTCGAGGTCGAGGGCGCGCCGGTGTCGTCGACGCGGATCCGCGACCTGATCGCCGAGCAGGGCGCCGTCGGCGACGCCGCCAAGCTGCTCGGCTCGCCGTTCAAGCTCACCGGCACCGTCGTCCACGGCGACAAGCGTGGCCGCGAACTCGGCTACCCGACCGCCAACCTCGTCCCGGATGCGCGCTTCGTCACCCCGGCGCACGGCATCTACGCCTGCCGCACCGGCCAGGGGCGCGCGGCGGCCGTCTCGATCGGTCTCCGCCCGACCTTCCAGACCGGTCGCGGCGTCCTCATCGAGGCCTACGTGCTCGATTTCGACGGCGACCTCTACGGTCAGGACATCTCGCTCACGTTCGTCGAGCGGCTGCGCGGCGAGGAGCGCTTCGACGGCATCGACACGTTGATCGCGCAGATGCAGCGCGACGTCGAGGCCACGCGCGCCGCCGTGCCCGTCGGCGCCGCGGCCGAGGGCTAGCGGCCTCTTCCGCTGCATCGCTGCTATTCTGCGCCGTCGCATGCAGCTGACCACCGACCAGAAGCTCGACCTCGTCCGCCGCTACGGCCAGAACGAGCAGGACACGGGCAACATCCGCGTCCAGATCGCGATCCTGACCGAGCGCATCAACGGCCTCACCGAGCACCTTCGCACCCACAAGAAGGACCACAGCTCGCGCCGCGGCCTGCTCATGCTCGTCGGCCAGCGCCGCCGCAAGCTGCGCTACTTCGAGAAGGCCGACCTCGACGGCTACCGTCAGCTCATCAAGGACCTCGGCCTCCGCCGCTAGGGCCCTCTGATGGCCGTCCTCCCGGCTGGAAGCGCCATCCCGCGGTTCACCCTCGCAACCGCGGAGGGTGGCGACTTCACCCAGGACGCGATCGCGACGGAGCGCACGCTCTTCGTCTTCTACCCGTTCGCGTTCAGCCCGGTGTGCACCGACCAGTTCCAGCTCCTGGACGAGGTCGCACCGGATCTCGCCGCCCGAGGCGTGAGCATCGTGGGCGTGTCCTGCGACGCGGCCCCCCTCGCAGGTTGCCTTCAACCACAAGCTCGGCGTCTCGATCCGGCAGCTGTCGGACTTCGAGCCCAAGGGCGACACGAGCCGTGCGTTCGGCGTGTACTTCGCACCGGGCGGCATGGCCACCCGCGCACTCGTGCTCACCGACACCGATGGCACCATCGCGTGGTCGTGGGAGGGCGAGCACCCCGGCATCCTGCCGCCCGTCAAGCTCGTCCTCGACGCGCTCGACGAACTCGGCTGGTAGCCGCTCGGCGGCGCCGCCCGCGGGGCGGCGCAGTCGATAAGCTGCACGCGTTCTTGCGCTAGGAACCCAGCTTGGTCGCGTGCTCCACGCCCGGCCTTCGTTCCGTCGCGCTCACCTCAGGGGGAGGTCTGCCGCAGCCATGCTGACGGCGGCGCTCACCCTCGTGGTGGGCCCGACCATCGCCCACGCGGCCCCGTCCGGGTCGGTGGCGTTCGACGGCTACGAGACCGCTGGCGCGGTGCCCTCCGGGCTGCGCGTGAAGATCGGCGTCGACGACGCGGGCGGCACGCCACCGCTGCTGCGTCGCCTCCAGCTCGACCTGCCGGCCGGGTTCGACTTCGGTGCCCAGGTCGGGAGCCGGCCGGGCGGACTCGCGCTCTGCACGCCGGCCCAGTTCGCGATCGGTGCGGCCGGCCCGTCGAATTGCCCGGGCGGCTCGCAGGTCGGCACGGCACGGCTCGACAGCCCCGAGGTCGGCACGCCGCTCACCGGTCGCCTCTACCTCGGGACACCCGCCGCCGCCGGCGGGCTCCCGGGACTCGATCTCGAGGTCAGCGCCGGCGGATCGGATGCCCCCGGCGCCGTGCGAGCGAAGCTCGCCGGTGCGATCTCCGGCGACCCGGCAGGCCGCCTGCACGTCACGTTCGACCAGATCCCGCAACCTGCGTTTCGCACGCTCGAGCTCACCTTCGACGGCGGCCCGACGGCGCCCCTCATCACCCCCGGCGCCTGCGGCGCTGCGGCTGGGCTCGTCACCTTCACCGCCGCGAACGACGACTCGGTCGGGTCCGCGGCGGGCGCCACGACGATCGGCCCCGACTGCGCCTCGGGCCAGATCTCCGGCTCCCTTGCCCTCTCCTCCGACGACCGCACCGCCGGCGCCGAGTCGACGATCCGCGGCGCGCTGAGCCTTCCCGATCGTGGGCCGGCGGTCGCCGCCGCCTCGGTCCACCTGCCGTCCGGCCTGTTGGCCCACATCGGCGAGGTGCCCGAGTGCCCGATCGATGTCGCGCAGAGCGGACAGTGCGGCGCCGACACGCGGATCGGCTCGATCTCCGTCGTGTCGGGTGCAGGACCCCAGCCAGCGACCTTCGACGGCAGCCTCTTCATCGTGCCGCGCGGCCCCGGCGCAGTCGCCGGCATGGTCGCCGTGCTCGACGTGCGCATCGGTGAGCTCGACCTCGGTCGCCTCGTGCTGCCCGGCCAGTTCGCGCTGCGCCCAGGCGATGCCGGACTGGATCTCGATCTGACGGCTCCGGCGACGTTCAACGGCATCGCGCTGCACCTGCGCGCGGTGTCGCTCGCGGTCGATCGTCCGAGCTTCGCGCTCAACCCGTCCACGTGCGGCCCGCTCCCGTACAGCGGCGTGATCGGCGCGCACGGCGGTTCCTCGTCCGCCGTCGGCGGCACCATCACCTACGACGGCTGCGGTGCGCGGCCGTTCGCTCCGACCCTCACCGCGTCGCTCGGCGGAGAGATCGCGCCGCTCGGTCACCCGAGCGTCACCGTCGGCCTGAACGCGCGCGCCGGCGATTCGAACCTGCTCGGCGCCGTGGTCACGCTGCCGCGCGGCATCGCCGCCGACCC
The DNA here is from genome assembly GCA_036946195.1 of Patulibacter minatonensis. Lineage (GTDB taxonomy): Bacteria > Actinomycetota > Thermoleophilia > Solirubrobacterales > Solirubrobacteraceae > JAGIBJ01. The sequence goes on along the minus strand of JAQIJQ010000043.1, from coordinate 30,418 downwards.
GGCCAACATCCAGGTCGGCTGCCCGGAACGCGTGTTCCAGGCCGCGGCGTGCTCGGCGACGGCGCGCGTCGGCACCGCGACCGCCCGGGTCGCCCTCACGCCCGAGCCGATCCCGGGCGACGTGTACCTCGTCAAGATCGACGGCCAGCAGCTCCCGGGGCTCGGCCTCAGCTTCACCGGGCGGTACACGCAGCGCGTGCTCTCCTCGGTGCGGGTCACGGGCGACGGCCGGCTCGCGGTCCGGTTCGATGCGATCCCGGACCTCCCGCTGCGCCGCCTCGATCTCACCATCACCGGGGGGCCGCAGGGTCCGATCCGCGTCGCCGGCGGCAAGTGCACCGACGGAGCCGTGTGGGATGCCTCGTTCCGCGGCCAGGGCGGGCAGGCCTCGAGCCACACGATCCCGGCGCCGTGCCCGCCGCGCGCTGCGAAGCGTGCCGCGGTCAGCCTCTCGAGCACCCGAGGCCTGTCGGTCCGCATGAGCGACCTCGGCGGCCGCAGCCTGAACTCCCTGAAGGTGACGCTGCCCGCCGGCTACTCGATCAACCGGTCGCGCGCCGGGAACCGGCGCTTTCGCTCACTGGCGCTCAACAGCGGGACGGCGACGATCAAGGCGACGAACCGCACCGTGCAGGTGTTCCCGACGTCCAAGACGGCGACGAAGGTGACCCTCAAGCTCGGGCAGGGCACGATCAGACGGGTCGCGTCGATGAAGGGCTCGCGATCGGTCGTCGTCGACGTGCGGATCGCCTTCACCGATGGCAGCGTCCAACGTCAGCGGATCAGGACTCGCGCGACCTGAACTGCGCGAGCGCGGCGGGGAGCACCTCGCGTCGGTAGTCGAAGATCCGCTCCAGATCCCGCCGTACGAACGGCAGGGCCAGCTCGCCGAGCGGTGGGAGCGGGAGCGCATAGCGCACGTCGTCGCGCATGAGCGTCCGCTCGCCGGGGAGCGCCTCGAACCGGTGGGTGTGGTGCCAGAAGCGGTACGGCCCGCGCAGCTGCGTGTCCACGAACGCGTGCGGCGGGTCCCAGCGCTGGATCGAGCTGACCCACGTGATGGGGATGCCGTGCAGCCGCATCCCGTACTGGATCACCGTTCCCGTGCCGAGCGCGATGGGTGCCGGCGTGAGCACGCCGAACCCCAGGAACGGAGGCGTGATCGCCTCGAGGTTGAACGCATCCGCGAAGAACGGGAAGACCTCCTCCGGGGTACCCTCGAGCTCGTGGGTCCGGGAGAGCACGTGCACCGCCATGCTTCGCCTACGGGCGACGACGCTCCGCGGATCGACGGCCCGGCCGACGCGCCGCTCCTCGTGGTGCACGCCGACCTCTCGTGCCCCGACTGCGCGGTCGTGATGGCCCGCCTCGGCCCGATCCCGCTGCGGATCGACCTGCGCCACTTCGTGCTGCGCTCGCGCGGCGTGCCCGCGCGGCGTGCTGCCATCGCCGCCGAGGCCGCAGCCCTCCAGGATGCGTTCTGGCCGTTCGCCCGGGCATTGCTCGCGCGCCAGGGTCGACAGGAGCTCCCGGATCTCTGGGCCCTCGCCGACGAGCTCGGGCTCGACGTCGATCGTTTCGAGGGCGACCGCCGGGCCGGCGCCGGCGCCGACCGCATCGCCCGGGACACCCGCGCCGCGCTGGACGCCGGTGCGACCGGAGTCCCGGCGCTGTTCGGCACCGATGCCGTGGCCGAGCACCTCGCCGAGCACGGGTACGTGGGGCCGGCGATCGTCACGACCGCCGACGGCTGAGCGACCTTCGGGTCTGGGTGAGCAGGCGGTTCTCTCCGGGACCGGCGTCCACGCCACCGTCCAGGTTGCAAGGGCGGGTGCCTGCCGGTCCCCGGGCGAGCGGCTAGGATGGCCGGGTTCGGATCCAAGAAGCAGAAGCAAAGAAGCCCGCGACGCGCTACGAATCCGAAATCCCGTGCGTCGCTGCAGAGGGAACCCTCACACATATGACTCCCAACCCGACTGTCGTCTCGGTCACCATCGCTGGTAGCGAGATCACTTTCGAGACCGGCCGTTTCGCCCGCCAGGCCGGAGGCGCCGTCGTCGTCCGCCAGGGCGACACCCAGGTCCTCGCCACCGCCACCGCCGGCGGCACGCGCGACATCGACTTCCTCCCGCTGACCGTCGAGGTCGAAGAGCGGATGTACTCCGCGGGCAAGATCCCGGGCTCCTTCTTCAAGCGCGAAGGTCGCGCCTCGGAGAAGGCCACGCTCGTCGCCCGCATGATCGACCGTCCGATCCGTCCGCTGTTCCCGAAGAACTGGCGTCGTGAGACCCAGCTCGTCGCGATCACGCTGTCGATCGACCCGGCCCACCCGTACGACATCCTTGCGATGAACGGTGCCTCCGCGGCGCTGCAGCTCTCCGAGGTCCCGGTGCACGAGCCCGTCGGCGCCGTGCGCGTCGGCAAGGTCGACGGCAACTTCGTCGTCAACCCGAGCGAGGAGCAGATCCTCGAGGGCAGCGAGCTCGACCTCATCGTCGCCGGCACCGCCGAGGCGATCCTCATGGTCGAAGCCGGCGCCAGCGAGGTGACCGAGGCCGAGGTGCTCGACGCCCTCGACATCGCCCACGAGGCCATCAAGAAGATCTGCGCCGTGCAGCTCGAGCTCCGCGAGAAGCTCGGCAAGCCGAAGGTCGACCTCGAAGCTCCGTTCGTCGACCACGACCTCATCGCCGCCGTGAAGGCGTCGCACGGGGCCGATCTCGACAAGGCCCTCGAGACGCGGGGCAAGCTCGAGCTCCAGGATGCGATCGCCGCCGTTAAGGACGCCGCCGTCGCCGCCCACGCGGGCGATGCCGAGGCGAGGAGTACGCCGCGAACGCAGCCGGCGTCAAGAAGGCCTTCGCAGCCCTCGAGAAGCAGGTCATCCGCGAGCGCATCGCCGTGCAGAAGCTGCGCCCCGACGGTCGCAACACGACCGAGATCCGCCCGATCACGATCGAGGTCGGCGTCGGTGCCCGCACGCACGGCTCCACGCTGTTCACCCGTGGCGAGACCCAGGCGTTCACCGTCGCGGCGCTCGGCACGCTGAAGGAGGAGATGCGCATCGACACGCTCGGCCTCCAGACGCAGAAGTTCTACTGGCACCACTACAACTTCCCGCCGTTCTCGGTGGGTGAGGCCGGGCGCATGGGCGGCCCGAAGCGCCGCGACATCGGTCACGGCGCGCTCGCCGAGCGCGCCCTCGTGCCGGTCGTCCCGAGCACCGAGGACTTCCCGTACACGATCCGCGTGGTCTCGGACATCTTCGAGTCCAACGGCTCGTCGTCGATGGCGTCGGTCTGCGGTTCGTCGCTGGCCCTGATGGACGCCGGCGTGCCGATCAAGGCGCCGGTCGCCGGTATCGCCATGGGCCTCATCAAGGAGGGCGACGACTACGTCGTGCTCACCGACATCGCCGGCGTCGAGGACCACCTCGGCGACATGGACTTCAAGGTCGCCGGCACCGACAAGGGCATCACCGCCCTGCAGATGGACATCAAGATCAAGGGCGTCACGTTCGAGATCCTCCGCGATGCCCTCACGCAGGCAACGACGCCCGTCTGAACATCCTGGGCCAGATGAAGGCCGTGATCGACGGCCCGCGCACCGAGCTCTCGCAGCACGCTCCGCGCATCGTCAGCCTCAAGATCGACCCGGACAAGATCGGTCTGCTCATCGGCAAGGGCGGCGAGACCATCCGCGGCCTCCAGGACGAGTTCGAAGCCCAGATCGACGTCAACGACGAGGGCAACGTCAACATCTACGCGCAGCGCGGCGATCTCGCCGAGGCCCTCAAGGACCGCATCCTCGGCTTCACGAAGGAGGTCGAGCTGGGCGACGAGTTCACCGGCAAGGTCGTCAAGACGACCACGTTCGGTGCGTTCGTCGAGCTCGCCAAGGGCACCGACGGTCTGATCCACATCAGCAACGTCTCGCCGGGCCAGCGCGTCGACGCGGTCGAGGACGTCCTGAACAAGGGCGACGAGGTCCGCGTGCGCGTGGCCGAGGTCGACAAGGAGCGAGGCCGCATCGGTCTGCGCCTCTCCGACGATCCGGAGATCGCCGGCAAGTCGGTCGACGAGCTGAAGGCCCTCGCGGCCACGTCCGCCGGTGGCGGCGGTGGCGGCGGGCGTCCGCGCGGTGAGCGCGGTGGCCGTGATCGCGATCGTGGTCCGCGCGACCGCGACCGCGGTGGTCGCGGCGGTAGTCGTCGTGAGGGTCGCGTCGATCGCGATCCGGGCCACAACGACGACTAACGCGTCCATCGCCTGTGTCCCAGGGTTCCGCTGATGCAGGGCGGGGAGCCGGTCTGGTGGCCGGTCCCGTCCGCGTATCGACCGTCGCGCCAGGTGTCCTGGTCGCGACCGAGACGCTGCCCTGGGCGCGGGCCGTCGCGCTGAGCGCGACGATCGTCGCCGGGTCGGTCGACGAGGCCCCGCACATCGCGGGGGCCGCCCACCTCATCGAGCACCTGCTGTTCCGCGGCAGCTCTCGGTACGGGGCGGGCGCAGTCGACCGGCTCTTCGACGACCTCGGTGCCGACCTCACGGCGAGCACCGATCGCTGCCAGACCCAGCTGTCGACCTGGGTGATGGCCGAGCACGCCTCGGCCGCCGTCGACGCCATTTCGGACGTCGTCTGGCGTCCGCAGCTGCTCGAGGACGACGTCGCGCAGGAGCGCGAGATCGTGCTCGAGGAGCTGGCGATGATCGAGGACTCGCCAGAGGATCTCGCCTTCGAGCTCCTCGGTGATGCGCTCTACCCGGATTCGCCGCTCGGGCGTCCCGTGATCGGCCGCCGCGAGACGATCGCCGCGCTCGACGAAGCCGCCCTGGGGACGTTCCACCGCCAGCGCTACGCGGTCGCGCCCGTCGTCTGGGTCGGGGTCGGCGCGGTCGACCACGATGCGCTCTGCGCGCAGGTCGCCGCCGACATCCCGGACTGGCGTTCGCCGAACGCCGCAGCACCGACGGACGAGCGGCGCGCCGAGCCCGCCGGTGCGCCCACGCGCATCGTCGTCGAGCGCCCCTCCGAACAGGTGCACGTCGCCGTCGGCATGCCGCTCACGGCGGCCAAGGGACCGCGCCGCTCGGCGCTGCAGGTGCTCGACGCCCTCGTCGGCGGCCCGCCGTCCAGCCGCCTCTTCCAGGAGATCCGCGAGCGCCGTGGCCTCGCGTACTCCGTCTCCAGCTTCCTCGAGCTCCAGCAGGGGTTCGGTGCGTTCGGGGCCTACGTCGGGACCCGCCCGGAGCGCGTCGGCGTGGCCGTCGAGGTGCTCGCCCACGAACTGCGGCGCGTCGCGGCCGGCGACGTGGGGGAGGACGACCTCGGCTGGGCACGCAGGCACGTCGCCGGACGCCTCGGCCTCTCGATGGAGACCGCCGGCGGCCGCGCCGCGCTCATCGCCGGCCGCCTCTCGACCGCGCAGCCGCTGATCGACCCGTCGGCCATCGCGGCCGAAGTCAGCGCCGTCGACCACGCCGCGCTCACGAGCGTCGCCGAGGAAGCGCTCGGCAGGCTCGGCGAAGCCGCCGTCGCCTGCGTGGCACCGGACGCCGCCGCGGCGAGCGCGGCCCTCGACGCCGCCGGCCTTGCCACCGCGGCAGTCACCACCTCCTGACATGCGCGTCGCCCGTCGACTCCGCCGACCGGTCGTCGGCCTCGCGGCGTCGTTGCTCGCCGCGAGCGCGCTCGGCGTGAGCGGCTGCGGTGGCGACGACGGCAGCCGCACGGGCGCCTCGGACGCGGGCAGCGCCGAGGCCCCGACCACGAAGGTCGCCGGCGTCGCCGAGACAAAGGCCCTCTTCGCCGGGATCGAGCAGAACGGTCTGGCGCTCGGCGATCCCCAGGCGCCGGTGATCCTGACGGAGGTCGTCGATCTCCAATGCCCCTTCTGCAAGGCCCACCAGCTCGACGTGCAGCCGAAGATCGTCAAGGACCTCGTCCGCACCGGTCGCGTGCAGCTGCACCTCGTGCCCGTCTCGTTCCTCGGCGAGGACTCGCAGCGGATGGAGATCGTGCTGCTGCGCTTCGCCCGCAGCCAGCAGGCCTGGCAGTTCACGAACCTCGTCTACTGGAACCAGGGCCAGGAGCGTTCCGGCTACGCAACCGATGCGTGGCTGCGGCAGATCGCCGCCGCGGTGCCGGGCACGAAGTCGGCGACTGTCGACGAGCTCGCGTCGACGACGCCGGATGCCGGCATCGCGAAGGCCGCCCAGGAGTCGCAGGCCTTCGCGCAGAACGTGATCGGCAAGGCCGGAGGCGGCGGCACGCCCTTCTTCGCGATCGCCGCCAAGGGGCAGGGCCTCGACGACTTCACGCCGATCCTCTCCGGCGCCGACCCGAACTCCTACGCGCACATCCTGGCGGCCGTGGAAGCCGTCGAGGCGGGCCGCAGGCCGAAGGCGTACAGGAAGGCGAGCGGGTCGCAGCAGCCATCCGGGCCGCCGGCCGGAGGCTCCTCGTGAGCGAGCCGTCGCCGCCGCAGCAGCCGCCGTTCGTCCCGCTCGACGCGCCCGGCCCGCCGCCGGAGAACCGCCGCGTGCAGGTGCTCGCCGCCGTCGTGTTCCTCGCGCTCGTCGTCGCGGTCGGCGTGGTGCTGCTCTCGGGAAGGTCGGCCCCGAAGATCACCGGCGACCACGGTGGTCCGCAGGATGGCCGACAGGCACGGACGCTCATCAACGGCATCCCGCAGCGCGGCATCACGTACGGCGACCCCGATGCGCCGGTCTCGATCGTCGAGTTCATCGACTTCCAGTGTCCGTACTGCGGGCAGCACGAGCGCTTCCAGCAGGCGGTCGTGGTCCAGCGCCTCCTGCGCACCGGCGTCGCCAGGCTCACGGTCCAGCCCCTCGCGTTCCTCGGCCCGGACTCCGGCATCGCCCGGAACGTCTACCTGCGCGTCGCCGCCAAGGGCCACGGCTTCGAGTTCCTCCACCGGGCCCTGCTCGGGCAGAAGGCCGAGAACTCGGGCTACGTGACCGAGGCGTGGCTGAAGCGGATCACGAGCGGCATCCCGGGGATCACCGCCGCCGACCTCGCCCCCGGCCGCGACGCGACGATCCAGCCGCAGGTCGACGAGGCCGAGGCGCTCGCCAAGCGGCTCATCAAGGAGGGCGACGGCACGCCGTTCTTCGCCGTCGGCCGCACCGGTGCCGACCCTGCGACCTTCCGCAAGATCGACCTGAGCGCCAAGGACTCCGCGGCCGAGAGCATCGTCGCGGCCGCCGAGGCGCTGCGCTGACGGCGGTCGACCCCGCGAGCCGCACGCGGCCGCGCGACGGGAACCGGACCGGGGTGCGACGAACCGCCGTCCGTCCAGGCATGATGTGACCACGCGCACCGACCCGCGGCTCTCGCGGCCGGTGCCACACGCACCCACCTGAACCGAGAACGACCCCCGATGGCGACGAACGATCAGAAGCAGCAGGCCCGCGAGAAGCGCGAGCAGGCCCAGGCCGCCGCAGCTGCGGCCGCCAAGCGCAACCGCAACATCCAGATCCTCGGCGGCGTGATCGTCTCGGCCATCGCGGTCGTGATCCTCGTCGTGATCCTGAGCGGCGGCAAGAAGACGCCCGACAAGGGCATCGCGACCGGCAAGGGCGACCTCCAGGGCGTCACCGAGACCAAGAACCTGCTCGACGGCGTCGAGCAGGAAGGTCTCACCCTCGGCAAGGCCAGCGCGCCCGTCACCCTGATCGAGTTCCTCGACGTGCAGTGCCCGTTCTGCCGTGACCACCAGCTCGACTCGCAGCCGAAGGTCATCAACGAGCTGGTGAAGACCGGCAAGGCCCGCCTCACCGCGCAGCCGATCGCCCTCCCGCAGATGGGTGAGGACTCCGAGGCCGGCCGCACCGTCGCCGTCCGCCTCTCGGCCAAGAACAAGGCCTGGAACTTCCTGAACCTCTTCTACTTCAACCAGGGCGACGAGGCCACGGGCTACGTGACCGACGACTACCTCAAGAAGCTCACCGTGGCCGCCGGCGGCACCGCTGCCGACGCGGCGCGCGAGCCCGACGAGAAGATCAGCGCGTCGCTCGCCAAGATCGACCAGCTCACCACCGACCTGGGCGTCACCGGCACCCCGAGCTTCGCCATCGGCAAGACGGGCCAGCCCGCCTCGACCTACAAGAAGCTGACCCTCACCGGTTCGGACACGGCGCAGCAGCTCATCGACGCCGTGAACAACTTTAAGGGCTAGCGGCAGCATGGCGATCCGCGTGGGCGTCGCAGGCGCCGCAGGCAAGATGGGCCTCGCCGTGTGCGAGGCCGTCGAGGCCGCCGACGGCCTCGAGCTGACGGCGCGCGTCGACCCCGCCCTCGGGGTCGAGCTCGCCGACGTCCTGGGTGACGTCGACGTCGTCGTCGACTTCACCCGCCCGGACGTCGCCCTCGGCAACATCCAGGCGTGCATCGCCGCCGGCGTGCACGCGGTCGTCGGCACGACCGGCTTCGACCTCGCGGCGATCAAGCCGGCGAACGGCGCCAAGGTGCTGATCGCACCGAACTTCGCGATCGGGGCGGTGCTGCTCATGCAGTTCAGCCAGCAGGCCGCGAAGTACATGCCGAAGGTGGAGATCATCGAGCTCCACCACGACCAGAAGCTCGACGCGCCGTCCGGCACCGCCGCACGCACCGCCCGACTCATCACCGAGGCCGGCGGGCCCGACAGCGTGCCGATCCACTCGGTACGTCTCCCCGGGATCATCGCCAACCAGGAGGTGATCTTCGGTGAGGTGGGACAGACCCTCACGATCCGCCACGACACGACCGACCGCCGATCGTTCATGCCGGGCGTGGTGCTCGCGGTCCGCAAGGTCGCGGCGATGGCCGACGACCTCGTGGTCGGCCTCGAGCACATCCTCGACTAGTCCCGCGCCCGCGGCAGGGACGACGTACCAACTCCGGACGCGTCATAGTGCGTGACGCGCTCCGTGCCGACTCGGGCACGGAGGCGCGTCCACCGAACCCACGAGGAGTCCGCAGCATGGCGAAGGCTGACGCAAAGACCGAAGCCCGCGCCAGGCGTGAGCAGGCCCAGGCCGCCGCGCAGGCGGCTGCCAGGCGCACCCGCAACCTCCAGCTCCTCGGCGGCACGGTCGCCGCGGCCGTCGTCGTGGTCCTGCTCGTCGTGATCCTCAGCGGCGGCAAGGAGACGCCGAAGCAGGGGGTCGGCGCCGATACATCGGCCGCGCTCGAAGGCGTCGCCGCAACCAGGTCCCTGCTGGACGGCGTGGAGCAGCACGGCCTCACGCTCGGTGATCCGAAGGCGCCGATCACCATGCTCGAGTTCCTCGACGTGCAATGCCCGTTCTGCCGGGACCACCAGCTCGACCAGCAGCCGACCGTCATCAAGGACCTCGTCCGCACGGGCAAGATCCAGCTGCGGATGCAGCCCGTCGCCCTGCCGCAGATGGGGGAGGACTCCGAGGCCGGACGCGCCGTCGTGCTCCGCGAGTCGCACGTCGACAAGGCCTGGGACTTCGTCAACCTCTTCTACCTCAACCAAGGCGACGAAGGCACGGGCTACGTGACGGCCGCCTACCTCCAGCGGCTGCTGGGCGCGATCCCGGGCGCCACGAAGGACGTCACCCGCACGATCGACGCCCGCGACGAGAAGCTCGCCAGCGAGATCGACGAGCATGCGAAGGCGATCGCCGAGAAGTACGCCGCCGACGGCAAGAACTTCGGAACCCCGGCGTTTGCGATCGCCCGGACCGGGGCGAAGATCGACGACTACGAGCCGGTGTACATCGAGAGCGACGACGGAGCCGGAACCCTTGCCGCGGCCGTCGCCCGCCTCGCCGCCCGAAACCGGTAGGCGCCGGGCCGGCGTGCCGCAAGCGTCCGCATGCCCGCCGTTCGACCGTCCTGCGATACTGGGGGCGTATGTCCGACCTCGGAGCGCTCCTCACCGCGATCGTCACGCCGTTCGCCGACTCTTCCGGGTCCCGTCGTCTGAAGCCGGCGGTCGACGAGGAAGCGTTCGTCCGCCTGCAGCAGCACGTGGTCGAGCAGGGGTCCGACGGCGTCGTCGCCTGCGGCACCACCGGTGAGGCGTCCACGCTCGACGATGACGAGCACCTGCGCGTCATCGAGCTGGCCGTGCAGAACAAGCCGGCCGGCAGCACCGTCGTGGCCGGCGCCGGGAGCAACGACACGGCGCACGCGGTCTTCCTCACCGAGCGGGCCACCGAGCTCGGCGCCGACGCCATCCTGAGCGTCACGCCGTACTACAACCGACCGAACCGGCAGGGCCTGATCCGGCACTACGAGGAGGTCGCCCGTGCGACCGACAAGCCGGTGATCCTCTACAACGTGCCGCACCGCGCCGGCCTGGACCTCTCCAACGAGTTCCTCGCCGAGCTCGCGCAGATCGACGGCATCACCGCGGTGAAGCAGGCCAACCCGGCCAACCTCGCCCTGATCGACGGCCTCGACCTGTACGCCGGCGACGACGACGTGCTCGGCAAGACGATGGACCTCGGCGGCGTCGGAGGCATCTGCACCGCCAGTCACCTCGTCGGCGCGAAGTTCCGGCAGATCATCGACGATCCGTCGTCGCGGGCCGGCCTCACCGCCGAGCTCGCCCCGCTCTTCACCGGACTCTCCGCCGGCCCGCTGGCCGTCTCCGTGAAGGCCGGTCTCGTCCTCCAGGGCGTGCTCGCTGCTGCGACCGTGCGCCTGCCCTACGCCGAACTCACCGACGAGGAACTCGCGCAGGTGCGCGACGGACTCGCCGCGGTCGGCGCCCTCGAAACGGGAGCCCGCGCATGAGCACGGCACCGGTCCGCGTCGTCCCCCTGGGTGGCCTCGGCGAAATCGGCAAGAACATGACGGTCGTCGAACAGGGCGACAGCATCATCGTCATCGACGTCGGGCTGCGCTTCCCGACCCAGGAGCAGCATGGCGTCGACCTCGTCCTCCCGGATTTCACGTACCTGATCGAGCGCGCCGCGAACATCGAGGCGATCGTCATCACGCACGGCCACGAGGACCACCTCGGAGCCCTGCCGTTCCTGCTCCGCCAGATCACGCCGCACCGCCCGAAGATCTACGGCCGCCCGCTCACCACCGAGATGGCCCGGTCCAAGCTCGACGAGCACCGCATCAAGGACGCCCCGCTCAAGCGCACCGAGCCGGGTGACCGCATCAAGGCGGGCCCCTTCGAGATCGAGCTCGTCCACATGACGCACTCGATCCCGGACATGGCCGCCGTCGTGGTGCACACGAGTCACGGGCCGATCCTCTTCACGGGCGACTACAAGTTCGACCAGACCCCGGTCGACGGCCCGCCCGGCGACATGCGTCGTCTCGCCGAGCTCGGCAAGGAGGGCGTCCTCCTGCTCTGCGGCGACTCCACCAACGCCGACCGGCCCGGCTGGTCGCTCAGCGAAGCCGTCGTCGGGCCGCGCCTCAAGGAGTTGTTCACGCACTGCGAGGGCCGGATCCTCGTCACCTGTTTCGCGTCGAACATCCACCGTGTGCAGCAGGTCATCGACGCCGCTGCGGCGCACGACCGCAAGGTCTGCCTCATCGGCCGTTCGATGCGCAAGAACACCGCCATCGGTCGTACGCTCGGGCACATCGACATCCCGGAAGGCATGCTCGTCACGCCGCGCGATCTCGAGCACCTGCCCGACGAGCGCATCGTGATCATCTCGACCGGCTCCCAGGGCGAACCGCTCTCCGCACTGCGCCGCATGGCCTACGGCGACCATCAGCAGGTCCACCTGCACTCCGGCGACACCGTCGTGTTCTCCGCCACGCCGATCCCGGGCAACGAGAAGGCGGTCAGCGAGGTCGTCGACGCGGTCTCGCGCCGCGGCGCCACCGTCATCACGACGAAGGACGCCCCGATCCACGCCTCCGGCCACGGCTACCAGGAAGAGCTCAAGCTGATGCTCAACCTCGTCCGCCCGAAGTACGTGATGCCGTTCCACGGCGACTACACCCGCATCCAGATGCACGCAAAGCTCGCCGAGGCCGTCGGCGTGCCGTCCGACAACATCTTCCGCTGCGACAACGGCAACGTCGTCGAGCTCACCGCAAAGGGTGCGCGACTCGGCAAGCCCGTCCGCTCCGGCGTGTTCTTCGTCGACGGCATGGAGATCGGCGACGTTGCCGACGTCGCCCTCCGCGACCGCCGCATGCTCTCCGCCGACGGCATCTGCGTCGTCGTCGCGACCGTCTCCGAGGGCAGCAGCCGCTCCGTCGCCGATCCCGAGGTGCTCCTGCGAGGCGTGCCCGCGGAAGAGGAGGAGGAGCTCATCGAGACCCTCCGCGACGCCGTGGACGACGCCCTCGAGCTCGGCGCCAAGGAGGGCATCAAGGATCCGGACCGCCTCGAGGAGTTCCTCCACGACGAGCTCGCTGGCGTGGTCTACAAGAAGCTCAAGCGCCGCCCGATGCTCCTGCCGGTGGTCGTCGAGGTCTGAGCGGCGGCGGCCGGCGGCGCCTTGCACGCGCGAGACGCCCGCCGATCGACGCTAGTGGGTCTCGAGCGCCGCGCGGCGTGCGCTCGGCACCACGACCGTCACGACGACCAGCAGGCCGATCGTCAACAGCGCGGCGGCGGTGTGGAGCACGGCATCCGTGCCCGCCGCGAGGCCCGTCACACCCGGGCCGCTCGCGGCGGCGAACACGCCGACCATCCCCGCGAGGCCCAGCGACCCGCCCAGCTGATGGGCGGCATTCACCAGGCCTGAGGCCGCGCCGGCCTCAGCCGCCGGCACGCCGAGCATCGCAACCGTCGTGAGCGGCGCGAACGCCAGGCCCATACCCAGACCGAGGGTGATCAGCGGCACTGCGATCCCCGGGAGGTACGCGGTCGTCGCATCCACGCCCGACATCGCGAAGAGCGACGACGCCGCGATCGCGAGCCCGACGACGAGGATGGTCGTCTCCTGCACCCGCGCCACGATCCGGGGCAGCACCTGCGTCGTCCCGAACAGCACGAGCGTCATCGGCAGGAACGCCACGCCGGCTTCGAGCGCCGAGAACCCGCGCACCTCCTGGAAGAACTGCGAGAGGAAGAAGAACACCGACATCATTCCGCTCACCACGAACATCCGGGCGATGAGCGCGCCCGTCCGACGGCGGCTGCGGAAGAGGTGCAGCGGCGTGATCGGCTGCTCCGCCCGGCGCTCGACGCGCACGAAGCCCGCGAGGAGCGCGACGGCGAGCAGACCGGTGCCGACGGTGAGCGGATCACCCCAGCCGCGCTGCGCCGCACTCACGAACGCGTACACGAGCGACGACATGCCGGTGGTGGAGAGGACTGCGCCGGCCACGTCGAAGTGCCCGGGGCGCCGGGGCGTCTCCTGGAGCACGCGCGGCGCGGCCCAGAGCATCACGAGACCGAGCGGCACGTTGATGGCCATCCCCAGGCGCCAGCTCACCCACGTGGTGAGCATGCCGCCGACCACGAGCCCGAGGCTGCCGCCACCCGAGGCAGCGGCGGCGTACCAGCTCATCGCGCGCGTGCGAGCCGGGCCCTCCTCGAACGTGACGATGAGGAGCGCGAGCGTGGCGGGCGTCGCGATCGCCGCACCGACACCCTGCAGCAGGCGTGCGGCGAGCAGCCACTCCGGCGTGAGCGCGGCGGTGCCCAGCGCGGACGCCAGGGTGAAGAGGCCGAAGCCGGCGAGGAACATCCGGCGGCGGCCGAGCACGTCGCCCATCCGCGCTCCGAGCAACAGGAATCCGCCGAAGGCGAGCGCGTAGGCGTTCTGCACCCACGAGAGCTGGGCGTCCGCGAATCCGAGGTCCCGCTGGATCTCCGGCAGAGCCGTGATGACGATCGAGACGTCGAGGATGATGAGCAGGTAGCTCGAAAGGATCACGGCGAGGACCGACCGCGGGCTCACGGAGCGCGCGGGGGCAGTCGGCCGGGGCAAGGTGGCGGTCATGCGTCCCTCCCTGGGTCGGGTTGGCGGTATGGTGGAGGAAGGCTCCGATCGGAGCCACCCTCCGGTTTCCCCGGAGGACAATAGCGGAGGGTGCCTCCGGTAGCGCTCGTCGAGCGCTTGCTGGCGCGCCGACGCACATCGCGGCCTGCTCGGCCGCATCGCCGCCCATGACCGACACGGACCCCCTCGACCCCCAGCCGGCGCCCACGCAGAGCGCGGTGCTCGCGCTGCTCAAGCGCCCCACGCGTCCGCACGCCCTGCGCAACTACGAGCGGCTACTCGACGCCGCGCGCAAGGCGTTCGCAGAGCACGGGGCGCAGGCGTCGCTCGAGGCGATCGCCAAGGACGCCGAGGTCGGCATCGGCACGCTCTACCGCAACTTCCCGAACCGCCAGGCGCTGCTCGAGGCCACCTACGCCGAGGAGGTCGCGACGATCGCGCGCGCTGCTGACGACGTCGCCGATCTTCCGCCCGGCGAAGCGCTGTACGCCTGGCTGCGCAAGTACGTCGACTACGCGAGCACCAAGAAGGCGATCGCAGAGGAGCTCACGGCCGCGCTCGGAGCCGACTCGCCGATGCTCACGATCTGCCGGACCGTCCTCCTCGATGCCGGCGAGCCGCTCGTGGCTCGCGCGCAGGAGGCCGGAGCGATCCGCGACGACGTCACCTTCCTGGAGATCGCGCGCATGCTCGGGGCGCTCTCGGTCGTCCGCAACGCGACGTTCCAAGAGCGTGACCGGCTCGTCGCGATCGCGCTCGACGGCCTGCGGCCGCGGTAGCCCGAGGCGCCGCCGTCGTCCGCTAGGCGGACGGGATCGGCAGGCGCACGTCGACGCGCGTGCCGCGGCCGGCGCGCGCCGGGGAACGCAGCTCGACCCAGCCGCCGTGTGCCTGGGCCGTCGCCCGCACGATCGACAGGCCGAGCCCGGACGATGGCCCCGAGCGCGCCCCTGAGCGTACGAACCGCTCGAACGCGCGGCCGCGCACACCGGCGGGCAAGCCGGGCCCGTCGTCCTCGACGGAGAGCACGGCCTGACCGCCGCGGAGTCCCGCGGTCACCTGCACGGACGTGCCGGCGGGCGTGTGACGGGCCGCGTTCTCGAGCAGGTTCCGCACGACGCGCTGGAGGTCGTCGCGGTCGCCGAGCACCTTCACCGGCGAGCAGTCGAGGGTGAGGGTGTGGGCGGCGAGCAGGTCTTCGACCTCGCTCACGGCGTCCGTCACCACATCCGGGAGCGAGACGGGGACGTGCCGGCGCCCGTCGGTCGCATCGGCGCGGGCGAGCGCCAGCAGGTCGGCGACGAGCCCGCGCATCCGCCGCGCGGAGCGCAGCGCCGCGGCGGCCGTCTCGGCCGTCTCGGGATCGTCGGTGTCCTCGAGCATCTCCAGGTTGGTGATCACGCTCGTGAGCGGGGTGCGGAGCTCGTGCGAGGCGTCGGCGAGGAAGTCGCGCTGGCCCTGGAGGGTCTTCTCGGTCGTCGTCCGGGCGGCGTCGAGGGAGTCGAGCATCGCATCGAGGGTCATCGCGAGCTCGGCCAGCTCGTCCTTGCGGTTCGGGATCGGGAGTCGGCGCGAGCCGTCGCCGGTGCGGGCGATCGCATTGGCCGTGGCCGTGAGTTCGGAGACCGGCCGCAGCGCACGCCCCGCGAGCCAGGAGGCGCCGACGAGCGCGATCGCCGCGCCCCCGATCGTCGCCAGGATGAGGAGCAGTTCGATCCGGGAGATCGTGTCGTCGAGATCGTGGGTGCTGCGCGCGTACTGCACGAAGAGCGGTGCGGCGCTGATCACGGCATCCGAGCTGGCGAGCTCGCGGGTGACGACGTAGAGGTCGCCCACCTGCCGCTCACCCGGGGTGCGCCCGCCGAGCGACACGCCCTGGTTGGTGTTGCGCAGGGGTTTGCCGCGTTCGGCGACGATCTGCACGATGCCGCCGCCGCCGCGGGCGTAGGAGCCGAGCCGGAACCCCGCCAGATCGACGCGCGCATCGCCGTCCTCGTCCGTGGTGTTCACGGTGATCCGCTCGGCCAGGTCGTCGGCGCTGCGGCGCACGTTCTGCTCGAAGTCGCCCCGCAGCCGAGCCGTGGTCGTGGTGCCGACGATCACGGCGAAGGCGACGAGCACGAGCGTCGTCACGGTGGCGATCAGCAGCGCCAGGCGCCAGCGGATGGGGAGGGTGCTACGCACCGAGGGCGTACCCGCTGCCGCGCACGGTGTGCAGGATCCGGGGCTCGCCGCCGGCCTCGAGCTTGCGACGCAGGTTGGAGACGAACACCTCGACCGTGTTGGTCGGCTCGGCGGGATCGTGGTGCCACACGTTGGCGAGCAGCTCCTCGCGCGAGACCGGCGTGCCGGGACGCTGGCCGAGGTAGGCGAGCAGTTCGAACTCGAGCGGCGTCACCTGCACGAGGCGGGTGCTGCGACGGACGGAGCGGTGGGCGGCATCGACGACGAGGTCCTCGATCTCGATCGGCCCCTGCGCGGCTGCCCCTGCACTGCGCCGCAGCAGGGCACGGAGGCGGGCGAGGAGCTCGGCGCGGTCGAACGGCTTGACGAGGTAGTCGTCGGCGCCGGCGTCGAGTCCCTCGACGCGTGAGCTCACCTCGTCGCGAGCCGTGACCACGAGGACGGGTGTGCCGCCGGCGGCGCGGATCTCACGGGCGACCTCGAGGCCGTCGCCGTCCGGCAGGCCGAGGTCGAGCAGGATGGCGTCCCAGTGCTGCTCGGCAGTCGCCGCGCGCGCACCGGCGACGGTGCCGGTCGTGTCGGTCTCGTAGCCCTCGCGGGCGAGTGCTCGGGCGATCGCGCTCGCGATCTCCTCGTCGTCCTCCACGATCAGCACGCGCGGTCTGGCCACGGCCCCCAGTATGGCGACCCGCGCTGCGCCCACGGCTCGTCGAGCGGAGGAGGACCCGCCGGAGCAGCGGCGAAGATGTCCGGCAAGGTGCCCAAGCAGCCGCCCCGTGCCCAACCCCGCAAGACGCCGAAGCGGGCTCAGACGCCACCCGCGCCGCAGCCGCTGCTCGATCAGCGCCAGCTCGACGTGCTCGGGCTGGCGCTCATCGCGTTCGGCATCCTGATCGCCATTCCGCTCTACCGCGCGGGTGCCGGCGGAGTGTTCGGGGAGGGCGTTGCGGACGGCGCGCGCCTGCTGCTGGGCACGGCCGCGCTCGGCGCGCCACTCCTCGCCGTGGGCGGCGGGCTCGTGTGCGTGTCGCCGATCAGCGTCGCCTCCACCATCCGCATCGGCGTCGGCGGGCTCTCGGGCTTCGGAGCCGTCGCGCTGATCGCGCGCGCCTCGCAGGGTCCGAAGAACGCCGCGAGCTGGGAGTCGCACCACCTGCGCGATGCCGGCGGCGCGCTCGGCGAGACCCTGTGGTCGATCTGCCACGCCACGTTCGGCAGCTTCGGCCCGTACGTGGTCGCGGTCGTGATGATCCTCGTCGCCGCGCTCCTGCTGACGGGTGCCGAGGTGGCGTCCGTCGCGCGCGGCGCCGGGCGGGGCCTGGCTCGCGCGATCCGCGTCCCCGGCCGCGTGCGCGCACAGCGCCGCGCCGATCGTGAGGAGCGTCAGGCCGCCTGGGAGGAGCATGTCGCGATTCCGCAGGCCGAGGGCGGCCCCGTGTGGGACGGTCCCGGCACCTGGGGCGGCGCGGATGCGACGCACGGTGGGGGAGACTCCACCGGCGGCCGAAGCGGCCGCGGTCGCCAGACGCATCCGACCGCTCGCCGCGCCCCTGCCCCCGAGGCCCAGCTCCCGCTCGATCCGCCGCGCACCTGGACCTCCCACGACGAGGACCAGTCCGCAACGGGCACCCGCGTGCGCAGCCGCGTGGCCCCGCCGGAGCTGCCGGGGATCGACCCCGTCGTCCGTCGGGCTGCACGTCCGGTGCAGCTGATCGACGGCGCCGAACGGTTCCCGGACCTCTTCGGGCACGACGGCCCGATCTGGATCGGCCCCGATGCCGGGTTCGAGGACGCCTCGCCCGCATCGGCCCCCGTCGCGCGCCGCGTCGCCGAGCCGTACCCGGACCCGCTCGCCGAGTTCGACGCCGAGCTCACGAGCGCCCGGCAGGAGGGCGGCGTCGTCGATGAGGACCTGCTCGACGCCGACGACTACGAGGACGTCGTCCTGCCCGACGAGCGCAACGGCGCGTTCGCGGAGGAGGCCCTCGAGGCCGAGCCGTACGACGACGCGCCGATGCCCGTCGACGACCCGTTCCTCGACGACGAGCCGCAGAACACGTACGACGAGCGGCTCGACGAGGACATCGACGCCCCGTCGCAGGCGGGCGCCAAGCCCGTGGGGCCCGAGGCGCTGACGCCGATGGGTCGCTACCGCGCGGAGGTGACCGAGTCGCCCGAGTTCGAGTGGCGGATCCCGCCGCGCCGCTTCCTCACGCGCTCGCCGAAGGAGAAGGGCGGCCCGAGTCGCGCCGACCAGCAGCAGACGTCGGCGCTCCTGCTCGAGGCGCTGGGCCACTTCGGCGTGTCGGCGGAGCTGGTCGGCTGCGTCGCCGGCCCGCACATCACGCGCTACGAGCTGCGCCTCGCGCCGGGCGTGAAGATGAACAAAGTCGCCAACCTCAAGGACGACCTCGCCTACGCCCTCGCCGCGACCGACATCCGCATCCTCGCCCCGATCCCCGGCAAGACGGCCGTGGGCGTCGAGGTCCCGAACCGCAACCGCGCGATGGTGCGCCTCGGCGACGTGTTCGACGACGCCCCGCCGAAGAGCTCGCCGATCAACGTGTGGCTGGGCAAGGACGTCGAGGGCCGGTCGATCTTCGCCGACCTCGCGAAGATGCCGCACCTGCTCGTCGCGGGCACCACGGGCGCCGGCAAGTCGGGCTGCATCAACGCGATGCTCTCGTCCATCCTGCTGACGGCGACGCCGCACGACGTGCGCATGGTGCTCGTCGATCCGAAGCAGGTCGAGCTCACGCCCTACGAATCGATCCCGCACCTGCTCACGCCGGTCATCACGAGCCCGAAGATGGCGGCCACTGCGCTCCAGAACCTCGTGCGCGAGATGGAGGCCCGCTACTCGACGATGGCGCTGGCCCGGACCCGCAGCCTCCCGGAGCTCAACCGCGTGCGTCGCGAGCGCGGCGAGCAGGAGTTCCCGTACATCCTGTGCGTCATCGACGAGCTCGCCGACCTCATGATGGTCGCGCCGGGGGAGGTCGAGGACTCGATCATCCGCATCGCCCAGAAGGCGCGCGCCGTCGGCATCCACCTCGTGCTCGCCACGCAGTCGCCGCGCGTCGACGTGATCACGGGCATGATCAAGGCGAACGTCCCGAGCCGCATCGCGTTCGCGGTGAGCTCGCAGACCGATTCGCGCGTGATCCTCGACCAGAACGGCGCGGAGTCGCTGCTCGGTCAGGGCGACATGCTGTTCGCACCCGTCGGCTCGGCCAAGCTCCAGCGCATCCAGGGCGCGTACATCGACGAGGAGCAGATCGAGCAGATCACGGGCTACTGGCGCCGCCAGGGCGAGCCGGACTTCAAGGAGGAGCTCCTCGAGGAGGTCGGCGACGAGCCGGTCGACGAGGCCAAGGGCGACGGCCTGGATCCCGACGAGGACCCGATGCTCGAGGAGGCGATCCGACTCGTCGTCGAGATGGGCACCGCGTCGACCTCGATGATGCAGCGCCGGCTTCGGGTCGGGTACACCCGCGCGGGCCGCCTGATCGACATGCTCGAGCGTCGCCAGGTGATCTCCGGGTACGAGGGCAGCAAGGCCCGCCAGGTGCTCATCGGACCGAGCGAGGTCGAGCGGATCGTCGCGCAGGTGCGTGCCCGCGGAGCCTCGGACAAACCGACCCTCTTCCCGGAGGACGCCCCGGCCGCTGCGACGCCCGCCGCGGGCGGCGACGAGCCCCCGACGCCGGCCGGTACCGCGACGGACGTCGTGGCGAATGCGTCACAGGACCGCCCCGCGGTCGCTCCGGACGACGCGGATCGTTAGCCTCCAGCGTTCATGGCGGAGATCGGAGCAGCGCTGCGCGAGGCCAGGAGCCGCGCGCGGATCGAGATCGCCCAGATGGAGGCGCAGACGAAGATCCGCGCCAAGTACCTGCGCGCGCTCGAGAACGAGGAGTGGGAGCTCCTGCCCGGGCCGACGTACGTCAAGTCGTTCCTGCGCACCTACGGCGACATGCTCGGCCTCGACGGCCGCACCCTCGTCGCCGAGTACAAGCGCTCCCAGGAGCCGTTCCACGGTCCTGAGGACCTGGGCCACTTCTCGAAGCACACCGGCGGCCGGATGGCCCCGAACCAGCGCCCCATCGGGCTCTACGCGTCCGTCGTGGTCGTCCTGCTCATCCTCGCCATCGGCGGCGGCTACGCGCTCACCCGCGGGTCGAACGGCACGGACACGGGCGCGCCCGCCGACACCGCGGTCGCCTCGAGCCCGAGCGACGTTCCGGGTGAGGTCGTCACCGTCACCCTCACCGCCCAGAAGGCCGTGAGCGTCTGCGCGAAGGCCGGATCCCGCGAGCTCGTCGCGAGCCGTGAGCTGAAGGCCGGGGAGCGTGCGCCGAAGCTGCGTGGCCGCTCGATCCTCGTCACGCTCAGCAGCCGCGACGTCGCGCTGCGGGTCGACGGCACCCGGACCGACGTCCCGGCGGCCACGGGCGCCGTCTCGTTCACGGTCACCTCGTCGGGCGTGGTACGCGCGCCCGCGTCGACGACCGCCTGCCGCTGAGGCCCGCACGGGGCCTACTAGGCTCCGGGGCATGGCTGGCGAGAACGCACGTGGGAGGCGCCTGCGCGGCGCGGTGATCGTGACCGGCAGCGAGGTGCTCGCCGGGCGCGTCGTCGACAAGAACGGCCCGTACGTCTCCCAGCAGTTCGCCGATCACGGGGTGGAGACCGCCGGGATCATCCAGGTCGGCGATCGCCGTGAGGACATGCTGCAGGCGCTGCGCCAGGCCGCTGCCTGGGACGTCGATCTGATCGCGACGAGCGGCGGGCTCGGGCCGACGGCGGACGACCTCACGCTCGAGGTCGTCGCCGACTACGCGGAGCGCCCGCTCGAGCTGCACGCCGAGATGGAGCACGCGGTGTGGGAGAAGGTCGAGCGGGTGCGCGAGCGCTTCCCCGACATCGACGTCGACTCGCTGCGCCGCACGAGCCGCAAGCAGTCGATGCAGCCCGCCGGAGCCACGCCGCTGCCGCCCGTGGGCACGGCGCCCGGCTCGATCGTGCCGCCGGCCGAGGGCTCCAGCGGTCCGCTCGTCGTGGTGTTGCCGGGGCCGCCACGCGAGCTGCAGCCGATGTGGGCCGACGCGGTCGAGCGCGAGCCGCTCGCCGGGCTCCTGGCGCAGGCGGCGCCGTTCGAGGAGCGGATGCTGCGGCTCGTCAGCCTGCCGGAGTCCGATCTGGCCGCGGCGCTCGACGAGTTCGAAGCCGGCGGGCTCACGATCGACCGCCTCGAGATCACTACCTGCATGCGCAGCGGCGAGATCGAGATCGTCACCCGCTACGACCCCGCTGATGCGGCGGTGTACCGCCAGCTCGATGCCGCGATCCGCGAGCGGTACGGCGCACGGCTCTACTCCGACGACGGCTCGCACGTCGACGACGTGGTCCGGCGGCAACTCACCGAGCACGGGTGGACCGTCGGCCTCGCCGAGTCGTGCACGGGCGGGCTCGTCGCCGCGAAGCTGATCGACGCGCCGGGTGCATCCTCGTTCGTACGCGGCGGCGTGGTGGCCTACGACAACGCGGTCAAGGTCAGCGTGCTCGGGGTGCCGCAGGCGCTCATCGAGGAGCACGGCGCGGTGTCGGAGGAGGTCGCGATCGCGATGGCGCAGGGCGTGGTCGCCGCGACCGGCAGCGATGTCGGGCTCGCGACGACCGGCGTCGCCGGGCCGACGGGCGGCACCGACGAGAAGCCCGTGGGCACGGTCTGGTTCGCCGCCGCGGTCCCCGGACAGGAGCCGCGCGCGCGGAAGGTATGGATTCCCGGGGACCGCGCGTCGGTGCGTGATCGGTCGGTCACGTACGCACTGCACGTGCTCCGCGGAGCGCTCGACCACGCCTGACGGCGAGCTTGCACGCGGGTGGCCGGAATCGGCGCAACGCGCTGATTCTGCGGGGTTTCTGCGCAGTTTCGATGCGAACGTACGTACGGTTGGCACACCTTCGTCCGTAGTGTCCGTCCGGCCTGGACCGTACACTTGTTCGCATCAGGTGAGGAGCTGCTTCCGCGGCTCTCGACCGACCAACTGCAATCCTCCCAAGGACTCCCATGGCTGCTGCCGACATCTCAGACAAGGCTGCCGAGAAGGCAGCGAAGGCCAAGGCCGAAGCCCTCAGCGGCGCCCTCGGCCAGATCGACAAGCAGTTCGGCAAGGGCTCGATCATGCGGATGGGCGACGAGGACGCGATCGCCAAGGTCTCGGCGATCCCGACCGGTTCGCTCGCGCTCGATCTCGCCCTCGGCATCGGCGGCATGCCGCGCGGCCGGATCGTCGAGATCTACGGCCCGGAGTCGTCGGGCAAGACGACGATGGTCTACCACGTGCTCGCCGAGGCGCAGCGCATGGGCGGCACGGTGGCCTTCATCGACGCCGAGCACGCGATGGACCCGATCTACGCGAAGAACATCGGCGTCGACATCGACAACCTCCTCGTCTCGCAGCCGGACTACGGTGAGCAGGCGCTCGAGATCGCCGACATGCTCGTGCGCTCCGGCGCGGTCGACGTGATCGCGGTCGACTCGGTGGCTGCGCTCACGCCGCGCGCCGAGCTCGAGGGCCAGATGGGCGACACCACCGTCGGCCTGCAGGCCCGCATGATGAGCCAGGCGATGCGCAAGCTCGCGGGCGGCCTGAACCGGACGAACACCCTCTGCCTGTTCACGAACCAGATCCGCGAGAAGGTCGGCGTGATGTTCGGCTCCCCGGAGACGCAGCCGGGTGGTCGCGCGCTCAAGTTCTTCGCGTCGCAGCGCCTCGACATCCGCCGCATCGAGACCCTCAAGGACGGCCAGGAGGCGATCGGCAACCGCGTGCGCGTGAAGGTCGTCAAGAACAAGGTCGCCCCGCCGTTCCGCCAGGCCGAGTTCGACATCGAGTTCGGCAAGGGCGTCTCGAAGGCCGGTTCGCTGATCGACCTCGGCATCGACCACAACGTCGTCGGCAAGTCGGGTTCGTTCTTCTCCTACGGCGACACGCGCCTCGGCCAGGGTCGCAACAACGCGAAGAACTTCCTCGACGAGAACCCGGACATCTCCCAGGCGATCCAGGACGAGATCTACCGCGCCGTCGGCATCAACCCCGGCGCCGAGATCGAAGTCGAGATGGACGACGACATCTCCGCCCTCGATCCGGACGGTCCGGGCCTGCTGGCCGACTAGCGACGCACCAGGGCGCCGGGAACGGCGCCCAGCGGTCCCGCTGTCATGACCGACCCGACGATCGCGGCGCTCGCCGCGAAGATCGCAGCGCTTGAGGCCGTCGACCCTGGGAGGAGTCGGCGGCCTCGAGCCCGTTCCGATGAGGACGCTCGCGCTGGCATCGCGCCGGCGGACTCGGTCGGAGTGGGCCACGCGGCTGCGCCGTTGGTCGGCGATGTCGAGCTCCCGTCGGGCGGCGTGATCGATGCGTCGCTCCCATCTCGCGATGTCGACGACGAGCGCGGCCCGTCGGTCGTCGACGCCGGCGGCCAGCACGCGCACGACGAGTCGCTCGGGGTCGGCCAGGACGGTCGGCCACTCGACGTCGGTGAGGATGGGCCGTCGCGTGGACGGCCGAAGGCCCCGAAGCCCGCGCAGCTCGCGTTCAGCGAGGCGATGCCGTACCAGCGGGCGATCGACCTGGCCTTCAAGTTCGTGGCCAAGCGGGAGCGCACCACCAAGCAGCTGCGTGACCACCTCGCCGGCAAGGACTGCGAGCCGGCGGAGATCGAGGGAGCCCTCGCGGAGCTGCGTCGCCACGGGTTCATCGACGACGCGCGGTACGCAAAGATCTACGCCGAGGACAAACGCCGGCTGCAGGGCTGGGGCGCGCGCCGGATCCGTCTGGAACTCGGGCGGGCCGGCATCGACCGCGAGGTGCTCGACGCGTTGTTCGCCGACGACGAGGCGGAGCTGCAGGCGCCGAGCGAACTCGAGGCCGCCCTCGAGATCCTGCGCCGCAAGCGCCCCGACCTCACCGATCCGAAGGTCAAGCAGCGGATGGCCGGGATGCTCGCTCGCCGCGGCATCGCGAGCGGCACGGTGTTCGCGGCGCTCCGCGAGTACGAGCGAGGCGGCGATGACTGACGGTGCGCCGAGCCGCAGCCCGGCGCACCGCCGTCCGTCGCGCTACTCGGGCTGGGTTACCTTCGTCGCCGGATCGCCGTCGAGCGCCAGCGCGAACTGCTCCGGCCACGCGCCGAGCAGATAGCTCTCGCTGAGCGCGCTCGCGAAGCCGAGGCCGCCTGCGAGCTCGCTGTCGATCGGAATGTAGATCACGCGCCCCTCCCGCACGGCCTTCAGGCGGCTGACGACCGGGTTCTTCTTGATGTCGGCTTCGTCGCCGTACATGAACACGATGTCCTGGTCGAGCAGGCGGAACTGCTCCTGGCTGAACGCGGCGAAGAACGAGTCGCCGGCGATCTCGTCGATCTCCGTCGGGGTCTTGAAGCCGAGGTCGCTGAGGAAACGGCTGCGGTTGTCCTGCGTGGAGTAGGCCCCATAGCCGTCGCTACCGCCGTAGGCCATGATCGCCGTCTTGCCCGCGAACTCCGGGTGGGACTCCTTCACCTCCTTGAACTTCGTCTTCAGATCGTCGACGACCTTCTGCGCCTGCGCTTCGCGCCCGAGTGCCCGGCCGACGAGCAGCTGCTGCTGATCCCACGGCATCCCGAAGTCGATGAAGTCACCGCTCTGGGCGACCGTCGGCGCGATCTTGCTGAGCTTGTCGTAGTCGGCCTTCTTCAAGCCCGCGTTGATCGCGAAGATCAGGTCCGGCCGGGCGGCCGCGACCGCGTCGAAGTTGATCTGCTGGCCGGCGACCACCTTCGGTTCGCTGCCGCCGACCAGGTCCTTCGCCCACGGGCGGGTGCGCCAGTCGTAGCCGCCGAGGAAGTCGCCCACGCCCACGGGCTTCACGCCGACCGACAGCACCGGATCCTGATCCGTGTAGCCGAGCGCGATCACCCGCTTCGGATCCGCGCCGATCGTCGTCGAGCCGTACTTGTGCTCGACCGTCACGGGGAAGCCGGTGCCCGCGGTCGTCGATGTCGATGCCCCGGCACCGGTGGAGGAGTCGTCGCTGCCGCAGGCGGCGAGGACGAGCGCAACGGTGACGGCCGCGAGCAGTGCGGCGAGTCGTCTCAGGTGGGTCACTGGAATCTCCGTGGTTTGGCGGTGGGAAGACAGAGCGGCGTGCCCGTGACCGGATCGGCGATCACCTGCGCGTCGAGACCGAACACGTCGCGCACGAACGCGGCGTCGACCACCGCCGTCGGGGTTCCGGCAGCGTGCAGACGGCCGTCGACCATCGCGACGAGCTGGTCGGCGTAGCGGCATGCCTGGTTGAGGTCGTGGAGGACCATCACGACGGTGCGGCCACGCTCGTGCACGAGCCGGTCGAGCAGGTCGAGCACGTCGACCTGATGGGCGAGATCGAGGTAGGTGGTGGGCTCGTCGAGGAGGATCAGCTCCGTCTCCTGCGCGAGCACCATCGCGATCCACGCCCGCTGACGCTGGCCGCCCGAGAGCTCGTCGAGCGCGCGACCCCGCCACGGCAGCATGTCGGTGGCGGCGAGCGCGTCCTCGACAGCCGCCTCGTCCTCGCGCGACCACTGCCTGAACAGCCCCTGGTGCGGGTAGCGGCCCCGGGCGACGAGATCCTCCACCGTGAGTCCGTCCGGGGCGACGGGCGCCTGAGGGAGGATCGCGAGCCGTCGCGCCACGCTTCGCGACGACGAGCCTGCGATCGGCGCTCCGTCGAGCAGCACCTCGCCGCCCGCGGGTGTCAGGAGCCGCGCAAGCGTGCGCAGGAGCGTCGACTTGCCGCAGCCGTTCGCCCCGACGATGGTCGTCACCTGGGCGGCGGGGATCGCGAGGTCCAGGCCGTCGACGACCACCCGGTCCTGGTAGCCGACCCGCAGTGCGCGAGCCTCGAGTGGCGGGGCGGTCATCCGGCGGCTCCCAGGCGTCCCGCTCGGCGCAGCAGCAGGAGGAAGTACGGCGCCGCGATGATCGAGGTGACGAGCCCGACGGGCACCTCGGTCGGAGCGAACATCAGTCGCGCCGAGAGGTCGGCGACGAGCACGAGCACGGCGCCGCAGCCCGCGGCCACGGGCAGCAGGCTCTGGGCGGAGGACGAGCGAACGAGCCGGCGGCCGACGTGCGGCGCCATGAAGGCGACGAACCCGATCGGCCCCGCAGCCGACACCGCCGCGCCGGTGAGGGCGACCGCGAGCGCGAGCAGCCCGGCGCGGATCCGGCTGGCGTCGACGCCCAGGCTCCGCGCGAGGTCGTCGCCGAGGGCGAGCACGTCGAGCCGTCGCGCCACCACCATGGCGAGCGGGAAGAGCACGCCGCAGGCGATCGCGAGCGGGAGGACCTGACTCCAGTCCCGCCCGTTGACGGTCCCGACCATCCACACGTAGGCCTCGGCCACCTCGAAGATCCGCCCCTCCGTCAGCACGTACGAGATCCCGGCGGTGGTGAGCGCGGAGAGGCCGATGCCGACGAGCACGATCCGGTACCCGTGCACGCCGTTCTGCCACGCCAGACCGAACAGCGCCGCGCCGCTGAGCAGTGCGCCGACGAGGGCAGCGAGGGGCACGGCCAACGGGCCGTCGGCGGAGGTGAAGACGATCACCGTGATGGCCGCCAGCGAAGCGCCGCCGCTCACGCCGACGATGTCCGGTGAGACGAGCGGGTTGCGCGTCACCTCCTGGAACACGGCCCCGGCGAGGCCGAGCGCGGCGCCGGCGAACAACGCCGTGACGGCGCGCGGCAGGCGGAGATCGCGCACGATGAAGTCGGTCGCCGGGTTTCCGGCACCGAAGATCGAACGCACGGCATCGGCGAACGGCACGCGGAGTTCGCCCAGGGCGACGCTCAGCACGAGCGCGACGAGCGCGACCGCGAGCAGTGCGCCGCAGAGCAGGACGCTGCGCAGATCGATCCGCAGGGAGAGACCGCGGCGTCGAAGGGTGATCCGGCCCGCGCTCACAGCGCCACCAGCTTGCGGCGACGCACGAGCCAGATGAAGAACGGCGCGCCGAACAGCGCGGTGACGATCCCGACCTGCAGCTCCGCGGGACGTGCGACCACCCGCCCGAGCACGTCGCCGCCGAGCAGCACGACCGCGCCGAGCAGCAGGGCGTAGGGCACGATCCAGCGGTAGTCGGGGCCGACGAGCAGCCGCGCGAGGTGCGGCACGGCGAGGCCGACGAACGCGATCGGACCGGCGGCGGCGACGGCGCCGCCGGCCAGCAGCACGAATCCGGCGCTCGCCACGACCCGGGTGCGCGCCACCTCGAGCCCGAGCGAGCGGGCCACGTCGTCGCCGAGCGCGAGCCCGTTCAGTCCACGCCCACTGGCGAGGGCCAACCCGAGTCCGGCGAGGACGAACGGCGCGACGGCCGCCGTCACCGCCGCGTCACGCCCGGCGATCGAGCCGACGAGCCAGAAGCGGAACTCGTCGAGGGTGCGGGCGTCGAACACGAGGATCGCGCTGGTGATGCTGACGAGCAGCGTCATGAGGACCGCCCCGGCGAGCGCCAACCGGATCGGGGTCGGGCCGCCTCGGCCCGTTCCGCCGAGCGCGAACACGAGCGCGGCTGTGATGCCAGCGCCGACGAGCGCGACGCCGGCGTAGGCGGAGACCGCGTCGACGCCGGCGACCGAGATCGCGAGGACCACCGCAAGCGACGCGCCGGCGTTGATCCCCAACAGGCCCGGCTCGGCGAGCGGGTTGCGGGTGACGCCCTGCATCACCGCTCCGCCGGCACCGAGCGCGGCGCCGACGAGCAGTCCGAGGAGCGTGCGGGGGATCCGGAGATCTCGGACGATCGCCGTGGCGTCGCTCCCGTCGGGAGCGGTGAGCGCGGTCCAGACGTCGGCGAGCGGCACGCTCTTGGACCCGACCGCGAGCGATGCGGCAGCGCTCAGGAGCACGAGGAGGAGCACGCCGAGCAGACCGGCCGCACGGCGCCGCGACGTGTCGAGTATCGCGACGCGGGGTGGTGCGGCATCGGGCGCGAGCGGGGCGGTCTTCGTCGTCATGGCGGGGGAGAGCGCCGGCGTGCGGCACCGGCGATGCAGGACGGTACCGGAAATCCGATCGTGGCGGTTGGATATGTATGGTCACGTTCATGGCCACGCTGGAACGCTTCCCCCGCCGAGCTGGCATCGCGACGGTCGTGGCTCGCCAGCCGCTCACGCCCCCGCATGCTCCGGATCACGCTGCGAGCCGACGACTTCGGCTCGTCCTGGCCGCTCGAGCAGCCCGGCGAGATCCTCACGCTGCTCTTTGCGGGGCCGGGGGAGGCGATCGTGCTGCCGGAGCAGGGCTGGCGGTTCCCGGCGGACGCGCCCGCCCAGGAGTGGCGCAACTACACGGTGCGCGCCCACCGGCCCGACGTCGCGGAGCTCGATGTCGACGTGCTCCTGCACGTGCCGCGCGGGCCGGCCTGCGAGGGCGCGGAGGCCGCGCAGGTCGGGTCGGCGGTCGGGTACGCCGGGCCGCGGATCGACTACGCGCCGGTCGACGGCGCAGGGTGGACCGTGCTCGTCGGCGACGAGACTGCGCTGCCGGCCATCGCCGCGATCCTCGAGACGCTGCCGGATGGCCACCCCGCGACGGCCATCGTCGAAGTGCAGGACGCGGCCGACGAGATCGATCTCGATCTGGTCGGCGGGCAGGCGGTGCGGTGGGTGCACCGCGGCGCGCTGCGTCCCGGTGACAGCGAGCCGCTGGCCCGGGCGCTGCGCGAGCTCCCGGAGCGGGAGGGCGTCGGCCAAGCCTGGGGCGCTGCGGAATCACGCGTGGCGCGCGACCTGCGGTCGGTGCTCCGCGACGAACGCGGGATGCCGAAGACGCACGCCCGGGCGCGCGGCTACTGGCTGCGGTCGGGCGACTGGCTGCTCGACGAGGACTGAGCCGCGTCGGTGTCGAGCCCCTTCGGAACGACCGAGCGGATCGGAGCACTGGATTCTGCGGACGAGTCACGTATGACCCGTCCGCTCCAGCCGCTCTCGGACTCCCCGCTTATTTGAATGTCCCCGGCGGGTGTGAATCACGTGCCGGGGCATGCGAGACACTCCAGATCACTGAGGCAGGCCGGCCGCCGAGGCGGCGCGCGTTACCCAGTCTGCGCTCTGAGCGCGAGATCCAGTGAGGAGTCGGTCGGACTGCGTACTCTAGCGCGGCGCGCAGGTCGGGTCCGGGCAGTGGACGACCTGGCGCACGTTTCGTCCCACCGTGCCCGGCGAGGTAGCGTGGAACCGATGAGCGAGCACGCCGCCGACGCCACCGGAGCGCTCCAGCTGCGCCAGGCCGGAGCCGCGGATTCCGGTGTGATCGCGACGTTGCTCGTGGCGTTCAACGCCGAGTTCGGCACGCCGGCTCCGCCCGCCGCGGTGCTGGAGGACCGACTGCGCGACCACCTCGCGGCGGGCGCGCTCCTCGCCGTCGTCGGCGGCGAGCCCGTCAGCTCGCTCGCGCTCCTCAGCCCACGACGCAGCGTCTGGTACGCGGGGCCGGTCGCGATCCTCGACGAGCTCTACGTCGTGCCGGGCCGCCGCGGCGAGGGGCTCGGCTCGGCGCTGCTCGCGTACACCGAGGCGATGCTCGCCGACCACGGCGTGGCCGCCCTCGAGATCAACGTCGACAGCGGCGACACCGACGCGCGCCGCTTCTACGAACGGCATGGCTACGCCAACCACGAGCCTGGCGCCACCGACCAGCTCCTGTACTACTTCCGCGAACTCGCGCCGCCCGCCTGACCCGGCTGGGCTCGCGGCCCGACCAACGCCGGCAGCGGAGGGCGCCGGCCGGTACCCTTCGCCCCTCATGTCGAAGCTGTTCCACGTCACCACCTTCGGGTGCCAGATGAACGAGCACGACTCCGAGCGCATGAAGGGCATGCTCGAGTCGCTCGGCTACGAGGAGACGGGCGCCCGCGAGGATGCCGACCTGATCCTCTTCAACACCTGCTCGATCCGCGAGAAGGCCGACGAGCGGTTCGTCGCGCACCTGCACGACGCGAAGATCGTCAAGCGCAACAAGCCGGGCACCGTGATCGGCGTCGGCGGCTGCTGGGCGCAGTCGATGAAGGACATGGTCTTCGAGCAGTTCCCGTTCGTCGACGTCGCGTTCGGCCCGGGCCAGGTGCCCAAGCTCGCCGAGTTCCTCACCACGGATTCGCTCACGGCGCAGGGCTTCTTCGAGTTCGAGGGCTTCCCCGGCGCACCTGCCGACCAAGCGCGAGCGCCCGCACCAAGCGTGGCTGCAGATCTCGGTCGGCTGCCACATGAAGTGCTCGTACTGCAT
>JAQIJQ010000042.1:0-46071 GCA_036946195.1 Patulibacter minatonensis | reverse complement strand
TCGCTCCCGCAGCGGCGAGCTGCAGGAGCGGGCCAAGTGGGGCATCGGCATGATCGCGCTCCAGACGGGCGCGCCGGTCGTGCCGACCGCGATCCTCGGCTCCTCGCACGTGCGCAACTTCAAGAAGGGCGAGTTCCCGACCGTCACCGTCAAGTACGGCAAGCCGCTGCGCTTTGAGCAGGTCGACCAGCCCACGAAGGACCAGGCACAGGCCGCCGCCGACCAGATCTTCGACGAGATCAAGGCTCTCTACCACGGCCTCCGCGAGCAGGGCCGCCGGGCCGCGATCGCCGGCTCCCGCCACTGACCCCGCGCGGCGGGCGCGAGCGAGCACGATGAGCAGCCCCGCCGACGATCCGCTCCACGCGCGCCTGGACGAGCTCCTCGCGAGCTTCGACGCCGCGCTCGGCGCCGATGCAGCGGGGTACCGAGGCCATGTGCACCGCGTCGGCGGCCTCGTGCTCGCGCAGGCCCGCGGCGTGCTCACCGCCCAGGAGCGCGAGCAGCTCGCCGTCGCGCTCGTGTTCCACGACCTTGCGATCTGGCTCGACGGCACCTTCGACTACCTCGGGCCGTCGGCCGACCGTGCGGCCGAGCACCTCCGAGCCCGTGGGCACCCCGACTGGGTCCCGCGGGTGCGGCGGATGATCGACCGCCACCATCAGGTGCGCCCCGTCCGCGACGACGCGCTCGTCGAAGCCCTGCGGCGCGCCGATCTGTGCGACGTGTCGCTCGGCGCCGTGCACCGCGGGATCCCCTCCGGCACGTGGCGCATGCTCCGTACCCGGTGGCCGGTCGCGGGCTTCCACCTGCGACTGGTCCAGTTCGCGGTGCGTCAAACGTTCCAGCATCCGCTCCGCCCGCTGCCGATGCTGCGATGGTGACCGGCCGCGGCCGGGGTACGCGTCCGGTCGTGGCCGGGTGAGGTGGGCCACAGCACGATCGCCCGCGCCACGGCAGATCGGTACGGTCGATGCGTGCCGCTCCGACGCGTTGCGCTCGGTCTCGCGGCCGTCGCCCTCCTCCTCCTCCTCGCCCCCGCCGCCGGTGCTGCGGTGCCGCGCGACGGTCTCACCTACCTGCCGCGGACAGGCGCCGAGCTGACGGAGGCGGTCGGCCTCGTGAACGCGCTCCCGGAGAGCCTTCGCGCGGAGGACGCCGCCCGCATCGAGCTCGAGGCGCGCGAGTACGCGGTCGCCGCCCCGCTCGTCCTCTCGCCCCGGCGCGGGCTGGAGATCGGAGGCCCGACGATCGGTCGCGCGACGATCACGAACGGCACCGCCACGCCGTCCACGCTCCTGCGCCTCACCGACGTGGTCGAGTCGACGAGCCTCACCGCCAGCCACCTCGATCTGCGTCTGCAGGGATCGTCGAGCGCCGCGTTCGTCGCGCTCGATGCCCGCGAGGGCGTGCGGTTGGAAGACATCGGCGTCACCGTCCCGGCCGGGACGCCGAACGCGACGGGCGTGCGGCTCGCGCCGTCGGCGTCGACCCCGCGCACCGTGACGAACGTGAGCGCTCTCGGCCTCGACGTCGAGAGTCAGGCGACGGGCGCGCCCGCCGTGCTGCTCGACGCCGACGCGTGGCTGCGCTCGTCGACCGTCACGGGCGGCCAGCCCACGCTCCGGCTCCAGCGCACCGGCAGCGACCTCGCCACCTCGTTCGACATCGTCGTCGCCTCGGGCAACCTGCTCACGGCCGGCCCGACGACGAGGCACGTCGTCGAGGTCGCGCTCGGTGCCTCCGGCCAGACGTTCTTCCTGCGCTCCTCCGAGCTGCGCGCCGGCGCTGCGACCACGGCGCTCGTCGACGTGACCGGTCCGACCGCTCCGCCGACCGCCTCGGGTTCGCCCGGGTTCGTCGTCACGGGCAGTTCGCTGCTCGGTGGAGGTCGCGCGACCGGCATCGTGCTGCACCCTGGCGCGGCCGGCAGCTCAGGGTCGGTCGGGCTGCACGGTCTGCTCCAGCTCGATGCGCCGACGGCGATCTCGTGCACCGAGCCGGGTGCCGCGCTCCCGGTCACGATCGCGGGGATCTACCGCGAGGGATCGATCGACGCGCGCGGTGCCTGCCGGGTGGACGAGGCGGGCCGCCGAACGGGGGATCCGCGGTTCGCGAATCGTGCTGCCGGCGACCTCACGCCGCTGCCAGGCTCGTCGCTGATCGACGCTGCACCCAGCCCGTTCTGGCGGGAGCCCGACCTGTACGGCAACCCGCGCCCCAGCGCGGTCGGCTCGACGACGACGCCCGACGACATCGGCGCGATCGAGTACCAGCACCCGCCGCAGCCAGAGACGCCGACACCGACGTGGACGCCCACGCCGACGGCGACGAAGACGCCCACGGTGACGCCCACGCCGACGCCGACGCCCACGCCGACGGTGACGGCCACGCCGACAGTGACGCCGACTCCGACACCGACATCGACGCCGACCAAGACTCCGACACCGACTCCGACACCGACGCCCACGGCAACACCGACGAAGACGCCCACGGCAACACCGACCACGACGAAGACGCCCACGGCAACACCGACGCCGACCAAGACCCCCACGGCAACACCGACGCCGACGCCGACGCCGACAGTGACCGCGACCTCGACACCGACGGTGACCTCGACGCCGACGCCGATCCCGACCGAGGCGCCGACGACCACCCCCACGGCGGGCCCAGCGCCGACGCCGACGCCCGCTGTCGTCGCGACCCCGCTCGCCGAGCTCTTCACCCCCCAACCGCCGCTTTCGACGCCGCTCCCGACCGCACGCCCGATCCCGCCGTTCCTTGCCGGCTTCGAGCTCGTCCGCAGCCGGACGACCCTCTCGGGGCGCCGCGCCACCGCGCTCGCCCGCACGAATGCGCACGACGCGGCCCTGCGGATCGCCCTACGCGCCCCGGCGAAGCTGCGTGCGATCGTCACGGTGCGTCGCGGCCAGCGCTACGTGCGCGTGCCCGGTGCCGTCTTCTCGGTGAACGCCCCGCAGGGCACGAGCGTGCTGCGGGTGACGCCGCGCGTCGGCAGGGCGCGGCTGCGGGCCGGGCTCTACCGCCTCACGATCCTGCTCTCGCCCGCAGCAGGCGGCGCCGAGGTGCGGCGCGACGTGAACATCCGCGTCGTGCGCCCGAAGGACGCCGACGTGCCCGCGTTCGCGTCTGACTGAGGCGGCGCCGTCAGCGCGGAGCGTCGAGCCGGCGCAGCGTGTGCAGCAGCTCGTCGGTGCGTGCCCCGGAGAAGAACCCGTGGTCGACCGCTTCGACCACGCCGATCGCGCGCGGCGCAAGCTCCGCGCCGGCGGCCGTGACGACGACGCGCCGACTGCGGGCATCCGTCGGATCGGGCTCCCGCGTGAGCAGGCCGCGACGCTCGAGGGCGCGCAGCACCTGCGAGGTCATCATCGGATCGGTGCCGGCCTGCTCGGCGACGGCCCGCTGGGTCGGCGCATGTTCGCCGTTGCGGCCCAGCCACCAGGAGGAGGCGAGCAGCACGAACTGGGCATGGGTGAGCTCGAGCGGGGCGAGGGCCGCGACGATCTCGCGCTTCCACCGCAGCGTCACCCGCCACAGCAGCAGCCCTGGGCTCTCCTGGGGTTCGAGCGGCTCGTGGTCGACGGTCACCCCACCAGTGTGGCCGATGCCAGGTGCTCCTGCGCCTCGGCGGCGCGTGCCAGGCGGGCGGTCTGCGCTGCGAGGTCGGCGGCGATGTCGGAGCCGATCACGCGCTGGAACAGCGGCCGCAGCAGGCCGTGGAAGCTCACCCGGATCGTGATCGCCGTGCGGCCGTCGTCGGTGGGCGCGAGCTCATGGGCGAAGCGCAGCCGGCAGAGCGGCAGACGCGTCTCGTCGGTGAAGCTGCGGCCGGCCTGCGCCGCGATCACGCCGAAGGCCCACGACGGGCTGCCGGACGGCGTGATGCGGCCGGTCGATCCGGCCGCGAGCGGGCCGTCGAGCGTGACACGGTCGATGCCCTCGTCCCACTCGGGCCAGCGGTCGACCGCCTCCCACAGCGCCCACACCGTGGCCGGTGCGGCGGTCGTGATCTCGGTGTGCGCGAGCGGCCACATGGGCCCTCCCCTCATGGACGCAGCGGCGCCCGGTCGTTTGTATGCGTGCATAATACATGCACGCATACGAAATGCCAGGGTCGTACGGGCGGCGGCCGCGACGGGCTCGGCCCGCCGAGCTCCGAAGCGACCGCGGGCGACCGTCGCCGCGGACACGGCCGCTCGCGCGGTGGCGCACACTCGGGCCGTGTCCGACGCGACTGCCCCAGCCGCCGGCTCGGCCATGCCCGAGTGGAATCCCGACGCCGACCCCGGCACGTGGCGCGAGCGCTTTCGCACCGGGACGCCGTTCACGATCGGCGTGGAGGAGGAGGTCATGCTGCTCGACCCCGAGCGGTTCGATCTCGCACCGCGCGCCGAGGAGG
Source organism: Patulibacter minatonensis (assembly GCA_036946195.1). Lineage (GTDB taxonomy): Bacteria > Actinomycetota > Thermoleophilia > Solirubrobacterales > Solirubrobacteraceae > JAGIBJ01. Next base: position 41,648 of record JAQIJQ010000042.1, on the reverse strand, counting down.
TGCTGGCCCGGCTCACCGACGAGTCGCGGATCTCGCCCGAGCTGCATGCGGCGCAGCTCGAGCTGGTCACGCCGCCCTGCGCGAACGTGCCCGACGCGATCGCGCAGCTGCGCGAGGCGCGGACGCGGCTCGTGGAGGAGACGACCGGGTGGCTGCGCGTCGCCACGGCGGGTGTGCACCCCTTCGCCGAACGCGCGCCGAACATCAGCACGGGCGAGCGCTACCGGGTGATCGCCGCCGAGTACGGCCGCGCCGCGCTCGAGGCGGCGGTGTTCGGGATCCATGTGCACGTCGCGATCGACGGGGCCGACCGGGCCGTCGCGATCCACGACGCCATCCGCGAGCACCTCCCCACGATCGCCGTCCTCTCCGGCAACGGCCCGTTCCACGCCGGCCACGACACGACCTTCGCGACGATGCGTCCCAAGCTCTCGGAGGTGCTGCCGCGGCAGGGCATGCCGCCCGAGTTCGGCTCGTGGGAGCGGTGGTGCGAGTTCGTGCGATGGGGGCAGCGTTCACACACGTTCGGGCCGCAGGAGCTGTGGTGGGAGGTGCGGCTGCACCCGGCGTTCGGCACGCTCGAGGTGCGGGTGGCGGACGCCCAGTGCGCCCTCGACGAGGCAGCCGGCATCGTCGCCCTGATCCACGCGCTCGTGCGCCACCTGAGCGACCGCTACGACGACGGCACGCTCGCCGACCCGGTTCGTACCGAGGTGGCGCAGGAGAACCGCTGGCGGGCGCTGCGCCATGGCCTCGGCGGGACCTTGCTCGACGGCCGGACCGGGACGCCGCGCTCCAGTCGGCAACGGGTGCGGGAGCTCATCGCCCTCGTCGAGCCGGAGGCGCGCGAACTCGGGTGTTCGGCCGAGCTCGCGCACGCCGCCACCCTCGCGGAGTGCAACGGCGCCGAGCGTCAGCGGCAGGTTGCCGATTCGCGCGGCCTGACGGGCCTCGTCAGCTGGATGGCCGACCGGTTCGACGGACGGATCTGAACCTCACGACGAGCGACTCGCGGGCGATCGATCGTCCGGCGTTCGGCCGAGGGCGGCGGCCCGGGCCCAGGCCATCGAGGCGAGCCGGCGCAGCGCCTCGGCGTTGCGGATCGCGATGAGCGGGGACGTCACGAAGTGGGGGATGACCCCGCCGACCCAACCCTCGGCCCGCTCGTCGATGGTGATGCACGTGCCCTCCCCGTCCGGCTCGAGGGTGAGCTCCACCGGACCGGTGAGGAACGGCCGGATGCGGATCTCGAGCAGGAGGCGGTGCGGCGGCTCGCACTCGACGACGGTGGTCGTGTCGCTCAGCTTGATCGGCCCGTGGCCCTGGATGTGGCGGAACGTGGAGCCGGGATGGGGCCAGTCCCCCTCGATGCGTTCGGTGTCGGTCGAGCCCACGACCCAGAACGCGTACGAGCGGGAGTCGGCGAGGATCGCCCAGACGTCTTCGGGGTCGGTCGGGACCCACTTCTTCACTGGTGCCATGGTCAGGGTGCGGGGTTGGGAACGACGTCGAGGTGGCGCGGGTCGTGCAGCTGCTCGCGTGGATCGCGTTGCGGGTGGTTGATCAGTCCGCTGCCCCGTGAGATCCACCCGCGGTTGTGCACGAACCACTTGTAGCCGCGGTCCGCCGCGCCCGGAAAGCGACGGGCCAGGCGCGCCGGCAGCGCGCCACCGGGCAACGCCTCGACCGAGCTGGCCACGCCCATGGCGCCGCTCTCGAGCCGGCCGTCGGGGTGGATCACGTGCCAGGCGCCATAGCGCTCCTCGGCCGGGATGCCGCGCAGCAGCCCGGCGTCGTGGCGGGCGATGCGGTCGAACGCGAGGCGCCGGCCCCCGCGATCCCAGAACGCCAGGGTGTCGCGCGCGTGCAGGCAGATGCCGCAGCCGCCGTCGAACAGCAGGAGCAGACGGCCGTCCGTCGGGGGGATGTCGCCGGGCGAGAGCGCGCCGGGGTCGGCGACCGCGGGCACCCGGCTGCGCGCCAGGGCACGGAGCGGGAGCGCCAGCACGTGGGCGCCGAGTCGCGCGAGCGGCGAGATCAGCGGAGCGCCGAGAGGCCACGGCGGGCTGACGCGCGAAGCATTCCGAGCGATCGGCGCGCGGCCGATCGCATCGCGATCCGAGTGGCGACGCTCCGATGCCATGCGATCAGCCTGACGCACGGCGATCAGTTCTGGTGCGGCGCGTCGACGTCGCCGCGCCACGCGCCGCTCTCCTGTCCGCGCTCCTCGATGAACGTCTTGAAGCGTTTGAGGTCGGCCTTCGCTTCGTTGTCGAGCACGCCCAGCGCATCGCCGATCTTCTCGATCAGGCCTCGCGGCTCGCCGTCGAGCTGCAGCATCACCTTCGTCGTCTCGTCGTCGATGCGGTGGAACGTGACGACGCCAGCGTGCGGCGCGCCGCTCGTCGACCGCCACGCAACACGCTCGTCGGGGTGCTGCTCGGTGATCTCGGCGTCCCACTCCTCCTCCTTGCCGGCGATCTTCGCCCGCCAGTGCAGGTGGGTCGCATCGGTCTGGCGGACCTCCTCGATGTGCTCCATGAACTGCGGGAACTCCTCGAACTGCGTCCATTGGTTGTAGGTCTGCGCGATCGGGGCGTGGACTTCGATCGACTGTTCGACGGTGGCCATGGGGGTCTCCTCCAGGTGTGGCTGGTAGGTGGGTGCCCTCAGCTCTAGGCGGCCGGCCGCCACCGCTCACGGCGGCTCGCGGTCCTCGGTGGGCAGTGGCGCGCGCACGCCGTGGCCCGTCCCCTCGTCCGCGGACGACCGCGATCCGAGCGCGGCGCACCTTCCAACCCGGGCACGGTCGTCCCACGTCCAACGATTGCTCGCATCCGCGAGGAGGACCCATGATCCACCGCATCGACCGCCTGCTCACCGAACTCCCGCCGCCCTCCGACTACGACCCCGCCGGCGCCGCAGTGGTGCAGGAGCTGATGGGCGGCAAGTTCGGCGAGATGTCGACGCTGCTGAACTACACGTTCCAGTCGTTCAACTACCGCGACCGTGCGAAGACGCGGCCGTTCTACGACCTCATCGCGAACATCGCCGCGGAGGAGTACGGCCACATCGAGCTCGTCGGCGCGACGATCGGCGCGATGCTCACCGATCCGGACGCGACCGGCTCCAAGCCCGACCCGGCGCGGCACCCGCTCGCGGGAGCCGCGCTCGGTGGCGCCAACCCGCACCACTTCGTCAACGGAGGCAAGGGCGTGCTGCCCCAGGACTCCCGCGGCCTGCCGTGGACCGGTGACAACGTCTTCAGCTCCGGCGACCTCGTCTCCGACCTCACCCACAACTTCTTCCTGGAGTCGGGGGCGCGCAGCGGCAAGCTGCGGGTGTACGAGGCCGTCGACCACCCGTCGGCGCGAGCCCTGACGGGCTACCTGCTGGTGCGCGGCGGGGTGCACCAGGTGGCCTACGCCCGTGCGCTGGAGAACCTCACCGGCGCCGACATGACGAAGCTCTTCCCGACGCCGCGGATCCCGACCGACAAGATCCCGGAGTGCAAGCCGCACATCGAACGCGGCGACCACGCGCGGATCTACCGCTTCTCGCCGAACGACTTCACGCAGATCGCCGCCGTGTTCAACGGCGTGCATCCGGAGACGGGCGATCCGCTCGAGGTGGTCGATGACGATCCCGAGAGCCGGCCGCGCCCGCACGATCCCGACCCGCAGCCGGACGTGTTCGCCCCCGACTACGCCCCCGAGGAGATCGAGGAGATCGCCGACAAGCTGCGCGAGCAGGCGGGCCTGCCGAAGCGCGAGCAGAGCGAGTAGCGACGGTCGTGGGACGCGTCGACGGGGCGGCGCCGACACGGCCGTGCCGGTGACCGACACGATCAACGACGACCGCCACGACGGCAGCATGACCCTGCCGCGAGAGCGCGCGCCCGAGAGCCTGCCGGCGCTCCTGCGCGACCCGTACCGCTGGATCGGCCGCCGCGCCGCTGCGCATCGCGCGCCGCTCTTCAGCGCGCGCATCCTCGGTGAGCGCACGATCTGCGCGACGGGCCCGGAAGCGGCGCGGATGTTCTCCACCCCCGGTCGCTTCACGCGGCAGGGCGCGTTGCCGAAACCGGTGCTCTGGCTCCTGCAGGACGAGGGGAGCGTGACGGTGCTCGACGGCGCCCCGCACGCGGTCCGCAAGCGGCTGTTCCTCTCGCTCATGGCCCCGGATCGCCTGGCGCGCTTCGACGCGGTGTTCCGCGAGGAGTGGGATGCCGCGGTCGAGCGCTGGAGCGGGCAAGGGGAGGTCCACTTCGACGACGAGGTGCGCTTGGTGGTCTGCCGGGCGGCGTGCCGGTGGGCCGGCATCCCGCTGGCCGACGGGGAGGCGCAGCTGCGCGCCGACGACATGGTCGCGATGTTCGACGGGGCCGGCGCCGTGGGGAGCCGTCGCCTGCAAGCGTGGCAGGCACGACGCCGCACGGAGGTGTGGATGGGCCACCTCGCAGAGCGTGTCCGCGCCGGCCGCGTCGACGTCGATCCGGCTGAGGCCTTCCGCGTAATGGCCGACCACCGCGACGCCGACGGCTCGCCGCTCTCGGGCGAGACGCTGATGACGGAGATGGTCAACCTCCTGCGGCCGACGGTCGCGATCGCGCGCTACCTCACGTTCGCGCTCCTGGCGCTCCACGCCAACCCGGCCGAGCGCCGGCTGCTCCAGCGCTCCCGCGCGCTCGCGTCGGTCGACGCCGCCGCTGCCACACCGGCCGAGGCCGTCGACGACCCGGCCGACCCGATCTGGCGGTTCGTGCAGGAGGTCCGCCGGACCGCCCCGTTCTTCCCGCTGCTCGGCGGGCGGGTGAACGAGCCGTTCGCCTGGGCCGGTCACCACTTCGATCGCGGGACGCGCGTCCTGCTCGACCTCTACGGCACGAATCGCGACCCGCAGGCATGGCACGAGCCCGACCGCTTCGACCCCGACCGCTTCCTCGGGTGGAGCGGCGACCCCTATCGGCTGATCCCGCAGGGGGCCGGCGATCCGGCGAGCGATCACCGGTGCCCGGGCGAGTGGCTCACGATCGCGGCGATGAAGACCGTGGTGCGCGCGCTCGCGCACGAGGTGGACTACGCCGTGGACTCACAGGACCTCTCGCTGCGCATGAACCGCGTGCCCACGCGGCCGCGCTCAGGGCTCGTGCTGCGCGCCGTGCGGCGCCGCGACGCCGCGTGAGCCGGGGCACACGTCCATCGGCGGCGAGCGATGGACCTCCACGGGGCCGCGGGCGCCGGCCGCTCGCGCTTGCCCGGCGCGCCGAGTCGCTCTGACCGGCCAGGGCGGAGCCGCAGGGCGCACGGCTCCGTACGGTCCGGGCATCGTGCCTGGAACGTCCTCCCACCCCACGTCGTCCATGCCGGCTCGTCCCGCGCCCGATCGCCGCGCGTCGGTTGCCGTCGTCATCCCGACGGTCGACGAGGAGCGCACCATCGGCCCGATCTGCGAATCGCTCGGGCGACTCCGCCGGGCGGGGTGCATCGATCGCGTGATCGTGGTCGACGAGTCGCAGGACCGCACGGCCGAGGTCGCGGCGTACGCGGGCGCCGAGGTGGTGCGCCAGAGCGAGATCCGCCCCGACGTCGGACCGGTCGTCGGCAAGGGCGACGCGATGTGGCGGGGGCTCCAGCTCGTCGAGCAGGAGATCTGCGTGTTCGTCGACGGCGACACCCGCGACTTCGACCCGGCAGTGGTCGAACGGCTCGTGGCCGCCGTCGAACACGGCTACGCGTTCGTGAAAGCCGACTACGACCGCCCGTGGGACGACGGCCGCGGCGCGGTGCTCCCGCATGGCGGCGGACGCGTCACCGAGCTCACCGCCAAACCGCTGCTCCGCGCCTTCTTCCCGCAGCTCGCGCGCCTCGGGCAGCCCCTCGCAGGCGAACTGGCCGCCCGGACCGACCTGCTGCGCACCCTGCCGTTCGTGACTGGCTACGGGGTGGATGTCGCGCTGCTCATCGATGCGGCCGAGCGCTGCGGAGCCGCGGCGATCGGGGAGGTGCGGGTCGCGCCGAGGCAGAACCGCCACCGGCCGCTCGGCGAGCTCGGGCCGATGGCCGATGCCGTCTCCCAGGCGATCCTCGCGCGCGCCGGGCTGGCGGAGCGGCCGGTCGAGCGTCCGGCCGCCGACCGACGCTCCGAGCGCTGGGGTGGCGCGATCGAACGCGCGCTGCTGTCCGCGCCGCAGCCGGAGGCCCACCCCGTGGCGTTGTCGGAGCAGGCGGCATGAGCCGGCCGCTGCACCTCACGTTCGACGACGGTCCCGATCCCCTGTGGACGCCGCGGGTGCTGGACGTGCTCGCGGCCCACGGGGCGACGGCCACCTTCTTCGTGCTCGGCCGCGCCGTGCGCCGCGCTCCACGGATGCTCGAAGCGATCCTCGACGGCGGACACGCCATCGGCCTGCACGGCGAGGCGCACCTCGACCATACGAAGGCCACGCCGGAGGACGTCGCCCGCGACACCGCCGCCGCGCTCGACGTGCTCCACGGCCACGGGGTCGCGCCGGATCTCTGGCGGTTGCCCTGGGGCCGGCACGGCGCGACGACGGGCGCGATCGCGCAGCGACACGGGCTGCGGATCGTCGGCTGGGACGCGGACACGCACGACTGGCGCGGCGACGGCTGGGACGACCAGCCCGAGGACGTGCGCGGCGTGGCGCGGCACGGCGGCGTCGTGCTGCTGCACGACGGCTTCGGCCCGGGGGCCACGCGCACCTCGTGCGCGAACACGCTCGCACTCGTCGACGCGTTCCTCGAGATCGCCGATGCCGAGGGGCTCACGGCCGCGTCGATCGAGCCGGCGGAGCGCTGCCGTGCCTGAGGCTCCGCTCGTCGACCAGATGGCCCGCCTCGGAGACCGCGGCCTGCTCGCGCCGACGGCCTTCGCCACGCGTGGTGACGAACTCGACGCCGTGCGAGCGGTGGCCGCCCGCGGAATCGGCGCCGGCCGCGTGTTCGACGGCCACCGCAACGCGCTCGAGCGGCTGCTCGTCCACCGCCCGGCCGACCTGCCCGACGACTTCCACGTCGCGGTGGCTCGAGGCGACCACCTGCTCGGCGTGTGGGGCGCCGACCCGGGCGCAGGGGACGGGTCGCCGGCAGTCCTCGCCGAGGACGGCCGGAGCGTGACCGGCGTCAAGACGTTCTGCTCGGGTGCAGGCGTGGTCGACCACGCCATCGTGCTCGTCCGGCGAACCGCCGACGGGCCGCCGACGCTGCCGGTCGTCATCGATCTGCGAGACCCGGACGCCGTGCGCATCGATCGTGCGTGGTTCACTTCGCTCGCGTTGGCCGAGAGCCACAGCCACCGCGTCGAGTTCGAGCGAGCTCCGGTGGTGGCGGTGCTCGGCACGGAGGGCACGCTCAGCGAGGAGCCGTGGATCAGCGGCGATGCGCTGCGCAGCACCGCGGTCTGGGCCGGAGCCGCTGAAACGCTCCTCGCCCGGATGCTGGCGGCGAGCGGCGGGGGCCCCGCCGCCGACGAGCGCGTCGGTCGCGCCGCAGCGATCGTGCAGGGCGCGTGGGTCTGGCTCGGGGCCGGACTCGATGCCGTGCTGGAGGAGCACGAGGGTGGCGCAGCGTCCTGGCCGACCGTCGCGGCGATGCGGCTCGAGCTCACCGAACGCCTCCGAGACCTGCTGCGCCTCGCCGCCGAGCACGGCGGCTCGCGCGGACTCGTGCACGACACGCCGCTGCACGAGGCCCGCGACGGGCTCGACCTCCTGCTCCTGCAGCACCGCCTCGCGCCGACGGCGACGCGCCTCGGTGCCCACGCCCGGGGTGCCCGATGACGGATCGCGAGCTGCTCGCCGAGTACGACCGCTGGTTCCGCGACGACCCCGACCCCTGGCGGTTCACCTTGAGCCCGTACGAGCAGGCCAAGCGCGCGGCGACGGTCGCCGCATGCGGGCCCGAGGGTGGGCGCACCGTCCTCGAGCTCGGAGCTGCGAACGGCGTGCTGGCCGCCGACCTCGCGCCGCTGGCCCGCCGGCTCGTCGCCGTCGAGGCCGCGCCGTCGGCCGCGGCGCTGGCGCGCGAGCGGCTCGCCCCGCTCGCCGGCTGCGACGTGATCGAAGGCCTGGTCCCGCAGCACGTGCCGGCCGGGCCGTTCGATCTGATCGTGGCGTCCGAGATCCTCTACTACCTCGACGATCCGTCGTACGCCCGCACGCTCGCAGCGCTCCCGGAGTGGCTGGCCCCCGGAGGCCGTGTCGTCGCGGTGCACTGGCGCCCCGCGGGGCCGGAGCGTCCGCGCGCCGCAGCCGATGTGCACGCCGATCTCGCTGCCCTGCCGACGCTGCGCGTCGCCCACGAGGCCCCGACCGACGAATACCTGCTGACCGTCCTGGACGCGGTGACATGACCGAGCACCGTGGGCGCGACGAGGCGGGGCGCTCGAGCTGGGTGGTCGTGCCCGCGCGCGACGAGGAGCGCCGTATCGGCGCTGCGCTCGCGGCGATCGGCCTCGCGGCGGCCGGCGCCGCCGGGCACGTGCACCTGATCGTCGTCGACGACGGCTCGACGGACCGCACCGCCGAGATCGTCGACCGGTGCGTCGACCACTGGTCGCACGGCCGGGCCGAGCGCGTGCCGGGGCCCGCGATGGGGTCCGGACCGGCCCGGGCGGCCGGGCTCGAGCTCGCGCTCACCCAGGCCGCTCATGCCGACGCCCTGATCGCGACCACCGACGCCGACAGCGTGGTGCCGCTCGACTGGTTCGCGGCGATGCACCGACTGCTCGACGACGGGGCGCACGTGATCGCCGGGGACGTACGCCTGGAGCGGCACGCCGATCCGCGGCTCGTCGCCGCGCGCGCCGAACGCCTCCTGGAGCGGCTCGCGCACGTGCGCGGCTCCGCGGATCCGCGGGCGCCGCACCCACACTTCGCCGGTGCGAACCTCGGCTTCTCGTCCCGCGCGCTCGGTGCCCTGGCACCGCTGCCGGCGCCGGCGGCACTCGAGGACGACGCCCTGCGCGAACGCTGCGAGGCCCTCGGACTTCCGATCGTCCGAGATGCGAGCTTCCCCGTGACGACGAGCGCGCGCATCATCGGGCGCGCGGCCGCCGGTCTCGCGACGGCGCTCGCGTCCGACGCCGTGGCCCTCGGCCTCGTCTGAGAACGACCGAGGGGCGCCGCGGCACGCGGCCGCGACGCCCCTCGGCGTGAGACGGATGCGGTCCGCGTTACGCGGTCATGCCGCCGAACATGCCGCCGGAGACCAGGAGGGTCTGGCCGGTGACGAAGTTCGAGTACGGCGAGCACATGAAGAAGACGCCGCCAGCGGCCTCCTCCGGGGTGGCGCCGCGACCCAGCGGGGTCATCATCGTCGCGCCCTGGCGGACGATGTCGCTCATGCCGAGGTCGACGGTCTTGCCGCCGCCGACGTCAGCCCCGGTGGTGCCCTCGGAGCCCTTGGAGGCGGTGAGACGCGTCTCGACGAAGCCGAAGGCGACGGCGTTCACGTTCACCTTGAACATGCCCCACTCTTTGGCGAGGGTCTTGGTCAGGCCGACGACGCCCGACTTGCCGGCGGCGTAGTTCGCCTGCGCGGCGTTGCCGAAGACGCCCGAGGTGGACGAGATGTTCACGATCTTGCGGAAGTTCTCCTTGCCCTCCGCGATCTCCTGCTTGGCGACCTCGCGCATGTACGGCGAGGCGGCGCGGATGACCTTGAACGGAACGGTGAGGTGGATGTCGATCATCCGCTCCCAGTTCTCGTCGCTCATCTTGTGGAGCGCGCCGTCGAGCGTGTAGCCGGCGTTGTTGACGACGATGTCGAGCTTGCCCCACGCGTCGATGGCGGTCTTGACGAGCTGCTCGGGAGCGTCGCCCTTGGTGAGGTCGCCGCCGAACACGGCGGTCTCGCCGTCGATCTCGGAGGCGGTCTGCGCGGCGAGATCGGCGTCGAGGTCGTTGATCACGACCTTCGCCCCCTCGGCGGCGAGCAGCTCAGCGGTGGCACGGCCGATGCCGCGTGCCGATCCGGTGACGATGGCGACCTTGTCGTCGAGAAGACCCATGAAGCGCTCCTGGCTGCAAAGAGTGAGAGGTGGTCCCGTCCTCTCGCGCGCGCGGGTGCGCTGGCGGGGACAGGCGGCCGGATCGTAACCGTGCTCGCCGTCACGGCGTCGCGTCCCTCGCTGTCCGCCCGGCGGGCGGGCTCGGGCGGCCTGCGCTCGTAGCGTGTGAGGCGTGGTCCTGGCCCCGCACGGCGCACCCTCTCTGGCCTGGCAGCACGCCGGTGCCCGCGAGGGCTTCGAGGTCGCGACGGTCCAGCCGCTCGGCGGGTCGGGCACGGAGGCGACGGTCGTGCGCGGCACGGTGGCGGCGGTCGAGGCGGGCCGAGCGTACGTGCTCAGCTACCTCATCGCGCTCGACGGCCGGGCGCGCACGCGACGCGCGGAGCTGCGCCTCGCGACCCCGACGGCCGCGCTGCGCCGCTCGGTCGAGGCCGACGGCCACGGCCACTGGCTCGTCGACGGCGCGCCGGCGGCCCAGCTCGATGGCCTCCTCGACCTCGATCTCGAGACCTCCCTGCTGACGAACGCCTTTCCGGTCGCGCGGCTCGCGCTCGGGGTCGGGGAGTCGGCGGTGGCGCCCGCGGCCTGGCTGCGCACCGACGGCCTGCGGCTCGAGCCGCTCGAGCAGCACTACGAGCGCCTCCCGGGCGGCAGCGGCGCGGGTGCCGGCTGCGGTGAGCGGTACGCCTACCGCTCGCCGGCACACGGCTTCTCCTGCGAGCTTCCCTTCGCCGTCGACGGGTTCGTCGTCGACTACCCGGGGCTCGGCCGGCGCGTCGCCACCGCGTCCTGAGCACCCCGAAGATGCCGCAGCGCACGTCGCGCATCAGGGCGCGGCTCTCGAGGCTCCTCAGGAACCCGCCGATCCCGTCGGCACCGCCCGAAGGGGCCGTCCGAAGGGGTCATGGCGCGGACGGTAGCGTGCGTGGCGATGCGCGTCGCCGCGATCCAGCTCACCGCCGGCCCCGATGTCGAGGCCAACCGCGCCCAGGCGTTCGCGGCGGTCCGCGACGCCGCCGGCGAGGGGGCCTCGGTGGTCGTCCTGCCGGAGAAGTGGCTCGCGATCGGCGGGGCGGACTCCCTGCGGCCCGCCGCGCAGCAGCTCGGGAGCGAGCTCGTCACCGCCCTCGGTGCCCTGGCCGCGGAGCTGCGCATCGACCTCATCGCCGGCTCGATCCCGGAGGCCCCGGCGCCGGGCGAGCCCGACGCGAGGCTCCGCAACACGTCGCTGCACCTGCGTCCCGACGGGACGCTCGCCGCGGCCTACCGGAAGGTCCACCTCTTCGACGCCGACGTCGCGGGGGTTCGCTACCGCGAGTCCGATGCCGAGCGCCCCGGCGACCGGCCCGTGATCTCGCAGCTCGCCGAGGGCGGCGTCGTCGCCGGCCTGTCGATCTGCTTCGACCTGCGCTTCGCGCCCCTCTACCGCGCGCTCGCCGACGCCGGCGCCACGCTCATCACCGTTCCGGCGGCGTTCACCCTCGCGACGACCCGAGCCCACTGGGAGGTGCTGGTGCGCGCTCGCGCGATCGAGCTCGGCGCGCACGTGATCGCGGCGAACCAGGCCGGCACCCACGCCGACGGCACCCGGAGCGGCGGGCAGAGCCTGATCGTGAGCCCGTGGGGCGAGGTGCTGGCGCGGGCACCCGAGGAGGGCGCGGCGATCATCACCGCCGACCTCGACCTCGCAGCGAGCGCCCAGGCACGCGAGGCGCTGCCGACCGGAGTGCTCCGTCGCCCCGAGGCCTACCTCGCGCGGCCCGGCAGCGGGCTCTGAGGCGCGACGGGGCGCGCGTTCAGCCGTGCCCGCGCCGGCCCGTGGGCGCCCCGGTGCGTTTGATTGAATGCCGGTCAGCACGGCGGGCGGCCTTCCGCCCCGCCTCACCGAGGAGCACGATCCGTGACCGAACCCGCGTCCACGCCTGACGACGAACAGCCCACCGGCAGCTTCGAGCCTGTTGCGGCGGCCGGCGGCCCGGCCGACACCGAGCTCCCGCCGCCCGGGGCCTCTGCCGACGCTTCGGGTGGCGATCTCGTCGCCCAGATCGAGCGTCTCGCGCAGGATCGTCCGGAAGCCCTCATCGGCGGCGCGTTCGTCGTCGGTTTCGCCCTCGCCATGGTGGTGCGTCGCCTTGTCCGATAAGTCCGAGCCCCAGGTCGCCCAGGCCCTCCAGGACATCTCGACGAGCGTCACCAACCTCGTCTCCGAAGAGATCGCCCTCGCCAAGGCCGAGGTGGCCGGCAAGGTCACCAACCTCGGTCGCGGTGCCGGCATCGGCGCTGCCGCCGGGGTGTTCCTCTTCTTCGCGCTGATCATGGCCGCCCACACGCTCGCCTGGGGCATCTTCAGCCTCACCGGAGGCGACCACGTGTGGCTCGGCTACCTCCTCGCCACGTTCATCTTCATCCTGCTGGCCGCCGGTGCGGGCCTCCTCGCCGTCAAGCTGCTCAAGAAGAGCACGCCGCCCGTGCCGACCCTCGCCATCGCCGAGGCCCAGGCCACCAAGCAGGCCCTCAGCGACGCCCGGAGGAAGGCATGAGCCAGCGCACCCCCGACGAGATCCGTCAGTCGATCGACGCCCACCGCAACGAGCTCACCCGGGCCGTCGGCGAGCTCAGCGTCGCGACCCAGCAGGCGACCGACTGGCGCCGCCAGGTGCGTCGCAACCCCCTCCCGGTCGCTGGCATCGCCGCGACCGCCGGCTTCATCCTCGGCGGCGGACTCGTCGCCCTCGGCGGCCTGCTCGGCTGAGCACCGCGCTCGCTCCGCGCGCGACCGGCTCGGCCCAGAGGCCTGAACCGGCCGCGCGCGAACGAGATCGACGGCGCGAACCGGCGCCCACGCGCTGACGCGTCGGCCCGCTGCGCGCTGCAGCAGGGCCCGTGGTCGGGCGGGGGCCGAGGCACCGACCCGCCGCGCCGACGTCAGTCGTCGGAGACGGCCTCCGCCGAGGCCTGCGCCTGCGCAGAGACGCGGAAGTGGTCGCCGCCGCTGATCGAGGCACGGCCGCGCATCCAGGCGCTCCACTCTTCGGCGATGGCGATGCCGGCGGCGATCGTCGGGATGGCGATGATCGCGCCGAGGATGCCGAGGAGGGAGGAGCCGAAGAGGACGCCGATGACGGTGAGCACGGGCGGGACCTTCACCGTGCGCTTCTGGATCTGCGGCTGGATCAGGTTGTTCTCGATCTGCTGGTAGGCGAGCTGCCAGCCGGTCCAGGCGAGGACCACCTCCCAGGAGGTGGTGATCGCCGCGATGAGGCCGACGAGGACGGCTGCGACCGTGGCGCCGAACATCGGGATGAGCGACGCCGTCCCGCACAGCACCGCCAGGGCGACGGCGTAGGGGATGCCCAGGACCTCCATCGCCGTCCACGCCGTGAACCCGGCGACGAGCGCGATCACGAGCGTGCCGGCAAAGTAGGCGGCGACGGCGGTGCCGGTGCGGTCGACGATGCGGTGCAGGAGCACGACCTTGTCGCCGCCCCACAGCTCGATGCCCTGACGGATGGCGCGCCCGCCGGACGAGACGAAGAACACCGAGAGGATCAGGATCGTGAGCGTCGCGACGATCGAGTTGAGCGCGCCGAGCCCGATGGATCCGATGATCGAGGCGACGTCCGTCAGGCGGGCCGGGATCTCGGCCGCCTGCGACTTGAGGGTGTCGAGCGGATCGAAGTCCTGCAGCACCTTCGAGAGGCGCTCGCTGCCCTTGAGCCCATCCTGCAGGCTCGTGATCAGATCCGGGAGCGACTCGATCAGCCGCTGCGCTTCGGCGACGAGCGGCGGAACCGTCAGCAGCAGGAGCGTCACCGGGATGAGCACCAAACCGATGTAGACGATGAGGATGGCCAGCCCGCGGGGGATGTACCGCGAGAGCCGCTCGACGGGCTTGTCGAGCGCGATCGCGATGAGCCCGGCGATCAGCACCCAGATGATCGGGCCGCGAAGCTCCCAGAGCACCGCGAGGCCGATGATCGTCACGACGACGACGAGCAGCACGCGGACGACCGTCGACGAGGAGACGGTCACGGTGACGGGCGGGCGGTCCACAGCTGGGAGCATCCCAGCCCGACCCGTCGGATCCCGCGGCCAGCGCCGGCCGCGAGGCCGGCCGCGACCCGCCGGAGTACGGGTCGCGGCCGGGCATGCGCCGGTTACGGCATCGAGCTCACCTTCGCGCAGTTGCCTGCTGCGCCCTGGCCCTTGAGCTGGTTGATCAGCCATGCCTGGCTGGAGTCCTTGTTCGTGAGCATCGGCCCGAGGTGGTTGAGCGACGTGCCGCCCGATCCGAAGATCTGGTTCACGGGCACGTAGTTCACGTCCGCGCCCTTTGCGCACCAGTCGAGCGCGAGCTGCTTGGCCTGGGCGTGCGGGACGATGTCGTCCTTCGTGCCCGTCAGCACCTGCACCGGGATGCTCGGCTTGAGCTTGCCGATGCGCTGCTCGTCGATCGCCTGCATCGCCGACGGGATGCCCTCGACCACCTGCCACGCCGGCTTGCCCGACACGGTCCACGCGTTCGTCTTCTGGAACGCGAACGACAGGAGCGAGTCGCCGATGCACTGGTCGGCCGCCTTCGCGAGGGCTGCCTTGCCCTTGTCGTTCGTCTCCGCGTCGAGCGTCGCCTTGAGCTCCGGGCGGTACTGGACGAGGCCGTTGATCGCATAGCCGAGCACGCCCGTGAGGGAGGTGCCGTCAGCCTGCTTGAGCGTGGCGAACAGATCCGCCGGCGGCGCGCCTGCGAACGCGCCCTTCAGGTTGAGGTCGGGGGCGTACGACGGCGCGAGCTCGGCGGCCGAGGCCGAGGCGCCGCCGCCCTGCGAGTAGCCGTAGAGGCCGATCGGAGTCGAGCCCGTGATCGCGGCGACCGGCAGCTGCTTGGCGGCGCGGGCCGCGTCGAGCACGGCACGGCCCATGTCGAGGCGATCGGTGTACGAGTGCACGCGGTCGGGGGTGCCGAGACCGATGTAGTCGGTGACGACGACGGGGATGCCCTTGTCGAGGAACCCGCCGATGCCGAGCACCTCGTAGCCGACCGCCGCCTGGCCCTGGTCGAGCACGAGCGTGCTCTGCAGCGTGCGAGACGGCGCGCAGGCGTCGCCCTGGCCCTGCGTGCCCTCTGCGTAGGACACGAGGGGACGCGGACCACTGCCGGTCCAAGGACGCGTCGGCTCGAGGTAGGTGCCGGTGACGGCGGCGGGCAGGCCGTTCTCGTCGGTCGACTTGTACATCAGACGGGTGCCCTTGGCGTTCAGGCCGCCGCCGAGCGACATCGGCTCGGACTTGATGAGCGTGCCGTTCGCGGCCGGCAGGCTCGCGGGCGGGTTGTAGAAGGCCGGAACGGTGTAGGCGGCGGACGCGGAGGCGGCGCTGCCGGCGAGCGCGGCGACCGCCAGGCCAGCGGCGTATGCGCCGAGGCGCACGGAAACGGACATGGACTTCCTCAGGTGGAGAACAGGACTCGCGTAGGACGGACGCGACCCACGACCGTGACGGTCGACACACGGAGCGTAAACGGGGGACAACGACGCGGCAAGCCGCGTCCTGGAGTCACCCTCAATTCCCACGGAACCCGTGGTTACTCCCGAGATCTCGGGCGAGACGAGCGTCTCGATTCGCGACGCTCGTGGCCGCGGAGGCCCGTCAGGCGAGGCGGAAGCTGCCGGTGCCGACGAGCCGGCTCGGCGCGGCGGCGACGCCGATCATGCCCGGGCCGGTGTGCGCGCCGACGACCGGGCCGGCCTCGCAGATGCACAGCGGGTCGGTCCCGAACACGTGGCGTCCTGCCTCGAGGAACTCCTCGACGATCTCCGGGGCCATCACGTGCATCACCATCCACGCGTCGAGGCCCTCCGCCGCGAACTCGTCGAAGAACCGCAGCAGGCGCTGGCGCATCTTCGAGCTCGTGCGGATCTTCTCGACGGTCTCGTTCTCCGCGCCGGGGCCGCCGTCGAGCTTGAGGATCGGGCGGATCTGCAGCGTGCTGCCGAGCAGGCCCTGGGCACGTCCGACGCGGCCGCCGCGGCGTAGGAAGTCGAGCGTGTCGAGGCCGAACCGCACGCGCATCAGGCGGCTCGCCTCGCCGGCCGCCGCGGCCACCTCGGCGGCGCTCTTGCCGGCCTCGGCGGCCCGCAGCGCCGCGATCACCACGATCGCGAGGCCGCCGGCGGTCGAACCGCTGTCGACGACCTCGATCGAGCGCTCGGGGTACTTGGCGAGCGCCTCGTCGCGCGCCTGGCGCGCGGTCTCGGGCGTGCCCGACATGCCGGACGTGATGTGCACGGAGGCGATGTCGCGCCCCGCAGCGAGCAGCGGCTCGTACACCTCCAGGAACTCGCCGACCGACGGCTGCGATGTCGAGAGCGAGCGCTCGCCCGCCCGCAGCGCATGGTACAGCTCGGTCCAGTCGCCGATGAGGTCCTCGCGCGTGGCGCGACCGTCCTCGACGAGCCAGAGCGGCACGACGGCGAGCTCGTGGCCGGCGAGCTCCTCGGGCGGGAGGTAGTTGGTGGAGTCCGTGACGACCGCGACGCTCATGCGGGGGACACCCTAGTCCGCGGGGGCGCCGCGCCGCGCCGACGCCGCCCGCTCACCGGGGACGACCCCGCAAGCTGCGGAAACTCCGGATTACCAACGGTGTTGGCGCCACGCCCCTCAGCGGGTCGTCGAGCCCGGCGCGGACCGCCGTACCGCGCGGTAGCGTGGCCCGGATGCACCGCCTCCGAACGGGCGCCGCGTTCCTCGCGACGCCGCTCGTGGCTGCCCTCGCGGCCGGCCCGACGCACGCCGCCGAACCGATCATGTCGCTGAGCGACGTGCGGCCGGGCATGCAGTGCGCCGCGATCAGCGTGATCCAGGGGTCCACGCCGGTCAGCTTCGGCGCGACCGTGCTCGGCGTCACCGGCGGCCCGCGCGCCTCCGACGCGAGCATCATCATGCGGTTCTCGGGCGCCGCGGTGGAGGGCACCGGCATCGGCCAGGGCTTCAGCGGCTCGCCCGTCTCGTGCCCCGACGACCTCGGCGTGCTGCGCGTCGTCGGCGCCATCGCCACGGGCGTCGGCCAGTACGACAACACCGTTGCGGGCGTCACGCCGATCGAGGCGATGCTCGCGACGCCGACGAACGGCGCCGGCCCCGCGCCGGCCACCATCGGAGAGCCGTCGACGAGCGGCACGACGACCACGAAGACCTCCGCGAACACGGCGGTCTCGACGAAGGCCAAGACCAAGGCGAAGACCAAGACCAAGGTCAGGGCGGCCGCGGCGAAGACCACCGCCCGCGCCGCTCGCCCGGCATCCGCGCGCGACCTGTGGCTCACGGGTCGGACGCCGCTCACGCTCTCGGGCGTGCGCGGGCCGCTGGCCGCCCGCCTGGCCCGTGTGGCGACGGCGGCGGGCATCCCCACCTTCGCCGGCAGCACCGCCGGCCGCGCCGACGCCGCCACGAACCCGGGTGGGCTCGCCGCCGGCGACGCCGTCGCCGTGAGCCAGGTGACGGGCGACGTGTCGGCCGGCGCGATCGGCACGGTCACGTACGTCGACGGCGACCGGGTCTGGGCGTTCGGCCACCCGTACAGCGGTACCGGCGCAACGCGTCTGCTCATGCAACAGGCGTCGATCACGACGGTGATCGCCTCCCCGAACATCGCCGACCAGGTCAGCTACAAGCTCGGCACCCCAGGCGCCTCGGTCGGCACGGTCGGGTTCGACGGGGCCTTCGCGATCGGCGGCTTCCTCGGTCCGCAGCCGGCGATGATCGACACCGACGTCACGGTCAAGAACGCCGCCGGTGCGGTCGTGCAGACCGCGGCGACGAAGGTCGTCGACGACCGCAGCGTGCGCGGCAGCAGCACCTCGTCGCTCCTCGCGCTCGCGGCGGGCGCCAACGCCGGCGCCGCGATCCAGCGACTCGCGAACTCGTCGACCGTCGGCGGCTCGGCCCGCGTGTGCACCACCATCACGCTCAAGGGCGAGAAGGTGCCGCTCTACCAGTGCGCCGACAGCGTGGTCGCCACGCCCGACGAGAGCACGGGCGGCATCGAGAGCGGGGTCGCGCAGGCTGTCGCCGGCTCGGTCAGCCCCGCCCTCAGCGCCGAGCGCTTCACGAAGCTCATCGAGCGCGTGCACGTCGACGTCACCGTCCGCGACGAGGCCGACTCCGCCGAGGTCGTCCGCATCCGCAAGCCCAAGGCGCTCAGGGCCGGCAAGCTCAACACGATCCGGGTGGTCGTGGTGCAGGGCTCGACCGGCGAGCGCCGCGAGGTGCCGCTGCAGGTGCGCATCCCCAAGTCGGCCGCGGGGCAGCGCACGGGCATCGCCGTGCTCTCCGATCCGGTCGAGGCGGTCAGCGACGACACGCTGTCGATCTCGCTCTTCGGTGACGACTCCGAGGATGCGCCGCCGCCGAAGAACCTGCCCGCGCTCCGTGCGCTCTACACGCCCGCCGGGATCTCGGGGCTGCGGGTGCTCGCCGTGCCCGGCGTGAGCGGGCGGGAGCTGGTCGCCGCGTTCTCGGGCGACGAGACGCCGCTGGACGACGACGAGGTCGCCGCCCTGCAGGCGATGGTGAAGGTGGCGAAGGAGACGCCGACCGTCACGGTGTCGGGCGCCGCCTCCGTCGACGTGCGCCCGACGCGGTGATCGCTATCCGAGGCGGTTCTCGATCTGGAGCGGCGCCGGCTCCTCGGAACCGGCGTCGGCGTCGCCCTCGACGCCGAGGAGCGTCTGCAGCTCGCCGGAGTCGGCCATCTCGAGGATGATGTCGCAGCCGCCGACGAGCTCGCCGCGGACGAAGAGCTGCGGGATCGTCGGCCAGTTGGAGATCGCCGAGAGCTCCTGGCGGATCGCGGGATCCGGGAGGATGTCGACGCTTGCGAACGGCACCTTCAGCGAGGAGAGCGCGCCGGAGGCGCGGGCGGAGAATCCGCACATCGGCTGATCGGGGTTCCCCTTCATGAAGAGGATCACCTCGTTCTGCTCGATCGCGGCCTTGATCTGATCGCTGAGGGTCGGCTGGGCGCTCATGGGGTCTCCGTCTTCAGGGAGAGGGCGTGGATCGCGCCCCCGATCTCGTCACCGAACACGTCGTAGACGAGGCGGTGCTGCTGGATGCGGCTCAGTCCGGCGAAGGCCGGGCTGGTGACCTCGGCGCGGAAGTGGTCCTGGGTGCCGGTGGTGTCGACGACGACGGCCGTGGCACCCGGGATCGACTCCTCGATCCGGCGCTGCAGTTCCTCGGGGGCGGGCATGACTCCGAATCTAGCGGTCCCTGCGCGTGGAGCGGGCGCGCGGGCCCGCGTGAGTGACCAACCTGGCCTACTACACTGCTCTGCGAGAGCCGATAGAGGGATCGACCCCATCGGAACCACCCGTTGCACCGCGCGCCGGCCGCGCCCCGCGACCTCGGAGACCATCGAACACCATGATCACCCTCACCGACAAGGGCGCGGACAAGGTCCGCGAGTACCTCACCGCGCAGAACGCCGACATCGCCCTCGCGGGCCTGCGGGTCGGCGTGAAGGGCGGCGGCTGTTCCGGCTTCCAGTACCAACTCGCGTTCGACGAGGAACGCTCGGGCGACAAGATCTACGAGGACCGCGGTCTGCGCATCCTCGTCGACTCCGACTCGCTCCCCTACGTCGAGGGGTCGGTCATCGATTTCGTCGAGGCGTTGACCGGCGCCGGGTTCAAGGTCGAGAACCCCAACGTGGTCGCGGCCTGCGGCTGCGGCTCGAGCTTCAAGGTGACCGACAGCGAGAGCTGCTCGGCACTCTGATCCTCCGTCTCGGCGCGTTGGCCGACGTCGTCGGCCAACGCCTCGAGCGCATCGCTCCCGGGTGACGGCACGGTGTCGTCCGGGATCCCCTGGGGCGTGTCCGCGACGATGAAGCGGTCACGCCCTTCGTGCTTTGCGCGGTAGAGCGCGCGGTCGGCGGCGAGCATCACGTGCTCCGGATCGTGCCCGTGCACGTCGAGCTCGGCGATGCCGCAGCTCACCGTGAACGGGGTGAGGTCGTGCTGCGTCACGAGCTCCAGGCGGCGGCGCAGCCGCGATGCGAACGCGGCCGCGCCCTCTGCCGGGGAGCCCACGAGCAGGAGGCCGAACTCCTCTCCGCCGAGTCGGCCGGGCACGTCGAACGAGCGGCACTCGGTCGCGAGCAGGTTGGCGAAGCGGATGAGCGCCTTGTCGCCCTCGGCATGGCCGAAGCAGTCGTTGATCGCCTTGAAGCGGTCGATGTCGAACATCGCGACCGAGAGCGGGGTGCCGGCGCGGCGGGCGCGTTCGACCTCGCGGTCGAACGCCTCGCTCCAGGTCCGCCGGTTCGGGATGCCGGTGAGGCCGTCGGTGGAGGCGGTGCGCTCGAGGTCGCCGATCAGGCGGTCGAGGCGTTCGCGCAGGAGCACCATCAGCAGGCTCGTCGCGATGAGGATGCCCGCGGTGGGGGCCAGCAGCAGCATGAGCTGGTCGGTCACCGTCGGATTGAGGCTCAGCCCGGCTGCGAGCGACGCGCACGCGACGACCGAGGCGGCGAGGAGGTCGCGACGACCGAGGAAGTACGCGGTGTTCATCACGGGCCACAGCATCAGCAGCGGCGTGGGCCCGAGCGGCCGGGCGGTCGCGACGATCGCGCCGACGTAGACGATGCAGCCGAGGTTGGCGACGCGCGAGAGCGGAGCCCCGGAGTCCCTGGCGAACCACCGGGCGGTGCCGTTCGCGAGGCCCGCGGCGGCCAGGATGTAGGCGGCCGGGTGGTCGGTCGCATCCGGATCGGGGAGCACGGTGAGCACGAGCAGGAGCAGCGCACCGGCGAGGTACTGCACGGCGCCCACGAAGCGCAGCAGCAGACGGTCGTCGTCCGTGACGTGGATCGCCCGGCGTCCCGTGCCGAGCCCGAGGATGGCGAGCTGCCTCATCGTCCCCATGAAAGGTTGGACCTCATGGGGGCACTATCGGAAGAAATCGGTATGCACCCACATCCGGTCTGGACCCTAGCTGGACGTCTCCGGCGGTGGTACCCGCCGGTCCAGCCGCCCTTGCTGGGGTCGGTGCTCCTGAATGTGGCGCGCTAGGCGGCCTGCGGCCGGTCCACGGGCACCTGCCCGGCGGCCGAATCGATGATCTCGAGGCGCTCGCCGGTGTGGTCCATCTGCGACGGCGTGGCCGGCCGGGCGACGATCACGCGGGCCCGGCCTCGGTGCTTGGCCTCGTAGAGGGCGCGGTCGGCGGCGAGCAGCAGCACGTCGAGGGTGTCGGATGGGCCGCTCAGCTCGGTGATGCCGATGCTCACGGAGATCGGGGCGGTGTCGTCCTTCGTCTCCTCGAGCACGTGGCGCAGGAGTCGTTCGGCGTAGACGCGCGCACCCTCGGCATCCGCGTTGCTGAGGAGGAGGGCGAACTCCTCGCCGCCGATGCGCGCCGGCACGTCGACGAGCCGGCACGAGCCCCGCAGCAGGTCGGCGAAGCGGCGCAGGGCTCGGTCGCCCTCGGCGTGGCCGAGGCGGTCGTTGATGCGCTTGAAGTGGTCGAGGTCGAACAGCGCGATGGAGAGTGGCTGGCCGGAGCGGCGGGCGCGCTCGATCTCGCGCGAGGTGATCGTCTCGAAGGTGCGGCGGTTGACGAGGCCGGTGAGCATGTCGGTGGAGGCCGTGTGCTCGAGGTCGTGCACGAGCCCGTCCACGCGCTCGCGGAGCATGGTCACGAGCAGGCCGACGATCACGATCACGGCCCAGGTCGAGATGAACGTCTGGATCGCGTTCTGGGCCGCGGGGTTGACGGCGAGCGCGGCGATGAAGCTCACCGAGCTGCCGGCGAACGCGAAGGCGAGGCCCCGGCGCCCGAGGAAGTACGCGGCGGTGAGCGTGGGCCAGATGAAGTAGAGCGGGGTGGAGGTGAGCGGGCGGGCCACGCTGACGATCGCGCCGATGTAGAGGAAGCCGACGAGCAGCGAGAGCCGCACGGTGCGGACATCCTGCGGCGCGAGCCAACGCGCGGCGGCGAACAGCAGGCCCACGAGCGCGAGCAGCGTGTAGGCGCGGTGGTCGGAGGTGTCGACGTCCGGCATGAGGGTGACCGTGAGCAGGGTGGCCGCGCCGGCGAGGTACTCGACGGTGCCGGTCACGCGCATCTGGCGCAGGTCCTCGGGGGAGACGTCGGTCGCCTGGCGGCCGTGGTCGAGGAGGTGGGCGAGGACGGAGCGGGGGGACGACATGGGGGTGATTCCTGGTCCAACCATCGGCCTTGAGTGCGCTGCGTTCGAGTGGATTTGCGTAGGAAGCCGCCGTTCCCGCGCGCAGGAAGCGCGCGCGGCCCGGAGTGGCCGACAGCTGTCGTTGCACCCGAGCTCCCTGCGCGGTACAACCTCCTGGTCCCGATCGTTACCAGCGCCGCCGCGTGTGGCGGTCGCCGGTCCCTCGGCCCGAGCTCCTTCCGTCCCACCCGGAGCGGTCATGTCCCACTCGCCACAGCCACGCCAGAGCCGTTCCCGGCGCACGTCGGAGGCGATCCTCGCCGCCGCGACGCCCCTCTTCGCGGCCGACCCGCCGCAGCGCGTCACGGTCGACCAGATCGCTCGCGCGGCCGATGTCGCCGCGGGCACGATCTCCATGCACTACGGCAGCAAGGAGCGCCTCTACCTCGAGGTCGTGCGCCGCGCGCTGGAGGTCTGCGTGCGTTACACCGGGGGACGCGTGTGGTCGCCGTCGCCGATGGCGCGGATGCGGAGCATGGGCGAGGCGTTCGTCGAGTTCGCGGTCGCCCACCCCGACGAGTTCAGGATCGTCGGAGCGCGCGCGACCTACCGGACCGGCATTCCGGAGTACCGCGACCTGGAGGACCACATCGCGGATCTCCTGAGCCGCGACATCCTCCAGCTCGCCGCCGATGCGCAGGCGGCGATGGACGCCGGGGAGATCCGCGTGATGCCGGTGCAGCAGGTGGTCTCGTACTTCTGGGTGCTGTGGTCGGGGATGATCGACCTCACCACGCGCACCGATGCGTTCGGACTGACGGTCGATCAGCTGCAGCCGATGCTGCGGGACGCGGCCGACGTGCTCGAGCGCGGGCTCGCGCCCGAGCAGCCGGGTGGGGTCGGGGCCCTGCCCGCGCGGCCGCCGGCTCAGGCCGCCTGACCGGGTCGGTGTGCCGGTGCCTCGTGCGCCCAGAGCGACCCACCGCGGCTCGCCGGAGCCGCTGCGGCCGCTGGGCGTCCGGGCGCAGCTGGCCTGACCGGTGCGCCACCGCGGCCGACCGGCGGGGCGACGCTCGTCGCCGGGCGTCGGCGCACCGGGGCGGGTGCTCCGCCGGCCCGGGCATGGAGGGCGGCCGCGCGCGTCTCGGCATCGGGCCGCTCTGGCGCGGCCGCGCGAACGGCGCGTGCGGCAGTCGTGCGAGCAGCGTCGGTGGCCGCGGCGCGCCTGCGCCGGGCCTGCGTGGTCCGCAGCGCGGCAAGGCCGACGACCGGCACCACGCACAGACCGACGACGGCGAGCATCCACGGCTGCGAGGCGTCGCTGCCGGCGCCGAGCGTGTGTACGACGGCCAGCGCCCAGGCGAGCCCGGCGAAGCGGTGGATCAGGTTCCAGCGCCTGCCGATTCGCCGGCGCAGGTAGCCACTGATCGCGAACGCGACGAGCCCGTAGCCGGCGAGGATGCCGAGCCCGGTCCAGATCCCGCGGTAGTCCATCGCGAACGGCACGGCGAGGTCGGTGAGGCTCGGGGCGAGCCACGGGTCGAGGGCCAGGGTGCCGAGGTGGACGGCGAGCGCGATGATCGTCGCGATGCCGAAGGCCTGGTGGAGCGTGCGGGCATCGCCGAGGCGGCCGCGCCGCTTGGGCATCCGGCCGGCGAGCGCGAGCCCGAGGATCACGGAGCCGCTCGAGGCGAGCAGGGCGGCGGTGCCGGCGGCGCGGGTGGTGATCCAGGCGAGGCTGAGGTCGGCGACGATCATCGACGGCTCCCCATGAGGCCGGCGGTGCGAGCTCCGGTCGGCATGTCGAACCGCACGCGCCGCGCGGCGTGGCGGTCGCGCTGGGCGACCGTCGGCGGAGGCACCACTTCGACGACGCCCGTGTCGTGCACGACAACGCCCCCGTGGCTGAGTGCGCCGTGGGCGCGCTCGCTCCCGGAGAGGAGCGCGGTCTTCGCGAGCACCTCGGCCTCGAGGGCTGTCGGGGCGAGCGCCGTCACCTGCAGCACGCCGGTGGCGGCCGGTCGGCCGGTGCGCGGATCGATGAGGTGGTGGGCGATCGTGCCGGCTCCATCGGCCCAGCGCCGACGCGTCACGCCGCTCGTCGCGACGCCGCCGCTCGTCACGTGCAGCCGGTGCAGCACGAGCTCGGGGTCGAGTGGATCGCGCACGTCGATCGGGCGCGGGCGGCGGGCCGTGCCGCCGAGTCGGAGGTCTCCGCCGCAGTCGACCATCCAGCTCGGGGCGCCGCGTAGGGCATCGGCCGCGAGGTCGGCGGCGAGCCCCTTGCCGAGACCGCCGCTGTCGAGGCGGACGCCG
Organism: Patulibacter minatonensis; assembly: GCA_036946195.1. Taxonomy (GTDB): domain Bacteria; phylum Actinomycetota; class Thermoleophilia; order Solirubrobacterales; family Solirubrobacteraceae; genus JAGIBJ01. The sequence continues at coordinate 17,113 of JAQIJQ010000042.1, read as the reverse complement.
TGCGGGCGGTGGACCGCGCCGGAGCGGGCGCCGACGTGCCACCAGTCCTCGTCGCCCGCGTGCGAGATCGTGGGAGCGACGGCCGAGCCCTTCGTCGCCCGCAGCACGGGCGCGCCGCCGTCGAGGACGGTGAGCTCGAGGTGGTCGCGGTAGCCGGCGGCTTCGACCGCGGGCAGGAGCGTCGCGTCGACGAGGCCACCGGAGCGGCGGCCGGCCCACCCGACGGCCTCGGCGAAGCGCAGCATCATCGGGCTCGCCGGCACCGCGCTGCGGGGGTCGGCGTTGAGCCGGCACAGCTCCGAATCCGAGCGGAAGCGGCTGAGGCGCTCGTCGAACTCGGCCAGGATCGCGGCGGCTCGGTCGAGTCGCTGCTCGGCGTGGCCGCGGTGGCCGTCGGGCGGCAGGACGCGCAGGTCCACGTGGGAGCCGAACTGCTCGAACACGCGGCGGCGTTCGCCGCCGGGGCCGGGGAGGGAGCTGGAGCCAGAACGCATCGTCATGCCATCACTCTCGGCTCGCTGCATGAGTGTTTCCTGGGAACGCGTGCAGAGCTTCCCGGGAATGCCGAGCGGGGCTGGGTGCGGTCGCCGGTGCTGGCCGCGCGCGGTCGTTCCCGATGGTCACGACGACGAGCGGGGCGCGCCGTTCGGCGCGCCCCGCAGGCGTCGGGGGATCAGGCTCGGTGGCAGCTGGGCGCCGCGGGCGTGCGGCTACGACTGGCCGGTGCTCGCGCCGCTCGGCGCGCCGAACGACGACGTGTCGCCCGCGCTCGGCGAGGCGTCGGTGGCGCTGCTGCTCGAGGTGTCGGCGGAGCTCGACGAGCTGGCGGACGTGTCGCTGCCGACGTCGTCGCTCCAGCTGTTCTCGGTTGAGCTGTCGCCGTCGTAGGACCAGTCGTCCGTGGAGGAGGCCGAGCCGTCGGTGGAGGTCGACGAGTCGGTCGAGGTGGCCGTGTCGGCCGATGACGCGTCGCCCGAGGTGGTCGAGCTGGTCGTCGACGTGTCGGTGGCGGCGGTACCCAGCGTGTTCGCGCCGTTCGTGCTTGCGATCCCGATCCACGACGCCACGAAGAGCGCGACGGTGCTGCCCCCGGCGCCCCACCGCAGGCGGCGCTGGCGCTGCTGGCGCGTGGTGGGCTTGGCGGGGCCGGGGGCCGGGGTGCGCGGGGTCATGTCCACAGGATCGGCTCGGACTCTGGGTGGAGGCTGAGAGGCCGGTGAGGGCTGGGTGAAGTGCGGGCACCGAACGCGGCGGTGCCCGGTGGGCGCGGGGGGTGGCAGGCCGGCGGGCGGCGCGGCCCTATGATTCGGCGATGCTCCGCTCCCCCCGCGCGCGCAAGAGCCTCCTGCTCGGGGCGGTGGTGGCCGCGATGGTGCTCGTCGCCGGCTGCGGTGTGGAGAGCGAGGTGAAGGACGCGGGCGGCAAGCCGGGCGATCCGGCGCCGGCGGTGCACGCGCTGCGGCTGTACCTCGATCACGACCGCTGCGACCTGCTCTCCGCGCGGATGCTGCTCGCGATCGACCCGGAGCCGGGCAAGGGCCGCAAGCTGTGCGACGCCGGTGAGATCCCCGTCGACGCGCTCGTGCGCCGCGGTCAGTACACGATCAAGGACGCCGAGCTGATCGACGGCGACGGCGTGATCCGCGTCGAGCTGAAGGATGGCGGCATCCGCGACTACACGCTCGTGCCGGGCGGCCCGGAGGGCTTCCTCGTCGACCAGCTCAAGACGACGACGGTGGCCGAGTACGGCGACGCGCTGCGCTTCCAGGGGCGCGAGGCACCGGGTGCCGAGCCGGTCGACGCACGCATCCGCGTGATCTCGCTACGGCGGGTGTACCAGTCGGAGCTGAGCTCGGACGAGTACGTCAACTCGATGGACCACTACTACCTGCTGAAGGTGAGTCTCACCTCGCGCTCGCGCAAGAAGCAGCTCCTCGGTTCCGATGGCTTCCAGCTCGCGACGAAGGACGGCTACGTGGTGAGCAGCCCGCGCGACATGTACACGGATCTCGGCCGGCCGCTGCCCGGCGTGCTGAAGCCCGGCGAGACGAACACGGGCTACCTCTTCTTCACGGTGCCCGAGCAGCGGGCCGCGATCCCGAAGCAGGTCCGGTTCGCGTACGGCGAGCAGTACGTGGGCGACACGCTCGTCTGGAACCAGCCGCCGAAGTAGGGCGGGCGCTGTCGCGCCGGCGGATGTTCGCCGACGCGCGCGCCCCTTCGTCGACCGGGCTACGGCACCATGTAGGCGTCGGCGCTCCAGTCGAAGTACGTCGGGTAGCCCTGGCGGCGCGTGTTCCCGGCCCAGCGCGGGTCGTCCTCACGCAGCGTGCGGACCGCGAAGATCTGCAGGTCGCGGCGCGGACGGGCGTTGTCGAAGTCGTTCAGATGCTCGCCGGCGTTCGTGCCCGACCGGTTGCAGATCGGGTCGGCGAGGACGCAGTAGTTGCGGATGCGCTGCTCGAACCGCGGCCAGTACCAGTTGTTCGAGCGCAGGCCGACGGCCGGGCCCGAGGGCGGCGCCTCCAGCTGCCCGCGAACGGTGCCGGTGAGCGCCTTGTCGGCCTTGTTGCGGCGCCCGTTGCTCTGCGACGGCGTGTTCGCGTCGAGGTTCCACGGCGTCTCGTCGGGGTAGTCGGCACCGCTGTAGAGCGCGCGGTGGTACTCGGTCCGCGTCGCGCCGGTGGTGTTGGGCTGCGGATGGCCTGGACACGGGCCGGCGAGGACGGCGCTGCCCGGCCGCAGGGTGCGCCGACCCACCGCCCGCGACCTATGCTCGGGCGGTGCTGAGTCGACTCCTGGCCGCGCGGCGTGCCCGCCGCGCGGAGCGCAAGCTGGCGTGGGCGATCGAGGATGCCGCGGTGCGTGAGTACCTGGCGCGCCGCGCACGGGAGCTCGAGGCGGCGGGCGTCGCGCGCGTGCGCCTCGATGGCGACGGCGACGACTTCGAGCTGGTGCCGGTCGCTCCGGGCGCCGCAGCGGTGGAGGTCGACTTCGGCCCTGGCCCGTACTACCTCTACCTCTCGTTCCCCGTCGATCCGGCCGGCGGTGCGGGTGGCCCGTTCCGATTCGCCGAGATGTTCGGCGGCCTCGAGGAGACCGAGCGGCTCTTCGAGGCGCTGATCGACGGCCGGGTGCGCTGGCGGTTCAAGCCGGCGCGCACGATGCACGTGGAGTGGCTCGAACCGAACGGCGAGCGGTTCCTGCTGAGCACGAGCCTGCTGGGATTGCGCCAGGGCGAGGTGCCGGCGGAGGGGCGCGCCGCGCCCTACGGGGAGTCGGGCTGACCGCAGGCCCGGCGCTACGACGCCTGCCGAGCCGTGGCCGTCCGGCGCCGTAGGCTGGCGCCGATGCTTCGCCTGCTCGAGAGCTTCTTCAAGCGCAGCGCCGCCCGCCGGGCCGACCGCGAGCGCGAGGAGTCGGTGTTCCTTCGCCGCAGCGAGCAGCTCGTGGTCGCGCGGGCGCAGGAGCTGGAGGCTGCGGGCCTCGCGTCGTTCGAGATCGACCGGCACGGTGGCGACGCGCCGCCCTCCGTCGACATCCACCCGCGCGCCGACGGTGCGGCGCGCGTGTGGGTCGGCTTCGACTTTCCGACGTTCTGCGTCTGGCTGCCGCACGCCTCGCGGCCGACGGGCTACGAGATCTCCGCCGAGCTCTTCGGCGACCTCGACGATCGACTCGACGAGATCGGGCGGCGCCTCGACGCGATCGTCGCCGGCCGCCTGGAGTGGGCGTACACCCCGGGCCCGGCCGAGAAGGTGGAGGTGCGCTGGCTCGACGAACGCGGCGAACCGTTCCTCGAGGCCACCTACCGCGGGGCCGGCCAGGGCGGGACGGCCGTCGCGGGACGTGCCGCGCCGTACGCGTGATGAGTGCCGCATCCGCGAGCTGTCCCGCAAAACTCCGGAACGTAGCGAACCGAGATAAGGTGTCCGGATGCCCACCAAGCTCCGCTTCACACGCCCGTCGACGGGCACCGTCCTCGGCGCCACCGCCCTCTTCGTCGCGCTGAGCGGCCCGGCCTATGCGACGGCCGCCAAGCTCATCGACGGCGGCTCGATCAAGACGGGCACCGTCACCACCAAGCAGCTCAAGAACGGCACGGTCGGCCAGGCCGACCTGGATGCCAAGGTCGTTGCCCTGCTGAACGACTCCGGGACCGGCGTCGCCGGGCCGAAGGGCGACACCGGTGCCAAGGGCGACACGGGCGTGAAGGGCGACAGCGGCGCGAAGGGCGAGAAGGGCGACACGGGCTCCAAGGGAGACAAGGGCGACAAGGGGGAGCCCGGAACGTCGGCCTCCAACGACTCCATCCACGGGCTCCAGGCCGGCCAGCTCGGCCCGCACGTCGTCCGCGCCTTCGCGCTCGCTTCCGGCGGCCTCGCCGCCGGCCAGTGCAAGGGGTACGACGTCACCGACTTCGCCTGGGTGAGCAGCGCCTCGGTGTCGAACGTGATCGTGACGCCGGTGCACTCGGGCAACAACTACTCGACGCCCACGGTCGGCTTCCCGGACACGCTCGACGTGTCGGCCACGCTCGACCTCGGCACGCAGAGCAAGTCCGCCGTGCACTTCCGCATCTGCAACCGCGGCGCATCGGCCGTGGCCGACGAGACGTACATGCTCAACGTGATCCTGCTCTAGGGAACCCGCTGAGGTCCCCGGCCCGACCGGGCCGGGCGCCTCAGCGGTGGCGCTGCCCTACTCGGTGATGCCCAGCGAGCGGCCGATCACGAGCTTCATGATCTCGTTCGAGCCGGCCCAGATGCGCGTCACGCGGGCGTCGGAGTAGGCGCGGCCCACGAAGTACTCCTCCATGTAGCCGTAGCCGCCGTGGAGCTGGACGCAGACGTCGATCACGCGGCCCTGCACCTCGGAGCTCATGAGCTTCACCTTCGCCGCGTCGATCGCGGTGAGCTGGCCGAGGTTGTGGAGCTGGACGCAGTGGTCGACGTAGGCCTGGGCGGTATCGAGCTCCGTGGCGATCTCAGCGAGCTTGAACTGGCTGTTCTGGAAGCGGCCGATCGGCTGGCCGAACGCGCGGCGGTCCTGCACGTACTGCAGGGTGGCCTCGTACGCGCCGACGGCGTGGGCGATGTTCGAGATCGCGCACGAGAGGCGCTCCTGCTCGAGGCGCTCCATCATGTAGACGAAGCCCTTGCCCTCCTCGCCGATGAGGTTCTCGACGGGCACGCGGCAGTCGTTGAAGAAGAGCTCGGCGGTGTCGCTCTCGTGCTGGCCGATCTTCTCGAGCTTGTTGCCGCGCTCGAAGCCCGGCGCATCGGTCGGGACCACGATCAGCGAGACGCCCTTCGGTCCCGGCCCACCGGTGCGGACCGCCGTGATGACGGTGTCGCAGGAGCCGCCGTTCGTGATGAACGTCTTGCCGCCGTTGATGACCCACTCGTCGCCGTCGCGGACCGCGCTCGTGCGGAGGTTCGCGAGATCCGAGCCGACCTCCGGCTCCGTCATGCCGATCGCGCAGAGGTTGTCGCCGGTGGTGAAGCCCGGGAGCCAACGGCCCTTCTGCTCGTCGTTCGTGAGATCGGTGAGGTACGGCGCGCAGATGTCGACGTGGATGCCGACGCACGAGCCGTACGCCGCGCCGGCCTTGCTCAGCTCCTCGTTGAGGATCTGGTTGAAGCGGAAGTCGTCGATCTCGCTGCCGCCGTGCTCGGCGGGGATCGCGATGCCGAGCAGGTCGAGCTCGCCGGCGGCCTTCCAGAAGGCGCGGTCGAGGCCGTGCTCGGCGCGGAAGCGATCGCCGTTCGGCACCACCTGCGTGGCGACGAAGCCCTGCACGGCCTCCCGGAAGGCGTGGTGGTCGTCGTCGAAGATGAGGCGCGGCATGCGGAGCGATCCTGAGCTGAAGGCGGGGCAGTCCGCGCGGAGCGCCGCGCGGCACCCGTCATGGTACCGAGGGGTTCACGAATGGCGGGTGTCCCGCGTCCTCGTGCGGCGTCCACCGGCGCCCGGAGCGTTAGGGTCGCTACGTCATGCGCCCCGCTGCCCGTCTGTTCGCCACCTCGCTCGCCGTCGTCACGCTCGGTGCGAGCCTCACCGCCTGCGGCGACTCCGACGCCCCGGACGGCGGCAACGCCTCGGGTGCCGCAGCCACCCAGGCAGCGGGCACGGCAGCCGCCACGGGCGCCGAGACGCCGGCAGCCGCCGACCATGCCGCTGGCGGTCACGACGACCACGCCTCCGGGGCCGCGGACGGTGCAGGCGCCGACTCCGGCGGTGGGAAGAGCACGGGTGGGACGGCCGACGACGCCGTCGACCAGGCGTTCGTCCGCCAGATGATCCCGCACCACGAGATGGCCGTCGGGATGGCCGAGGCCGTGCGCGGATCCACGAAGCGCCGGGAACTCGCGACCCTCGCCGGCGCGATCGCGAGCGCGCAGCGGCCCGAGATCGGCGAGCTGAAGCTCATCGCCAAGAACGAGGGGCTCTCGACGAAGGGCGCCTCGGGCGCCATGCAGGCCGACGCGCGAGCCCTCGGCCTCTCGGAGGACGCCCTCGGCATGGACCACGGCGGCTCGGAGGCGGGCGACGACGGCGACCGCGCATTCCTCGATCAGATGACGGCGCACCACGTCGGCGCAGTCGCGATGGCCAAGGCCGAGCTGAAGAGCGGCAAGAGCGAGGCGCTGCGCGCGATCGCCTCGGACATCGTCCGCACGCAGGAGCTCGAGATCGCCGTGATGAAGCGCTGGCGCACCCAGTGGTTCGGGAACGACAAGTCCGCGCGTTAGCGCACGGCGCGGGCCGACTTCCGCTCGCCGGGCTTGGCGCAGCGCTTGCCGCCGATCGAGCCGAACGCGCAGAAGTTCAGCGTCGTCTCGCAGTTCTTCACCTTGTACTGCCCGGTGCCGAGGCGGATCTTCACGCGGTCGTAGCGGCCCGGGCCACAGTCGATCGTGCCGTGGCCGTAGTAGGCGTAGATGAAGTCGTTGCCCTCGCCACCACGGACGGTGTTGGTGCCGTGGCTCGTGTAGATCCAGTCCGCGCCGGCACCGCCGTCGAGCACGTCGCGCTGGGCGGTGGTGTTGCCCTTCGGGTCCCAGTCGCCCCAGATGATGTCGTTCCCGGCGCCGCCGCTGATGGTGTCGCTCGCGTGGTGGGAGAGCAGCTCGTCGTTGTCGTCCGTGCCGTCGTAGGAGCGCGAGCCGGCGGTCTCCGCGATCCAGAGCAGCCCGGTGACGGCTGGCCAGCCCTTGTGGCTCACCTTGTCTCCGCCGCCGGACACCTTGCGGCCGTTGCCCTCCTGGCAGTTCGTGCCGGAGGTGTTGCGGTCGGCACAGCGGCCGTCGTCGCCGCGCGCGGCAGCACTGCCGGCGGCGAGCGAGCCGGCGACCGTCGCGCCGACGAGCGCGGTGGCCAGGAACGAGCGGAGGGGGGCGGGATGGCGCATCACCCGAGTGATCGGCCGCCCGCCGTGCAGCCGGAGCGACGATCGCCCGGACCGGGCGCAGGGGGCGCGGCAGGGCGCCGCACGCGCCGGGGCAAGCCTGGTCCCCGGCGCGCGCGGCGCGGCCGCTCAGCCGGCGTCGACCGCCGGCGCGGTACCGGCCCGCTGCGGGCGTCCGGGCCGACTCCGGCCCGACCGGCAGCTCGGCCGTCCCCTCGAGCTCGGCGTTCGGGAGCCGACGATCCAGCCAAGCCGGGAGCTTCCAGGCGCGCTCGCCCATCAGCTCCATGAGCGCCGGCACGAGGAAGAGCCGGATCACCGTCGCGTCGATGAGGATCGCGCTCGCGAGGCCGATGCCGATCAGCTTCAGGAACACCTGGTCGTCGAGCGCGAAGGCCCCGAACACGGCGACCATGATCGCGGCGGCGGCCGTGATCACGCGGGCGGTGGCGGCGAGGCCCTCCGTCACCGCGCGCGACGCATCGCCATGCGCGGTGTAGAGCTCGCGGATGCGGCCGACGAGGAACACCTCGTAGTCCATCGAGAGCCCGAACAGGATCGCGAACATCAGCACCGGGATGAAGGGTGGGATCGGCACCTCGCCATGGATCCCGACGAGCTGGCCGATCGTGCCGCCCTCGGCGACCGCGGCCACCACGCCGTACGCCGCGAAGATCGACAGCAGGTTCAGCACCGCGGCCTTGATCGGCACGAGGATCGAGCGGAAGGCGACGAGGAGCAGGAGGCTCGAGAGCCCGGCCACCCCGAGGAACAGGAGCGGGAGTCGGTCGGCCGTGGCGACCGACTGGTCCCGCGTCTCCGCCGTCCAGCCGCCGACCTTCGCCTCGGTGCCGGAGCCCGGGACCAGGTCGTCGCGCACCGTGCTCAGCAGCTTCGCCGACTGGCTGGAGGTCGCGGCGGTCCTGCTCTGCACGGCCACCAGGCCGAGCCTGCCGTCGGCGGAACGCACGATCGGAGCGACGGCGGCGACGCGCGGATCCTGCGCGATGCGCGCGCCGAGCGCCGTGAGGGCCCGGCCGCCGTCGCGGTCGATCCGCGCGACCACCTGCAGCGGGCCGGAGATGCCAGGGCCGAAGCCCTTCGCCATGAGCTCGGCGGCCTCGCGCGACTGCGTGCCGACCGGATCGTTCATCGCGCCCGGGTAGCCGAGGCGCACGCCCGTGAGCGGGGCGGTGAGGCCCGCGAGCAGCAGCACCGCGACGAGCGAGGCGACGACCGGCCGGCGCTGCACGCCACGGCTCCATGCCGCAAAGCGCGGGCTGCCGTCGTGCGTGCCCGCCGCGCCCGAGGCGATCGCTGCCGCCCGGCGCTCGTCCGCACGCCGCGCACCCGGCCGTGGGACGCGCAGCCGCTCGATGCGCGGGCCGGCCATCGCGAGCAGCGCGGGGAGGAGGGTGACCGACGCGAGCATGACGGTGAGCACGCTGATGCTCGCCGAGAATGCGACGCCGACCAGGTACGGCAGCCCCATGAGGAGCAGGCCGAGCATCGAGATCACGACCGTGCCGCCGGCGACGACCACCGAGCGGCCGGCCGTTCCCATCGCGTAGGCGATCGCATCCTGCGTGCCCGCGCCGACCTGCGTGGCGGAGCGGTAGCGCGTGAGGATCAGCAGGGCGTAGTCGATGCCGACGCCGATGCCGACCATGATGGCCACCGACGACGCCCAGTCCGGCGTGTCGACCGCGTTCGCCATGAGCCCGACGAGCGCGCCGCTCGTGCCGATACCGAACAGCGCGGCGGCCAGCGGGAGCCCGGCGGCCACGACCGTCCCGAAGGTGAGCAGCAGGATCACGAGCGCCACGGTGAGCCCGACGCCCTCCGACGACACGCTGCCGCGCTCGGCCTCGGTCATCACCTGACCGCCGAACCGCACGGTGACGGCATCCGACGAGGCAGCGTTCGCCATCTTCAGCAGCTCCGGCCCGCGGTCGAGCGCCACCTTGGAGCCGTTGCGCTCGAGCGGGATCTCGAGGAAGCCGTACCTGCCATCGGGCGAGATGCGCGCTGCCGTCAGATCGGCCCGGCCCACGTCGCCGATCGCGGTCGCCCTCGCGAGCACGCCCTGCATGTGCGCCCGGGCGGCGGGCGACCTCACGCCGCCGTCGGCGTTCCAGGTGACGAGCAGCGAGTCGATCCTCGCGCCGGGGAAGTGCTCGGCGACGAGGTGCTGGACTGCGCGCGAATCGCTGCCGGGGGTGGTGTAGTCGACCGCCCATTCGCCGGCGACCTTCGGACCGGCCACGATCGCGACGACGAGGACGAGGAGCCAGGTGAGCACGATCGGGCGGCGACGCCGGGCGGCGAAGCGTCCGAGCCGTGCGAGGCCGGGTTCTGGTGGGGCGGGCATGGTGGCGGTCCTGGCGCGTGGAGCGGATTGGCGGGCGAACGGTACACCGAGTTCTGAGAAATGATTTCCGCGGCAACCGTTTCGCCAGAAAGCTACCACGCATGATTTCCGTGTCAACTCTCGGCTACACTGACGCCGTATGGGTGACGCCCTCCACGACCAGACGTTCTTCGCGTTCTACGGTCTGCTCCAGGTGCAGGCCCGCACCACCGAGCTGATCTCGCGGGAGCTCGAAGCGCGCACCGGCCTCGCTGCCAGCTGGTACGAGCTCATGGCCTGCCTGCAGGGGTGCGGCGACGAGGGCTGCCGGATGAACGAGCTCGCCGATGAGCTGCTCATCTCCCGCGGCGGGGCGACGAAGCTCGTCGCGCGCCTCGAGGAGGCCGGCTACCTGCGCCGCTTCACGCCAGCCCACGATCGTCGAGCGACGTACGCGCAGCTCACGGATGCCGGGCGGGCCGCGGTCGAGGCCGCCCACCCGGTGCAGCTCGAGCTCACGAAGCAGCACTTCGGGCGCTTCCTGACCGATGAGGAGACCATGACCCTCGTTCGGATCTCCTCCAAGGTGCTCGCCGGCGTCGGCGCGGAGTGCACGTGGCTGAACGTGGCGCTCGAGGAACTCGGCGATGCGGCGGCCGGCGCCTCGACGGATGGCGTGGGGACCGCCGCGGCCGCTGGCAAGGTCTGACGCGGTGCGCGTCCTTGCGATCGACGGCGGCGGAATCCGCGGCCTGCTGCCCGGAGTGGTGCTCGCAGAGCTCGAACGGCTCGCGGGTCGCCCCGTGCACGAGCTCTTCGATCTGATCGCCGGCAGCTCCGCCGGGGGGCTCGTCGCCGCCGCGCTCTGCGTGCCCGGCGAGGACGGCACCGGCGCGAGATGGACGGCGACCGAGGTCACCGGCCTGTTCGAGCGCGAGGGCGCCCGGATCTTCCAGCGTTCGATGCGGCGGAGCCTCCGCACGCGCTTCGGCTTCTCGCGCCCGCGCTACTCCGATCACGTCCTCAACTCGGTCCTCACCGAGTACTGCGGCAAGACGCGGATGCGCGATGCCACCACCGGCCTGATGATCTGCTCGTACGACGTGGAGCGCCGCATCCCCGTGCGGTTCAACTCGTGGCAGGCGCAGGAGAGCGACGCCTACGACCGCGCGCTCTGGCAGGTCGCGCGGGCGACCATCGCTGCGCCGACCTACTTCGCACCGATGCGGCTCACCCCACCGGGCCGTCACGCTCCGGGCTCGCTGATCGACGGCGGCATCGTCGCCCACAACCCGGCGCTGCTCGCGGCCATCGAGGGCGCCACGATGCGCCCGCAGGAGCCCGTGCGGATCGTGAGCCTCGGCACCGGCGAACTCAACAAGCGCCTGCGCTGGGAGGACGCCTCGACCTGGGGCTCGGTCCGCTGGGCGCGGCCGATGATCGACATGTTCTTCGACGCGTCGTCGGCGATCGTGCAGGAGCAGCTCACGCGCATGCTCGGCAGTCGCAACCACCGCTTCCAGATCCCGCTCACCGGGTGCACGGAGCAGATGGACGATGCGAGCCCGCGCAACCTCGCCGCGCTGCGGCGCAACGCCGAGCTGTTGATCGAGCAACGCCACGACGAGCTCGCCGAACTCGCGGAGGCGCTTCAGCCCGGCGCCAACCCGCAGGCGATCGGTGATCGCCGCGCTGGCGACCGTCGGCGGATGCGCGAGGCGCCCGAGTAGTCGACCCCGGTCAGCCGGTGTCGGCGCGCCAGCTCGCGCACGGTCGGGGGACGCGCGCGTACGGGTTCCGCAACCGACCGGAGCGCGTCGGGTTCTCTAGGGCATGCGTCTGCCAACCGCCTCTCCTCGCCCCACCATCCTGCGGCGCGCCGCCTCCGTCGGAGTCCCGGCCGCCGCGCTCGCTGCCGTGCTCGTCAGCGCCGGCGCCGCGCCATCGAACGCCGACACCACACCGAGCACGCCCTCGACCTCGCCGACCACGCCGACGACCACCACGCCCACCGGTCTGCTCGGTGCGCCGATCGCCACGTTCACCAGTGCCGACGACGAGGTGTCGCTCCCGCGGGTGTCGGCCGGGCTCGGGGTGGTGGCCTGGAGCGAACCGGTCGGCAAGGACTGGGCGTTGCGCCTCGCGACCGATCGCGACGGCGTGCTGCCCGGCCAGTTCGATACCCAGCCGTGGCCGGTCGACGCGTCGGTCGGCGCTCGCGGCAACGCACCCGAGGTGCTCTGGTCGCACTGCCCCATCACCTCGTCGGCGCCGCGGCGCCGCGTCGCGAACGGTTGCGACATCGTGCGCATCCCGACCGTTCGGGCCGGTGCGACCTCCGCGCTGCTCGGCGGCGCGAGCACCCGTACCTTCAGCGAGACGGCGCCCTCGCGTGACGGCAACAAGATCGTGTTCTCGCGGCGTGCGACGGGCAGCGACCGCGCGTCGATCATGCTCAGGGATCTCGGCAAGCATGCGAACCGCACGCTCGCGGGCGGCCCGCTCGGCTCGTGCAAGAGCACCGCGATCTGCACGCGAGACGGCTTCCTGGCCGGCGGCGCGGAGGAGACGAGCGTCGACGGCGACCGGTACGCAGCGCTGTGGCGCCGGTTCGGCGGACGCGACCAGCTCGGCATCTCCGACAACGAGACCGTGCTGCGCGGGATCATCGGCCGCTCCACGTCGCGCATCCTCACGCTCGGCGGCGGGCCCGGCGTGATCTCCGGCACCTGCGCGGAGCGGCACTACTCCTCGGTCCAGCAGCTCGGCACCGTCGCGCAGTCGGTGCGCCACACGTACGACTGCGACAGCACACCTGCGAACGGCAGCGACGTGGTGCAGCGCGTCACCTCGAAGGGCGCCGTGACCGAGTACGCCGATCCGGACCACCGCCGGATCGTGGCGGCATCGTCCGATGGCGACCGGCTCTGGCTCGTTCGTGAGGTGCGCCCGTACGACTACGCGGCGTCGACCGGCGAGCCGGCGTTCTGCTCGTCGGGCGTCGGAGGCTGTGAGGTGGTTGCGGTCGACAACCCGGTGTTCAAGCCCGTGGAGCGCGGCGCCTGATCCTCGTCGGTGAGGGGGACGGAGGCGGTACGCTCTCGTACCTATGCGCGACTTCGCCGCCTCCGCCACCCCCGAGCCGGTCACGTCGACGATCGACCTTCCGGGGAGCGGGCCGCGCGTCGTCTGGCGCCAGGGCACCGGCAGACCGCTGCTGCTGATCCAGGGCATGAGCGGGACGCACGACCACTGGGGCGACGCGCTGGTCGAGCGTCTCCTCACGGACGGTCGCATGCTCGTGGGCATCAACCACCGCGGGGTCTACAAGACCGACGCGCCCGAGCCGGGGTACTCCGTCGAGGATCTCGCGGACGACCAGGCAGCCGCGCTCGACGTGCTCGGCGTGCAGGAGCCGATCGACGTGTTCGGCATCTCGATGGGCGGCATGGTGGCCCAGAGCCTCGCGCTGCGCCACCCGGAGAAGGTCCGCACGCTCGCGCTCGGTTGCACGACGGCCGGCGGCGCCCTGATGACCTTTCCGAGCCAGGAGGATCTCCAGAACCTGTTCGCGGCACAGCAGTCGGGCGACTTCGAGACGGCGATGCGCGCCGGATTCGAGGTGAACTTCTCGCCGGCGCTCTGGGACGACGCGGCGCTGTACGCCCGCTTCAAGGAGCTCACGGCGCTCGCGCCGGTGCCGATCCCGGTGATCATGGGCCAAGCCCAGGCGATCTCATTGCACGACACGGGCGCGCGACTCAACGAGATCACGGTGCCCGTGGCCGTGCTGCATGGCACGCGCGACCGCATGCTGCCCTATCCGAACGGCGTTGCGGTCCACCAGCACATCCCGGGCGCCACCCTCGAGACGTTCGAGGAGGCCGGTCACCTCTTCTTCTGGGACCACGCGGCCCGCACGGCCGAGGTGCTCGCCGAGCTGAGCGCACGCTCGCCGGAGTAGCCGTTCGCACGTTTCCGGGCTGGCGGACACGAAAACGTGCAAACGCCCGGAGGCTGCCGGCGAGCCGTTCGCACGTTTCCGGGCTGGCGGACACGAAAACGTGCAAACCGTTCGCGTCCGTGCTGGGTACGGGTTCGGCGGCGGGTCGGGCTCCCGACCGCTCGCGGGCTTGCCACAGCGCGCTGCGGCGGACTGCGCGGTTCTAGCGCACGCTCATAGAAGCGGCTGCTCAAGCGGCCAAGAGGGGATGCCGCGGGGCGCCTAGCTTCGGTCGGGTCCCCACGCCGGAGGGCGCTCCACCGCCCCCGGCCGCCCGCGAGGAGCGCGCCATGGAACCCGCTATCGAGCACGGCACCACGCCGGATCTGCCCGCGACGAGCCGACGACTCCTGAAGGTCGCGGGGCGCTTCACCGCGCCGCACCTGCCGAGCGACTTCCTCGCGCTCCTGGATCCGCGGTGGGCGCTCGAGGAGGCCGTCGCGACCGTCGAGCGCCGCGTCGTGGAAGCGCCGGGCGTGATCACGCTCGTGCTCCGACCGGCGTTCCGCTGGCCGGGCCACATCGCCGGGCAGTACGTGCGTCTCGGTGCCGAGATCCGCGGGGTCCGGCACTGGCGGGCGTACTCGCTCACCTCCGATCCCGGCCATCCGCTCGGTCTCGTGAGCGTGACGGTGCAGCATGTCGACGGCGGGCTGATGAGCGGCTACCTCGCGGACGCCGACCGCTGCGGGCCCGGCACGCGCCTGTGGCTCGGGCTCGTGGAGGGCGAGTTCACCCTCCCGCGGCAGCTCGACGCGCCGCTGCTGATGATCACCGCGGGGTGCGGCGTGACGCCGATCTGGGCGATGCTCCGCGAGCTCGAGCGGCGCGGCGAGCTGGACGACACGGTGCACCTCCACGGCGCGCGTGACGCGGCGAGCATGGTGTTCGGCGAGGCCCTGCGCGCACTGGCCGTGCGCAGGTCCGGGTACCGCCTGCACGAGCAACGCAGCGCCACCGACGGACGGCTCCACCGTCAGGACCTCGACCGTCTCGTGCCCGACTGGCGCGAGCGCCGCACGTTCCTCTCCGGCCCGGGCGACATGATCGACGACTTCGAACGCCACTGGCAGGAACACGGCGACCCCGCACTGCTGCGGACCGAGCGCTTCCGTCCGACCATCGGACTCGGCGGCAGCGCGGCCGTCGGCGATGGTGGCACCGTCACGTTCGGCGTGAGCCGCCTCCGGGCCGAGGCCGAGCCGGGGGTGTCGATCCTCGTCGCCGGCGAGCGAGCCGGCGCGACTCTGCCCAACGGCTGCCGCATGGGCATCTGCCACTCGTGCATCGGTCGGCTGGCGAGCGGGCAGGTGCGCGACCTGCGCACGGGCGTCGTCCACGGCGAGACCGGCCAGACGGTGCGCACATGCGTGAACGGGCCGTGCGGCGATGTCGAGATCGAGCTCTAGGAGCGCAGGGATGACCCATCAGAACCCCGCACACCGTCCATCGGCGCGCGCCGGCGCATCCACCGCCACGCTGCCGCCGCTCATCTCCGGTGTCCCGGGCCGTGCACCCGGTGTGCGCGCCGCCGATCCCGAGGCCGAGAACCCGCTCCTGCGTCTCACCCCGGCGCAGCTCGGGGCGATCGGCGACGCGTTCCAGGCGATCCACGACGAGGTGCGCGCCGATCTCGGCGAGCGCGACGTGGCCTACATCCGCAACCTGATCACCTTCCAGCGCCGGCTGGCAGCCCTCTCGCGGGCCATGCTGACGGCGTCGGCCTACACGCCGGCGGCCGTCGCCGGCACCGTCGGCCTGTCGGTCTCGAAGGTGCTGGAGAACATGGAGCTCGGCCACAACATCCTCCACGGCCAGTGGGACTGGATGAACGATCCGAAGATCCACAGCTCCACGTGGGACTGGGACAACGTCGCGACCGCCGCCGGGTGGAAGCACAGCCACAACGTCGTCCACCACACCTACACGAACGTGATCGGCAAGGACCGCGACGTCGGCTACGACGTGATGCGGGTGACGGCGCGGCAGGCGTGGCACCCGTGGTTCCTCGTCCAGCCGCTGCTCAACGTCGTCCTCATGGCGTTCTTCGAGTGGGGCGTGGCCCTGCACGACTTCGACTACGAGGGACTGCGCACCGGCCGTGCCGATCGCAAGCAGGCACGCCGTGATCTCGCCGCGCTCGCCCGCAAGGCCGGCTCGCAGATGCTCAAGGACTACGTGCTCTACCCGGCGCTCTCCGGCCGTCACTGGAGGAGGACGCTGGCCGCGAACATCGTCGCGAACGTCGCCCGCAACGCGTGGGCGCATGCCATCATCTTCTGCGGCCACTTCCCGGACCAGTCGTACATGTTCAAGGAGGCCGAGGTGGCCGGTGAGACGCGCGGTGCCTGGTACGTGCGCCAGCTGCTCGCCTCGGTGAACATCGAGGGCTCCGACGCGTTCCACCTCATGAGCGGCAACCTCAGCTTCCAGGTCGAGCACCACCTGTTCCCGGACATGCCGAGCAACCGGCTCAAGGAGATCGCGCCGCGCGTGCAGGCCGTCTGCGAGGAGTACGGCCTGCCGTACAACTCGGGGCCGTTCGTCCACCAATGGCTGCTCGTGCAGCGCGCGATCCTGCGCTACGCGTTTCCCGGCGGCGAGGAGCGGCCGAAGGCGCCGCCGTTCGTCGCGCCGCCCGTCCCCGAGCCGGCGGGTGCCGACGGTCGCCGGCAAGGACGGCCCGGTCGTCGCCTTCCCCTAGGCCAGGTGGCCGTCGATGAACGCGCCGATCTCCCGCGCGCTCCGCCGGGCCGCGTTCAGCCCGCCGATGGCCGTCCACGCGTGCGGCGCCGTGGGGTGCACGACGAGATCGACGTGCGCGCCGGCCCTGCGATAGGCGTCGGCGAGCAGGTCGGAGTCCGACCGCAGGAGCTCGCGGGCCGACACGTCGATCCGCAGCGGCGGCGCACCCGCGTAGTCGCCGAAGGCGGGAGAGAGCAGCGGATGGTCACGCGGCACGCCCGCCTGAGCGGCGAGCCAGGCGGCGGTGTGCTCCACGACGCCCGGTCCGAACATCGCCTCGGCCTCGACGTTGTGCTCGTGCGACGGCCCCGAGCAGGTGAGATCGACCCACGGCGAGATCGTGGCGACGCACGCCGGCTGCGGGAGGCCGAGCTCGCGGATCCGCTGCACGAGCGCGAGGGCGATCGCGCCGCCGGCCGAATCGCCTCCGATGGCGAGGCGTGCCGGCGCGATGCCGGCGGCGAGCACGTGCTCGTAGGCGTCGACCGCATCGTCCACCCAGGCGGGGAACCGGTGCTGCGGCTCCATCCGGTAGTCGACGGAGAAGGCCGTCACGCGCCCCGCGCGCATGAAGCGCGCGAGCGCGCCGATGTGGGTGTCGGTC
>JAQIJQ010000041.1:0-38715 GCA_036946195.1 Patulibacter minatonensis | reverse complement strand
TTGCCGAGGCCCTGCTCGTCGGCGATGAAGGTGCGCCGACGGTCGAGCGCGTACTCCACGCCCGCCACCTGGAAGCTCATCGGCTCGCCACCGGGCAGGACCGCCAGCTCGAGGTCGCTGTCGGTCGCGGCCGACAGGTCGACGAGCCGCTGCACGTCCTCGCGGTCCCGCGCCAGGGCCGCGAGGCGCTCGGCGGCGGTATCGGCCAGGTCGATCCCGTGCGCATCGGCGAAGTCGCGCAGATCACCGGCGTTCCAGCCGTCGCCGATGGCCGACGCGTCGCTGTCGACCTCGCTGTCGTCGAGCGCCGTCCGCCGCGGCCGCCCGCGCCCCGGCCCATCGGAGGCCACGCCCGGCAGCGCGGCGAACGCCTTCGCCGCCGCGTCGTCCCACATCACCGTCAGGTGGAAGGCGGTCTGGCCGTCCTCCACGTCTTCGGCGACGAGCAGCGCCGGGCGCACCGGCGCATCGGGCTCCTCCTCCAGGGCGGCGAGGCAGCGCTTGGCGCGGTCGTCGGCCTCGATCCGCGGCTCGTCCTCCAGGAGGCTGCTCACGAGCTCTGCGCCGGCTGCGGTCATCGGCATCTCCCACACGCCGGCCCCCGCGCGGCGCGCCGGAGGGCTGTCGAGCAGCGGCGAGTGGGCTTCGTCCTCGCCGATGAGCCGGAAGAACGGCTTGCCGCCGATGCCGACGGTGGTGAGCCGGCCCTCCCAGTGGAGCTGGTCCTCCATCCACTGCCGCACGGTCGGCGAGATCTGCAGTTCGAGCCCTTGGTGGCGCAGGTGCGCGAGCTGGGAGGCGACCTCACGGCTCGCCGGCGTGATGAGCGCCTGGTCGCCATCGGCCTCGGCACCGGAGAGCGCGGAGAGCAGCTCCTGCGGGCGCGACGTGCTGATGAAGAGGCGCGAGCGCTGCTCGGTGAAGCGGATGCTGATCTGGTGGCCCTGGAGCGTGCGGCCCACCTGCGCCGGATCGACGGCGCCTGCGCCGGCGTCGGAGCCGACAGGGGCGTCCGCAGCGAGATCGTCGCCCTCGGGGCGGGCCGCGGGGACGAGGGTCGCGACCCGGTCGGCGAGCGGGCGCGTCCAGAGGATGTCGTCGCGGCGCCCGTGCAGTTCGGTGAGGGCCGCGGCCGACGCCCGCGAGAGCACGACGCTGATCCGGCCCGTCTCCTCGTGGCGGTAGTGGTCGAAGCGCGCGACGAGCGCCGCCAGATCCGGGTCGTCGGCCCACGCCTCGAGGAAGCTCGCGCACTGGCCGCCGTCGCGGAGCGGCTTGACGAGCTCGAACGCCATCGCGTCGCCACGCTCGCCGGCGCCCCGCTCGGCGAGACGCTCGAGCGTGGCGCGGTCCTCGCCGGAGATGTCGATGTCACCCGCGTGGTCGAGCAGCGCGAGCACCGAGGCCGGCCGGTCGTTGACCAGCTTCACCGACCAGTGCTTGCTGCCGGGGTCGTACGCCCGACCAGGGATCGCGCGGATGGCCTCGATCGACGCGAGGTCATAGGGGAGCTGGAACACGGCCGAGTCGCCCCGGATCGTCAGACGACGATCCTTGACCTCGGTCGCTCCAGGCGATGTGGAGTCCGGCTCCGCCAACGTATGGAGGCTAGCCTGCCGGCAGCATGCGCGCGACGAGGTCGCGGAAGCTGAGGCCACCCGCAGCGGCGGCCATCGGAAGCAGCGACGTGTCGGTGAGGCCCGGCACGTTGTTGAGCTCGAGCACCGTCGGCACGCCCTCGGGCGTCACGATCAGGTCGACGCGGCAGATCCCGTCGACGCCCATCACCTCCGCAGCGCGCACGGCGGTGTCGGCGATGAGGGTGCGCAGCGGCTCGTCGAGGGTGGCGGGGCACTCGTACTCCACCTGGCCGATCGAGTACCGCGCCTCGAAGTCGTAGGCCTCCGGGCCGTCCTGCGGCAGGATCTCGACCGCGGGGAACGCCTCGCCGTCGATCACCGACACCCCGAACTCCCGACCGGCGACGAACTCCTCGACGAGCACCGAGTCGTCGTAGGAGAACGCGCCGACGACGCCCTGCGCGAGGTGCCGGGCATTCGCCGCACGGTGCACGCCGAGCGCGGAGCCCGAACGGGCGGGCTTGACGACCACCGGGAAGCCGATGCGATCGGCGATCGGCTCGAGGGCGCGGGCGGCGCCGAGCGCGGTGAACGGCTGGCGGTCGAACACGACGCCGCGCGGCACCGCGATCCCGGCCGCCTCGAGCAGGCCCTTCGTGATCGCCTTGTCCCACACGCGGCGGCAGGCCGCGGCGTTCGGTGCCTGGTGCGGGATGTCGAGGCCCTCGAGCACGGCTTGCACCGCGCCGTCCTCACCGACGGCGCCGTGCATGACGATGATCGCCGCATCCGGGCGGGCATCGGTGAGCTGCTCGACGAGGTCGCGGCCGACATCGATCAGGTTGGGTTTGTGGCCCAGCTTGCCGAGCGCGTGCACGACGCGCTCCGCGCCGGCGAAGGAGACCTGTCGCTCGAACGACGGCCCACCGGCGAGGACGACGACCCTCACGGGCGCTCGCCCGCGCGGCGACGCGGGAACTCCACGAGCGCGCCCTCGGTGGCCGGCGCCTCGGGGGCCGGCTTGCCCTGGTCGGCGGCGCGGCGGCGCGGCGGCACCGGTTCGCCGCTCACGTCGCCGTAGAGCTCGAGCTGCTCGGTCACCACATCGCCGATGCGGCGCACGCCCTCGCGGATCTCGTGTTCGTCGACGCCCGAGAAGTTCAGGCGCATCGAGGCGCCGCCGCGGCCATCGGTGTAGGCCGCGCGCCCCGGCACGAACGCCACGTTGCTGCGCAGCGCACGCGCGAGGAGGTTCGTCGTGTCGAGCTGGCTCGGCAGGGTCGCCCAGAGGAACAGCCCGCCGCGCGGACGGGTCCAGGTGGCGCCGTCCGGGAAGTGCGCCTCGAGCGCGCTCAGCATCACGTTGCGGCGCGCCTCGTAGCGGCCGCGTACGTCGTCGAGGTACGCGCGCCAGAGGTCGAGGTCGGAGAGGCACGCCTCGACGACCATCTGGCTCATCGACGAGCTGCACAGGTCGGCGCCCTGCTTGCCGATGTTCATCTTCTGGCGGATGGCACCGGGCGCGGCGATCCAGCCCACCCGCAGGCCGGCAGCGAGGATCTTCGAGAAGGTGCCGAGGTAGATGACGTAGTTGCCGCCGTCGAGCGAGCGGAGCGTCGGCAGCGGCTCGCCCTCGTAGCGCAGCAGCGAGTACGGGCTGTCCTCCACGACGAGCAGCTCACGTTCGTGCGCGAGCTGCACCAGCGCCTTGCGGCGCTCGAGGCTCATCGTCACGCCGGCCGGGTTCTGGAAGGTGGGGATCGTGTAGAGGAACTTCGGGCGGATGCCCTCGGCCTCGAGGGCGTCGAGCGTCTCCTCCAGCAGGTCGATCCGCAGGCCGTCCTCGTCCATGTCGAGCTGGCGCACGTCGGCCTGGTAGGCCGTGAAGCTCGGGATCGCGCCCGGGTAGGTGGGGCCCTCGGCGAGGATCACGTCGCCCGGATCGACGAGCGTCTTGCAGACGAGGTCGATCGCCTGCTGGCCGCCGGTGGTGACGAGCAGCTCGCTCACGTCGACCTGCGTGCCCTCCTCGGCCATCACGGTGCGGATCGCCTCGTGCACCTTCGCCATGCCCTCGGTCGGGCCGTACTGGAGCGCTCGCCCGGCGCCCTCGGTCACGGTGCGCGCGATCTGCTCGAGCATCTCCGGCGGGAAGCCGGACACGTCGGGCAGGCCACCCGCGAGGCTGATCACCTCGGGGCGCTCCGTGATCGCCATCAGGTCGCGCATCGCCGACGAGGTCATCACGCGGGTGCGCGACGCCAGCAGCGACGCGTACCGCTCGAGATCGTGCGTCGCAGACGGCCGGGGCCCCGGCGACGGACGACCGGTGTCGTCTACAGTCACCCGCCAGAGGGTACTTGAGATGGACACCACGTTCGACATCCTGCAAGCCATCGGTCTCGGCCTCGCATTCGGGCTTCGGCCGGCGCTCGCGCCGCTCGTGGTCGCGATCTGCGCGGCCGTGAACCTGTCGGTCGACTTCGAGGGCACGAGCTTCGCGTTCCTCGAGGAGCCGTGGTTCCTGGCGATCCTCGCGGTCGTCGCGATCGCCGCGCTCGTCGATGCCGGGCGCGGTGCCGGCGGCAAGGGCACGCTCGACGACCGCCTCTACCTGCTCCTCGCCGTCGTGTTCGCCGCGCTGTTCGGCGCCGGCTCGGTGAACGAGTACTCCGACACGTGGGTGATCGGCCTCGTGGTCGGGGTGGTCGCCGCCGGCCT
This sequence comes from Patulibacter minatonensis, assembly GCA_036946195.1. Taxonomy (GTDB): domain Bacteria; phylum Actinomycetota; class Thermoleophilia; order Solirubrobacterales; family Solirubrobacteraceae; genus JAGIBJ01. The sequence continues at coordinate 34,414 of JAQIJQ010000041.1, read as the reverse complement.
CTCGTGGGCCGCGCTCACCCCGCTCCTCGCGGGGGCGCGCCAGCGGCTGCAGGGCGAGGCGGAGGCGGGCGTGATCCTCCCGGTGCTCGCCGAGCTCGTCGCGGTGGTCACGGCCTTCCTCAGCCTCGTGTTCCCGCCGCTCGCGGTGGTCGCCCTGATCGCCGTGCTCGTGCTGCTCGTCCGCGGGCGCCAGACGGGCGGCGGCACCTACGCCGGCCTGCGTACGCTCACCAAGTAGCCCGTGAGCATGCCCGACACCGACCACGACGCCGCGCGGCCGTGACCGACGGCGGCAAGCCCCGGTTCGTCGAACCCAAGGGCTACGCGCTCGTGTCGTTCCTCTCGACGGCGATGATCGTCGGCGGGGTCGGCCTCACGTGGACGGGCCTGCTGCTCTCCGCCGCCGGCGTGGTCCTGTCGCTCATCGAGTTCAAGGAGCTGCGCCGCCTCAACCCGTGGCTCCTGCCGGAGGGCGCCGGCGCCGGTGAGTCGCCGCTGCTCGCCGACCAGCCGATGCGGATCGCCCGCGTGTCGACCGTCGCGACGATCGTCGGCGCAGCGTTCGCCCTGGCGGCCGTGCAGATGACCGGCGACGAGCTCGCCACCATCCCGCCAGCGATCATCTCGGGGCTGACGATCCTCGTGTTCAACGCGCAGCTGCGGCGCGCGCTGAACGGCTAGGGGCCGCACTGCGCTCGGCGGCCGCGCCCGCGTGGGCACCGGCCGTGCGCCGCCGCCGCGTTGCGCCCTCGCCGGCGAGCCCCGCGGCGGTGAGGCAGCCGAGCGCGGCGATCGTGACGCCGGTGCGCAGCAGGTGCCGGCGCGTCCACGGCTGCTCGTAGGCTGCGCGCGCTTCGGCGAGCAGCGGCGCGCGCATCGTGACGGGGTCGCCGGCGTTCGCGAGGGCATCGTTGAGCGGCACGTTGGCGCCGGCGGTGAGGCCCAGCCCGGCGAGGTGCAAGGCCACGGCGGCGAGGACGAGCTGGGCGCGGCGGCTCGCGAGTCCGCCGCGGCGCACCTCCCGCCAGGCGACGGCGGCCGTGAGCGCTGGTCCGCCGAGGAAGACGGTCATGAAGGCCGGGTTGACGATCGCGTCGTTGATCGTCTGCATCGTCGTCACGAACGTGCGGTCGTCGGCGTCGCGCAGCCCCGGCATCACCGCGACCGCGAAGCCGGTGTAGATGCCGGCGAGGATCGCGGTCGAGACGATCGCGCCGCCGAGGGTGGTCTTGCTGGTGGTGGTTCCCATGCCGGGCTCCAACTGGTCGGGATTGCCGTTCCTCCACCATCGGTGCTCCTGCCTGGACGGTCTATGGCCCCAAGACCGTGATCCATGCTCGATCGTCCAGGTTGCAAAGACGATCGGTGTGCTGGGCCGTAGGCTGGGCACCATGGCCGACCTCGCCACCCTCGATCCGTGGGCACCTGCCGACCCCCTCGGCGAGGCGCTGCACCTCGTGCGGATGAACGGCGCCTTCTACTGCCGCTCGGAGCTGTCGGCGCCGTGGGGCATGACGCTGCCGCCGATGCCGGGCTACCTCTGGTTCCACGTCGTCACCGAGGGCTCGTTGCTGCTCGAGGCGGAGGGTGCGGAGGTGCGGCTCGGCGCCGGCGACCTCGGCCTCGTGCCGCACGGCGGCGGTCACCTGCTCCGCGGCGCGCCCGGTGCCCCCGTCCCAGGCATCCTCGAGCTCGACCGGCGGGCCATCTCCGACCGCTACGAGGTGCTCCATCACGGCGGTGGCGGCGCGCCGACGCGGCTGATCTGCGGCGCCGTGCGGTTCGAGCACCCGGCCGCGCAGGAGCTCGTGGCCGGCTTGCCGGCGGTGCTGCACGTCGGCGCGAGCGGGCCCGAAGGACCGGAGTGGCTGCGCGGCACGCTCGCGCTGATGGCCGCCGAGGCGCGCTCGCTGCGGCCCGGGGGCGAGGCCGTCATCACGCGCCTCGCCGACGTGCTCGTGATCCAGGCGATCCGCGACTGGATCGAGCACGACCCGGCTGCGCGCACCGGCTGGCTCGGTGCGCTGCGGGATCCGCAGATCGGAGCCGCGATCGCCCGGATCCACCGCGACCCCGCGCACCCGTGGACCGTCGCCGGGCTGGCGGACGAGCTCGCGATGAGCCGCTCGTCGTTCGCGGCGCGCTTCACGGAGCTCGTCGGCGAGCCGGTCATCGCGTACGTGACGCGCTGGCGGATGCACGTCGCGCTCGCCGCGCTGCGCGAGGAGCGCACCACGGTCGGCGAGCTGGCGGCGCGCCTGGGCTACCGGTCCGAGGCCGCGTTCGCGCGGGCGTTCAAGCGCGTGATCGGCGAGCCGCCAGGCGCCGTGCGTGCGCAGGCCGCGGTGGCTGAGGCCGAGCTCCGCGCGTACGCGGCGCGCTAGGGCTCGCGCGCCGGATCGCTCGTGCCGGCGGCTGCCAGCCGGCGCTGCATCACCACCTGCACCAGGTCGTCGCGGCGCGGCAGGCCGTAACGCGGCTCGCCGTAGGGGAAGGGCCGCAGCTCACCCGTCCGGGCGAATCCGCGGCGCTCGTACCAAGCGATCAGCTCCGTGCGCTGCGCGATCGTGCAGAGCTCGAGCACCTCGGCCTGCCACACGTCGCGGCTGATCCGCACCGCCTCGTCGACCACGGCGCGGCCGATCCCGTGGTCCTGCAGCCCCGGCTGCACGGCGAACATGCCGAGGTGGACGGTCGGCACGGGGTGCGCGCCGCCGCGATCGGGCTCGTCGCCGCGCGTGCCGGCGGCCGCCGAGTCCTTCTGGCCGCCCGGCGCGGTGAGCTCGCAGCAGGCGAGCAGCTCGCCCCCGTCGGCGCCTTCGAGGAGCAGCACGTGCACGCCGCGGCGAGCGATCGCGGCCGCCACCATCTCGGCGTCGGTGCGCTGGCCGTCGAGCAGGTCGGCCTCGCTCGTCCACCCCGCGCGGCTCGCATCGCCACGGTAGGCCGACTCCACGAGCGCGACCACGGCCGGTACGTCGGCGGCCTGCGCGAAGCGCGTGCGAGAGCTCGACGGCACGGTGGTCATGGAGCTGAGCCTAGGCGGGGGACGCCCAGGGCTCCGACGGCCACCGTGCCGCGCGCTGCATCGGCCGATACCCGGTGGCCGATGCAAGACTGGCGACGCAGCTGGGGCGTAGCCCGGATCAGCCCGCCGACGTGGAGAGCTGCAGGAAGCTCGGGGCCCCGGCGCGGCGCTGCACGTCGTAGGAGCCGCCGAGCAGGTTCACGAGGTCTCCGGGTTTGGCGACGAGGTGCGGGAGCTCGCTCGTCGCGATCACCACGCGCAGCCGGTGCCCCGCCGGGATCGTCGCGAACGTGGGCCGCACGCTCACGTCGAACCGGGTCAGCCTGCCCTTGGCGACCGGCTCGCGGGCGGCCCGCGTGTGCGGGTGCCACGCCAGGAGCGGGTCGCCGCCCGCACCGGGCCAGGAACGGTCGTCGTCCACCGCGCGGTGCGAGCCGAGCAGCGCGCCGGCCGTGAGGTCGACCACCTGCCCACTCGGGTCGACGTCCTGGAGGGTGACCACGAACTCGGCGTCGCGGGTGGTCGAGGTCGCCTGGAGCGTGAGCGTCGCCGGGCCGGCGATCCGCAGCGGCTGGCCGAGCGGCTCGGTGGTGTAGCTGCGCTGGCCGAGCGCGCGCTGCATCCCCGGCCGGCGGTCGGCGCACGGGTCCTGCGCGCCGAGCTGCCCGAGGATCTGGTTCGGCAGGCCGGTCGACCACTGCTCGAGCGCCCGCGAGCACGTCACGCCCGCGGCGCTGAAGGTGAGGCGATCCGAGCCCGTCCTGCTGCTCGGCTTGCTCGTCGTCAGCTCGCGGTCGGAACCGAGGTACAGCTTCGTGCTCTTCGCGCCGGCCAGCGGAAGCGCTCCCGCGGTGTACTCGGCGCCTCCGGCCTCGATCACGTGCAGCGGCTGGGTGGTGCGGTCGACGCCGGTGTCGATGCCCTTCAGCCAGCGGTCGTACCAGGCGAGCTCGGCGTGCTGGATGTTCCACTGCGCGAAGTTCGCCGAGTGGTACCACGGGCCGACCGTGAGCTGGTACCTGCCCGAGAGGGGCTGCTTCGTCTGCAGCGGACCATCGGGCGAGCGGCCCGCCGCGGCGTTCTGGAGGCCGACGAAGTTGAGCACCTCGCCCGTCTGGAACACGTCGTAGGCGCCGCCGACGAGGTAGGCCGCGACCCCGTTGTCGACGATCCGGTCGAGCATCGCGCCCGGGCTGCGCAGCCGCCAGTACTCCTCGTCGTAGCCGGTCGGTCCGCCCGCGAGGCCCGGGCCGAGGGTGCTCGCGGCCCAGTAGGTGGAGCCGAGTCCGTGGCCGCCGGTGAGCTTGATCGCATCGACCGGATCGCGCGGCAGCTGCGCCGTCGGGTTGAGGGTGGTCGCGGCGATCACGAGGCTCGCGTACGCCGGGATCGACGTGAGGTTGAACAGCCCGCCCTCCGTGATGAGCTCACGGTACGGGTCGTTCGTGGCCATGATCGGGAAGATCGCCTTGAGCGGCGAGTTCGGCCCGACGTTCCCGGCGGCGAGCAGCTGGGTGATGCCGACGTACGAGTGGCCGAGCATGCCGACCTTGCCGTTCGTGCCCGGGAGCTTGCTCACGAAGTCGACGATCTCGACCGCGTCCTTCTGCTCCGTCGGCGAGAACAGGTCGAACACGCCCTCCGAGGCGCCGGCGCCGCGCACGTCGACGATCACCTGCACGTAGCCGCGCTTGATCAGCGCCGGCTCGTAACCGGTCAGCTCGGCGGCCTGCGGCGTGAGCTGCGAGAGCTGCTTGCCGTACGGCGTGGTGCTCAGGATGATCGGGAAGTCGCCGGGGGCGACGGCGCCCGTGGCCGGATCGGTGGGCCGGTAGATGTCGGCGCGGAGCTTGATCCCGTCGCGCATCGTGATCACGACGTCGCGCTGGATCGCGATGCCGTAGCGCTCCGGGCCCGGGTCGTAGGCGGAGCCGGCGGGCTTGCCAGGGCCCGAGCCCGTTGCGGCGAGCACCGGGTCGTCGGCCGCGGGCAGCGGCTGCTGGGCGGCCGGGTCGGTGGTGGCGGGCACCGCCGGCGTGCCCGGGGTGCCCGGGACGGTCGGCCGCGTCGGCGTGGTGCCGGCGCCGGTGCCCGGGAGCGCCGTGCCACCGACCTCGATCGCCGGCGTGCCGTTGCTGCCCGGCAGCTGCACGCTCACGCCGGTCGGGCTCAGCGAGATGTCGGCGACCGGCAGCCTCAGCTTCAGCTCGTCCTTGCCGGCCGCCTGCGCGGCCGGTGCTCCGAGCGCGCACGCGGCGGCGAGGGTGAGGAGGGCGGCGCGGGCGACGGCGGGACAACCGAACATGGTTCGGCCAACGTAGACCGACCGGAATCCGGATTCCTTACGGGAGGGTCAACGCGCGTGGGCACGCCGGTGAACGCCCAACGGGAATCGTGGGCCGCCCGAGCCGCCGAGGCGTCCCGGTCACCGCTCAGCCGGCCTTGACGAGCAGCTGCTCGATCGCCAGCGCGCGCTGGCGATGGTCCGGATCGAGCGTGATCTTCACGCCCATCACCCACGGGTCCTTCTCGGCCGGCTCGTAGCGCTGGTGCATGTGGGTGACGAACCGCCGCACGGAGGCGTCCTTCTCCATCCCGATCACGCCGTCGCGCGAGCCGGTCATGCCGAGGTCGGAGATGTAGGCCGTCCCCTCGGGGAGCACGCGCAGGTCGGCGGTCGGCACGTGCGTGTGGGTGCCGACGACCGCGCTCACCCGCCCGTCGAGGTGCCAGCCCATCGCGACCTTCTCGCTCGTGGCCTCGGCGTGGAAGTCGACGATGATGTGGTCGGTCTGCTTGCGCAGCTTGGCGATCACGGCGTCGATCTCGCTGAACGCGTGGCGGCCGCTCTCCATGAACACATTGCCCTGGAGGTTGACGACGCCGATCCGCTGGCCGCCGGCCTCCACCACGCACGAGCCGTGACCGGGCTGCGAGGCGAGGTGGTTGGCGGGGCGCAGGAGCGTGTCGCGCTCGTCGAGCAGGCGGTGCACGTCGTGCTGGCGGTAGGCGTGGTTGCCGAGGGTGATCACGTCGGCGCCGGCGCGTTCGATCTCGTCGACCGCGCGGGCGTTGATGCCGATGCCGCCGCTCGCGTTCTCGCCGTTGACGATCACGAGGTCGGGCTGCAGGTCGGCGCGGAGCTGCGGCAGCACGCGCGTCAGCGCGCGGCGCCCGGCCGAGCCGACCACGTCGCCGATCGCGAGGACCGTGATGCCGGTCGGCTCCGCCTGCTCTCTGTGCTCCGTCACCCGCTCCATCCTGCCGCACCGCGGGCTCCGGCGCCCGTGCCGACGTCCGGGTCTGGCGCCCGCGCCGATCACGTAGCCTCCGCGGGCGTGACCGACGCCCTCGATCTCGCCGCCGTCCGCGCGGTGCTCGCCGACCTCGACGGCACGCTCATCGACTCCACCCCCGCGACCCTTCGCGTGTACGCCGGATGGATGGCCGACCGCGGCATCACCCCGCCGGCCGAGCACCCGCACGGCGTGCCGGCGAAGCAGGTGGTCGCGTTGGTCGCCCCGCACCTGGATCCGGCCGAGGAGGCCAAGGAGCTCGAGCGCCGCGAGATCGCCGACGTGGAGGGCGTGCGCGCGCTGCCCGGATCGACCGAGCTGCTCGCGCCCGATGCGCCGTGGGGCCTCGAGGTCGCGATCGTCACCTCCTGCACCGCGCCGCTCGCCGGTGCGCGCCTCGATGCCGCCGGCCTCACGCCGCCGTCGATCGTGGTGACGGCGGACCGCACCGAGCGCGTCAAGCCCGATCCCGATCCCTTTCTGCTCGCCGCCGAGCTGCTCGGCCTGGAGCCCGCCGACTGCCTCGTCGTGGAGGACGCGCCCGCCGGGATCGCTGCGGGCCGCGCCGCCGGGATGCAGGTCGTGGGCCTGCGGACCACCCACGACGATGCCGACCTGAGCGCGGCGCACCACGTGGTCGACGACCTTGCGGCGCTCCTCGCGATGCTGCCCGTGCGGGTCGACTTCGACGTGCCCGAGGCCGTCGACGACTCCGCCGACGGCCTCGAGCCGCTGCCCTCGGAACCCGAGGTCGCCTAGGGCGCGGTGATCGCCGGGAGGCCGCCCCCGATGTCGACCGACAGGCGACCGAGGGTCTCCCGACCGGGTTCACCGAGCGTGAACGGCTGCACGTCGCCGAGCGGACGCGCCTGCGGCACCGACCACCGCAGCAGCGGCGTGGTGAGCGTCGAGTCCAGCAGGTCGACGGTGAGGGTGCGCGCGCCACCTCCGGCAGCGGCCTCGGCGATCCAGGGCCGCAGCAGCGCATCCGACGCGCTCACCTCGAGCGAGAACGGAGCGGACGCGGCCGGAGCGGGCTGGGTGCCCTTCGGCGGCGTCGCGACCGAGCTGGGCATCTGGAGCGAGAGCTCGCCCACCCGGGCGACGCGCGTCAGCGCGGTGCCGTCGGCCGACACGCGGAAGTTCCCGGCGAGGAGGATCTTCGGCCGGGGCTGCATCGGGGGCGCGCCGGATCCGGTGGCGCGCGTGAGGGAGTCGGCCGCGATCGAGAGCCGCAGCCCGACCTGCTCCTTCGAGCTCGCGTCGAGGCTCGGGAGCTCGACCCGCTGGATCGTCGCCTTGCGCAGCGTCAGCTTGGTGACCGCGCGGGTGGTGTCGTCGATCGAGGCGATCTCCGGGCTCCGCGAATCCGCGCCGCCCTTCGACGACTCCGCGATCCAGTTCAGGAGCTTGGGCCCTGGCACGCCGCCGACGGTGAACTCGCACGGGAGCGGCGGCTCGTCGAACCGCGGGCGGCTGCAGCCCGCAAGGCTCGCGATCCGCGTGACCTCCCCGTCGAGGGTCAGCACGAACGTGCCGCCATAGGTGGGCAGGGGCGCGGCCGGGGTCGTGGCGGCCGGCCCCGGATCGCCGGCGGGGCCCTTGTCGCCCACCGGCCCCTTGTCTCCGGTCGGTCCCTTGTCGCCCGTCGGCCCCGCAGGACCCGCTGCGCCTTCCGGGCCCTGCGGGCCCGCCGGACCGGCAGCGCCCGTCGGTCCCGCAGGACCAGCAGGACCCGCCGGACCTGCCGGCCCCGTGGGCCCGGGCTGCTCGGCCTGGGGCGAGGAGCCGACGATGACGAGGCTGATCGCGCGCTCGCCCTTTCCGCAGCGGCTGCCGGCATCGATCACGCGCACCGCTCCGCCGGACCTCTTGACGCACGCGCTGAGCGGCGTCGCGGCCTGTGCGGGTGGGACGGCGGTGAGGGGAAGGGCGGCGGCGACGAGCAGCGCAGCGCGGGCGAGGGTGGGACGCATGGGGCCGGAACCCTCTCAGCCGGCACGCGCGGACGCAAGGGAGCGGGGTGCCTGCACGCACGCCGACCCGTAGCATCCGCCCGGTGCCGCAGCCCTCCCACCAGCCCGAGGCCGGGTCGCCGCCCGTGCTCACCGCGCGCGGGATCACCCGTCAGCTCGGGGGTCGCACGATCCTCGGTGGGATCGACCTCGAGGTCGCGGCCGGCGAGCGCGTCGCGATCCTCGGCCCCAACGGCGCGGGCAAGACCACGCTGCTCGAGATCCTCGCCGGCGTGCAGCCCGCGCAGGGCGGCACGGTGGAGCCGGGCCCGGAGGCGCTCGGCTGGGTGCCGCAGCGGCCGGCCCTCTACGAACGGCTCACGGTCGAGGAGAACCTGCGGCTCTTCGCGGGCCTGGCGCCGAGTGCCGCCGATCCGGCCGCCGAGACCGAGCGCGCGCTCGATTTCGCCGATCTGCGCGAGCGCCGTGGCCAGCGCCTGGATCGCCTCTCGGGCGGGTGGCGCCAGCGCGTGAGCCTCGCGATCGGCCTCATCGGCGAGCCGCGGTGCCTGCTGCTCGACGAGCCCCACACCGCCCTCGATCCGCCGCAGCGCCTCGCCCTGTGGGCGCTCATCGACAAGCTCGCCGAGGGGGGCACGGCCGTCGTGATCACCACCCACGAGCTGCACTTCGCCGAGCGCCACGCCGACCGCGTGGTGGTGCTGGCCGGTGGCGCCGTCGCCTTTTCGGGCAGCTCGCAGGAGCTCCGCCAGCTCGGCGGCGATCACGCCGACCTCGATCTCGCGTTCGCGCGCGTGGTGCAGGGCACGGCCGGTACCGCGAGCGAGGCGGGCGCATGATCCGGGCCGTCCTCGCGAAGGACCTCCGCGTGCTGCGGCGCTCCCCGGCGCTGCTCGCGCTCGTGGTGATCTACCCGCTGCTGATCGCCGTCGGCCTGGGCCTTGCGCTCACCCGCGAGCCGGATCCGCCGACGATCGCCGTCGTCAACCTGCTCCCGTCGGACGGCGGCAGCGGCACCGTCACGATCTCCGGGCAGAAGCTCTCGCTCACCGATCTGCAGGGCTCCCTCGCGGGCGACGACGTGAAGACGGTCGACCTCCCGAGCCGGGCGCGCGCCGTCGCGATGATGAAGGCCGGCACGATCGACGGGGCGCTCGTCATCCCGGCCGATGCGGCGACCAAGCTCAGCAACGAGCTCACGAGCGGCGGCGTGAGCAAGGGCCCGCAGCTCGAGCTGATCTACCGCGCGAGCGGGCCGCTCGACGGGGCCCTCGTGCGGTCGCTCGTGGCGGCTCGCATGCGCGAGGCCGAGCGGGCGCTGGCGGGCGAGATCGTGCGCGTCGCGACCGGCTTCCTGAACATCCTGCGGGACGGCGGCAACTTCGAGCTCTTCGGCCAGCAGATCGGCGTGCTCGGCCTCAAACGGGCGCAGGCGGTGGTGGAGGAGTCGGCGAAGGAGCTGCCGGCGAGCAAGCGCAAGGGCCTGGACGACGCTGCCGATTTCGCAAAGCTCGCACGGGAGAACCTGGATCTCTCCGACGACATCCTGCGCACGATCGCCAAGCCGCTCGACGTGAAGGAGACGGCGGTCGGGCAGGCGCAGGGCCGCACCCTCTCCGGGTTCGCGGTCGGCGTGGCCGCGGCGCTGTCGCTCATGCTCGTCGCGATGACCCTCGGCGCGGGGCTCCTGGCGAGCGAACGCGAGGAGGGCACGATGCGCCGGCTGCTGCGCGGCGGCCGCGGGGCGTGGCGGATCGCGGGCGCGAAGGTACTCGCGGCCGGGCTCGTCTCGGGCGGCTCGGGGCTCTTGCTCCTCGTCGGCGTCGCCGCGTTCGGCGCGACGGACTTCTCCGGCGCGCCGCTCTGGGTGCCCGCCGTGCTCCTGGCCGGCGGCGCCTTCGCGGCCTTCGGCGTGCTGCTCGGCGCCGGCCTGCGCGACGCCCGCGCCGCCACGCTCGCCGCGATCCTCATGGCCGTCCCCGTCGCCGTGATCGCGCTCATCCCGGACCAGGCCCTCGGCGGCGCCCTCGGCTCCGTCCTCGACGCGATCTCCGCGGTCCTCCCGTTCCAGGCGGCCCGCGAGCTGCTCGACGGCGCCGTGGCCGCGCAGGTCGATGCCGGCGCCGCCGGCCAGTTGATCGCCCAGGGCGCGATCTACACCGCGCTGTCCGGGTGGCTCGTGCGGCGGGCGCGCGCGTAGCGGCACCGGTCGGCCGTCCAGGGCCGTCTTGCGCCGCGCCGAGGGGCGTGGAATGGTGGGCGCATGGGGGTTCCGCGCCGTGCTGCGCTCGCCGCCGGCCTGCTCGCCGGCGCACTCGTCACCACCGCGCCGGCCGAGGCGGCCACGCGGCGCGGGCCGAGCCTGAAGGCGTTCCGCACGTGCACCAACCTGGTCGACGTGGCGCGGGCGGCGGCGACCGAGCGGCCGGTGCCGTTCCGCGGACCGGTGAACTGGACGGGCTCGGATGTGATCACGCCCCGCGCCGAGTACGCGAAGCCGGATCCGAACCGCCCGATCGCGTTGCCCGGGATCGCGGTCGCGACGAGCGCGCCGGTGTCGGCCGAGTCGGGCAAGGCGACGGCGGATGCGTCGACCGTCGCGTCGTCCGGCACCAACGTGCAGGAGGCCGGGATCGACGAGCCCGATCTCGTGAAGGCCGTCGGCGGGCGGCTGTTCGTCGTCGCCGGCTCCACGCTCTGGGCGCTCGATGCGACCGGCGACACGCCGCGCGTGCTCGGCAAGCTCGATCTCGCCGGCAAGACCGGCACGCTGCTGATCGAAGGTGATCGCGCGCTGCTGCTCACGCCCCGCGAGCCCCGAGCCCTGCCGATCGCGATGCCGTTCGATGGCATCCGCGCCGCGGCGGCGGACCCCGCGCCGACCCGCCTCACCGAGCTCGACATCGCCGACCCTGCCGCGATGCGGATCCTGCGCACGGTGGACGTGCCCGGCGATCTCGTCAGCGCGCGCCTCACCGACGGCACCGTGCGCGTGGTGCTCAACAGCAGCGCCGCGCTCGGTGGTGGGCCGGCGGGCGTGCCGGAGCCGCAGGCCCGCCAGGGCACCGCGAAGGGCCTCACCGCGAGGGCCGCCCGCCGCCTGCGCCTCGCGAGCTTCGTCCCGCGCACCAAGCTCGCGAGCCGCGTCACCGGCAAGACCTACGACCGCCAGCTGGTCGGCTGCGCCGATGTGCGCTCGCCGTCCGAGCCCTTCGGCACCGACCTGCTCACGATCCTCACGATCGACCTGCGCAAGGGCCTCTTCAACATCGACCGCGACGCCGTGCTCGGCAGCGCGCAGACGGTCTACGCCTCGCCGACCGGTCTGTACGTCGCCGGCACCGACGCGGCCGACGCCACCTCGCCCGACGATGCCGCGCGTCGCCCCACCACGTCGATCTTCCGGTTCAGCATCACCTCCCGCGACGAGACCACGTTCGCGAGCTCCGGCACGGTGCCCGGCTACGTGCTCGGCCAGTACTCGATGAGCGAGCACGCCGGCGCGCTGCGCGTGGCGACGACCCGCGAGCCCGGCTGGTTCCCGGATGCCGCAGCCGACCCGAGCGAGAGCTTCGTGACGGTGCTCGAGGAGGACGGCCGCACGCTCGCGCAGACGGGCCAGGTGGGCGGGCTCGGCAAGAGCGAGCGGATCTACGCAGCGCGGTTCATCGGGGATGTCGGCTACCTCGTCACGTTCCGCCAGGTCGACCCGCTCTACACGCTCGACCTCTCCGACCCGCGGGCGCCGCGCGTCGCCGGCGAGCTCAAGATCACGGGCTACTCCGCGTACCTGCACCCCGTCGGCGACGACCTCCTCCTCGGCATCGGCCGCGAGGCCACCGAGCAGGGCCGGGCGACGGGCGCAGCGGTGAGCCTGTTCGACGTCGCCGATCCGACGGCGCCGAAGATCGTCGCCCGCAAGGCGCTCGATCCGAACAGCTCGACCGCCGTCGAGTTCGACCCCCACGCGTTCCTCTTCTGGGCGCCGACCAGGCTCGCCGTCGTGCCGAGCCAGAGCCCGGGCGACTGGCGCACCACCGTCGGCAGCATCGGCGCAGCGAACGGCCTGCGGATCGATCGCGCCGGCATCGCCGACGTCGGCACCGTGCGCCACGGCCCCGAGTGGGACCACCCGATGGTCAAGCGCACCGTCGTCGTCGGCTCGCGGGTCGTCACGCTCTCCGACCTCGGCGTGCAGGCGAGCGGCCTCGACGACCTCGCGCCGCGCGGCTACCTGCCGTGGATCGGCTCGTAGACGCGCCGCGCCACCCGGCCAGCGAATCGACCGCGTCGCACCCGATTCCGGGCGCTGACGCGGCGCGTGCGGTCGGATACCGGCGGTCGAAAGCGCCGCACCTGGCCTGATTGCGGTGGGGTGACGGCCGGCGCAAGATCGCGCCATGCCGTCCGCATTCGAACTCCAGCTCAGCACGCAGACCTTCACCGACCAGGTCAAGCAGTCGCTCCTCGCGACGCCCCGCCCGCTGCCGCCGGCGAACTTCGGGATGCAGCTCCAGCGCGTGCGCTACCGCGAGGTGAGCCTGCGGAACACGAAGCCGATGAGGTGGTACGTGGCGATCTCTGCGATCGGAGGACTGCCGATCGACAAGTTCGACAGCAAGCAGCTGCAGCTCGCCATCGACATCACCGTCGAGATCGCGGCCCAGGCGCGGATCGAGGCGGCCCCCAACCAGCTCGTCACTCCGGATCTCGCCCTGGACGCCACGCTCGTCCTCGACCTCGACGTCACCCAGCCGGCCCTCGGCGTGCTCGCGCTCGAGGCGACGTTCACCGATCTGGAGGTCGGGGTCGCGTTCCCGTCGCTCGCCGGCATCGCGGATCCGAAGCAGTGGGCGATGGACGAGATCAAGAAGCTCCTCGTGATCGACCCGGTGAAGTTCGACCTCTCGGATCTCCTCGCGCACGGCCAGCAGTTCGAGAACTCGGGGGTCACCGTCGACACCACCGGCCAGGCGCTCGTGATCCGTGCCGAGACGTTCAAGCCCGATAGCGCCGCCAGGTGGCACTCCTTCTACGACGGCGTCGTGACCCCGCGCCTGAACGGCGACGGGTGGTCGGTCGTCATCGATCCGCGCGACCTCACGCTCATGATCGACACCGCCGTGCGCACGCAGCTGCGCCGGGCGGTCGGCCCGGACCGCCTCTTCAACGTCGAGGTCTACTACGCCGCAGCCGGCGATCGCGCGGTGTTCACGATCATCACCGACCTGCGCGTGTGGGAGTTCGGGCTCGCCCTCATCACCGACGGACATGCCCGGTTGCCGATCACGGTCTCGGTCGGGATCGAGGACGGGCAGCTCGTCGTCGATCTCAACGGCTCCGCGCTCGAGGTCGCGGCCGACGCGCTCTATGCCCTCGGCTCGGCGCTGGCGATGGTGCTCGTGCCGGTGTTCGGCGGGTTCGCGGCGTTCGCGCTGCAGGGCCTCTTCGAGCAGCTCGTCGACGACGCCTCGCACGCGGGTGCCGAGGAGATCGGCGGGTTCGGGGAGCTCCCGGCCGGCAGCACCGTGGAGGAGCTCGGCACGTTCGTCTACCGGCTCCGGATCCCGTTCGCGGCCCCCGCCCAGCTGCCCGGGGCGATCACCACGTTCGACGCGTCGGCCGGCGCCGTGACGATCGGTGGCGACTGGAACGTCTCCCGCCTCACCGAGGGCGAGCTCGTCGTCGACGGCTCCTCGCGGTTCGCGCGCACCGTGCCGTGGATCGCCTGCGGCGCCGCCGGGAGCTTTGCGCTCAACGCGTTCGATCTGTACCCGGGCAACAACACCGTCGTGCACGCCGAATCGAACCTGTCGACGACCGGGACGGCGCCGGTGTCCGTCGACGCGGTCATCACGGTGGACGCGCCCGCGCCGGAGACGGGACTGACCGTCGCGCCGGGTGGCCCGCGGCTGCCGTCCAAGATCGCGCTCGACGGTCCGAACGGGATGCCGTTCCACGGCCCGGCGCTCCTCGACGTGCGCACCAGCATCGGCGTCCTGCGGCTCAGCTTCGAGCCGGTGCCCGGCGGCGTCATCGGCGAGCAGGAGCTCCGGTTCCTGCGCTCCCAGATCGTGATGAACCTGACGGCCTGCGATGCCGAGTCGCTGCCGGTCGGGTGGATCCGCAAGCACTTCGGCGGCCTCTTCGGCGGCCACGACCTCACGAGCGCGGAGCTCATGGCAGTCCTGCAGGAGCAGACCGTCGACACGCTCCCGGCCTTCTACCACGCGTTCGATCCCACGGGCACCGGGCCCACTGGCATCCACATCGACACGAGCGGGCTCGGCACGTCGCCCGTGTGACCCGCGTCGTCGTGGGCGCGGGCCACCGGTAGGCTGCACGGTCGTGGCCTTTCCTGAGCAGCGCCCGCGTCGACTCCGCCGCACCCCCGCGCTCCGCGACCTCGTCGCAGAGACGAGCCTGCGGCCCGGCCAGCTGATCCTCCCGCTCTTCATCGAGGAGGGCCTGAGCGGCCGACGCGCGATCGACGCGATGCCAGGCGTCGATCGCGTGGGCCTCGACGAGCTCGCGCGCGAGGCCGAGGAGGCCGCCGCGCTCGGCCTCGGCGGCCTGCTGCTCTTCGGCATCCCGGAGCGCAAGGACCTCAAGGGCACCGGCGCCTACGACGACCGCGGCATCGTGCAGCGCGCGATCGGCGAGCTCAAGCGCTCCGTGCCGGAGCTGCTCGTGATGGCTGATGTGTGTCTCTGCGAGTACACGAGCCACGGCCACTGCGGGGTGCTCGACGGCGCCGAGGTCGACAACGACGCCTCGCTGCCACTCATCGCCCGCACGGCCAGGTCGCTCGCGCAGGCGGGTGCCGACATCGTCGCGCCGAGCGACATGATGGACGGCCGCGTCGGAGCGATCCGCCACGAGCTCGACAAGGTCGGGCTGCAGGCGACGCCGATCGCCAGCTACGCCGTCAAGTACTCGTCCGCGTTCTACGGCCCGTTCCGCGACGCGGCCGATTCCACGCCGGCGTTCGGTGATCGCCGCGGCTACCAGATGGATCCGCGCAACGCCGAGGAGGCGCTCCGCGAGGCGCGCACCGATCTCGCCGAGGGTGCCGACATGCTCATCGTCAAGCCGGCCGTGCCGTACCTCGACATCCTCCACCGCGTGAAGGCCGACACGAACGTGCCGACCCTCGCCTACCACGTCTCCGGCGAGTACTCGATGCTCAAGGCGGCGGCCCAGGCCGGGTTCCTCGACGAGCAGGCCGCCGTCATGGAAACGCTCGTCGGTTTGCGTCGAGGCGGCGCGGACGCGATCATCACCTACTCAGCCCGCGACGCTGCCGCCTGGCTGCGCGCCGGCCGTTGACCCCCGCGCCCCTGCCCCCGAAGGACGCACTGCTCCCATGACGATCTCGATCCGCGATACCCGATCTGCCGAGCAGTACGACCGGGCGGTGAAGTTCCTGCCCGGTGGCGTGAACTCGCCCGTCCGTGCG
Source organism: Patulibacter minatonensis (assembly GCA_036946195.1). GTDB lineage: Bacteria > Actinomycetota > Thermoleophilia > Solirubrobacterales > Solirubrobacteraceae > JAGIBJ01. Next base: position 18,655 of record JAQIJQ010000041.1, on the reverse strand, counting down.
ATGCGCTCGATCGGCCGCACCCCCGTCTTCATCGAGCGTGGCAGCGGTGCCGAGCTCGTCGACATCGACGGCAACCACTACATCGACTGGGTCTGCTCGTGGGGTCCGCTGATCCACGGCCACGCGCACCCGGAGATCGTCGCCGCCGTCACCGAGCAGGCCGCGCGCGGCACCACGTTCGGCGCCGCGACCGTCGGCGAGGTCGATCTGGCGGTCGAGCTCGCGCGCCGCATCCCGTCGGTCGAGATGCTGCGCATGACGACCTCCGGCACCGAGGCGTCGATGAGCGCCATCCGGCTCGCCCGCGCCGCGACCGGTCGCACCCACCTCCTCAAGTTCGCTGGCGCGTACCACGGCCACGTCGACGGACTCCTCGCCGACGCCGGCTCGGGCCTCGCCACGCAGGGCCTTCCGTCGTCGCCGGGCGTGCTCCCCGAGGCCGCCGCGCAGACGATCGTGGTGCCGTGGAACGACGAGGCCGCGATCCGCGCCGCCGTCGAGCGGTACGAGTTCGCCGCGATCCTCGTCGAGCCGTTCCCCGGCAACATGGGCGTCGTCCCGCCGCAGGAGGGCTTCCTCGAACTGCTCCGCGAGCTGGCGACGGCCAACGGCGCGCTGCTCGTGTTCGACGAGGTGATCTCCGGCCTGCGCGTCGCCCGCGGCGGCGCCCAGGAGCTCACGGGCGTGCTCCCCGACCTCACGATCCTCGGCAAGATCGTCGGCGGCGGCCTGCCGGCTGCGGCGTTCGGCGGCTCGCGCGAGCTGATGGAGCAGATCGCTCCCGTCGGGGCGGTCTACCAGGCCGGCACGCTCGCGGGCAGCCCGATCGCCGTGGCCGCCGGGCTCGCCGCGGTGCGGATGCTCGACGACTCCGCCTACCTCAAGCTCGCCGGCCTCACGGAGGCCCTCGCGAACGGCCTGCGCGAGCGCGTCGGCGACCGCGCGGGCGTGGTGCAGAGCGTGCCGGGCCTCGTGACCCTCTTCTTCTCCGACGGCCCCGTCACGAACTACGAGGAGGCCAAGGCCTGCGACCAGGAGCGCTACGGCCGCTTCTGCCGCGGCCTGCTCGCGCGCGGCGTGTACGCCCCGCCGTCCCAGTTCGAGGCGTGGTTCCCGTCGCTCGCGCACACGAGCGAGCAGCTCGAGCGCACCCTTGAGGCGGCCGCCGTCGCGCTCGACGAGGCCTTCGCCGGGTGAGCACCGTCGCCGGACTCCCGGCTGCGACCACACCGGAGGGCCTCTTCGCCGCGCTGCTCGAGAGCAGCGGCGGCCAGGTCGACGGCGCCGCGCCAGGTTCGGCCGCCGAGGCACCGTCGGTCGCGGGGCTCACGCCCGAGCGTGCGGTCGCGCTGCGCGCCGCGTGGACCGGTGCCCGGCTCCATGCCGGTGAGGTGGGCCTGCTGGCGGCGGCCGACCCCGACGTGGCCCTCCTCGTCGGCGACTGGTGCTTCGCCCACGCCCTTCGCGCCGTCGCCGGCTCCGGCGACCTGCAAGCCATCGCCCTGCTCTCCGATGCCATCGCCCTCGGGTCCACCGGCCCCTCCGGCGCACCCGCCCCTGCGCCCGAACTCGCCGAGATCTGGGGCGATGCGGGGCGCAGAATGTCCTGCTGAACCCGGGGCCTTACCGCCCGCCCCGGCGTCAAGTTCGTCGTCCAGCGGCGGCCGTGACTCCACCGGGCTCCCTCCGTATGCTCCGGCGCGATAGATTGGTCGCCTCCCGAGCTGCCCTTCACTCGCCTCTCGTGCCTGATACCTCAAAGAACACTTCGCCCTACACCGCCGATCGAAACATCCCCGGCGCGTTCGAGGGCGAAACCGTCACGCGCCGCCGTTTCATGACGGCGACGGCCAACGTCACCAACCAGGTGGCCGTTGGCATGATCGTGCTGCCGACCCTCGGCTTCGCGCTCGGCCCGAACTTCAAGAAGCTCGAGGAGCGCTGGGAGCCCGTCGGCCGTCCCGACGAGTTCTCCCCGAACGACTACATCTCGCGCACGATCACGATCGTCGCGGGCGCCGGCCAGACCGGCAAGTCGACGGTCTACCTCCGGACGCGCAACCCCGAGATCGACACGGAGCCGGAGGACGAGTACAACCAGTTCATCGCGATCTCCACGCGGTGCATGCACCTCGGTTGTCCGGTGCGGTACGTCCCGGCCTCGCAGCGCTTCATCTGCCCGTGCCACGGCGGCGTCTACGACTTCCTCGGTGAGGTCCAGGGTGGTCCGCCGGTCCGTCCCCTCGACCGCTTCTACACGCGCGTCCGCGACGGTCTCGTCGAGATCGGCCCGCGCTTCAGCGTGAACTCGGAGCTGCGCCGCTTCTCGCCGCGCGATCCTGCTCAGGATCTCGACGGCATCGGCCAGTACCTCTTCCCGAGCCGGCCCACCATCCGCAAGATCCCGGGTACCTGAGCATGGCCCTGAAACTCCCCGCCGTCCCGGCTGGCGCTCCCGCGCGCCCGGGCACTCCCGCAGCCGAGCCGAAGTCCGTGAAGGACAACGCCGGCGAGGCCGCCGTCGCCGCCCTCGGTTGGCTCGACGAGCGCACCGCGATCTCCGGCACCGCCCGCTGGGTGATGTTCCGCAAGGTGCCGAAGGGCACCAACTGGTTCTACACCCTGGGGACGTCGACGATGCTCGCGTTCCTCAGCCAGGTGATCACCGGCGTGTTCCTCGCGATGTACTACGACCCGTCGCCGAACAACGCGTACGAGTCGATGCGTCACATCAACAACGAGGTCTTCCTCGGCCAGTTCGTGCACGGCATGCACCGCTGGGGCGCGACCACGATGGTGATCTTCATCTTCCTGCACATGGGCCGCACCTTCTTCTTCGGTGCGTACAAGTACCCGCGCGAGCTCAACTGGGTGATCGGCGTGATCCTCGTGCTCCTCACGATGATCATGGCCCTCACCGGCTACCTGCTCCCGTGGGATCAGCGGTCCTACTGGGCGACGGCCGTGGGTGTGAACGTGTTCGCATCGGCGCCGATCGCCGGCCCGTACCTCGGTGACTTCCTCCGAGCCGGACCAGAGTTCGGAGCCACGACGCTGTCGCGGTTCTATGCGATCCATATGCTGCTCCTGCCGGGGCTCATCGGTGGACTCATCGCTGCTCACCTGTACCTCGTCATCAAGCACGGCACCACGGCGCCCCCGTGGATCGAGGCCGAGATCGACGAAGACCTGCGCAAGGCGGAGGCCTAAACCGTGAACCGTCGCGAGAAAGAGCAGTACCTCCGCGAGTACGCGGTCCTGAAGGCGAAGGGGAAGCCGTTCTTCCCCTACGTCATCGCCAAGGACGGCGCGATGGTGATCCTGGTCATCGGGATCATCCTCACGATGTCGTACCTGCTGGGCGGCACCATCGCCGCCAAGGCCGACCCGACGTCGACCACCGTCGTGCCTCGACCGGAGTGGTACTACTACTTCGTCTTCGAGCTCCTGCGCGTGGTCAAGCCGGCCGCGCTCACCCCGCTCGCCACCGTCGGCATCCCGACGGTCTGCCTGATCCTCCTGATCCTGCTGCCGTTCTACGACCGCAGCCCGGAGCGCAACCCGCTGCGTCGTCCGATCGCGACGACCGCAGGCGTGCTGACGATCCTGATCACCAGCTACCTCACCTGGATGGGTGCGGAGGCCGGCCCGCCGACCGAGATCACGCTCGCCCCGTCGGCGAACATCGTGAACGGTCCCGACAAGCAGAAGGCCGAGCTGTACCTCAAGGGCCGCGAGGAACTCCCGTCCCTCGGCTGCCTCGCCTGCCACAAGCTCGGCGAGAACGGCAACCACGGTCCGGGCCCGGAGCTCACGCACATCGCCGATCGCCTCCCCGAGGCCGGCATTGCGCAGACCCTCCGCAACCCGTCCGCGCCGATGCCGTCCTACAAGACGCTCGACCCGGAGAAGCTGAAGGCCGTCACCACGTACCTCGGTGCCCTCACCAAGGAGAACGAGGAACACCCGGTCGAAGGCGGCGAGGGCCACTGAGCCCCGCCACCGGCCGCTGCTCCGCGTAGCGACCAACCCTTGCGCGTCGGCCGCGCGGCTTTCGGGCCGCGCGGCCGACGTCGTTTCTGGGACGATTCCCGGCGGGTCGCTCCCCCACCGATCCGCCCCGAGCCGCATGCCCACCGTTCCTCCGTCCGTCACCGCCGTGCTCGATGCGGCCGGCCCGCGTCTCGGCGAGCGGATCGCCGCCGTCGACGCGCTCGTGCGCGACATCGCCGCCGGCGTGCCGGGCCCGGCGGGTGAGCGCGCCTCGGCGATCGTGTCGGCCGGCGGCAAGCGCCTGCGGCCCCTGCTCACCCTCCTGCTCGCCGGCGACGGTCCGGGGACGGGCGACGAGGCTGGGGAGCGATCGCTGCGCGTCTCCGCGGCGGCGACGGAGCTGATCCACGTCGCCACGCTCGTCCACGACGACGTGCTCGACCGCGCGCCGCAGCGCCGCGGCGTCCCCACGATCTGGGCGACCGACGGGTCGCCTGCCGCCGTCGCCTCCGGCGACGCCCTGCTCGCGGCCGCGTTCCAGGCCGTCGCCGCCGACGCGTCGCCCGCCGTGGCGACCACGCTCGCGGCCGCCGCCTCGAGCCTCGCGGCCGGCGAGCTCATGCAGCGCGCCGACGCCTACCGCCTCGACATCACCGTCGCCCGGTACGAGCAGCGGGTGATCGGCAAGACCGCCGCGCTCTTCGAGGCCGCCTGCCGCCTGGGTGCGCTCCACGCCGGCGACGGGATCGACCCGGAGGTCGGCGGCGGCATCGGCCGCGATCTCGGCATCGCCTTCCAGCTGCTCGACGACCTGCTCGACATCGAGGGCGACCCGGCCGTCACGGGCAAGGCCCGCGGCACCGACCTGCTCGACGGCACCGTCACCCTCCCGCTGGCGCTCGCCGCCGCGCGCGAGCCGCGGTTCGCCGCCGTCGACCTGCACGCCCTCGACGAGCCGTCGGCGGCCGCGCTCTGCGACGAACTCATCGCCGCCGGCACCTGCGACGAGGTGCGCGAGCAGGCGCTTGCGCGGATCGACGGCGCCCAGGCCGCGATCGCCGCGCTCCCGGGCCCACAGGCGCGCCGCAGCGCGCTCGCGATCGCAGCGCGGGCGCTCGTCGAGCGCACGGCCTAGCCGTAGGCACGGTCCGCCCGCCGCGTGGGCACCGGCCGCCCGAGGTGGGGGGCTCGTCGCCCCACGAAAAAGCGGCAGGCACCCCGCTCTGGTGCCTGCCGCCTGACCGACCGGCGACTGCGGGAGAGAGACCGCGTGTGCCGGGAGGGCTTCCCGGCGCGCGCGGCGCCGGAGAAGTGTTGTTGGAAGAGTGGCCCGGAGACCTAGAAGTCCTCGGGGACGATGTGGTCCGAACCGAGCGCCTTGATGAACCGGTCGATGTCATCGGCCATGTTCGCGCGGGCGAGAAGATCGAGATCGGCCGCAACGGAACGCGTGCCCTCGTCGAGGGCGACGTCGAACTCGTCGAGCTCCGACTGACCGAAGATCGCCTCGCGGCGGTCCTCGCAGTCCGGGCAGCGGAGGTTCACGTGCCAGTGGGAGGTGCCCACCTCGCTCCAGCCGGTCGGCTGGACGCGGTCATGGCCGCAACTGGGGCAGCACGCGAGCGGCAGCTTGGGCTGCGACCGCGAGAGCTCGCCGGCGGCGCTCACGTAGCTCACGACGTCGACCTGCTTGCCGGACGGGAGCGTGACGCGCTTGATGATGTGGGTGTGGGGTGTCGGTTGGGCCATGATGTGTCTTCCGTGACAGCCCAACAGTCGGTCCGAGCCCTTCCGCTCTTGACGCGACCTCTCGACGCTTGATCGACGCACCAAATGGTGCAACGTCGAAAGAGCCCGAAAACTCGGGCCATACCGTTCCCCAACGGCGCCGCTTCATGCTTCGTTCATGCTGCGGGCGCCGCCACGCAGCCGCAGGTCTATGCTGAGCACCTATGGGACTCGGCCCGCTCGAACTCGGCATCATCCTCCTGATCCTGCTCGTGCTCTTCGGGGCCAAGAAGCTGCCTGATCTCGGCAAGGGCCTCGGCTCGGGCATGCGCGAGTTCAAGGACGGCATCCAGGGCGACGACGCCAAGAAGCCGTCGACCAAGGGGGCCATCGCCCCGCCGAACACGCCGATCGCTCCCGACCCCCACCGCCACTCCCGCCCCGGAGCAGGCCCCGGCGCCCGTCGACGCGCCCGCGCCGCAGCGCACCGAGGAGTAGCGCCGCCGCATGGCGCGAAAGATCGCCCCGATCGGGCACGAGGATCAGCTCACGCTCGTCGACCACCTCGACGAGCTCCGCAGCCGGATCGTCTCGTCGCTGCTGTTCGTCGCCCTCGTCTTCGGCTTCACGTTCTGGCAGAGCGACTTCGTCCTCGACGTCATCACGCGTCCGATCGACCACGCGCTCTCCACCCACGGGAGCACACAGGCCGAAGCCAACGACGCCGACCAGGTCCAGGCGAACTACCAGGCCCGCGTGAGCGCGGCCGTGAAGGCGCTCCGGGCCGACAACGCAGATCTTGCGGAGCTCACGAGCCGCCTCGGCGATGCCGACGCCATCAAGGACGCCGGCGCCAAGGCCGCCGTCATCAAGCTGCAGCGGCAGATCGCCGAACGGCAGACGGCGCTCGAGAAGCTCAACCTCGACGCCCCACCGATCGATCGGCGCCCGCTCACCCTCGGCGTCACCGAGCCGTTCCTGACCACGATCACGTCGTCGCTGTACGCCGCGCTGCTGTTCGCCCTGCCGTTCCTGCTCTACCAGGTGTACGCGTTCATCCTGCCCGCGTTCACCCCCCGCGAGCGGCAGGTCGCCCTCCCGCTCATGTTCATGATCCCGGTGCTGTTCATCGCCGGCGTCGCGTTCGCCTACTACCTCGTCCTGCCGCAGACGACGAACTTCCTCCTGAACTTCAACTCCGGCGAGTTCGACATCCAGGTCCAGGGCCGGGAGGCCGTCAAGTTCACGACGTCGTTCCTCATCGCGATCGGGCTGATGTTCCAGCTCCCCGTCGGCATCCTCGCCGTCACGAGATCCGGGATCGTCAGCATCGCCAAGCTCCGCGAGTTCCGCGGCTACGCGATCGTCCTCTTCGCCGTCGCGGCGGCTGTTCTCACGCCAACTCCGGATCCGGGCACCATGCTGCTGGCGATGGCCCCGCTCTTGGTCCTGTACGAACTGAGTATCATCCTCGCGTCTTGGCTCGACCGGATTCGACCGCTCGATCCCGCACCGAACCAGGGCGCACTCGACGATCTCGAAGCGTACGCGCCTCTTCCGATGGACGACGACGACTGATCGCCTGCTCCCCGAGGTACCCAGAACACCATGCTCTTCGATACGTCCAGCCCCGGTAGGCGCCGCGGCGTCCAGATCATCTTCGGACTCCTCGCACTCCTGATGGGCGGCGGTCTGGTGCTCTTCGGCGTCGGCGGCAGCGGCAACGACCAGGGCATCGTCGGTGCCCTCGGCAACGGCCAGGTCGACGTCGTCAAGGACGCCGAGAAGCAGGTGAAGTCCGCCCAGAACGTCCTCGCGACGAACCCGAAGGACGAGGCGGCCGCCAACAAGCTCGCGCTCGGCCGCGTCACCATCGTCAACAACGAGGCGTACGACCCGGCGACGCAGAAGCTCACCGAGGACGGCCAGACCCTCATCACCCAGGCCGACACCGCCTGGACCAACTACCTGAAGCTCGCGCCGGCCAAGCCCGACGCCAAGACGGCCTACCAGTACGTCAACTTCTACCTCCTCCCCGACAACACCGACTACGCGAAGGCCAGCCGCGCCCTCGAGGCGGTCCTCGTCACGCGCAAGCCGACGGCGGGCCTCTACGCGCAGCTCGCCGTCTTCGCGATCGCCGCCAGCGACACGGGCAAGTACAAGGCCGCGCGCGCCAAGGCCCTCGAACTCGCCGAGTCCGACGAGCGCCGCACCGCGATCAAGAAGCAGCTCGACGACACCGAGCAGCAGGTCAAGGAGTACGTCAAGCAGCAGACCGAAGCGCAGAAGAAGGCGACCCAGGACAGCAAGTCCACGGGAGGCGACGCGAAGTCGACCACGCCGCCGCTGCAGGCCCTGCCGAACTTCGGCGGCGCCGCTCAGTAAGCGCGAACGCTTCGGGCTCGCTATTCTGTGCGAGCCCGCTACGCCCCTCTAGCTCAATTGGTTAGAGCAGTGGACTCTTAATCCAAAGGTTGAAGGTTCGATTCCTTCGGGGGGCACTGTCAACGGCCCGTCTCTTCGGAGGCGGGCCGTTTTCGTTCCGCTGGGCGCTCGGGCGCTTCGGCGTTTTGTTCTGCGGCGAGGTGTGTCTTGGTGGCGGTGGTCTCGGTCGGGGGTGGGTGTCCCTCCAGTCGGACACCCTTCACGTCGCAGCTCGCAAGCTCGCGGCTCCCCTGCAGTCGCGACGGTCCTTTGGAGGGACCCCCCACCCCCTTCCCTGGCCGTAGCCGCCGTTGATGTTTCGCGTCGCGTTGGTCGGCGGCGTTGTTTGGGTCTGCGCCTGGGGTGGGAACGAGTTGGCTTGGGGTGGCGAGACGGGCCGCTGCGCCTGGCGGCGCGTGCGTCTTCTGGGCCGGCGCCGCGCTCGCCTGGCGGCTCGCTGGCCGCCGGCTCCTGGGTCGGTCGCGGCCGGCTACTCGGCGCGCCGACGCCGCCGGCGCATCCCCGGCACGCCGATCAGCCAGCCGACGGCCGCCGCGGCCGCCGTGACGAGGATCAGCCCGAGGTCGAGGTCGTCGCCCTTCGCCAGCCGGATCAGGATGAACGTCACCGCCGCGATGAGCGCGACGAGCAGCGTGAACAGGGGCGTACGGCGATCCATCGCCGGACCGTAGCGATGGTCCCCCGGACTGACCTGGCCTTCGCCGGGCGCTCCCGACGGGTGGCGACACGTCGGCCGGTCGGCGCCGCCGTGCGCCGCGGCCTCCTAGGCCAGCGACTCGACCGCCGCCACGACGCGCTCGGCTGCATGGCCGTCGCCGTAGAGGTCCGGACGCTCGCCCGGCGGGCTGACCTGCAGGGCGGCCCGGGCCTTCGTGAGGTCGAGGTCGACGAGGGTGTTCCAGCCGGCGGTGATCGTCTCGGTCCACTCGGTGGTGTCGCGTAGGGTGATGCAGGGGACGCCGGCCACGTACGCCTCCTTCTGCACGCCACCGGAGTCAGTGAGCATCGCGCGGGCCGAGGCGAGGAGCCCGGAGAACTCGAGGTAGCCCAGGGGCGGCAGCAGGCGCAGCTCGTCCTCGGCACGGGCGCGCAGACCGAAGGCGTCGAGGCGCTGGGCGGTACGCGGGTGCAGCGGCAGGAGGACCGGGAAGCCGAGGCCGGTGAGCACGTCGAGCGCGGCCGTGAGGCGCTCGGGAGTGTCGACGTTGCCGGCCCGGTGCAGCGTGCACAGCCCGTACGAGCCCGGCTCGAGGCCCAGGTCGGCCAGCATCCGCGCGCCCGCCTCCAGCGCAGCCGGACGGGTGCGGTGCGCGACGTCGATCATCACGTCGCCGACCACCTCCACGCGGCCCGCCACCGACTCCTTGCGCAGCTGCGCGGCGGCGGCCTGCGTGGGCGGGAGCAGCAGATCCGCGGCATGGTCGACGAGCACGCGGTTGAGCTCCTCTGGCATCGCGCGGTCGAACGAACGCAGGCCGGCCTCCACGTGCACGAGCGGGATCCGCGCCTGTGCGGCCACGAGGCCGCCGGCGAGCGTGGAGTTCGTATCGCCATAGACGAGCACCGCATCGGGCCGCAGCTCCGCGTAGAGCGGCTCGAGCGCGGCGATCATGCGACCCGTCTGCTCGGTGTTGGAACCACCGTGGATGTGGAGCTGACGCTCGGGCTGCGGGGCGCCGAGCTGATCGACGAACACCTGGCTGAGCGCGTCGTCGTGGTGCTGGCCGGTGTGCACGAGCACCTCCTCGTGGCGCCCGCGCAGCAACGGGCTCACGGCCGCCGCCTTCACGAACTGGGGCCGGTTCCCGATCACCGTCACGATCCGCACGCGGCCAACCCTAGATGAGCCGGTCGCACGGCCGCGGGCTCTGGTGACGGATCTTGCGTGGGTCGACGGATCGCTCGACCGCCGGGGCGTCGGCGCGACCGCAGCGAGCGCCCCGGGCAAGGGCACGCTGCGGCGACCGCGAGGCCGGTCGGTCAACCCCTCGTGGTCGCCGCAGTCGACCCCCGTGGCGCTTCCCCAAGACACCACGGCGGCGGGGACTCGGCCACCGTGCTCCCCCTGTTCGGACACGGCGGCCGAGCAATCGACGGCGGTGTCACGCGCCGTCGCATCCCCTGTGCGGTTCTTCTACCACCGCCGGGACCGAGCGCCACCGGTTCGCATTCAGCGGCTCGGGCGAACTCACGGAAAACCCGCATTTCCTTGACGATCGACAAGTCGGTATCGGTTTGGGTGACGTATCCAGTAGACGGATGTTGGATGCTTCACCGAACGGCGCTTCGGTAGTTGCCCGGCCCCGAACGCCCGTAGGAACGGGCCGTACGGGGGACATACCGTGGTTCTCACGCCATCCACGCGACGCCTGGGCGATCGGTCGGGGCATCGCAACGCGGGGGACGTCCAGGAGCCGGCGCAGCCTCGCGCGCGGTCGCGGGGTCGCCCGGGGCCGGCGCCCCGCGTGCGGCTCAGCCGCCGCCGATACGCCGCACGCGCACGCCGGCGTTGCCGAGCGCGGTGGCGTCGAGGCTGCCGCGACCGTCGATCACGGTCTTCGCGCCCGGCACCTGCTCGGGGCGCAGCGAGCGGTACTCGAGGTGGTCGGCCTGGAGGATGGCGCCGTCGATCGGAGCGCCGTCCCACGCGGGCAGGCCGAGCTCGGCGAGCGCGCGTTCGTCGTAGAGCGGGTCGACGACGAAGGGCCGGGCGCCGCGGGCGTGCAGGCCGCTCACGAGCGGGAAGACCCCGGAGAACGCCGTCTCGCGCACCCCGCCGCGGTAGGCGGCGCCGAGGATCAGCACGCGGGCGCCGTCGAGCGGCAGGTCTCGGGCCAGGAGGTCGATCGCGTGCTCGGGCATGCGCTCGTTCACCACGCGCGCGGCAGCGACGAGCTGTGCCTCGGGGTCGCCCTGCAGGTAGAAGCGCGGGTACACCGGGATGCAGTGACCGCCGACCGCGACGCCCGGCCGGTGCACGTGGCTGAACGGCTGCGAGTTGGCGGCCTCGACCACCGGTCCGAGATCGATGCCGGCGCGGTCCGCGTAACGGGCGAACTCGTTCGCGAGCGCGATGTTCACCTCGCGGTAGGTGGTCTCGACGAGCTTGGTGAGCTCGGCGGCCTCTGCCGACCCCATCTCGCGGACATCGGCCGTGAGGAACTCGCGGTAGAGCTGGGCGGTGCGGCGCTCGCAGGCGAGGGTGACCCCGCCGACGAGCTTGGGGTAGTTGCGCAGATCGGCGAAGATGCGGCCGCTGAACACGCGCTCCGGGCTGAACGCCACGTTCAGCTCGACGCCGAGCTCGAGGCCGCTCAGCTCCTCGAGGCGGGGGGCGATGCGCTCGCGCGTGGTGCCGACGGGGACGGTGGTCTCGAGCGAGACGCACACGCCGTCGGTCAGGTGGGGGCCGATCGCCCCGACGACGGCATCGATCGCGGCCCAGTCCGGCACGCCCTGGTCGTCGACGATCAGCGGGGGAACGGCGATCACGAGCTGCGAGCCCGGGATGGCGTCGGCCACGTCGGCGGTGGCGCGCAGGCGGCCCGCATCGACGACCTCGCGCAGGGCCGCCGCCAGTCCGGCCTCGCCGGGGAACGGCACCTCGCCGGCGTTCACGAGCTCGACCACGCGCGGGTCGATGTCGACGCCGACGACGGTGTGGCCAGCGGCCGCGATCTGCACGGCGAGCGGCAGACCGATCTTGCCGAGCGCGACGACACTGGCGCGATACGGACGGTCGACGGCGGGAACCGACGGCGCAGCTGGGGGCACGGTCATCGCTGGGTAGGGTACCGACGGATGCCGCCGCGCCCCCTTCCCGCCATCGACCGAACCGCCGAGATCGCCGCCGGCGCCACGCTGCTGCAGGGGGTGGTGATCGGCGCGAACGCCGTGATCGAGGACCGCGTCACCCTCGGCCCGGGCGTCGTGATCGGAGCCGACGTGCAGATCGCCGAAGGCACCACGCTCGGCGCGAACGTCGTGGTCCACCCCGGCACCTGGATCGGTCAGGACTGCCTCGTCCAGGACGGCGCCGTGCTCGGCAAGCAGCCCGCGCTCGCGCGCACCTCGTCGCTGCGCAGCTCCGAGCCGCTCCCGCCGCTCGTGCTCGGGCGCGAGGTGACGGTCGGCGCCGCCGCCATGCTCTTCGCCGGAGCTGCCGTCGCCGACGAGGTGATCCTCGGTGACCAGTCCTACATCCGCGAGCGGGCCGTGATCGGCGAGCGCAGCGTGATCGGCCGTGGCACGGGCGTCGACCCGGAGGTCGTCATCGGCCGCGGCGTGCGCATCCAGTCGCAGGTATACGTCACCGCCGGCACCGTCGTCGAGGACGACGTGTTCATCGGGCCGTGCACCACCACCACGAACGACGACGCGGTCGGCCGGCCGCAGGAGGGCGAGGCGCTGCGCGGGCCGCGCATCGAGCGCGGGGCGCGCGTCGGCGGCAACGTCACGCTCACGCCCGGTGTGGTCGTCGGGCGCGAGGCGTTCGTCGGCGCGGGCGCCGTCGTCACGAAGGATCTGCCGCCGCGCTCGCGCAGCTACGGCGTGCCCGCGCGCGTGGTCGGCGACGTGCCCGCCGACCAGTGGCTGACGGACTGACCGTCGGCGCGACGCCACGCGCCGCACGGCGGACCGATCGTTCCGTAGCGGTTCGCGCCGCGGGGCTCGGCCCCACCGCCGCCGCGGGCCCGGCACCTCGGTAGTCTGCGCGCGATGTCCGCCGCGGTCTACCTGCCTCTCGCCTCGATCACCGACCCGCTGGTCAACTTCGCGGTCGACATCGTCGACAAGGTCGGCCTCATCGGGATCTTCCTGATGATGACGCTCGAGAGCGCCTGCATCCCGATCCCGAGCGAGCCGACGATGCTCGCCGCGGGCTTCAACGCCTCGAACGGCGAGTACTCGTGGATCGTGGTCGCCCTCGTCGGCACCGTCGCGAACGTGATCGGCTCCTGGCTCGGGTACGCGATCGGCTTCTACGGCCGCGTCGAGGCGCTCGAGAAGCATAAGTGGATCCACCTCGATCCCAAGCAGCTGGCGCGCAACGAGCGCTGGTTCCGCGAGCACGGCGCGATCACGGTGTTCGTCACGCGCCTGCTCCCGATCGTCCGCACGTTCAGCTCGGTGCCGGCCGGCGCCGCGCGCATGAACCTGGGCATCTTCACCGCGTACACCGCGGCCGGCTGCTTCGTGTGGATGGCGGCGCTCACGTACACCGGCTTCAAGGTGGGCGAGAACTGGAAGGAGCTCCAGGACAAGCTCCACTACTTCGACTACGTCATCGCCCTCGCCATCGTGGGCGTGGCCGCCTGGCTGCTCCTGCGCTGGTGGAAGGGCCGCGGGCAGGGCCCGACGGCCACCGCGCCGGAGCCGGCCGACGAGGTCGCCTCCTAGGGGCATGCTCCCCGCGCCGGTCCGAGCCGGGATCGCCGGCATCGCGCACGGCGCCCTGGAGTGGCTGCCCGTCAGCTCCTCCGGTCATACGGCGCTCCTGATCGACGCCGCGGGCTGGCCCGAGGCCGACCCGGCGCGCGCGCGGCAGCTCCGCACGCTCGAGGTGGCCCTCCACACCGGTTCGCTGCTGCCGCTCGGGCTCCGCGTGCTGGCCCACCTGCGCACGAGCGATGCGCCGGGCCGGCTGGTTGCCGGCGGCGTCGCATCGACGGCGATCACATCGGTGGTCGGCGCGGCGGCCGGCCCGCTGATCGAGGAGCGCTTCGCAGGGCCGCGGGCCGTGGCGGCCGGACTCGTCTGCGGGTCGGTCGCGCTCCTCGCCGCCGAGCGCGTGCCGGCGCGCCGCGGGATCGCCGGGCTGACGGCCACCGACGTCGTCGCCGTCGGGCTCGCGCAGGGTGCGGCGATCTGGCCGGGCACCTCGCGGCGCGCAGCCACGCTGGCGGCGGCGCGCGCCCGGGGGCTCCATTCGGAGGCCGCCGATGCGCTCTCGTGGGCGGCCGGGCTGCCGACGCTCCTCGGCGCGACCACCTGGCAGGGCTACCGCGACCGCTCCGCCCTCGGAGCCGCGGCGGGCACGGTGGTCGCTGGCGCGGCGACGAGCGCCGCGACCGGTCTCCTCACGCGAGCGCTGCCCGATCGCACGCGCCGCTGGCCGGCCGCCGCCTGGGCGGCCTGGCGCCTCACGCTGGCGGCGGCGACGCTGCAGCGCGCGCGCCGTCGCTAGCCGCTGCCGCCCCTCGGCGGTCAGCGTCGCCACGCGGCGCCGGCTCGCCGTCGATCCGCCCGAAGCGGAGCAGCCATGAGCGCGGCGCCGAGGTCGGCTGGCGCCGGCGCCTTGCACGTTTCCGGGCCGGCCACCACGGAAACGTGCGCCGTGCGTGCCCGCGGCTGACGCCGGGCCCCGCGATCCGGCAACATGCTTGCCATGAGCGAGGCGTACGCAGCGGCCGGAGTCGACACCGACGAGGCCGACCGCGCGGTGAAGGCGATCGTCGGCGAACTGTCGTCCGCGCGCCCCGACGGCGGTTCGCGCGTTGTCCCGCTCCCCGGCCACTACGCCAGCGTGCTGAAGGTCGCGCCCGGCCTGGGCCTCGCGATCGCGACCGACGGCGTCGGGAGCAAGCTCGTCGTCGCCGAGCAGACCGGTCGCATCGACACCGTCGGCATCGACTGCGTCGCGATGAACGTGAACGACCTCGTCTGCGTCGGCGCGGAGCCGATCGCGATGGTCGACTACATCGCCGTCGAGCAGAGCGACCCCGAGCGCCTCGGCCTCATCGCCAAGGGCATCGCCGAAGGCGCGCGCCAGGCCAACATCGAGGTGCCCGGCGGCGAGGTCGCGGTGCTCCCCGAACTGATCAGCGGCCACCCGTCGCCCACCGGCTTCGACCTCTGCGGCGCGGCGGTCGGCACCGTCGCCCTCGACGGGATCATCACCGGCGCCGACATCACCGCGGGCGACGCGCTCGTTGGGGTGCCGAGCAGCGGCCTGCACTCCAACGGCTACACCCTCGCGCGCCGCGCGATCCTCGAGCAGGGCGGCCTCACGTTCGACGCGACGCCCGAGGAGCTCGGCGGCGCGACCGTCGTCGACGCGCTCCTCGAGCCGACCGTGATCTACGTGCGCGCCGCGCTCGAGCTGATCGCCGACGAGGGCATCGACGTCCACGGCCTCGCGCACATCACGGGTGGCGGCGTCGCCAATCTGCTGCGCCTGGGCAGCGGCATCGGATACGCGATCGACACACCGCTGCCGGTGCCGGGCATCTTCCCGCTCGTCCAGCGCACCGGCAACGTGACCGAGCGCGAGATGTGGGAGGTCTTCAACATGGGCTGCGGGTTCGTCGCGATCGTGCCCGAGGCGCAGGCCCAGGCCGCCGCCGACCTCCTCGGCAAGCACCACCCGGGCGCGGCGGTCATCGGCCGCGTGACCGACCAGGCCGGCACGGCCACCGTGCGCGGCGCTTCGATCATCGACTAGCGGCGAACCCGCGCCGCGCCGCGCTCCGGCCCACCCGCGATCACCCCGGCAGGCCCGCCGGCGCGGGGCCTACTTGGTGAAGGTGACCTTGGTCGTCGGCGCCCCGTCGCGCGGGGTCTGCACCACGCGCGTGCCGGCGATGAAGTCGTGGCCCGCTCGGTGCTCGCGGTCCCACACCGGCCAGAGGTAGTTCGCGACCCACGCGAGCAGGAACGTGACGACCGCGACGACCGGGACGATGATCGTCTTCGCCAGCAGCTCGCGCCGGAACGCCGTGACGGTGTCGATCGGCTTGCCGTCGGCGCGCACGACGCGAAGGCCCAGCGCGCGTTTGCCAGGCGTCTGCCCCTGCATCCGCACGAGGGTGATCGCGAGCGCGATGCCCGGCACGAGCATCTGCGCGACGCGCAGCACCGAGAACGGCGTGGGATCGGCGATGCTCTCCGGCAGCGGGAGCACGTACGCGAAGTAGCCGAACGCCTCGTTGACGGTGAGGCCGAAGCCGATGCCGAACGGCAGGACGATCAGCCACGCGAGGCTCGAGAAGAGCAGCGCGTCGATCAGGTAGGCGCCGAAGCGGCTGCCCCAGGTGGCGAGCACGAAGTGCTGGCCGGCGGCGACCTGCGGCGTACGTGGTTGCTGGCCGGCCGGCAGCTGGCCCCAGCTCGTCGGCGGGGCGCCGGGGAGGCCGCCGAGCGCGGGGGGTCGCGCCGGCTGCGTGGGCGCCAGCGGGGTGCCGTCGAGTCGCGTGTAGATCGACGGCGGTTGCTCGGGAGGTTGGGTCATCGGCCTCGGGTCTCCGGCCCGCGGCATCGTGCCAGGGCCAGCCCCAACGCTACCGGCGGACGACCCGCGACTTCGCCATCATGTCGTGGACCGCACGGTTCTCGGCATCCCACACGGGCCACAGGTAGTTGGCGATCAGCCCGATGTAGAAGGTCAGCCCGCCGACGACGCTCACGGCGAGGCCCTTGATGAGGAACTCCCGCATGACCGCGAAGCCGAGGTCGACATCGGTGCCGTCCTCGCGCACCACGCGGATCCCCAGCGCCTTCTTGCCCGGCGAGGAGCCCTGGTTGCGCGACATGTACCACGGGATGAGCAGCACGAGCGCGGCGAGCGTCGGGAGGACGAGCACGATCGCGACGAGCACCGCCGCGCCCTCGCTGGCCGCCGCGACACCGAACACGATGCCCACGACGGCTCCGATGATCGCGTAGAGCAGGAGCGCGTCGAGGAGGAACGCGCCGAACCGCGGGCCCCAGCCGGCCAGCTCGAAGGTGGCGCCAGGCTGCGGGTGCTGCGCCTCGTGCGGGTCCTGCGGGGCCTGCGGCGTGGGCTTGTCGAAGCTGATGCCGCCGGCCGGGGCACCCGGGATGCCGCTGGGCCCCAACCCGGGGATGCCGCTCGGGCCGGCGCCGGGGATGCCGGGCAGCCCGTCGGGCGCGTGCAGGAGGCGGGCGTGGAGATCGGTCGGGCGGAGAGGCATGCAGTCGGTCGGCGGTCGGGTGAACTGCTGCTGATCCTGTCGCACCGCGCCCACGCCGTCGAGCGGCGGGTGGACGGGCGGTCCCCCGCTAGCCCTTCACCACGCGCGTGCTGCACATCATGTCGTGCCACGCGCGGCACTCCCGGTCCCAGGCGGGCCAGAGGTAGTTCAGGAACCAGGGGAAGAAGAGCGTGCCGCCGATGATCGTCATCACGATCCCCTTCGTGAGCGGCTCGCGCACGAACGCGCTGCCGAACCCCACGCTGCGTCCGTCCTGACGCACCACGCGAATGCCCAGCGCGCGCTTGCCCGGGGTCGCGCCGTTCCACAGCGCCATGAACGTGGGGGCGTAGACGAACGCCAACGCGTAGTGCATGAAGAACCCGGCGATCAGGAACCACACGAGGTTGATGGCGCTGCCGTACGTGGACAGGTCGTCGCTGCTGTTGTCGTCGGTGAACCGCTCGAACGTCGACGTGTCGAAGCTGAACGGGTGGTCGACGAACACGACGAAGATGACGGCCGTGATCGCGTAGGCGATCCCGAGGCGCAGGAACGTGTCGAGGAGCCAGGCGGCGAAGCGCTGCCCCCAGCTGGCGAGCTCGAACTGCGCGTTGCCCCCCGGTTGCGGCTCGGGCGTGCTCGGGACGACCGGCGGCGGCGTCGGCTTCTCGAAGCTCAGCGGGTTGCCGGCCGACCCCTGCGGGGTCCACGAAGAGGAGCCCGGGATGCCGGACGGCGGGT
The DNA here is from genome assembly GCA_036946195.1 of Patulibacter minatonensis. Lineage (GTDB taxonomy): Bacteria > Actinomycetota > Thermoleophilia > Solirubrobacterales > Solirubrobacteraceae > JAGIBJ01. The sequence goes on along the minus strand of JAQIJQ010000041.1, from coordinate 809 downwards.
TCTCGGGGGGGTTCGTCACGCGCCTAGTCTCGCAAACGCGCTCCGCCCCGTCTCGCCGGTCGCGGCGATCGCCGCTGGCGCAGGGCCGCCACCGGTAGATTCGGTGGCCATGCCCAGCCCCACGATCCCCGCGTTCGATCCCCGCACTCCGGTGCTCCCGCTGCGCGGCGAGATCGATGCGGCCGTCGCGCGCGTGCTCGACTCGGGCGCCTTCATCCTCGGCCCGGAGGTGAGCGCGTTCGAGGCGGCGTTCGGCGCGGCGATCGGCGCCGAGCAGGTGGTGGGCGTCGCGAACGGCACCGAGGCGATCACGATCGCGCTCCGCGCGCTCGGGGTCGGTCCGGGCGACGAGGTGATCGTGCCGTCGTTCACGTTCTACGCGAGCGCCGAGGCGATCCCCCCGACGGGCGCCACGCCGGTGTTCTGCGACGTCGACCCGGGCACCCGCTGCGTGACCGCCGAGACCGTGAAGGCCGCGATCACCCCGCGCACGAAGGCCGTCGTCGCCGTGCACCTCTTCGGCAACGTCGCGCCCGTCGCCGAGATCGAAGCGCTCGGCGTTCCCGTGCTGGAGGACGCCGCGCAGGCCACCGGAGCGCTCGGCGTGCGCGCCGACGGCACCGTCGGCCAGGCCGGCACGCTCGGCACCATCGGCACCTTCTCGTTCTACCCGTCCAAGAACCTCGGGGCCTTCGGCGACGGCGGCGCGATCACCACCGCCAGCGCCGAGCTCGCCGACCAGGTCCGGCTGCTGCGGTTCCACGGCTCGCGCGCGAAGGACACCTACCTCGAGGTGGGCTACAACAGCC
>JAQIJQ010000040.1:0-38221 GCA_036946195.1 Patulibacter minatonensis | reverse complement strand
AACGCCGGCCAGGTGTGTACGTCGACCGAGCGGATCTACGTCGCCCGAGAGCGGTACGACGCGTTCGTGGCCGCGTTCGTCGCCCACGCGCAGACGCTGCGCACCGGCGATCCGACTGCCGCGTCGACCGACCTCGGCCCGATGGTGTCGGCCGGCCAGCGCGCCAAGGCCGTCGCGCACGTCGAGGCGGCCGTGGCCGGCGGCGCGACGCTCCTCACGGGCGGCGACCGCGGCGGCCATGACCGTGGGCACTTCCTCACGCCGGCGGTGCTGACCGACCTGCCGGCGGGCGCCGCGGTGCTCACGGACGAGACGTTCGGGCCCCGTGGCCCCGATCGTGCCGGTCGACGACCTCGCGGCGGCGATCGAGCTGGCGAACGCGTCGCCGTACGGCCTCGGCGCGAACGTCTACACGACCGATCTGGCGGCGGCGCTGCACGCGAGCCGCGCGCTCGAGGCCGGCACCGTGTGGATCAACGATCCTCTGACCGACAACGACGCCGGACCGTTCGGCGGGTTCAAGCGCTCGGGGCTCGGCCGAGAGCTGGGCCCCGAGGGGCTCGAGGCGTTCCTCGAGACCAAGCACGTCCACCTCGACCCCCGGATCGAGCGCAAGGACTGGTGGTACCCGTACGGCAGGTAGCCGCGGCGCCGGTCAGAGGATCGAGCGGACGGCCCCGCCGTCGGCCGACCACGCCGCGCCGACGACCGTCGAGCAGCGGTCGGAGCAGAGGAAGGTGATCACGTCGGCGATCTCGCCGGCCTGCGCGACGCGTCCGAGCGGCAGCTGGCCTCCGAGGTTCTCGATCGCAGCATCGACCGTGGTGCCCTGCCGCGCCGCGATCTGCTCGCCCATGCCGCCAGGCCCGGTCCACAGCTCGGTCGCGGCGGGGCCGGGAGCGACGGCGTTCACGAGCACGCCGCGCGGCGCCCAGTGCTCGGCGAACGCGCGGCTCAGCGCCAGCTGGCCGCTCTTGGCGACGCCGTAGGCCGGGGTTCATCGACGAGGGCCGCTTGCCGCTGCTCGAGGTGACGTTCACGATCCGTCCCCATCCGGCCTCGGCCATCACGGGCGCGGCCGCGCGCATGAGCCGCATCGGGGCCATCACGTGCTGGTCGAGCTGGGAGCACCAGTCCTCGTCGGTGAGCTCCTCCATCGGGGTGACGGTGGAGCCGCCGGCGTTGTTGACGAGTGCGTCGAGACGGCCGAATCGGCGGCGGCAGGTGCCGACGATCTCGTCGGCGGCGCGGGCATTGGTGACGTCGATCGCGAGGCATGCGACGAGCGGGCTGTCGAGCTGGTCCTGCGCGCGATCGAGGTCGGCGCGGTCGCGGGCGACGAGCAGCACGCCGGCGCGCTCTGCGACCAGCCGCTCGGCGACGGCGAACCCGAAACCCCGCGAGCCTCCCGTCACGATGCACGCGCGCCCTGCCAGCCCGAGGTCCATGGCCCGCAGCTTAGGGGGTCGGCCCGAGCGCCCCGGAGTTCGCGGGCCGCAAGACGACGATCGACGACGCCGAGAACGCGAACGCCGTCGCCCGCGGCCGAACCTCAGGCGGCGGCGTTCAGCTCGTCGGTGATCTCCCCGACGAGCTCCTCGAGCACGTCCTCGAGGGCGACGAGGCCGAGCACGGTGCCGGAGCCGTCGGTGACGGTCGCGAGGGTGTGCGCCGGTGCGCTTGAGGGTCTCGAGGACCTCGCGCAGCCGGTCGCCCGCGGACACCGTCGGGAGCGGCCGGATCAGGTCGAGGTCGATCTCCTCGTCGAGGGCCTCGTCGTCGTCGACGAGGACGTCCTTGATGTGGAGGTAGCCGGAGAGCACGCCCTCCCCGTCGACGACGGGGAACCGGGAGAAGCCCGTGCGGGCGACGGCTTCCTCGACGGTGCGGGGGCGTGGTGTGGACGGGCAGCGTGACCACCTCGTCGATCGGTAGCAGGACCGTGACGGCGTGGCGCTCCTCGAACTCGAGGGCCCCGGTCAGGAGCTGCTCCTCGTGGTCGTCGAGGAGGCCTTCTCGGAGCGATTCGGCGACGAGACCGGCCACCTCGTCGCGCGTGAAGGCGCTCGCGACCTCGTCCTTCGGATCGATCTTGAAGAGCCGCAGGATGCCGTTGGCCATGCCGTTGGTCAGGATGATCACCGGGCGGGCGGCGCGGACGACCCACACGAGGGCGGGCGTGAGGATCAGCGCCGAGCGGTCGGGGGCCGCGAGGGCCATGTTCTTCGGGACCATCTCGCCGATCACGACGTGCAGCGACACGATGATGGCGAGGGCGATCACGAAGCTGATCGGGTGCAGGAGCGATTCGGAGATCCCGGCCGCCTCGAACCAGCCTTCGAGCACGTGCGCCACGGCGGGCTCGCCGAGCGAACCGAGGCCGAGCGAGCAGACCGTGATCCCGAGCTGGGCACCGGCCATCATCACGGAGACGCGCTCCATGGCCCGCAGCGTGGTGCGGGCGGAACGGTTGCCCTCGAGGGCCTTCGGTTCGATGGCGGTACGGCGCGCGGAGATGAGCGCGAACTCGGCGCCGACGAAGAACGCGTTGGCGAACAGCAGGAAGACGGTGAGGCCGATGAGGGTCAGGTCGCTCATGCGTCGGCCTCCTCGGCCGTGGCTTCGGCGTCCTCGTCCGGGAGCTCCTCGAGCGCGACGTGGATCTTGTCGACGCGCAGGCCGTGCATCTCCGAGCGCGGTGAGGGTGACGCGCACGCGCGGCTGCTCGAAGCGCTCGACGAGGAGCTGGGCGGAGTCGCCCTCCTCGGCGATGTGCTCGAGGTGGAGGGTGAGCAGGCCGGCGAGGGTCTCGTAGTCCTCGTCCTCGGGAAGCGGGAGGCCGATGATCTCGGAGGCCTCGTCCGGGCGCAGGAGGCCGGAGAGCACCCAGGTGCCGTCGGGCTGGGCCTGGAAGGAGGCCTCGGTGTTGTCGTGCTCGTCGACGACGTCGCCGACCAGCTCCTCGATGAGGTCCTCCATGGTGACGACACCGTCGACCTCGCCGAACTCGTCCACGACGACGGCCATCTGCAGGCGGCCGTCGCGGAGGAGCTCGAGGAGCGGGTCGAGCTCGAGGCTCGACGGGACGACGACGGGGTCCTTCATGATGTCGCCGACGAACGTGCGGTCGCGATCCTCGGGGGTCGACCTCGACGACGTGCTTGACGTGCACGATGCCGACGACCTGGTCGACGCCCTCCGGCACGACGGGGAAGCGCGAGTGCCCCGTCTCGCGGGCGAGACGGTAGATCGCATGGACGGGCACCGTCGGCTCGACCGTGTGCATGTTCACGCGTGGGGTCATCACGTCGTCGGCGCGGCGGTCACCGAACGCGATCGTGCGGGTGACGAGCAGCGCGGTGTCCTCGCCGAGCGTGCCCTGCTCGGCGGAACGGTTCACGAGCGAGGCCAGCTCCTGCGGGGAGCGCGCGGAGGCGAGCTCCTCCTGTGGTTCGAGGCCCATGCGGTGCAGGATCCAGTTGGCGGTGCCGTTGAAGAGGCGGATCGGGCCGTGGACGGCGGTGGTGAAGCCGCCGCGCTGGAACGCCTGCACGGCGCGGACCGTCTCGAGGGGCCGCGAGATCGCGAGGTTCTTCGGGACGAGCTCGCCGAACACCATCGTGAGGATCGTCGAGAGGAAGAGGGCGAGCGCGACCGACACGCCGGTCGCGGCGGAGGACCCGAGGCCCAGCGACTCGAGCGGAGCGTCGATCAGGTCGGCGATCGCCGGCTCGGAGAGGAAGCCGATGGCGAGGTTGGTGATCGTGATGCCGATCTGCGCACCCGAGAGCTGGGTCGACAGCGACCTGAGCGCGGCGACGCCGCCGGCGGCGGACTTGTCACCGGCCGCAGCGGCGCGTTCGAGCGACGGGCGGTCGACCGTCACGAGCGCGAACTCGGCGGCCACGAAGAGCCCGCACATCGCGATCAACGCGAAGGCGGCCAGGAGCAGGAGCCACTCCACGGGTCAGCGGCGCGCTTGGCGCGGGGAGCTTGACCGCCGGCGGAGCCTGGGTTGCGGAGGGTGGTCGTCGTCCGGGGCGTCGGGCATCTGGTGGTGTGCACCATAGCCCGCCGGGCGGCCGCGATGCAGCGCATGCCCGATGCGCGGGCTGCCACGGGGCTGCTGGCACGCCGCGCGGGCGGGGCCTCTGGCCCTCTGGACAAACCGCGATGCCCAAGCTTGTTCCGACCGTCGAACGGGCCGAGAGCAGGCGCGTTGCATGATGGGGCCCTGTCGTCCGTGACCCCCACCTCCACCACCTCCGGCTCGGGCTACCAGCCGCCGACGAGCGGCGCGCAGGACGAGATCTTCGCCGCCGACGGCGACCCCCGTGCCCATGCCAGGCGCCTCGCCACGGAGCTCGCCGCGCTCGGACCCGACGCGCTCGCGGACGCGGGACGGCGGCGCGACGCCATCTTCATGCAGCAGAGGGCATCACGTTCGATGCGACGGGCAAGGACGGCCCGGTACGTGATCGTCCGTTCCCGCTCGACCTGGTGCCGCGGATCCTGACGGCGGGCGAGTGGGAGTTCCTCGAGGCCGGCCTGCGGCAGCGGATCACGGCGCTCAACCGCTTCATCGACGACGTCTACCACGACCGCGAGATCATCCGTGCGGGCATCGTGCCGTGGCACCTCGTCGTCAGCCGCTCGCACTTCGCCCGGGCCGCGGCCGGCGTGCGTCCCCCGGGTGGCGTGTACTGCCACGTGTCCGGCTGCGACCTCGTCCGAGACGGCGACGGGACCTGGCGCGTGCTCGAGGACAACGTCCGTACGCCGTCGGGCATCTCGTACGTGCTCGAGAACCGCGTCGCCATGACGCGCCTGCTGCCCCAGCTCTTCCAGCACTACCGCGTGCGTCCGGTCGACCAGTACCCGCAGATCCTCGCCGCAGCGCTGCGTGCGGTCGCGCCCTCGTCGGAGGAGGAGGCGACGGTCGTCGTGTGGACGCCCGGCTCGCTGAACTCGGCCTACTTCGAGCACGCGTTCCTCGCGCGGCAGATGGGCGTGGAGCTCGTCGAGGCCTCCGACCTCGTGGTGCGCGACGACGTGCTCTACATGCGCACGACGGCGGGGCTGCGGCGCGTGCACGCGGTGTACCGGCGCCTCGACGACGACTTCGTCGACCCGCTCGAGTTCCGCCCCGACTCGATGCTCGGCGTGCCTGGGCTCGTGCGGGCGTACCGCGCGGGCAACGTGGCGATCGCGAACGCGCTCGGGACGGGGGTCGCCGACGACAAGGCCGTCTACCACTACGTGCCCGACATGATCCGCTTCTACCTGGGCGAGGAGCCGATCCTCGCGAACGTCGAGACGTACCTCATGGCCGATCCCACCCTGCGCGACATGGCCCTGGCTCGCAAGCACGAGCTGGTGTTCAAGCCGACGAACGAGTCGGGTGGCAAGGGCGTCTGCATCGGGCCGCGATCGACACGGGAGGAGCTCGAGCAGGTGGAGCGCGTGGTGCGGGCCAACCCCGACGAATGGATCGCGCAGGAGCTGGTGAACCTGTCGACCGTGCCGACGGCCGGTCCCGACGGGCGCCTGTCGCCGCGGCACGTCGATCTGCGTCCGTTCGCGGTGTTCGGGGAGAACCTGAAGATCATCCCCGGTGGGCTCACGCGGGTGGCGATGGTCGAGGGTTCGATGATCGTGAACTCGTCCCAGGGCGGCGGCAGCAAGGACACGTGGGTGCTCGAAGACGGAGCTGCCGGATCCGTCGCCGGCGCCGAGGGCGAGGTGCAGCGGATCGTCTCGCCGACGATGCCGCAGCTGCGGTACGGCAGCGAGTGGCACAACCAACAGCAGCAACAACAGCAACAACCTCAGCAACAGGAGCTCGCCGGCGATCAGCCGCGGGCGGCCGGCGACGCGACGCCGGCCGGCGAGGAGGCCTAGATGCTCTCGCGCATCGCCCAGGAGCTGTTCTGGCTCGGTCGCAACGTCGCACGCGCCGAGCACACGGCGAGGATGCTCGACGGCGTCTTCCAGGCCAGCCTGCAGAGCAACAGCGACGGCTTCGGGTCGGGCTCGGTGCAGCTCGGCTGGCGGTCGATCCTCGCGATCATGGGGGCCGACGCGGGCGGCGACGTCGAGCGTGAGGAGGTGATGCGCCGGATGACGATCGACCGCGAGGAGCCGGCCTCGGTGATCTCCTGCGTGATGCGGGCTCGCGAGGGCGCTCGCACGGCGCGCGACGTGATCTCGGCGGAGATGTGGGAGGCGATCAACACGACGAACCTGCGGCTCTCCGACGGCGACGTCGAGCGGCGACTCGAGCTCGGCCCGTACAACTTCTTCCAGGAGGTCAAGGAGCGCAGTGCGCTCTTCTGGGGGCTGAACAGCCGCACGATGCTGCGCGACGAGGCCCGGGCGTTCCTCGTGGCGGGCGGGCGGTTCGAATCAGCCGACATGGTGCTGCGCATGCTCCGCGTCACCCTGCCGGCCGCCGCGATCGACGTCGCCGACACGGAGGACGGAGCGATCGGTCTGCTCGACGGCCAGGCGCAGGCACTGCTCCAGGCCGTCGGCGGGTTCCAGGCGTTCCGGCGGGCGGTGCCGTCGCCAGCGCAGGCCGGCCCCGTGGCGCGGTTCCTGCTCTACGAGCGCGCCTATCCCGATTCGGTCGCGGCCTCGGTCGACGCCGTCCAGCACGCGCTGGTCGACGCCGACGAGGATCCGCGCCACTCCGATCCGGTGCTGCGCCTCGCGCGCCTCGGGGCCGACCTCGAGTTCCGCGGCCGGATCGCACTCGACCATGCCGCGCTGGCCGAGACCTGCGAGCTGGTGCAGCACGAGCTCGCACTGGTCGACGCCGACATCGCCGCTCGCTACTTCGTCGGCTCCGGCTCGACCGCCGGCACGGTGCTCGCATGAACTACGACATCCATTACGTGATCGACTACCGGTACTCGGGCACCGTCACCGACAACCTCAACACGCTCCGCGTGCGCCCGGCGACGACGCCGACGCAGCGCTGCGACGAGTTCAAGGTGCGCCTCGAGCCGGAGGCCCGCCTCACCCGCCACATCGACTACTTCGGCTGCGAGGTGCTCGAGTTCGGGGTCGCCCGACCGCACGAGGGGCTCCGGATCGACGTGCAGGCACGCGTGGCGACATCGCCGCCGGCCGAGCCGCCGGAGGGCGTCTGGCAGTCTCTGCGGGCCGACCCCTACCAGCTGGCGGGCGTCGAATACCTCCTCCCTGCTTCCGATCAACCCGACGAGGCGGCGATCGCCGACCTCGTCTCGGAGATCCGCGGTGAGACGCCGCTCGCCACCGTCAGGAACCTGTGCGACGTGATCCCGGATCGCTTCGAATACCGTCCGGGCGCGACGTACGTCGGCTCGACGGTCGACGACCTGCTCGCCGCCGGTGGCGGCGTCTGCCAGGACTTCGCACACCTCGCGCTCGTCCTGCTGCGCGCCCACGGGATCGCCGCGCGGTACGTGTCCGGCTACCTGTTCTCGACCGGCGCGAGCGGCGCGACCGACGTGTCGTCCGGACTGGGGATCGGCAGCGACCCGGCTCCGCCGGCGGCCGGCAACGCGTCGGTCGAGGTCGCGACCCACGCATGGGTCGAGGCGCTCCTGCCAGGCGGCGACGGTGGCGGCGAGCCGCGCTGGGTCGGCGTCGATCCGACCAACCGCCGCCTCGCCACCGAGGCGCACGTGAAGATCGGCCATGGTCGCCACTACACCGACGTGCCGCCGACGAAGGGCGTCTACTTCGGCGCCGCGACCTCCGTGCTCGAGGCCCGGGTCACGATGACCCGCCTCGATCCGGCCGCCGCGCTGTAGCGGGCCGCGGCCCGCCGCGGCGGCAACGGGAGATCGAGTTGACACGTATGCCGCCGCCGAGCTCGAGGCGACGGGTATGCCGCCCTCGGCGGCATACCCGTCAACGCGATGCTGCCGGCGGCATACCTGTCGTTTCGGTCAGTCGAACGTCGGCAACGAGTGCAGTGCGATGCCGAGACGACGTGCGCTGCGCTCCATCGCCCCTCGGAGCAGCGCGATGTGACGCACCGGGTCTGCGAGCGCAGACGACGTTGTGAATCGGAGCACGTCGAGATCGGCGACGAATGCCTCAGCGTCGTTCCTCAAGTCACGGTCACGAGTCGCTGGCGCCAGGTGCCCTGGCCCGTCGAACTCCAAGGCGAGTCCCAGAACCCGCCAGAGGAAGTCCGGCCGGAACCGTCGACGACCGAGTTGGACCTGCACATTGACCTCGGGCCGCGGCAGCCCGTGGGCCGCGATGTAGCGGAGGAAGTCGAGTTCCTTGCGACTTCGGAGCTCGGTCTCCGGGGTGGTGATGACCTGGTGGCGGCGCAGCACCTCCCCCACCAGATGCACGCCTCGCCTCGACGACGACGCAACCTCCGACGCGATCGCGTCGACGTCGAGCAGTCCCCGGTACTCGGCCTCCCTCCAGGCCCAGCCGAGCACGAGGGCGCCGTCCTTCCCGCCCGCGATGTCGATCATGGCTCGCGGTACCGGCGAGATGCGGAGTCCTCCGACGTGGAACGGGTCCGGCAGATCACTGGCCGCGCACACCCGAAGTTCACCGGGCTGCCCGGTCTCGGTCACCGGGATCTCGGTCTCGAGCAGGCCTCCCTTCCCCGCGCGCGGCGTCGACACGACCACCTTGCCGGGCCGCTCGTAGAGCAGCCCACCGACCTCACCGGCGGTGCGATGCGAGAGTTGACTCGTCGTGCCGCAATGCAGCAACGCCGCAGTGAGCAGCTCGGCGTGAGACAGCGTCGGCACGCCCACGACGTACTGCCCGGGCAGTACTCGCGTGAGGAGGCCGGTCTCCCGATGCCGTTGGATCTGGTGCCGGGTCAGGCCGGCCTTCAGCAGCTGGTCGCGACGGACCAGCCGGGACTGCCCAGCGGCGATGCTTCCGATCAGGGCAACGTCCGAGCGCCGCTCGGGCCTGGTGGCCGCGGCACCGTTCGACCCGTTGGCGCCGCGCGCGTCTCCGAGCTCCTTCCAACCGTTGGCGTCGCGTCGTTCCACTCGACGACCCTCCTCGGCCCATGCGCGCGTCGAGCGCACGCACTGCACCAACTCTGCGGAGAGGCAGACACGAATCTCTCCGACCAAGCCGTGTTCGCGCCCGCGCGGCTGGGAGATCGAGATGACGAGTATGCCGCCGCCAGCATCGAGCTGACAGGTATGCCGCACTCGGCGGCATACCTGACGATTCGATCTCCCCGACGGCATACTTGTCGTTTCGATCCCGCCGGCTCGATCGACGCGCCGCGCCGGCGCCGCCCCTAGTTCGGAGGGCCCGCCAGCCGGAGCTGTGGCCAGCCGGCCGCGCGGTCGCGCAGCGTGCGGTCATGGGTGACCATCACGACGGCAGCCGGGGTGTCGACGAGCGCGTCGCTGAGATCGTCGACGAGGGTGACCGACAGGTGGTTCGTCGGCTCGTCGAGGAGCAGCACCGTCGGACGCTGCAGGATCACGCGGGCCAGGTCGACGCGGCGACGCTGGCCGACCGACAGCTCGCCGATGCGGCGTCGCAGATCGGCGCTGCGCAGCAGCCCCGTGCCGAGGACGGCGTCGGCCACCTCGTCCGGCTCGACCGGAAAGGCCGTGGCGCCGTCCTCCTCCGAGCCGTCGTGCGCGAGGATCGGAGCGCGGAGGTGCTCGCGCAGCGCAGCGCTGTGACGCGCCGCCCGCACCAACTCGCCGAGCGCGGTCGCCCGCAGCTCGAGCCGGTCCTCCTGCGGCAGCCACCCGATCCGCGCCTCCGGGCCGTGCTCCACCGAGCCTCCGTCGGGCGTGAGCCCACCGGCGAGCAGCGCGAGCAGCGTCGACTTGCCCGCGCCGTTCGGCCCGTGGATCCGGAGCCGGCCACCGGCGCGGAGCGCGATCGGCTCGGGCTGCGCCACGCGGGTCCCGAGTCGCAGCCCGCTCGCCGAGAGGAGCGGCGCGGACGCCTCCGTCGCCATCGGCAGGGAGAACTCCAGCGGGTCCGGCGGCCTTGGAACCGCTTCGCGCTCGCCGACCTCCAGCCGCCGGCGGATCGACCGCACGTCGCTGCCGATCCGGCTCGCACGCCCGTGTTTGGACGCGCCCTTGCCGGGCTTCCAGGCATCGGGCGTGCGCTGCTGCGCCGCCTCGAGCTCGCCCTCGAGCCGCTCCTGCTCGGCGACGCTCTCCTCGTACCGCCGCCGCCAACGTGCCAGCGTGGCCGCATGCTCGGCGCGGAACGCGGCGTAGGTGCCGCCGTAGCGCCGCCCCGCCCCACCCTCGGCCGGGTCGAGATCGAGCAGGCTCGTCGCGACGGCCGACAACAGCCAGCGGTCGTGGGTGACGAGCACGACCAATCCGGCATGCGCGTTCAGCCGCCCTGCGAGCTCGTCGAGGGCCTCGTCGTCGAGGTGGTTGCTCGGCTCGTCGAGCAGGATCGCCCCGGCCGGATCGTGAAGCGCGCACGCGAGCCGGAGCCGATACCGACGACCGGGCGACAGGCGAGCCAGCGGTGTGTCGCGCGGGAGCGCAGCAGAGAACCGATCCAGGTCGGCGTCGAGCCGCCGCGGCGCATCCCATGCGCCGAGCTCCTCGGCATGGCGGAGCGCCGCCTCGTAGGCCTCCGTGGCCTCGGCGTCGCCGTCCGCGAGCCGGGCGGATGCGTCGTCGAGCACCCGGAGCGCGCCCGTCGATGCGCGGAGCGCCGCATCGATCAGCGTCTGCACCGTCGCGTCGCCGGCTTCGTCGAGCTCCTGCTCGACCAGCGCCCGGCCCGTCGTGCAGCGCACGGTGCCCGAGTCGGGGGCTGCCGTGCCGGCGAGGAGCCGCAGCAGCGTGCTCTTGCCGACGCCGTTGTCGCCGATCACCGCGAGCCGCTCGCCCGCCGAGATCGTGACCGACACGCCGTCGAGCACGATCCGGCCGCCGTACCCCTTGCAGAGGTCGGTCGCGACGAGGTGGTGGTTGGCGGTCCCGGCATGAGGGGCCGGGCGAGCAGGATGGCGGTGGCCATCCGTGGTGGGAGCAGTCATGCGTCCTCCAGCTGAACGTGGGTCGCCTGGACCGTCGAGCGCGGGACCGACGGTGGGGTCGGCCGCTCGGGCTCTCGACGGCTGGCGCGGGCGTGAAGCCAGGGCCGGGCCGCGGGGGCTCGGCCGAGGGCGCTACCGGAAGTAGCGGGAGGCGCGAATCAGCATGGAATCGACCCTACCAGCCGTTCCGCGGGGCGCCCGCCGGCTGGCGCACCGCCACCGGGTACGGGCCTCAGTCGCCCGCCCGCGCGCGGGCCTCGCGCTCGGCGTGCCGCCGGCGCAGCTCGTCGGCCTCGCCGGTCCGCTCCCGTTCGGCCTGCCGCTCGGCGAGCACGGCCTGCCGACGCCGGAACTGCGAGATCGCGCCGTAGACCAACCCGCCGATCACGACGAGCCCGATGACGATGGCAAGCGCGGCACCCATCGCAGCGGCTACTTCTTGCTGTCGCCGAGCTCGAGCACCGCGAGGAACGCCTCCTGCGGCACCTCGACCTTGCCCACGTTCTTCATGCGCTTCTTGCCCTTCTTCTGGTTCTCGAGGAGCTTGCGCTTGCGGGAGATGTCGCCGCCGTAGCACTTGGCGGTCACGTCCTTGCGGAACGCCTTCACCGTCTCTCGGGCGATGATGCTGGCGCCGATCGCGGCCTGGATCGGCACGTCGTACTGCTGCCGCGGGATCTTCTCGCGGAGCTTCTCGGTGAGCTGGCGGCCGATGTCGTACGCCTTGTCCTTGTGGACGACCAGGCTGAGGGCGTCGACGGCATCGCCGGCGAGCAGCACGTCGAGCTTGACGAGCGGGCTCGGGCGCAGACCGGTCACCTCGTAGTCGAGTGAGGCGTAGCCCTTCGTGCGCGTCTTGAGCTGGTCGAAGAAGTCGAGGACGATCTCGGCGAGCGGAAGGTCGTACACGAGGTTCACGCGGTTCTCCGAGAGGAAGCTCATGCCGCCCGTCTGGCCCCGCTTGTCCTGGCAGAGCTCCATGATCGTGCCGATGTACTCCTTCGGCGTGAGGATCGACGCCCGGATGTACGGCTCGCGGACCTCCTTGATGCCGTTCGGATCGGGCATGTCGCTCGGGTTGTGGACCTGGACGATCTCGCCGTTGTTCATCTCGACCTCGAAGCCGACCGACGGCATCGTGGCCATCAGCTCGAGGTCGTACTCGCGCTCGAGGCGCTCGCGGATGATGTCCATGTGCAGCAGGCCCAGGAAGCCGCAGCGGAATCCGAAGCCGAGCGCGTCGGAGTTCTCCGGTTCCCACACCAGCGCAGCGTCGTTGAGGGAGAGCTTCTCGAGGGCGTCGCGGAAGTCGGGATAGTCCGACGCCTCGATCGGGAAGAGGCCGCAGAACACCATCGGCTGCACCTCGCGGAAGCCCGGGATGGCCTCCTCGGCGCCGTGGTGACGTTGGGTGATCGTGTCGCCGACCTTCAGCAGCTTCACGTCCTTCACGCCGGTGATGAGGTACCCCACTTCGCCGGCGGCGAGCTCCTTGACGGGCGTCATCGCCGGGGAGAAGAAGCCGATCTCGTCGACCTCCGCGTGGAACTCGGCGGCCATCGCCTTGATGGCCTCGCCCTTCTTGAGGACGCCGTCGACCATGCGGATGTACGCGATCACGCCGCGGTACTGGTCGAACTCCGAGTCGAAGATCAGCGCGCGCGCCGGGGCCTCGCGGTCGCCCTCCGGCGGCGGCACCTGCTGCACGATCTGCTCGAGCACCTCGCGCACGCCGGCGCCGGTCTTGCCGGAGATGATCTTGATCGCCTCGGGGTCCTCGCCGATCAGCTCGCTCACCTCGCCGGCCACGCGCTCGGGCTCGGCGCCGGGCAGGTCGATCTTGTTGAGGCACGGGATCAGCTCGAGGCCGGCGTCCACTGCGAGGTAGGTGTTCGCGACGGTCTGGGCCTCGACCCCCTGCGAGGCGTCGACGACGAGCAGCGCGCCCTCGCACGCCTGCAGGCTGCGGCTCACCTCGTAGGTGAAGTCGACGTGTCCGGGCGTGTCGATGAGGTGGAACTGATAGGTCGTCCCGTCCTCCGACTCGAAGTACACGCGCACGGCCTGCGACTTGATCGTGATGCCCCGCTCGCGCTCGAGCTCCATCGAGTCCAGGAGCTGGGCCTTCATGTCTCGCGAGGAGACGGTCTGCGTCATCTCGAGGATGCGGTCGGCCAGCGTCGACTTGCCGTGGTCGATGTGCGCGATGATCGAGAAGTTGCGGATGAGGCTCTGGTCGGACATCGCGTCCGACGGAGATTAGAGGGGCGCGGGGAAGCCTGCGTTGTCCGGGCGGACAGGATCGCGGCGAGCACGGCCACGCGGCGCTCCCCTCACCGCGGTTCACCTGGGTCGGATCCCGGAGGCAGCCAACGCCCGTCGGGGAGTCCGCAGAGCGCAGGGACGGCCAGCTCGCACGCCAGCTCGGGTCACGGTGCCCTGCGGCCCGACGAGCCAGGTCGCGAGGAACGGAGTCTCGGTGGCCATTCGTCTCCATGGCGAACCGACGCGGATGGCAACGCGCCACGGGTAGGGTCGGCGGGTGCTCCGGCGCCTGCTCACGCTCGCCCTCCTGCTCGCCATGCTCGCGTTCGGCGGCCGGGTGCTGCTGCTCGTCGCCGCGAGCGGGGCCCCCGATGCTGCCTCCGCCACTGCGGTGCGGCCGCTGCCGCACGGCCAGCACCGCGCGGCGCTCGTGCTCGGTGCCGGCCTGAACCGCAACGGCACGCCGTCGGCCGTGCTGCGCGACCGCATCCGCGCGGGCGTGCGGCTCCTCGAGCGTGACCAGGTCGACGTGCTGCTGATGAGCGGTGACAACTCCGTCGACGGGTACAGCGAGCCGACAGCGATGCGCAAGGCGGCGATCGAGCAGGGCGTCGACCCGCGCCGGGTGGCCGTGGACTACGGTGGCCGGCGCACGTGGGACAGCTGCGAGCGGGCACGCCGCGTCTTCGCCGTGCAGCACGTCGTCGTGGTCACGAACGACTTCCACCGAGCCCGCAGCGTGGTGCTCTGCCGTGCAGCCGGGATGACGGTCGACGGCGCGGTCGGGACGCCCACCGGCAGCTACGCCGGCCACCTGAACTGGGTCGCGCGGGAGACGGTGGCGAGCTGGCGTGGCGTGGTCGACGCGTGGATCCACCACCCGAAGGTGCCGGTGGGCGGCCGCTCGATCGACCTGTACGACGCGTGCTCGGTGTGGGGGTCGCTCGCCGAGGCCGACCGGTTCACGGGCGGCACGGCGGCCCCGGACTGCTGACGGGCCGCACGGCGGCCCACCCGGCGGCGGCGCTGACGCCCCGGGCAGCGGCGTAGGGTTGCGGGCGATGCCTGCCCCGCCGCCCGCCATCGTCGCCGCGCTCACCCTGATCGCCGGATTCGGCGTCGCCGATCTGACGGGCGTGCGTCCGCTCGGCGGCCTCGTGCTGTTCGCCGGTGCCCTCTGGTGCGGGCTGCAATGGAAGGCGCGCCGTGGACTCCCGGTGGCGATCGGGCTCATCGTCGTCTTCCTCGTGCTCTTCGCCGCCTCGCACCCGCTCGGCAAGGCGATCGGCGCCTGGCCGGCCGTGTTCACCGTCGCCGCGGCGATGGCGCTCGCGGGCTGGGCGGTCGCCGACCGTCACCTCACGCGCTCGGAGGCCACGGCGCGATGAGCGGGCCCGACCCGGCGGATCGCCAGCAGAGGACCCAACGCGAGGTGCTCGCCACCTACTTCGGCCTCGACCGCCAGCCGCCGGTGCGGCCGAATCCATGGACACCGCTCGTCTGGCTCGGACCGCTCACCATCGCGCTGCTCGCGTGGGCGTCGTCGCTCGGCGGCGGGATCATCTGGGCGATCCTCATCCTCGTCGTCGCCGTGAACGTCTACGGCGTCGCGCTGCGCCTGCGGTACGTGACGCTCATGGAGCGCCACGACGGTCGCCGGCCGCTGCAGCGCGACTAGCGCCCGGGCTCCCGGCGGCCGGGTCGCCGCGCGCTAGCCGGTCTCCGACGGCGGCACGACCACCGTCTCGCCACCGCCCCCACCGCCGCCGCCCTTGGACGACCCGCCCGAGGACGTCCTGCCGGACGACGAGCCCCCGCTCGCGCCCGACGCCGCACCGCCCGCCCTGCCGCTGCTCCCTGCGACGGGCGGCGTGGCGGTGACGACGGGCGCGGAGGTGACCGCGGCGCGCGTCGGCCGCGGCTCGGGCTTCGGCCGAAGGGCGGTGGCGTCGAGCGGGCGCAGGCGCGGCACCTCCGCCCCGCCCTTCGGCGACGGCCGACGATCGGCGATCGCGCCGACCGTCCGGCGAAGCGCGAGGTCGTGGCGGTCGAGCGCTGCGCGCGCCCTGCGATCGGCGGTGCGGTCGTACTTCGGCGCCGCCGAGGCGAGGCGCGCGAGATCGTCCGCGACCGCCTTCGCCGAGACCGCAGCAGTTGCCACGAGCCCGGCATCCCACGGGTGGTCGGCCGCGAGGGCGCGCAGCGCGTCCTCCGCCTCCGTGTGCACCTTGGCCAGCCGGCGCGCCGCCGTGGCGCGGCTGGCACTGATGCGCGGGAGCGCCCGCGAACGTGCGGAGCGCAGCGCCGCGACCAGCTTGCGCAGACGTTCCTGCTCCGCGCCGGCCGCCGCTGCGGTGAGGCGCCCCCCGCCGCCCTGGAGGCCGGCGGCAGCGGTCTGGCAGACCTCGTCACCGCCGTCGAAGCTCGCCGGCCACGCACAGGCGACGAGCGCGGCGGGCGCGCCCTTCGCCGCGCCGGGGAACACGAGCACCTCGGAGGTGCGACCGTCATTGGTCGCGGCAGGCCACGACCAGCCGATGCGGTCCTCGACCGTGACCACCGTGGCCGGGCTTCCGCCCTCGGACAGCCGAAGCGCGTGACCGGCACCGAGCATGCCGAGCGACACCTGCACCCGACCGCGCGCACCCGTCGACACCGAATCACCAGGCGTGGCCGGGAGCCCGGCGAACGCACCGGCCGTCGCCCGCTGCACGCGAACCTCCCCGGGGACCGTGAGCCGGAACGGGCCGGCCGTGAGTGCGGTCTCGGACGGGCCGCGCACGAGCACGAGCGCGGCTGCGGCACCGGCGGCCACGACGAGCAGGACGACCGCCGCGATCGTCGCGGCACGGCTGCGCCGCTCGCCAGCGGCGACGGCCCGCGGCACGAAGCGCGTGCGGCGGTCGGCCACGGTCATGTGCCGTACCTGGCCGTCGGCGGGGAGGTCGACCGTCTCCGCGCGGGCGGCATCGCGGTCACCCTGGCCGGGGGTTGCGGCCTCTCCGACGAAGGTGACGCCCGCGGTCGGCGCAGACGATCCACCGGCGGCGCCGTTCGCACGTGCCGCACCCGTCGCGACCGGACGCCGCTCCGCGAGCGGATCTCCGAACGCGGGCCGGCGCCCACGCTCGCTCGCCCCGAGCCGGTCGACCGCCCGGTGCAGCTGCGCGGCGAACGCTCCGGCCGATCCGGGGCGCTCGTCCGGCACCTTCGCCAGGCCCGCGGCCAGCACGGCCCCGACGTCTCGCATCGCACGCCCACCGCGGCCCGGCAACGCCGGCGGCGCCTCTTCGAGGTGACCGTGGATCACGCCGACCTCCGATTCACGGTCGAAGGGCGGGCGGCCGGCCAGGCACTCGTAGGCCATGGCCGCGAGCGCGTACACGTCGGTCGGCGGGCCGAGCGCCTGCCCCCGGATCTGCTCGGGCGCGGCGTAGTGCACGCTGCCGAGGAACCCGCCGGTGCCCGTCATCGTCGCGGCCGCCGCCGACTTCGCGACGCCGAAATCCGCCAAGAAGGCGCGATCGCCCGCGAGCAGCACGTTCTGCGGCTTGACGTCGCGGTGCAGGATGCCCTCGGCGTGCGCGGCGTCCAGGGCACTCGCGATCTGCTCGGTGATGCCGACCACCTCGTCGGCCGAGAGCCCACCGCTGCGCATGCGGTCGGCGAGCGTCTCGCCGTCGACGAGCCGCATCGCGAGGTAGAGCCGCCCGTCGTCCTCGCCCGAGTCGTACACCGGCACGATGCTCGGATGGTCGAGCGCGGCAAGGTGCGCGCCCTCGTGGCGGAAGCGCTCGCGAAAGGCGTCGTCCTCGGCCAGGCGCGGATCGAGCACCTTGAGCGCGACGCGGCGACGCAACGACGACTGGGTCGCCTCGTAGACGGTCGCCATCCCGCCCACGCCGAGCACGTCGTCGATCTCGTACCCCGCGAGCCGATCTCCGGGGCGCAGCAGGAACGGACGTCGATCGCGGGTCCCCATCAGCGGGCGAATCCTAGAGGCAGCGCCCGGGCTCGGCCACATCCCGGCGCAATGGCCACGGCCTAGACTGGGCAGACTCGCGGGTCCGCCCGTCCGCCCGCGCGCCCTCTCCCTCCGTGTCCGACACCGAACGCACCGGCTCGCCGCTCGCCCAGACCGTGCGGGTCCGGCTCGGGATCGGTGCGCCCGGGGCCACGGCCGACCGTGGGGTCGACATCGAGATCTTCGCGCCGCCCAGCGCCACGGTCGAGGAGGTCGTCGATCGCGCCGACCTCGCCGTCCCGGCGCTCGAGTGGGCCGTGGTGAACCTGCGCACCGGGTCTCGCGCCCAGCCGGACGACCCGTTCGTGCAGCTCGGCGCCGTGCACGGCGACCACCTGCGGATCGTCGACCTCGAGGCTCCAAGCGATCCGGGCACCGTCGCGACCTGGGCGCTCGAGGTGATCGCGGGCCCGGCAGCCGGCGCCCAGCTGCCGCTCGTGGGACGGCGCGCGACGATCGGCCGCGACGACCAGCGCGCCGAGCTCGCGCTCACCGATCCCTCCCTCTCGCGCGAGCACCTGCGGCTCGAGCGCACCGCGACCGGTTGGACGGTCGAGGATCTCGGCTCGCGCAACGGCAGCGCCGTCGACGGCACGCCGCTCGTGCCCGGCCGACCGATCGCCGCCGGCGACGGTACGCACATCGAGGCCGGCCGGTCGACGCTGCGGCTCACCGGCTCGAGCGAGGCGGGCAGCCGTTCGGCGCGTCGCGCCCTCGAGGCCCGCCCGGACGGCGCGATCGGCTTCAACTGTCCGCCGCGCGTGGCGCCGCGGCCATTCGCCCGGCTGATCGATGCGCCGAAGGTGCCCGAGCAGCCGCGCGCCCCGCGCCTGCCGCTCGTCGCGGCGATCGTCCCGGCCATCGCGGGTGTCGTGCTGTGGCGACTCACGGGCCAGACGTTCATGCTCATGCTCTGCGCCCTCTCGCCGGTGATGGTGCTCGGCACCTGGCTCTCGGACCGGCTCGGCGGCCGGGCCGAGTACCGCGACCGCCGCACCGCGTTCCGTGCCGAGCTCGCGCGCACGGCCGAAGAGGTCGACGCGCTCCGCGCCGACGAGGAGGAACGGCGCCTCGACCTCTTCCCCGATGCGCGCATGCTCGCCCGGCGCATGGTCGACGCCGACCCGCGTCTGTGGGAACGTCGCGCCAGCCACCACGACCTCCTGCACCTGCGCATCGGCATGGGCGCCCGGATGAGCGAGGTGGTGCTGCGCGCCGGCGAGGGCGGCGCCGCCGAACTGCGCGACGAGCTCGCCGCGAGCGTGCCGGTGCAGCCCGAGCTCGAGAGCACCCCGATCACGGTCGCCCTCGGCGACGTCGGACCGGTGGGCGTGACCGGACCACCCGAGCTGCGCGAGGGTCTCCTGCGGTGGCTGCTGCTCCAGGTCGCCGGACTCCATTCGCCGCGTGACGTGCAGCTCGTCGCCCTGCTCGGCGAGGCCGATCCCGCCTGGGACTGGCTCAAGTGGCTGCCGCACGTGCCCGCCGGCGGCATCGGCCCCGGAGGCGCGCCCGGGCTCGGGCTGCGGCGGGTCGAGATCGAGGAGCAGCTCGCCGCCCTCGCCGCGCTCGTCGAGGACCGCACGGACGACCTCCTCGGCGGCGCGAAGCCCAGCGGGATCGACGGGCGCCCGCACGTCGTCGTGTTCGTGCGAGACGGCGCCGTCGCCGACCGCACGCTCATCGGTCGGCTGCTCTCGCCGGCCGCACAGGAGGCCGGCGTGCACGTGATCTGGGAGGCCGACGACACGGGCGCCTTGCCCGCGGCGTGCCGCACGCTCGTCGAGCTCGACGAAGCGCGCGCGCTGGCGACGATCACCGACACCACGACCGGCGAGGTGAGCGACCGCGTGACGCTCGACTCGGTCCCGATGGCGGTCGCCGAGTCGGCTGCCGCCGCGATCGCCCCGCTGCGCGACGTCACCCATGACGAGCGCGGCATCTCGAGCCTCCCCCCGGTGGCCGCGCTGCTCGAGCTCGAGGGACTCTCGCCCGTCACGCCCGGTGCCGTGGCGACCCGCTGGCGGGGCGCAGTCGACGGCGTGCGCTGCATCCTCGGCGCCGGCGGCGACGGCCCGCTCCACCTCGACCTCGCAGTCGTCGGCCCGCACGCCCTCGTCGGCGGCACCTCGGGCGCCGGCAAGAGCGAGCTGCTCCGCGGGATGCTCGCCTCCATGGCGCTCCACGCGCCGCCGACGCACCTCACGTTCCTGCTCGTCGACTACAAGGGCGGCTCCGCGTTCCGCGAGCTGGCGCAGCTACCGCACACGGTCGGCGTCGTCACCGACCTCGACGAGCACCTGGCCGACCGCGCGCTCACCTCCCTGCGAGCGGAGATCCGCTTCCGCGAGACCGTGCTCGCCGACGCCGGGGCGCTGGATCTCGCCGAGCTGCGCCGCACGCGGCCCGAGCTCGTGCTGCCGCGCCTGCTCATCGCGATCGACGAGTTCGCGACCCTCGCGCAGGAGGTGCCGGAGTTCGTCGACGGCGTGCTCGACGTCGTGCAGCGCGGCCGCAGCCTCGGCGTGCACCTCGTCCTCGCGACGCAGAGCCCGCGGGGCAGCGTCACCGGTCGCATCCGCGCGAACACGGCGCTCCAGATCGCGCTGCGCACCCTCGGCCGCGACGAGAGCATCGACATCATCGGCAGCCCCGAGGCGGCGTTCATCTCCAAGCGCACGCCCGGCCGCGCGTGGGCCAAGCTCGGGGAGGACGACCTCGTGCCGTTCCAGTCCGGTTACGTCGGCGCCCCGCCGAACCTCCGGACCGCCGACGTGACGACCGTGCAACCGTTCGGCCTCGGCCGTGCCGCGGCCGCGGCCCCGAACGGCGCCGCTGGGACGACGCCCGGGACCATCACCTCACCAGACGACACCGAGCTGCGCACGATCGTCGACGCCGCCCGCGCTGCCGCCGCGGAGCTCCCGCCGGCGCGCCGTCCGTGGCTCCCCGAACTCCCGGTGCTCGTGGACGGCCGGGCCGGGGCCGAGCAAGCGGGGCCGGGCTTCGTCGGCATCGTCGACGACCCGGCCGCGCAGCGGCGCCGTACCCTGCGGTTCGACCCGGCGAGTCAGGGAAACGCACTCTTCCTCGGCGGGCCGCGCTCCGGTCGGACGAGCGCCCTCGCCGGCGTCGCGGCGAGTCTGGCCTGGGGCCGCTCCACCGACGACCTGCACGTGTACGGCCTGGACTGCGCCGGCCGAGCACTCGGTGCGGTCGACGAGCTGCCGCACACCGGAGCGGTGGTGGCGGGCGACGACGGAGCCCGCACCGCCCGGCTGCTCGAGTTCCTCACGGACACCCTCACCGCGCGCCGGCAGGCCTACTCCGAACTCGGCGCTCACGACTTCGACGACCTCGTCCACCGCAGCGAGCAGGCGGTCCCGCGGATCCTCCTGCTCGTCGACGACTACGGCGCCTTCCAGGAGCGGTACGAGCACGCCGAGCTCGGGCGCCTCGCCGACCTGATGCGCCAGCTCGCCTCCGACGGCCCGGCGTTCGGGATCCACCTCGCGATCACCTCCGACCGACGGTTCGCCGTCCCCAACGCGGTGCACGCCGTGATCGGCCTGCGGCTCGTGCTGCGGCTCGGCGACCGCGACGAGTACGCCCGACTCGGCCTGAAGGCGATCCCGTCCGACCTCCCGCCTGGACGCGGCTTCGACCTCGACGGCCTCGAGGTGCAGCTGGGCACCTGGGCCGACCCCGGTGAGCCGCTGCGCGAGGCGATGGCGCGCACCGGTGCAGCGCTGCGCGCCCAGCACTCCCTCGGCGCCGTGCCGAGCCCGGTCCAGCTCCTCGCGACGCGGCTGCCCCTGGCCGACCTGCCGCCGTCGACGGAGGCCTCGTCGGTGGTCGTCGGCCAGCGCGAGCGCGACGGCCAGCCGGCGCGGGTGGTCCTCGACGGCGCGCACTTCATGGTCGTCGGGCCCTACCGCACCGGCCGCTCGACGGCGCTGGCCACCCTCGCCGCCGGCTACGCGCAGGCACGCCCGCAGAGCGAGCGCCACCTGATCTCGTTTCGTCGATCCCCGCTCCGCGACCTAACCGGATGGGCAACCGCGACCGAGAGCCCCGATGCGAACGCGCTCGCCGGACTGCTCGAGGGCTTCGCCGCCCAGGGCAAGGAGGACGGGCAGCCGCGGCTCGTGGTGCTCGACGACCTCACCGAGCTCGAGGTGGGCATGGCGAACTCGCGCCTGGAGGCGGCCGCCCGCGCCTGCCGCGACGCCGGCGTGTGCCTTCTGGCGAGCGGTGAGTCGCAGGCCGTGTTCACGGCCTTCGGCTTCGTGCGCGAGCTGCGCAAGGACGGCGCCGGGCTCCTGCTCGCGCCGAACCTCGAGACGCACGGCGAGATCTTCGACACGAAGCTGCCGTTCCGCCGAGCGCTCGAGTTCCCGCCGGGGCGGGCGTTCCTCGTCCGCCCGGGCGGCACGCTCGACCTGATCCAGGTCGCCGTGCCGTCCTGAGCGGCCTCGGCATCAGCCGCCGACGCTCTGCAGACCGTTCGCGGAGCTCTGCACCTCGGTCGCGCACTCGCCGAGCGCGGCGTGGAGGTTCTGCAGGGCCGCCTGGAACTCGGGCCACTGACCTCGGAAGCGATCCGCACGCGGACCCTTCCACCAGCCCGGGCTGGAGTTGATCTGACCGCCGATCGCGCTCACGACCTGTTCGATGCTGGCCTGCTGCGTGTGGAAGGTCGAGACCATGCCCGACATCGCGCCGAGCTCGCCACCGATCTCACTCATGTCTGTTCCTCCGAGGTGTGGGTCTGGGTTGCTCACGCCGCCGGGGTCGGTGGCGTGCTGAGAGCAACCTACGAACGGTCCACGGGACGGGTCAACGCGCCGTTCCCCCGGGGGAACGCAGCGGTTCTCCCCCGGGGGAACGCGCGGTTGAGACGGCCCACGGAGCCCGCGTAGCCTGGCTGCACCGTCGGTCCTTCCGCGGTCCCAGAGAGCCCCGAGCACCCACGACCCAGCTGCCCATGACCTTCGCCGCGACCATCGGATCCTTTCCCGCCGGCGACCCGGACGCGATGCGCCGGGACGCCGCGCTCCTGCACGCCGACGCCACGCACCTGCGCACCTACGCCTCCGGGTTGAGCTCCACCACCGAGGGCATGCCGTTCAGGGCGCCGGTCGCCGAGCGCGTCCGCGGACACATGCACGCCGAGAGCGCGAAGCTCCGCCACTGCGCCGAGCAGCTCGACGGGCTCGGCACCTACCTCAGCACCCGCGCCGGGTCGCTCGAGGCCGAGCAGACGCGTTGGCGCACGCAGGCGAACGCCCTCGCCGAACGACAGCGCGAGGAAGCTGCGGAGCGCAGGAGCCAGCTGTGAGCGGCGGACTCGACATCTCGATCGTGCCGCTCGGCGTGGTCCTCGCCGCCGAGGATCTCCACACGCGCGCCGAGGCGATCACCACCACGAGCACCCGCGCGCTCGATGCGGGATTCGCCGGGGCGCCGCCGGACGTCGCCGCCCACGCGCGCGGCATCTGCCAGCAGGTAGCCAGCCAGTGCGGCCTCTCGGTCACGCAGATCGCGAAGGACGCGTCGACCCTCAAGGAGCGCGCGCGGCTCGCCGTGCTCGAGGAGGGCGGCGGCACCAGCTGGTGGGACGAGCACCTCGTCACCGAGGGCAACCTCGAGGACGGCTGGCTCGCCGGCCTGCTGTTCCGGGGCGACGGCGACTTCGACGAGCGCAACTCCTGGAGCTGGGAGGTGCTGCTCGGCACGAAGGCGCAAGTGAAGGGCCCCGGCGTCGAGACGAACGACGAGGGCGAGACCGAGTGGTGGCTCGGCGGCCTGTCCGGCAGCGCCGGGCTCAGCGGCGAGGGCAAGATCACGCAGAAGGAGGGGCCGTTCACGCACGAGGTCGGCGGCAGCTTCTTCGTCGGCGGCAAGTTCGACGCCAAGGCCTACGCCGACAAGAACGGCGCCCACGGCCACCTCGGCGGCATGCTCGGCGCCGAGGCCGAGGTCTCCGACAAGATCGACATGGGCGGCGTGTCCGTCGACCAGTCCGTCGGCGGGATCGTCGGCTACGCCGCCGAGGCCAAAGCCGACGTGAACTGGGGCGGCAAGGACGGCTACGGCTTCCACGTGAAGGGCAAGCTCGCCTACGAGCTGGGCCTCAGCTACTCGATCGGCGTGAACGTCAACCCGGATGCGATCGCCGATGCGGCCGAGTCCGGATGGAACGCCACGACCGACTTCGTGGGCGATGTCGGCGGCGGCGCGAAGGACGTCGTCGGCAAGGTCGGCGGATTCCTCCACATCGGGTGAACACCATGAGCACGAACCTGCACCCCGCCTCCGTCGCCGTCGAGCGCGACCGCGTCCCCGTCGGCACCGCGCTCTCGGATCTCGCCCAGCGGATCTTCGACGGCGACCGCATCCAGTACGCCCAGCTCGGGCTCGTCGACGAGTACGTCGTCGAGGTCGACGGCGTGCCGAGCGTGCTCCGCCACCAGGTGCGCACGTCCGACGTGACCGACGGCCGACTCGCGCGTGAGCTCATGGTGCTCGCGCTCGCGCCGGCCACGGGCGACGAGTTCGACCTCGAGTTCGTCCGCCTGATCGCGGCGAACGACGCCCGCGAGCCCGGCGCCGAGCTGCGTCGCCGGTTCGATCAGGCGCTCGCGGAGCTGAGGTTCTCCGAGCCGGGAGGGACGACCCGATGACCACCGACCACCTCACCCTCCCGCTCTCCGCCGAGCAGCTCACGTTCCTGGCCGGCGTCGCCGGGACGGACCAGCTCGCCGGAATCGGACGCCGCCGACCGCTCGACGAGCTGGAGGGCACCGTCGCCGCCCGTTCGCTCGCCGCGCGCGGGCTCATCGTCCGGGGCGACGACGCGCACCCGGCCGGACTCTCGACCGTCGCCGAGCGCCTGGTCGCTCCGCTCCACGGCGAGCAGCCGCACGTCGTGGTGTGGCTCCGCGATCCCGCCGGGCGCGTGCGGATCGCCGCGCGCGACGCGGCCGGCCGGGTCGTGGTCGGCGCCGGCTCAGGCGGCCCCCGCGCCCGCTGGCTGCTGCAGACGGCCGCACCGCTCGGAGCGATCGGCGGCCTGCGCGATGCCCTTGCGATCGCGCTCGGCCGGCCGCTGCCCGGCGCCTGGGAGGCCGGCTACGTACGGCGCGCTGCGGACGGTGCGCAGCAGGCGCGCTGGCTCGGCTGGCGCCCGAGCGTCGACGGCACGCTCGCCGTGGTGCACCAGGAACCCGGCGAGGCGCCGGAGCTCCGCCATGCCGCACCCGCGCAGCTGGCTGCGTCGTTCGAGGCCACCCTTGCAGAGCTCTCCGTCGTGCCCACTCCTGCACCGACCGAAACCACACGGCCGGCGTAGTGTTCCGACGACCCGATGGTCGCCACCCGCCCCGTCCTCGCACGCCTGCGCGGCGCGCGCGTCGCTCCCTGGCGCCGCGCGATCGCTGCCCTGATCCTGGTGCTCGGTGCCGCCGTCACCACGGCTGGCCCGGCGCAGGCCGGTCCGATCGGGGCTCAGGCCCAGGTGTCGACGACGATCGTCAACCCCGGCGACCGTCCGGCCGGCAACCCGGCCGCGGCCTACGACCCCACGAACGACCGCTTCCTCGTCGTCTGGGCCAGCGAGCACGAGAAGCCCGGCACCGGCGCGATCTGGGGCCGCTTCGTGCTCTCGAACGGCGCCCCGAACGGCCTCCAGTTCAAGATCGCGAACTCCGGCACCGGCGCGGACGGCTGGCCGGCGTTCAACGCGCGCGTCGCCTACAGCAGCAAGCTCAAGCGCTTCTTCGTGGCGTTCACCGGCTTCTGGAAGGACGGTGACGCCAGCATCCGCTACCAGTGGCTCGACCCGCAGGGGCGGGCGATCGGAGGCCTCGGCTCGCTCGGTCCGGGGTACAACGCCCCGCACGTCCCCCAGGTGGTGCCGAACGACATGCGTTCCGGCGTGAGCGTGTTCTGGCAGGCGACGCTGACCGACGATCCCGTCAACCGCGTGCTCGGCACGACGGTCACGGCAACCGGCGCAGGCCCCCTCAAGCGGATCACGCCGGCCAACGGCACCTATGCGCTCCCTGCGGCGGCTGCGGGACCGGGCGGCGAGATCGGCCTGGCCTTCTCCGTCGCGCTCGGCTCGGCGACCAAGGGCGACCTCGGCGTGATGCGCCTCACCGCCGACCTCGCCCCGATCGGTGGCATCGCCCGCGCCCTCCCAGCCGGAGCGAACACGACCGATCGTCCGTCGATCGCGTGGAACCCCGTGGCCGCTCAGTGGATCGTCGCGTGGCCGCACGGCACCAGGAGCGGCGTCGAGCTGCACGCCACCCGCTTCGCTCCGAACCTCACGCAGATCGGCGCTCCACTCGCGATCTCGCAGATGGGCCCGGCGAACGCGCCGGCCTACGGCACCGGTCCCGACTCGTCGGTCGCCACCGATCCGATCACGGGGCAGTCGGCGATGTTCTGGTCCGGAGACACGGTCGACGCAACCCACGCCGACGGGCAGTTCGAAGTCTGGGGCCGCACCCGCTCGAAGGACTGGGACGACGATGCTCCGCAGTCGCAGCTCTCGGCGTTCGGCCCGCTCCCGGGCACGGCGTCGTCGAACTACCTGCTCACCGGCGCGGTCGCGACCGATACGCGCCGCGGTCGCTGGCTGGTGCCGTTCGTCGGGAAGATCGGCGGCGGACCACTCCTGATCTACACCCGTCTCTTCGAACCCACCCCGCCCCCGCCCCCGCCGCCTCCGGTCGCTACGCCCGACCCCTGCCCCGGGCAGCAGCAGTTCACCACGCGCAAGGGCGCGGTCTGCGGGCCGGCGCCGGTGACCGAGTTCGGCGTCGGCGCCGTGGTGAAGTCGCGGCGGGTGATCCGCATGGTCGTGGCCCCCACGTCGCGAGGCCAGGTGATCACGGTGCGGTGCGTGAGCCGGTGCGCGAGGCACAAGCGCACCGCCTCGGCGCACCCGCGCGGCAAGAGCCGCACGCTCTCGACGACGCGCGTCGGCCTGAAGGCCGGCTCGACCGTCGAGGTGCGCGTGAGCGCAGGCGGCGCCACCATGCGCTACCGCCAGTACCGGGTGCTGAGCCGGTTCCCGTACCTCTCGTCGAAGACGAGCGCGTGCCGCGTCACCGCGGCTCGGCTGCGCGCCACCTGCTGATCCCGGCGCCGCCCGCGGTCTAGAGCGCGTCGGGCTGGCCGAGCATCCCCTGCGCGGCCAGTTCGGCCAAACGGGAGCGGTCGATCGGACCGCGCACCCCCTGCGCGGCGAGCTTCTTCGCGATCGACTTGAGGTGCGACTTCACGGTCTCGGCGCCGAGCCCGAGCTGCTCGCCGATCTCGCGGTTCGTCGGGATGGGGGCGTCCGGATCGGTGCGCGACAGGATCAGCACGTCGACGACCCGCAGCTCGGCCGGTGAGAGATCGGCGCTGCTCGGGGCGCGGGTGGCCCCGCCGACGGTCACGGTGGCAGCGGAGGCCGGGGTGAGGCCGGGCAGGCGGATCAGGAGCGTCGTGTGACCGAGGGTGATCTCGCTCTGGTCCTGCAGACGGGTGCGGCCGACGATGCGGCGCCCGTTGACGAACGTGCCGTTCCGCGACACGCCGGAGTCCTCCACCACGATCAGCTCGCCAAGGCGCTCGAGCGTGGCGTGCAGGCGACTCACCGACGGATCCCAGGCGATGATCAGATCGTTGCCGTCCTCGCGACCGACGGTCCACCGGGCCCGATCGGGGATCGCCGCGGCGAACAGCTCCCCGTCGCCTTCGGCGATGAGGTGCGGTTCGCGGATGGCCATGCGGCGCAGGTGCGGGAGCGTCATCGCTCCGGGGACGCGGCGCCACGGCGGATCGGGGCCTCGGTCCGTCGCGCTCGTCACGCGCCCAAGCCTAGCCCGTCGGGCTGCCCGGACCGGCGGGTTGTGGACGCGCCAACCGCGCGCGCAGCATCGTCTCGAGGCGGAGCGCCTCCTCCACCTTCAGCGCGCGCAGCGAGGCCAGGTAGGCGGCGCCGCCGATGGCGAGCGCGAGCACGAGCGAGATGGCGAGCGAGAACAGGCCGTCGCCGAGCACGGAGCGCACGCCGAGGTCGACGACGAGGCTCGTGGCCGCGAGCACGCCCGCTGCCACGAGGATCCGGGCGCCGGTCCCCAGCGTGCGGGCGAGCCCGAGCGATCCGTGGAGCCGTCCGCGGAGCACGCGCATCTGCGCAGCGACGACCGCGATGTTGGCGGCGACCGTGCCCGCGACGATGCCGCCGATGCCGAGCGGCTTGTAGAGCGCAACCGAGACGACCACGTTCACGAGCAGGCTCAGCACCGCAATCCGCGTCGTCGTCCACGGGTCCTTGAGCGCGAAGAACGTACGGGTGAAGAGCAGGTTCAGGCCGTTGAGCGGGAGCGTCAGCGAGAACACCCAGAGCGCCTCGGCGGCGAGGCTCGTGGAGTACGCATCGAACTTGCCGTGCTCGTAGACCAGCCGCACGATCGGCGCCGCGAGGGCGATCGACACGGCGGCGGCCGGGATCAGGAGCACGAGGATCAGGCGCATCCCGTCGCCGATGATCCCGCGCAGGTCGGCATCGTCACGGCGGGCGGCGGCGCGGCTGAGCGCCGGGAAGAGGACGGTGGCGATCGCGACGCTGAAGATGCCTTGGGGCAGCATGTAGAGCCGGAACGCGGCGTCGATCGCGCGCGGCACCTGGTCGTTGATCTTGAACCCCAGCGTGGAGTTGATCAGCAGGTTGAAGTTGACGAGCCCGAGTCCGAGGGCCACGGGCAGCATCAGGATCAGCACCTGCCGGACCTGGCCGTCGGTGTTCCAGCGCACCTTGCCCATGCGGAAGCCCTTCTGGCGCACGAGCGGGATGGCCATCATCAGCTGGGCGACGGTGCCGACGAGGACGCCGATCGCGTACCCGTAGAGCTGGTCGCCCGGATCCTCGATCGCGACGTGCGTCCCGATCATGAACACCATGATCAGCACGTTCCAGACCACGGGCGAGAGCGCCGGGATCGTGAAGTGGTCCTCGGCGTTGAGGACCCCGACGAGGAGGCCGTTCACGCCGAGCAGCGCGACGACGGGGAACATGATCTGCGTCAGGTGGACGGCGAGCGTCGTGTCCGCGGCGGAGAGGTCGTCGGTGAGCAACGGGACGACGAGCGGCGAGAGCAGGATGCTCACGGCCGTGATCGCGGTGAGGCCCAGCAGCACCACCCAGGCGAGGTTCGTGGCCAGGCGCATCGCCTCGCGGCGGCGGCCCTGCTGGAGCAGGTCGGAGAACACCGGGACGAACGCGGCGCTCAGGGCCGCATCGGCGAAGAGCGAGCGCAGCAGATTCGGGATCTGGAAGGCGAGCGTGAACGCGGAGGCCGGCCCGGTGGTGCCGTAGAAGCCGGTCGCGAGCATCTCGCGCAGCAGACCGGCGACCCTCGAGAACATCGTGAGCACCGAGAAGATCGCGGTGTTGCGCGCGCGACCGCTCTCCGCCCGGCCCGTAGGACGCGGCCCGGGCGCAGGCCCGGGTGCGCTCTCGGCGAGCGCGTCGAGATCCTCGGCGCGCTCCGAGACCGAGCGGGCGGCGTGGGTGGCAGGTGCCAGCGGCGCGCTGGCGCGGGTAGCGCGGCCGGCACGCGGAGCCTGCCGCGAGGCGCGCGGCGGCGCCGGGCGAGGCGGCGAGCCCCCACGCGCGGCGCGGGCAGCCATGCGCTCGGCATACCGGCGGGAGGCCGGCGTATCGAGCAGGTCGTCCGGCTCGGGGAGGCCTTCCCGGCGCTGTCCTTCGTCCCCCATGAACGCGGCATCGTACGGACCTTCGCGGGTGGCGTGCGCACCTCTGCCTCCGCGGGAGGAGACCGCACGGCACGATCGGCGTCGGACCGCTATGGTTCGCCGTCGCTTTATGGCAAACATCGCATCCCAGAAGAAGCGCATCCTGCGCGCCGAGCGCGAGCGCCTCGAGAACAAGCGCTACACCTCGTCGATCAAGACGTACTTCCGTCGTCTCGAGGCCGCCGTCGCCTCGAACGACGACACGAAGGCCGGCGAGGAGCTTCGCCTCCTCCAGAAGACGATCGACAAGGCCGTCAAGCGCGGCGCTCTGCACAAGAACACCGGTGCCCGCAAGAAGGCGCGCGCTGTTCGCGTGCGTCGCGGCAACGCTGCGGCCTAGCCCGCAGCCGCTTCTCAACGCCCTCGACTCGCGCCCGGCTTGCCGGGCGTTTCGTCGTTCCGGGGGCGCATTCGGGAAGCTCGCGCGAGCGCCCCTCGGCCGCTCGACTCCAGGCGACCCTACGCCCGAACCGCGACCGGCGGGCGGAACAGCTGGTGCACGACGCGGACGGCCGGGTCGGCGGCCGAGCCGCCGCGCGTGTCGATCTCGAGCGCGCTGAGCCGCACGACGAGCGCGTCGAGCCATTGCCGGTCGGCGCGGCGCGCCTCCTGGACGCGCTTGCCCTTCGCCCACGGCGGACCCTTCATCGACGCCTCCACCTGCTGGGGTGACTCGCCGGCATCCAGTCGGACGGCAAGGTCTCGCAGCTCGCGGGCGCGGCGCTCGACCATGGCGAGGAGGCGCACGGGCGACTCGCCGCGTTCGACGAGCTCGAGCATGAGACGGAGCGCATGCTGCTCCTGACCCGCGACGAGCGCGTCGACGAGCGGCCACGCCACGAGCTCGGCGTCGTCGCCGACGAACGGCGCCACGTCGGGAGCGCCGAGGCGCAGGCCCGGCTCGGTGCCCTGGCCGAGCACCTCGAGCACACGCGCCAGGCGCGACGGACGGCGCCCGACGCGGGTCGCGATCAGGTCGGCGGCCTCACGGTCGAGCTCGATCTGTCGCTGCGCGGCCTCTCGCACCACCCAGCCCGAAAGGTCACGCTGCTCGGGGAGCTGCACGTGCACCACGTCGCCGCCGGCGGCCGCGACGGCCTCGATCAGCGCCTTCGGTGCGGCCTTGCTCTTCTCCTCACGGGCGAAGAACGCGATGGTCGTGAGATCGTCGAGGCGGCCGAGTGCGGGGACGAGGTCGGCCGCGACCTCCTTCTCCTTCCAGCGCTGCACGTCGTCGACGATCACGACGCGCCGCTCACCGCCGAGCGTGAGCGCGGCCAGCGAGGCGGCCGCGGCGGCGGGTGTGGCGTCGTTGCCCTCGAGGAACTCGAGGTCGGCGCCGGTGCGCTGCGCGAGGCTGCGCAGGTTCGCCCGGCGCTCGGCGAGCTTGCCGTGGTCGTCACCGTGCAGCAGGTAGGCGGGCTTGAGGGAGGCCACCGACCCACCGTAGAGCACTGCGCGTGCCCGCGCCGTCGCTGTCGCGTGCAGGTCCGCAACGCGCGCATTTCGTCGGTGGACGGGAGCGGCGGAGGTACGATGCCGGCTATGCAGACGATCGCCGAGGGTGTGATCCTCCTCCCGCTCGCACCGCGGTTCGGGCTGAACGCCTTCCTCCTCGACGATTCGGTGCTCGTCGACAGCGGCATGCCGTTCCATCACAGCCGGGTGCGCCGGCTCCTCGAGGGCCGTCGACTCGATCGGATCGTGCTCACGCACGCGCACATCGACCACGCCGGCACGGTCAACCGGATCTCGGCCGACCACGGGGCCGAGGTCCTCTGCGGAACCGCCGATCTCGCCGACCTCGCCGCGGGGATCTCGCCGCCGATTCGCCTGGGTCAGCCACTCAATCCGGTGCAGCGTGCGCTTGTCCGCTACCGGCCGCTGCGCGCGAGCCCGCTCAAGGACGGCGACGCGGTCGGCGCCGGGTTCGTGGCCGTCGCGACCCGTGGCCACACCCCGGGTCACCACTCGCTCTGGCGCGAGAAGGACCGCGTGCTGATCGCCGGCGACGCCCTCTTCGGGATCTCGACGCGACTGCGCACCGGCGTCTTCCAACCTCCCAGGATCGACCAGCCGGATGCCGACGGTTGTCGTCGGGCGATCCACCGTCTCGCCGAACTGCGCCCGGCCACGATCGCGTTCGGCCACGGTCCGCCGCTCACGAACGATGCCGCCCACCAGCTCTCGGCGCTCGCGGCGGCGCTGCGCTGATGCGCGTCGTCCTCAACCTGCTGTGGCTCGTGTTCGGCGGCTTCTGGCTCGCCGTGGGCTACCTCGTCGCCGCCGTGATCTGCTGCATCTTCATCGTCACGATCCCGTTCGGCATCGCCGCGGCGCGCATGGCGCTCTTCGCACTGTGGCCCTTCGGCCGAACGATCGAGCGGCGCGACACCGCCGGCGTCGCCTCCACCGTCGGCAACGTCCTCTGGATCGTGCTCTGCGGCTGGTGGCTCGCGCTCGGGCACCTCATCTCCGGGGTCGTGCTCTGCCTGACGATCATCGGCATCCCCCTGGGCCTCGCGAACTTCAAGCTGATCCCGATCTCGCTCACCCCGCTCGGTCGGGTGATCGTCTCGACGGCCGACGGCCGGCCGAGCGAGCTCGGGATCTGAGCCGAGCTCACCGCCGGCCCGTCGCGCTGGCGATCCGCCGGATGGTGAGGCCGGCACCGTCCACCCGCAGGTCGACGGTGCCGTCCTCGTCGGTGCGCAGCACCGGGACGTGGGCGGCACGCAGCGCGGCGAGGGTGGGCGCGGTCGGGTGGCCGTAGCCGTTCCCCGCGCCGACCGAGATCACGGCGACCGCGGGCCGCAGCTGCCGCAGCAGCATCGACAGCTGGTCGTCGCTGCTGCCGTGGTGGCTGACGACGAGCACGGAGCCCGCCAGCCGGGGCAGCTTGGTGAGCACGTTCCCCTCGGCGTCGGCGGGGATGATCGCCGAGAGCGCGCCGATGGTCGCCTGCACCACGGCCGCGCGATCGTTCGGATCGCCGGGCCGGTGCGCGGCCGCCGGCGTCGGCCAGCGGATCCACATCGCGATCCGGCCGGCCCGCAGGCGCTGCCCGGCGCGCACGGGCACCACCCGCACGTTCCGCCGCGCAGCCTCGCGCAGGGCCGCCTCGTGGGTCGGCCCGCCGCCCGGCGTGCCGCCGTCGAGCACGAGTCCGGTCGGAAAGGCGCGCAATACCGCCGCGGCACCGCCGTCGTGGTCGGCGGCCGGATGGCTGAGCACGATCGCCCGCAGCCGGCGCACCCCTGCGCGGCGGAGCGCGTCGACCACCCCACCGTCGACGGGACCTGCGTCGACGAGCACCGCCTCCTCTCCGTCCTGCAGCAGGGCCGCGCTGCCCTGGCCGATGTCGAGCACGAGCAGCCGCGGGTCGTGCGGCGGCCGCGGCACCGCGAAGGCGATCCACGCGAGCACGGCGGCCCCGAGCAGCCCGAGCGCCGGTGGGCCCGGACGCACGAGCGCGACGACGAGCACGCCGAGTAGCGCGAGCCCGACGGCGCTGGCCCCGAGCTGCGCATGCGCACGACCTGCGCCCCACTCGGCGAGTGCGAGCGTGGCCGAGGCGCTCGCGGCTCCGGGCTCCGCGACGAGCCGCGCTGCGCCCGTCGAGAGCGGCGCGATGATCGTGGCCAGCGCCCCGCTCCAGACGGCCACCGCAGCCAACGGTGTCGCAGCGATGTTCGTCACGAGCCCGGCCGCGGACACGCTGCCGAAGGTGGCGAGCATGACCGGCGCCGTGGCCAGCGTCGTGAGTGCCGTCGCGGCCAGCGGGATCCCCGCCGCCCGCGGCACGCCCAGCCGCCGCAGCCGACGGCTCGCCGGACCGGCGCCGAGTAGCAGCGCCGCCGTGGCCGCGAAGCTGAGCTGCCACCCGACGTCGAGGAAGGCCCGTGGATCGAGCGCGAGGGTGACGGCCCCTGCGAGCCCGAGCGCGTCGACCATCCGCTGCTCGCGCCCCACGAGCAGCGCGAGCAGAGCCGCGATGCCCATCACCCCCGCACGCTGGATCGACGGCCCCGCCCCCGCCAGCGGCACGTACGCGAGGACGGCGACCGCGGCGAGCACCAGGCGGCCGCGATCCGGTATGCCGAGCATCCAGCCGACGACCAGGCAGAGAGCGACCACGAGGGCCACGTTGCCGCCGCTCGCCGCTGCCAGATGCCAGAGCCCGGAGGCGCGGAGCGCGTCGCGGTCGTCCGCCCCGATCTCCTCGGCGGTGCCGAGCGACATGCCGGCGAGGAGCGCCCCGGCGCGCGGCCCGCCGGCCTTGCGCATGACGCTCGCCCCACCGGCGGCGAGCCCGTCGATCGCGCCGAGCACTCCGCCGCGACGCTCACCGGTGTCTCGCGCGCGCGTGATCATCAGGCGGCCGGCCACGCCCAGCCGCGCGAGCCTGCGGTCGCCCGCACCCGCGCCGAGCGGGACGAGCTCACCGTCCACGCGCGCGATCCAGCCCCGGCGCAGCAGCGGCGTCGGCTCGCCGTAGCGTGCAGGCCCCGCCACGATCGCCCGCGCCTGCCACACGGCGCGCGCCTCCCCGCTCTCGCCGCTCGTCAGGTCGTGTGCCGGGAGCGTCTCGCTCAGCCGGATGCTCGCTCCCGTCAGCTTCTGCGCGGTCACGGGCGTAGCCGCGCGGTCGATCGCCGCGACCCGCATCCCACCCCAGGCCACGGCGAGGGCCGCCAGGATCAGCACGCCCCGGCGTCCGCCGCCAGAGGCCATCGCTGCCCCGAGGAGGGCGACGAGCGCCGTCGCGCGCATCGCCTCGGGCGCAGCGCCGCCGGCCGCCACCGCGACCGCGATCGCACCCCAGCCGAGCCAGGTCGCGCTCACAGTTCGAGCTGGGCGGTCAGGCTCGCGAGCCGCTTCTCACCCACGCCCGACACGTCGTCGAGCTGTTCGAGCTTGCTGAACCCGCCGAGCTTGGTCCGCAGCGCGATGATCGCCGCCGCCATCGCGGGGCCGACGCCTTCGAGCTGCTCGAGCTGCTCGGCCGTCGCGGTGTTCACGTTGAGCTTCCCGGCTGGACCCGGTCCACTCCCCTCGCTCGCCGCCGAGCCGCTCCCGCCAGCGGCCCCGACCGCGCCGCCAGCCGAGCCGGCGCCGCCCGTGCGCGGGACGATGATCGCGCGGCCGTCGGTCAGTCGCGCGGCGAGGTTGATCTGCGTGAGATCGGCATCGGGCAGCAGCCCTCCGGCGCGGTGCACCGCGTCGATGAGGCGCCCCGGGGTACGCACGCGGTAGACGCCGGGGCGCTTCACCGCGCCGGCAACGTGCACGACGACCCGCCGGATCCGCGGGGTCGTGGAGGTGGGCGCCGCCGACCGTCCGTCGGCTGCCGCGCCGCCGCCACCAGGGCTCGTCCCAAGCTGCGGACCGGACAGGGCGATCGATGCTGGCGCCGGTCCCCGCGGCGCGACGAGCAGCCACCCGAGCGCGATCACGAGCACCAGCGCGACCGCTCGCCACCAGCGTCGCGCGAGCCCAGCGAGATCGTCCGTCGTCACGCCCGCGACGCTACGGTGGCACCTGCGCCACGACGCTCCCGTACTGCGACACCTCCGTCACGACTTCGCAACGGAAGTGCCCGGCCTAGTTCAGCCGGGCATCCTCGAGATCGAGGTCGCGTTCGATCCGGTGCTGCACCTCGGCCGAGATGAAGCCGACGTCGCGCAGACGTAGGATCTCGCGCCGCTCGGCCTCGAGCACCTCGCGGCGCAGCCGCTGAAACGCCTGCGACTGCGTCTCCACCGAGCCGTCGTCGTCCTCGTCGAGCCGCGCACGGAACCTGCGGATCCGGAACTCGTAGAGCCCGCGCATGCGCGTCGCCGTTCCCTCTCCGACCCACGACTCACCACCCAGTTCGTCGAGCCGCGCGATCGCGGCCTTCGCGGCCTTCACCCGCGCCGCTGCCTCGCGTGCCTCGTGGTGCGCGGCATCGTCGAGGCCCACCCAGCGGATCAGCGCAGGCAGCATCAGGCCCTGGCCGACGATCGTCGCGAGGATCACGAAGTACACGAGCAGGATGATCAGGTCGCGCATCGGGAAGGCCTCGCCGCCGTCGATCGTCACGGGGATCGCGAGCGCCGCAGCGAGCGACACGGCGCCCCGCATGCCGGTGAACGCAACGAGGAGCGTCTCGCCCCACGGCGCGAGCGGGCGCTTCATCTCGCTCATCTGGTTGCGGCCGATGCGGCGCACGCCCGCCTGTCCGAAGGTCCACGCGAACCGCGTCAGTCCGACGCCGACCGAAACGGCGACGCCGTAGAGCAGCAGCGTCTCGGGCTCGTACTGGTCGCTCACCGCGTCGATGATCGACGGCAGCTGCGTGCCGAGCAGGACGAACAGCGCCGCGTTCATCACGAACATCAGGACCTCCCAGACGGAGGTCGACTGGAGGCGCGTGGTCGCGGTGACCAGCATCGGCGCCCGCCACCCGAGCCAGATGCCGGAGGTCACGGCCGCGAGCACACCGCTCGCGCCGAGCACCGCGGCCGGGAGGTAGGCCAGGAACGGGGTCAGCAGCGAGATGGTGATCTCGGTGAGCGGATCGTCGATCGGTCGACGGACCCGCGCGACGAGCCAGCCGACGCCGGCCCCGATCGCCACGCCTCCGACCGAGCTGAGCACGAACTCGCCGACGGCCGACGACGCCGAGAACGTCCCGGCGACGGTTGCAGCGACCGCGAACTTGAAGATGATCAGGGCCGTCGCGTCGTTGATCAGCGACTCGCCTTCGACGACGGTCACGAACCGCTTCGGCGCACCGAGGCGCCCGGCGATCGCGGTTGCGGCCACCGGGTCGGTCGGCGCGAGCACCGCGCCGAGCGTGAACGCTGCGGGCCACGTCATGCCGTCGATCACGGAGTGGGCGACCCCGGCGACGACGCCAGTCGTCGCGATGACGAGCCCGATCGACAGGCTCGCCACCGGCGCGAGGTTGGCCCTCAGGTCCCGCAGCGACGAGAAGAACGCCGCCCCGTAGAGCAGCGGCGGCAGGAAGAGGACGAGCACCAGGTCGGGCTGCAGCTCCACGTGCGGCATCCCGGGGGCGAATCCCAGGGCCAGCCCACCGAGCACCAGGACGATCGGGTACGGAACCGACACGTAGTACGCGAGCACCAGCAGCGCCGTGACCGCGAGGAGCACGGCGCCGAGTGCGCCCTGGTTCGTGCCACCGTGGCCGGTCGACGCGAGGGTGAGCAGACCTGCCGTCACGTGCGGGCGTACCCGCCGCTAGCGGACGACGAAGTTGACGAGCTTGCCCTGCACGACGATCACCTTCACGACGGTCTTCCCGTCCAGGTGCGCCGCCACGTTCGGTTCGGCGCGGGCGAGCGCCTCGAGCGTTGCGTCGTCGGCATCGGCCGGCGCGGTCACGCGGCCACGAACCTTGCCGAGCACCTGGATCACGAGTTCGATCTCGTCGGCGACGAGGTAGCGCTCCTCCGCGACCGGCCAGTCCTGCTCCCACAGACGCTCGCCGCCCGTCAGCAGGGCCCAGCCGTCGGTGGTCGCATGCGGTGCGAACGGATAGAGCAGCGAGTTGGCGGTCCCGAGGGCGAAGCGGACGACGGCCGGTTCTGCGTCGCCACGCTTGGCCGCGGACAGCTCGTTCAGCAGCTCCATCACCGCGGCGATGGCGGTGTTGAAGTTGAAGCGCTCGCCGATGTCGGCCGTCACCTTGCTGATGGCCCAGTGCGCCTTGCGAAGGATGCGCAGGCCATCGGGGTTCGGCTCGGCGGGGATCTCGCCGGCCGGCAACTCGGCTGCAGCCTCGGCCGTGGTGCGCCAGAGGCGCGAGATGAAGCGGCTCATGCCCTCGACGCCCTCGTCGCTCCAGTCGGCGTCCTGCTCCGGCGGACCCATGAAGAGCACGTAGGTGCGCAGGGTGTCGGCGCCGTACCGCGTGACCATCTCGCGCGGGCTGACCGTGTTCCCCTTGGACTTGGACATCTTCGCCCCGTCCTTGGTGATCATGCCCTGCGTGAACAGGTTCGCGAACGGCTCGCGCGTGCTCACCAGGCCGAGATCGGCGAGGGCCTTCGTGAAGAAGCGCGCGTAGAGCAGGTGGAGGATCGCGTGCTCCACGCCGCCGATGTACTGGTCGACCGGCATCCACCGGTCGACGACCTTGCGGTCCCATGCCGCCTGGTCGTTGCGGGCATCGGTGTAGCGCAGGAAGTACCACGAGGAGTCGACGAACGTGTCCATCGTGTCGGTCTCGCGCCGGGCATCCGCTCCGCAGCCCGGGCAACGCGTGTTGACCCAGTCCGTCGCCGCGGCGAGCGGACTCTTGCCCTTCGGCTTGTAGTCCGTGATGTCGGGCAGTTCGACGGGGAGCTGGTCGTCCGGCACCGGCACCATGCCGCAGCTCGGGCAGTGGATGATCGGGATCGGGCAGCCCCAGTACCGCTGGCGGCTGACGAGCCAGTCGCGCAGGCGGTAGTTGGTGGTCGCCTCGCCCTTGCCGTCCTTGGCGAGCCAGTCGACGATCGC
The DNA here is from genome assembly GCA_036946195.1 of Patulibacter minatonensis. GTDB lineage: Bacteria > Actinomycetota > Thermoleophilia > Solirubrobacterales > Solirubrobacteraceae > JAGIBJ01. The sequence goes on along the minus strand of JAQIJQ010000040.1, from coordinate 584 downwards.
GTCGAGCGCCTCGCGGTTCGGCGTGCCGTCGAACTCGGCGGCCGAGTTCACGAGCGGCCCGTCGCCCGAGTACGGGAGCCCGTCGGCGGACGTGTCGCCATCCGGACCAGCGATCACGCGCTTGATCGGCAGGTCGTACTTCGTCGCGAAGGCGTGGTCGCGTTCGTCGTGAGCCGGCACCGCCATGATCGCGCCGGTGCCGTAGTCCATCAGGACGTAGTCGGCGACGTAGATCGGCAGCTGCTCGCCGTTGACCGGGTTCGTGACCGTGCGCCCGGTGAACACGCCCGTCTTCTCGCGACCCTCGTCGCCGCGCTCGCGGGTGTCGCCGACCATCGCCTGCCGGACGTACTCCGCGACGGCGTCGTCCTGCGGGGTCCCGGCGGCGAGCGCCCGGACATCCGGATGCTCCGGGGCCATGACGAAGAACGTCGCGCCGAAGAGCGTGTCGGGGCGCGTGGTGAAGACGGTGTAGCTCGTGTCGAGCTCCTCGCAGCGGAACTGCACCTCGGCGCCGCGGCTGCGGCCGATCCAGTTGCGCTGCATGGTCTTGACGTGCTCGGGCCAGCCGATCCCGTCGAGGT
>JAQIJQ010000039.1:0-44350 GCA_036946195.1 Patulibacter minatonensis | reverse complement strand
GGCCAGCTCACCCCGCAGCGGGCTCGACGATCTCCGCGACGTGCTCCAGGACCACGCCGGCGAGTCCGGCGTGCTCATCGAGTTGCTCGGCGACGGCAACGGCCACGGCGAGGGCGTGGTGCGCCGCCTCACGCTCGGCGAGGAGTTCCGCGTGCGGCGCTCCGCCGGCCTGGCGTTCGCGCTCGAGGAGGCCGTGCCCGGCCTGCGCGTCGCCCTCGCCGACCCGGCGCCCGTCCCCGCGGGCTAGGCGCGCGTGTCGGCCGGGCGTCCGCGCCTGGCCGACAGCAGCAGGACCGCGCCGAGCAGCGGGCCGATCCCAGCGACGGCGATCCCTGCCTTCGCCGAGACGTGGTCGATCGCGAGGCCGGCGATCGGCGAGCCGAGCGTCGCGCCCACGAGCATGCCCGGAGAAGGTCAGGCCGAACAGCTCGGTCACCTTCTCCCCCGGAGCGAGGTGCTCGAAGCTGCCGTTCAGCGTCGCGAAGAACGGCGCAAGGCCACTTCCGACGACGAACATCACGACGGCGGCCGCGAGGATCGAGTGCACGAGCAGCAGCGACGCACTCGTCGCCGCGACCCACAGCAGAGCAGGGCCATGCGCCGTGCAGGATCCGGTGACGGCGGTACGCGCGTCATCGCGAGGCCGCCGAGCATGCTGCCGATGCCCCACACCGCGAGCAGGACGCCGACGGAGCCCACCGAGCCCTCGGCCTGCCCGAACGCCGTGATGCCGAGCTCGACCGGCCCGAGGTGCAGGCCGGCGGAGAACGACACGGCGACGATCAGCCGGGCGCCCGGCTGCCGGAGGGCGCCGAGGACGCCGCCGCCGTCAACGCTCTCGGGCTCCGGACGCCACGCGCGGACCGCCGGCAGCACCGCGAACCAGACGCCGGCCACGCCGGTCACCGCTCCGATCGCCACGAGGCCGGCACCGGCGCCACCAGCCGCGGCTGCCACGCCGACGAAGAGCCCGGTGGCGACCGCGAACAGCGCCTCGAGCGCCGCCGAATCGAGGGCGTAGCCGATGTGTCGCTCCTCGGGCGTCGCGAGCAGGCGGTCCCAGAGTGCGCGCATCGCGCCGCCGTGGATCGGTTCGGTGGTGCCCGCAGCGATGGCGATGAGCGCGAACACCCACGGCGACGTCTCCGCCGGCACGAGTCCGAAGAGACCGAGGGCGACCATGTTCGCGACCGACTGCAGCGCGAGCACGCGCGTCGGCCCGAGCCGTTCGAGCACGCGCCCCCAGATCGGCATCGCGACCGCGAGCGCGACCGCGAACACGGCGTCGACGACCCCGGCCACGGCATAGCCGTGCTCCGGGCCCAGGCGCAGCGCGATGAGCGCGCCGGTCGCCGTCGCCGGCATGCGGGCGAGCAGGCTCAGGAGGAACGCGACGCCGACGCCCGGCTGGCGCAGCACGTGGCGGATGGTCGCTGTGGGTGCGGGTTCGGTGGCCATCGACGACGGCGCACACTACGGAGCGGGCGCGGGCTACGCAGCGCGAGGAGCGATCGTGCGGCGGCGCAGCCACACGCCCGCGGCGCCCAGCGCCGGTGGCACGGCGCTCGCGGACAGCGCCGCCTGCACCGACGCATGGTCGACGACCAGCCCGGCCAGCGGGGCGATCACCGTCGACCCGATCATGATCGACGCCAGCGTCCAACCGAACGCCTCGGTGAGCATCCCCGGCGGTGCGACGCTGCCCATCGCGCCGTTGGCGGTCGCCATCGTCGGCGCGATGCCCGCACCCGCGACGGCGAGGACCGCGCCGAGCGCCCACGGCGAGGTCGTCAGGCCCAGCAGCAGGTTCGCTCCGGCCATCGCGAGCAGGATGCCGGCGATGCGGTGGCCCGGCCGCGAGGCCGGGCGGACGCGGGCGATCGCAAAGCCGCCGAGCATGCTGCCGATCGACCAGATCGCGATGAGCGCGCCGACGAGCCCGAGCTCGCCCTCCTCACGTCCGTACGCGGTGAGGCCGAGCTCGATCGTGCCGAACATCCCGCCGAGGCCGAGCGCCGCGACCATCAGCGTCTGGACACCTGGGCTGCGCAGCGCTCCGAAGAAGCTCGAATGCTGCTCCGTCGAGGGCTTCCACGCGCGCGACGGCGGGCGCGACGCGAGCACGAGCGTGCCCACCGTCGTGAGGGCCGCGGCGACGAGCATCGCGGTCGTCGGCGAGGTGAGCGCGGCCACACCGCCGACGAGCACGAGCGGTCCCCCGGTGAAGACGAACTCGACGGCGATCGCGTCGAGCGAGTACCCCACGTGCCGCTGGTCGTCGCGGCGGAGCATCTGGTCCCAGAGCGCGCGCATCACTCCGCCGAGCGGCGGCTGCAGCGCGCCGTTGACGAGCGCCAACAGCACGTACACGACGAGCGGGCTGTCGCCGGGCAGCAGCGCGAGCGACACCGTCGCGGTTCCGCCGGTGAGCGCGGTGATGCGCAGCAGGCGGGTCTGTCCGTCGCGGTCGACGATGCGCGAGAGCACCGGGAGCCCGATCGCGATCGCCGCCGCATACGCGCCGGCGACGAGTCCGGCTGCGCCGTAGCCGTAGCCACCGTCGGTCACCTTCAGCACCGTCAGCAGCGAGAGCGCGCCGTACGGGAGCCGCGCGACGATCGAGGCGACGAGCGTCATCAGCACGTGCGGCTCGCGCAGCACGGCGCCGATCGTCACGCCGCTCGGCGCGTCGGTCGCAAGCGTGGGAGTGGGAGCAGCCACCTCGTCCACGGTAGGCGGTGGCGTGCCTGCGTGGTGTGAGGCCTCGCGCCCGGTCGATGGACGTTTCGCGTGCCGCGGTCAGGCGCCCGCGTGGAGCCGCTGCGCGTAGGCGATCTCGGCGGCGTCGGTGCCCTTGCCGTCCGGCCCGGGCGTCTCGAGCACGCACGGGAGGTGCTGGAAGCGCGGCTCACGCAGGAACGCGGAGATGCCGGCCTCGCCGATCTCGCCGTCGCCGAGGTTGGCGTGGCGGTCGCGGTTGGACCCGAGGGGGTACTGCGAGTCGTTGAGGTGCAGGCTGCCGAGGCGGTCCAGGCCGAGCTCCTTCTCGAGCTCGTCGAGGACGGCCGCGAGCGACTCGGGCGTGCGCACGTCGTACCCGGAGGCCAGCAGGTGGCAGGAGTCGAGGCACACGCCGAGGCGCGGCGATCCGCCGGCCGCATCGATCAGTTCGGCCAGCTCGGCGAACGTGCGGCCCAGCGTGCCGCCCGCACCCGCGGTGATCTCGAGGTGCAGCGGGCAGGCTTCGCTCTCTTCCAGGCACTCCCGGATCACGGCGCCGGCGCGCTCGATCGCCGGCGGCACCGGACCCTTGAGCGCGGAGCCGGGGTGCAGCACCACGCCGGTCGCGCCGAGCGCATCCCCGACCTGCAGCGAGGTGCTCAGCGATGCGAGCGACTTCGTACGGATCTCCGGATCCTCCGAGCCCGGGTTCAGGAGGTAGATCGCGTGGATCAGCACCGCGTCGATGTCGGAACCCGCCTGCGCCTCGTGGAACCTCGCGAGCGCATCGTCGCCGTACGAGTTCGGCTTCCAGGCGCGCGGGCTCTGGTTGAAGATCTGGATCGCGGTGCAGCCCCGCTCGGTGCCACGCTCGATCGCCTTGTGCGGACCGCCGGCGGGGGAGACGTGACAACCGATGAGCATGCGCGCGAGGCTAGCGACCCGCGCCACGACGCGCGGGTCGGCAGGCGGACCACGGCAGGATCGTCACCGCACTGCTGATTCGGCGAACGGCGCCCGACGTGGCCGTGATCTCCGGGCCCGCCGACCATCCCCGTCGCCGGACCGTTGACCGCGCCCGTTCAGCTGATCGGCGCCGTGAGCGGCTCGCCCGCCGACGCATGCCGGGTCGCGACCGCGCAGGCCCCGACCGGAGCGAAGCCGTGCGACTCGACCTCGAGCGCTGCGTTCGTGCGCGCGCGGAAGTTCTCCCACCCGATCATCGTCACGAGCTCGAGCTGCTGCTCCTCGTCGTAGTGCTCGCGCACACGCGCCCAGAGCGCGTCGTCGACCGCCGGCGGCGTCGCCGTCATCCGTGCCGCCAGCTCGAGCGCCACCACCTCGGCCGGTTCGAACAGGCCGCTGCCCGCCGGGTCGTCGAGCGCACGCAGCTGCTCCGCCGACACGCCGTGCTTGGCGCCCGCCATGTACGAGCCCATGTCGATGCAGAACGAGCAGCCGACCTCCATCGCGGCGCGCAGCGCGACGAGCTCGAACGTACGGTGCGGCACCGCACGCCTCCGGCCCAGGAAGTACCGCTCCATGCCCCCGGTGGCGCGCAGGAGCGCGGGCGTGCGGGCGTAGATGCCGGTGCCCTCGATCGAGCCTCCCACCATGCGCCGGATGACGCGGTCGGTGATCCGGGCCGTCGGGCCGAACTTGGAACGCGGGAGCGGGGCGATGCGCGGCATGGGAAGGACCTCCGGGAACGCAGGGTGGTGCGCGGCGCGCCTCGGCCCGGCCTGGGCCGGCATCAGGCGTCCACTGGCACGGCAGCGTACGCTCCGCACCGTGGCCGGTCCAGGACCAGTTGAGGGCGCAGACGACAGTCCAGTCGCGGGCGCCGATCGTCCGCGCCGGCGGCGGGTCGTCGACCTCGGGCTTGCCCTCGATCGGTCCGTGGGGACCCCGCTTCCGGACCAGCTCGAGGGGCACCTGCGCGCGCTCGTGAGCCGGCAGGAGCTCGTGCCGGGCGCGTCGCTGCCCAGCAGCCGCGCGCTCGCGGCAGACCTTGCGGTGTCGCGCGGCGTCGTGGTCGAGGCGTACGATCGCCTGATCCGCCAGGGGCTGCTCGTCGCGCGGCCCGGCGGAGCGGTGCGCGTGTCGACGGCCCTGCGCGCGGTCGACGTCGTCGACGAGGCCGCGCCGCCCCCGTCGACCGCCGAGTTCGCCCTCGACCTCCACCCGGCGAACACGCCCCTCGGCACCTTCGACCGGCGCGCGTGGGGAGCCGCGATCCGCGAGGCGCTGCGGACCGCCACGGAGTCCGAGCTCGCCTGCCTCGATCCTGCGGGCCTGCCGCCGCTCCGCGAGGCGCTCACGGGGCAGCTCGCTCGCTCGCGCGGCGTCGTCGCCGTGCCGGGGCAGGTCGTCGTCACTGCCGGCGTGTCCGACGCCCTGCGCGGCCTCGCGCCGCTCCTGCGGGCACGCGGCGGACGCGTCGCCGTCGAGCAGCCCGGCTTCGGCCTGCACCGCGCGACGCTCATCGGGAGCGGGCTCGAGCTCGTCCCGGTCGACGCGGACCGCGACGGTCTCGACGTCACCGCGCTCGAGCGGGCCGACGTCTGCGCGGTGCTCCTCACGCCGGCCCACCAGATGCCGCTCGGCGTACCGCTCTCGCCCGGGCGTCGCGCCGCGCTCGTCGCCTGGAGCCGCCGGTCCGGGGCGCTCATCCTCGAGGACGACTACGACGGCGAGCTGCGCTACGACCGGCAGGGCGTCCGCAGTCTCCACGGGCTCGCGCCGGACCGCGTGCTCTACCTCGGCACCACGTCGAAGGTGCTCTCGCCGGCGGTCCGCGTCGGATGGATCGTGAGTCCGCCGAGCTCGTCGAGGAGGTGCTCGCCTGGCGGCTCGCCCTCGGCGGCGCGCCGTCGAACCTCGTGCAGTCCGCGCTCGCGGCATCCCTGCGTTCGGGCGCGTTCGACCGGGGCATCGCGCGGATGCGACGCCGCTGCGCCGCTCAGCGCGTCGCCATCACGGCCGCGATCAGCAGCGCCCTGCCAGGCCACCGGATCGAAGGCGTCGCCGCCGGTCTGCACGTCGCAGTGCGCGTGCCGGGGATCGAGCCATGGCGGCTGCTCGTGGCCGGGCAGGCTCGTGGCGTGCGGGTGTTCGCGACCGACGACGGCGCGGATGCCCTGCTGCTCGTCGGCTTCGGACTGGTGGAGCCGAGCGCCGCGACGCGCGTGGCGGCCGAGCTCGCCGCGATCGTGGCCGACGCCCGCGCAGCGGCCTCGGCGGAGTCGGACGCGCCGCCGGGCGGCTGACGCCCGTCGACCACCGACGCCCTCCGCGCCCGCGCACTGCGGCCTATGGTCGGACCATGCCCGCGCCGAGCGACGCCCACACCATCTCGGTGACCATCCCCCGGCCGCCGGGCGAGGTGTACGCGTACGTGACCGACCCGCGAAACCTGCCGGCGTGGGCCGCAGGGCTTGCGACCTCGGTCGAGCGACGGGACGGCCGGTGGGTCGTCGACAGCGGGGAGGGGGAGTGGACCGTGGAGTTCGTCCCCGAGAACGACCTGGGCGTCGCCGATCACCTCGTCACGCTGCCGGACGGACGCCAGCAGCTGAACCCGATGCGCGTGCTGCCCAATGGCGACGGCAGCGAGGTGACCTTCACGATCTTCCGCGCCGAGATCGGCGACGACCACGACGAGTGGGCCCACCTGATCGCCACGATCCGCGACGACCTCCTGGCCCTGCGCACCGCGCTCGCAGCGGCTCCCTGAGCCGGACGGCGAGGGCGGCTGCGCCCCCTGCGCGCCCGGGGGCGCTCGCTGGACGGCTTGCAGTCCTCCCACTCCGCGTCCGCCGCGGTTAGGCTGGTCGGCATGCGCGTCCGCTTCGCCCCCTCGCCGACCGGTGCCCTGCACATCGGTGGCGCCCGTGCCGCGCTCTACAACCACCTCGCCGTCCGCGGTGCGCAGCGCCGCGGCGAGGCCGCGAGCTTCGTGCTCCGGATCGAGGACACGGACAAAGAGCGCTCCACCACCGAGAACGTCGAACAGATCCTCGATGCCCTCACGTGGCTCGGGCTCGACTGGGACGAGGGCCCGATCAGCCAAGCCGCCCACGAGGAGCGCCACCGCCAGGTCGCGCAGGACCTCCTCGACCGGGGCCTCGCCTACCGCACCACCGCCACCGGCGACGACGTGAAGGCCTGGAAGGAGCAGCACGGCGCCGACAAGGGCTATCGCGGGGAGGACGAGGGCGAGGGCGCGATCCGCCTGCGTGTCCGCGAGGGCGAGACCGTCGTGAAGGACCTGATCCGCGGCGACACCATCTTCCAGCACGTCCACATGGACGACCCGGTCATCGCCCGCGCCGACGGCAGCCCGCTCTACAACCTCGCGGTCGCCGTCGACGACATCGACCTCGGGATCACGCACGTGATCCGCGGCGAGGACCACATCTCCAACACGCCGAAGCAGCTCCTCGTCTACGAGGCCCTCGGCGTCGAGCCGCCCGTGTACGCGCACCTGCCGCTGCTGCACGGTCCGGACGGCAAGAAGCTCTCCAAGCGCCACGGCGCCGCGTCCGTGCAGGAGCTGCGCGACGCCGGGGTACCTGCCCGAGGCCGTCATCAACTACCTCGCCTTGCTGGGCTGGGGTGACAGCGACGACGAGACGATCCTCTCCCGCGACGAGCTCGAGCAGCGGTTCGACGTCGCGCGCGTCACGAAGGCGCCGGCGCGCTTCGACGAGACCAAGCTCAAGTGGCTGAACGGCAAGTACATCCGCGAGATGAGCGTCGACGAGCTCACGGCGCGGCTCGAGGCGCACACGGGCCGCACCGGCCTGCGCGGGGCCGTGGAGATCAGCCAGGAGAAGATCGGCACCCTCGACGACTTCTGGCCGCTCGCCGGCTTCCTCTTCGACGGGCCCCGCACCGACGACGAGAAGGCGCGCGAGAAGTTCCTCGGAGAGGACGCCCAGCGCCTGCTCGACGGGGTGCGCACGCGGCTGGCCGGCCTTGACCCGTTCGAGACGGAGACCGTCGAGGCCGCGCTCCGGGAACTGCCGTCCGAGCTCGAGGCGAAGCCGAAGGCCGTGTTCCAGGCGGTACGCGTGGCACTCGCGGGGACCACGGTTTCCCCAGGGTTGTTCGAGTCGGTCGCGCTGCTCGGCAAGGACGAGACGCTGCGGCGGATCGATCTCGCCCTGGAGGGCATTCCGGCGTGACCGGGCGGCGTCATCCGCGCCCGGTGCCTCCGGTCCTCAACTCCGGGGACGGATGTCCGATAACCCGGTGGAGTCTCCCACTCCTCCCACGCACGTATGACGATTCAGAGCCAGGCCGTGAACCAAACTCCTCCCGCTGAACCGCGCCCCGGTGGCGCGGACCTGCCGGCGGCGCAGAACGAGGGTCATGGCCGCCGCCTGACCGCCGCGTTCGAAGCGCTCGAGGCCTTCCCGGCCCTCGCCGAGTCGCGCAACCGCCTCCTCCGCGTCGTCGCCGAGGAACCGCTCTCGGTCGGTGCCGTGGTCGCGGCCGTCGAATCCGACGTCGCCCTCGTCATCTCCGTGATGCGCCTCGCCAACCAGATCGACGGCCGCAGCCGCGGCCGCGTCGACTCGGTCGTGCAGGCCGTCGAGCTGCTCTCGCCGGATGCCGTGCAGGCGCTCGCGACGCAGACCCGTACTTTCGACTTCTTCGAGCGCTCCGTGGTCTGGGAGGGAGCGCCGGAGCGGTTCCGTCTGCACGGTGTCGCGACGCAGCGTGCCGCCGAGCGCATCGCCGTCGAAGTGGGATACGAGTACCGCGACCGCCTGATGATCACGGCGCTGCTCCACGACATCGGCAAGCTCGTCCTCATGCACGCCTACCCGGGCTACCCGGCGCAGGTGCATGCCGGCGCCCGCACGCCGGAGGAGCGCGTCCAGAAGGAGCGCCGCGAGCTCGGCGTCGACCACGCCCTCGTCGGCGGCGTCCTCGCCCGCCGCTGGGGCCTGCCGAAGCACGTCGCCTCGATCATCGAGCGCCACCACGCGCCGGACGCCGACGAGGAGGCCGCATTCGTCCGCCTCGCCGACATGCTCGCCCACTACAGCTCGGGAGCCGGCGTGAACCCGAACGAGCTGCTCAAGTGCGCCCGCGCCGTCGGCATCGGCCCCGCGGAGCTCCGCGGCGTGCTCTACGACCTTCCGTACCCGATCCAGAGCAAGCCGCGCCAGGTCGACCCGTGCCCGCTCTCCGGCCGCGAGGTCGACGTGCTCAAGCGCCTCGCCGCCGGCAACGTCTACAAGCAGATCGCCCACGAGCTCGGTCTCTCGACGTCGACCGTGCGCACCCACCTGCACAACATCTACGGCAAGCTCGGCGCCGTCGACCGCGCCCAGGCGGTGCTCATCGCCACCGAGCGCGGCTGGCTCTAGGCCCCGCTGCCGCACCCGAACCCTCCGGTCCGTTCGGGCCGTCCGCACCCGACCTTCGCGTCGGGCTCGGGCGGCGCAGCGGCCTGCCACCGTTCGTTACGTTGTGGAAGTGATGTCCCTCGGTCTCCTGCGCGCGGTTCGCCCGCTGCTGCTCGTCGCACTCACCCTCGGTGCGACCACGGGCATCGCCGCGTGCGGCAACGGCGACGGGATGAGCCAGAAGCAGATCGAGGAGATCGTCGACCGCCAGGCCGCTGCTCAGGACGGCGCGCCCGGCACCTCGAGCAACTCGTCGCTCGCCCAGGAGCAGGTCGACGAGGACGAGGATGCGCGCGTCGCCGAGGAGGCCCGCAAGCGCCGCGAGGAGCTCGACGCGATCGACAAGGCCCAGAAGGCCGAGACGGAGAAGATCCTGAGTGGCGACCTCGACGACGAGGACGATGCCGTCACCCTCGCCGAGAGCAAGTTCCGCGGCCAGCTCGCGGGCGTCTGCACCGGCGTGCAGAAGCGCATCGACAAGGTCGCCAAGGCCGCGAGCAAGGCGACGAAGTCGAAGGATCCGCAGGAGCTGCTCGTCGTCGCGCAGCAGTACAACGAGGCCCTCTCCGACTTCGGCAAGGCGCTGCGTCAGCTCGACGCCCCGCCGACGCAGGCCAAGCTCTACGCCGCATGGCTCGGAACGATCGACGATCTCGCCAGCAACATCCGCCTGCAGCTCGTCTCCTTCGCCGACAAGACCGCCTACGCGAAGGCCGAGAAGAAGACGGCCGAGCTCGCCACCACGTTCGTCGCACAGACCGCCCAGCTGGGCGTCCAGTGCTTCTCCGTGTCCTAGCCGGCCGGGCCCGGCACCAAGCGGGGTGAACCCGCGGCGGCGCGCCCTGGCCGACCGCCACGCGCGCTAGCCTCGGTGGCCGTGCTGCTCGTCTCCGACAAGTCCGGAACCGCCGTCCGCGCCCTCGTCGGCCTCGCCCGAGCCGGTGGCGACCGCGAAGCCGTCGCCATCGCCGAGGTGGCGCGCCGCTCCGACCTGCCGCTCACCCAGCTCGAGCAGCTCTTCGTGCAGCTCAAGCGCGCCGGCATCCTCAGGAGCCAGCGGGGCGTCGGCGGCGGTTACCTCCTCACGCGCCCCGTCGCGGAGATCAGCCTGCTGCAGGTCGTCGAAGCGATCGACGGTCCCCTCGGCGCCGACACCGACCCCGCCTTCTCCGGCCCTCGCGACGCCCTCCACGGCGCGCTCTCCCGCCGCACCCTCGAAGAGGTCGTGCGGGACGAGGAATCGGCGGGCACGCCGATGTACTGGATCTAGCCCGCAGGGCTAGATCGCGGGTTCGGGCTCCGGCTCGGCCGGCGCTGCGTGGCGTGAGGTGAGCCCGGCGAAGGCGATGAGGCTCGCGAGCGCCGCGAGGACGGCGCCGGCGCCCATCGCCGTGCGGTAGGCAGCCACCGACGCGTCGGCGAGCTCGGCACGGACGGCGCGCTGCTCGCCGACGGGGGCCGTGTTCGTCAGCACGAACGGCTGCTCGCGCGCCGCGACGAGCGCCGGTCGCGACTCCGCGGGGGCCGTGCGGGTGGCCGCATCGACGCGGCCCGTGAAGGTGGTCGCCGCGAGGCCGCCGAGGGCTGCGATCGCGACGAGCCCGGCGACGCGCGAGGCGGCGTTGTTGATGCCGGAGGCGGTGCCGGCATGCGCCTCGCCGACGGTCGCGAGCACGGTGGCCGTGAGCGGTGCGACGGCGATCGACAGGCCGACGCCGAGCACGAGCACCGCCGGGAGGATCTGCGCGAGGTACGGGGCATCGGCGTCGACCCGCAGCAGCAGGGCGAACGCGGCGGCGCAGACGAGGGCGCCGGTGCCGACGAAGTGCTTGCGGCCGAGCCGATCCGCGAGCCCGCCGAAGCGCCGCGCGGCGACGATCACGACGAGGGTGGTCGGGAGCAGCGCGAGCCCCGCGTGCGTGGCCGAATACCCGGCGACCTGCTGCAGGAACACGGAGAGCACGAAGGTGGACGCGCCGAGTGGGGCGTAGAGCGCGACCGTCGCGAGGTTGATGGCCGCGAAGTCGCGGCTGCGGAACATCCCGAGCGGGAGCATCGGCTCGTCCACGCGCCGTTCCCACGCCAGGAACGCGGCGAGCGCGACCACGCCGACGACTCCGGGAACGGCCACGCGCGCGGCGCCCCAGCCGCCGGCCGGCTGCTCGACGAGCGCGTAGATCACGCCGGCGAGGCCGATCGTGGCGAGGAGCGCGCCGGTGCCGTCGATCTTCACGTGGCTGCGCGGGCGGTCGGGGACGATCGAGCGAGCCAGCCAGAGCGTCGCGAGCACGAGCGGCACGTTGATCGCGAAGATCAGCCGCCAGCTCACCTGGTCGACGAAGAACCCGCCGACGAACGGCCCGGCGATCATCGACACCGACGTGCCCGCGGTCCACGTGCCGATCGCCGCGCCGCGCTCGGACTCCGCGAACGTGGCCGTGATGATCGCGAGCGACACGGGCACGAGCAGCGCTCCGGCGACGCCTTGCAGGATGCGCCCGGCGACGAGCAGCTCGACGCTCGGGGCGAGCGCGCAGAGGAGGGAGGTGGCGCCGAACGCGAGCACGCCGACGATGAGCACACGGTGGCGGCCCATCAGATCACCGAGCGAGCCGCCGAGGAGCAGCAGCGCACTCAGGCTGAGCAGGAACCCCTCGACGATCCACTGCTGGCCGGCGAGCGTGCCGCCGAGATCATCGCGGATCGCGGGCAGGGCGACGTTCACCACGCTGCCGTCGAGGAACACGAGCACCGACGCGAGGATGCACGCCGCGAGCGTGCGCCCGGGGTGACTGGAGCTCGGCACGGGATCGAGCATAGGCCGAATCGGCCACGCGCCGGGCTCGGACGAAAACCCCCCGAACCGGTCCGGGTTTAGCCCTTGATGCCGCTCCGGCCGGTAGAGTGACGGCCGATGGCCAAGGCCGTGCAGTCCGTCGTCGACCTCGTCGGCAACACCCCCGTCGTCGAGCTCCAGGGTCTGGCTCCCGAGTCGGTGCGGCTGTTCGGCAAGCTCGAGGTGTTCAACCCGGGCGGGTCCGTGAAGGACCGCATCGGCATCGCGATGCTCGACGCCGCCGAACGCGACGGCCTGATCGAGCCCGGCAAGACCACGATCGTCGAGGCGACGAGCGGCAACACCGGCATCGCGCTGGCGTTCGCCTGCGCCGCCAAGGGGTACGAGCTCGTGCTCACGCTCCCGCAGGGCATGAGCCGCGAACGCGAGGTGCTGCTGCGCCTCTACGGCGCGAAGATCGAGGTCGTCGAATCGCTCGGCGGCATGCAGGAGGCCGTCGCCGCCGCGCGCCGCATGGCCGACTCCGGCGATGCGTTCCTGCCCGACCAGTTCTCCAACCCGGCGAACCCGGCCGCCCACGAGGCCACCACCGGTCCCGAGCTCTACGACCAGCTCGACGGCAAGATCGACGTGCTCGTCTGCGGCGTCGGCACCGGCGGCACGATCACCGGCACCGGCCGGTACCTCAAGGCACGCCTTCCCGAGCTGCAGGTCGTGGCCGTCGAACCGGCTGCCTCGCCCGTGCTCTCCGGCGGCGCCGCCGGTCCGCACCGCATCCAGGGCATCGGCGCCGGCTTCGTGCCGCCCGTGCTCGATCGCAGCCTGATCGACGAGGTCATCGCCGTCACGGACGACGACGCCATCGACACCGCGTGGGCCGCCGCCCGCCGCTGCGGCGTGCTCGCCGGGCTCTCCTGCGGCGCCGCACTCAGCGGTGCCCTCCAGATCGCCCGGCGTCCCGAGACGGCCGGCAAGCGGATCGCCGTCGTGCTCCCCGACTCGGGCGAGCGTTACAGCTCCACGCCGTTCTTCGTGCCGCCCGCGCGGCGCTAGTCCCGCCGGTCGGCGTCCGCGGCGGACGCCAGCCCCGTCCTCAGCGTGGGCCGATCGTCTCGCGCTCGCCCAGGCACCAGTCGAGCATCGCGGGCCACGGGCCGTACCCGTCCGCGGGCTCCACGTGCCCGGCTGCGCCGATCAGGTCGACCGGCAATCCCAGCGGATCGGCGATCGCCTCGCGCGCGCCGAGCTGCGGCCACCACGGATCGGTGTCCGACAGCACCACCCGCGTGTGGCGGGCCGCGAGGTCGGTCCGCACGCGAGGCGGGTCGACCTCCGGCCACAGGCGGCGATCGGCGTCCTGCGGGAGTCGCGGCGGTACCACGAGCGCGACGCGATCGGCGAGCACCGGCGCGGGCTGCAGACGGGTCGCGTGGTCGAGCCACAGGCGTGTGCCGAGCGAGTGTGCGACGACCACCAGCTCGCCCGAGGGATCGCCGCGCTCGTCCCGCACGATCGGATCGTCGCTCGCGATCCGCGCGAGGCGCTCGTCGAGGGACTGCCGCCAGGCCGCCATCCGCGGCGCGCTGGGCGACGGCAGCTTGCGCAGCCGCGCCACGTGGCCCCGGGCCCGCAGCTCGGTCGAGAGCCAGACGAGCCAGTGGTCGGGCCCGACGCCGCCGAACCCGTGGAGCAGCACGAACCGGGCCACGCCGCACACGGTACCGGGGCTCGGGACGGACGCCGGGAGCGGCGCAAACCGGGTTCGCCGGCCACCCGACCGCTCGCCCACCCGTCCACGGCCCATGCCCCACGGCGTGGGCTCTTGACGGGGCGTCAACGACATGGGTTGGCCGCCCGTGGGGACGCCGGGTACCCTCGACGGGATGGCTCGTCAGGAGGAGGAGCAGCCGGCGCTGCCGTCCGGGGCGCCGCGTGAGGCCAAGCGGCGACGCGGCCCGCTCTTCCACGTGCTCACGTTCGTCCCGTTCGCGGCCTTCGTGATCGGCTCGCTCGTCCTGCTCACCTCGCTCAAGCCGTACCGGATCATCTCCGGGTCGATGGCGCCGACGGCGGACGTCGGCCAGCGCGTGTTCGCCGACCACATCGGTGCGAAGGGGTGGAGCCCGAACGCTGGCGACGTGATCGTGTTCAAGGCCCCCGGCGGCGCCCGCGACGACGCCGCCCGGGAGTGTGCGCGGCCGCGCGAGCCGCACACCGCCTGCCTGGCAGCGCTCGGCGGCCGGACCGACATCTCGTTCGTCAAGCGCGTCGTCGCGCTGCCGGGCGACCGCGTGAGGATCGTCGGTGGCCACGTGATCCGCAACGGCCGCGAGGTGAACGAGCCGTACGCCCGCTCGTGCGACGACGAGATCTGCGACCTCGACGAGTTCACCGTCCCGGCGGACAGCTACTACGTGCTCGGCGACAACCGCGGCGACTCCTCCGACTCCCGCTACTGGGGGCCGATCACGCACGACGAGATCGTCGGACGCGTCGTCGGCACCTACTGGCCGCTGAGCCGCATCGGCTCGCTCTGACCCGCGTCCGACGCCGCGGTTGCAGCGGCGCCGCGCCAACGGGCATCGGGCACACCAACCGGAGGCCGCGGCCGGAAGCCGCTAGCGTGGCCCCCATGGCCGTCCAGTTCGTGAGACGCGTCGCCGCCGAGATCCGCCGCGACGTGCAGGCGGCGCAGGACCGCGACCCAGCAGCCCGCGGGGCCGGGGGCGTGCTCGTCCTCCTCACCTGGCCCGGAGTGCACGCGCTGCTGGCCCACCGCGTCGCGCACGCCCTTCGCGCTGCGGGCGTTCCGGCGCTCCCGCAGCTGATCGCGTACGTTGCGCGCTCGCGCACCGGCATCGAGATCCACCCGTCCGCGACGATCGGCAACGGGCTGTTCATCGACCACGGCTCCGGCGTCGTGATCGGAGAGACGGCGGAGGTCGGCGACGATGTGACCATCTACCAGGGCGTCACGCTCGGTGGCACGGGGTTCCAGACGGGCAAGCGTCATCCGACCGTCGGCAACGGCGTCGTGGTCGGGAGCGGCGCCAAGCTCCTCGGCCCGATCACGGTCGGTGACGGCGCGAAGATCGGTGCCAACAGCGTGGTGATCCACGACGTGCCCGCGAACTCGACGGTGGTCGGCAACCCCGGCCATCCGGTGCGGGTGGAGGGGAGACGACCGACCGGCCCCGACGCCGACTGGGCGCACCTCCCCGACCCGGTCGCCGACGCGATGGACGCGCTCTCCGCGCGGATCGCCCAGCTCGAGCGGCAGATCGAGAGCCTCGGCGGGACGCCCGCACCCGGCGAGGAGCCGGCCAGTCAGGCGCGTGCGAGCCTGCGATCGCGCGGTAGCGGACCGAGCCCCGCCGGCGGATGACCGCCATCCCAGCGACCGACGCGCGATCCACGTTCCCGTGGGCTCGAAGCATTCCGCCCCTGCGCGACGACCTGCTCGAGCGGTACCTCGCCGTCCTCGGCGTCGACGCTCGACCGCCCTCGCATGACGCGCTCGCCGAGCTGCAGCTCGCGCACCTGCTGGCGATCCCGTTCGAGACGATCTCGCCGATGCTCGGCGAGGCCGTGCCGCTGGCCGAAGAGCCGGTGATCGAGAAGCTCCTCTGCGGGCACCGCGGCGGGTACTGCTTCGAACACAACCTCACGTTCGCGCGGGCGCTACGGGCGCTCGGGTACGACGCGGAGGTGCTCGCGGGACGGGTCCTGTTCGGCGCCGAGCTCGCGCGTCCGCGGCCGCGCACCCATGCCGCGGTGCGCGTGCGCGTCGACGGTGGCGTGTGGCTCGCCGACGTCGGCTTCGGTCGCCAGGCGTTCCGCGGCCCGATCGATCTGGGGCGCACCGATGCGCAGCTCGTCGCCGGCTTCTGGTTCCGGATCGGCGAGCTCGACGGCGAGATCCTCGTGGAGACCGGCTCGGGCGACGGCACCGTGTTCACGCCGCAGACGCTCCTCGATCCACGGCCGGCGCTCGAGATCGACCTCGAGCAGCTCAACCTCTGGGTGCACACCGACCTGCGCTCGATCGTGCGCGGTCAGCTCATCGCGCTGCGCCCGCTGCCGGTCGGACGCCGCTCGATCCGCCAGGGCCGACTCGTCATCGACGAGCCGGGTCGCACGGTCGACCGCGAGCTCACGCTCACCGAGGTCGGCGCGGTGCTGCGCGAGGAGTTCGGGCTCGAACTCCCCGCGCCGCTGCCGGGGCTCGTGCACCCCGGCGCCGGCTGAGCGCGCTGCGAGGCGTCAGACCTGCTCCGAGGAGGGGCAGGCGCCCGCGACGTACCGCGCGTGGAGCCGACGCTCCTCACCGCTGAGGCGCGCAATACCGCGGAGCGCGCGCAGCACGAAGGCCCCGAACCCCGGCGGTGCGGCGCCGCCACGGCCGAGCGCGACCGCCGTATGGCGCGGGTCCCTCGGCGCGCCCTCGTCGTCGACGAGCCGGTCGGCACGCAGCCTGATCGTGGTGCAGGCGGGGGTCGTGGACGTGCTCGCGCGGCGCGACCGCGCACGCGCCCTCGCGGCCCTCGGGCAGGTCGAGCAGGCGGCGCTCGGCACTCGCACGGAACTCCGCGCGCTGCGCGCCGTCCTCGGCACGCCGGAGGCCGCAGCGACCACGGGCGCCGGCGCGTTCTGCCGGACGACGCTCGAGCGGATCGTCGGCGAGGCGCAGCTGGCGGGGCATCCGGTGCTCGCGTACATCGACCGGCACGTCGACGAGCTCGCCGCCGAGCAGCGCGCGACGATCGTGCGCATCACCCAGGAGGCGCTCACGAACGCCCGCAAGCACGCCGGTCGCGCGCCGACGGCGCTCGAGATCGTGGTCCGCGACGATGCCGTTCGGCTCGAGGTTCGCAACGCGGCCGCAGCCGACGGTCCGGCGCTCTCCGCTGGTGCCGGGCTCGGCCTGCGTGGCATGAGCGAGCGGGCGCAGGCCGTGGGCGGCCGGCTCGACGCCGGCCCCTCGGGCGGCGGGTGGATCGTCAGGGCCGAGCTTCCGCGCCCGGAGTTCGCCGCCGTCGTCTGAGCGCGTCGGCGCACGGCGCGAGCGGGAGCGAGCGACCGGTCACCCGTGCCCGGCGCCCGACCGCTACCGTCGGTGGCCCCCGACGTGTCCCGCCGTCCCAGGACCCGCCAGTACCCTTGACCACGCCCTCCGCCCGGCTCTCCCGCGCCCGCCACCTGCTGCGCACGGGCGCGCTCCCCGCAGCCGTCGCCGCGGCCGCAGCCGCCGCGGTCGGGCTGATCGCGGCACCGGTGGCGGGCGGAGCGACCACCACGATCATCGGTGCGCTCGAGGCACGCGGCACCATCGCCCAGCACAACGGGCTCGTCGTCGTCACCCAGCTCGGCGAGCACGGAAGGGCGACGCTCGCGGTCGGCGGCAAGTTCGGGGCGCCGCGTGCGATCAAGACCCACGCACTTCCGCCGTGGGGCCAGCCGCACGTCGGCACCTCCGAGATCGGCACCACCGTGATCGTGTACCCGCATTGCTACCGGGCGGCGTTCACCACCTGCAATCTCTTCGCGTTCGACGTCACCACCGGCACCGACACCCAGTTGCGCGGCGAGGCCTCGCGCCGCGGCTCCGCCGAGATCGAAGGCGACATGGACCGCGGCGCGCTCGCGATCGCCCGTTGGCACGGTGCTCGCGCCCCGGCGGTGCCCGTCACCGGCGGCCTCGCCCAGGGCACCACCGAGCTGCTCTACCAGCCGTTCGGCAAGCCCGCGCGGGCGCTCGCCGAACCCGGTGGCCAGCAGATCGACCTCGACCGCGGCCGCATCGCGCAGGTGCGGCGGCTCGAACCGGACGCGAAGGGCTGCCGCGCAGCGACCATCGAACTCGTCGACACCCGCGGCGGCGTACGGCGCGTCGCGCGGCGCCCGTGCGCCGGGCGGCAGGCCTTGCTCGCGCCGACCCTGCTGGGCCGCGACCTCGTGTGGGGGCTGCGCACCGACACCGCGAGCTGGCTCTACCGCGCCCCGGTGCGCGGCGCCGACGACGTGGTGCGCGCCCCGACGGGCCCGTTCTCGTTCATCGCACCGAGCGGACCGAACACGGCGTTCCAGATCCGCGGCGACACCACACCGGCGCTCGGCAGCGACCCGGCGCGCCTGCTCTCGCCGTGGACCTTCACGCTCCCCGAAGAGCTGCCGCTGCGCTAGTAGAAGACGGTGCGGTGGCGGTGCCGCGGCCACGCCTTGTACCGCGGCGACTGGCCGCGCGCCCAGAGCGCCATGTCGAGCTCGTGCGGTGCGATGCCCGAGATCCCGGCGAGCTGCTCGACGGCCTGGACGGCGCAGCCGCGGATCTCGCGCTCCCAGGAGCCCGACGGCAGCAGCCGCTCGCCGTCGACCGTCGCCGAGAGCGTCTCGGAGTACTCGAGCGCCGCGTCGATCCGGAGCACGTGCGGCACGAGGTTGTCGGCGAAGAGCGTGAGGCGGTGCAGGTCGGTGAACTCGGCGACGCCGAACCGCTGCAGCTCGGGACCGCAGATCTGCGCGCGCTTGTAGAAGCCGCGGTCCGCGTAGAACGACATCCCCGCCGCGAGCGACTCCGCGAGCCGCTCCGCCGAGCCGCCGGCCGCCCTGACCACGGAGAGCGCCGGTCGCTCACCCAGCCACCGCCCGAGCTGGCGGAGCGCTTCGCCGTAGAGGCTCATCAGCTCGTGGCCCGGATCCTGCCCGAGCGCCTCGGCGAGTTCGTCGGCGCGAAGGGCGCGCAGCTCGGCGTTGGTCCAGGCACCGTGGGCGCGGAACCGCTCCGTCAGTCCGGTCGCCATCGTGAAGTAGCCGCTCATCCCCGGGCGCTTCCTCACCGTCGGCCACCAACCCGAGCCGAAGTTGATCGTCGTCAGGCAGAGCACGTACCGGGCGATGTCCTCCTGCGGAGCATCGACGAGGTGGTGCTCCTCCTCCGGCGGCCCGACGGGCTTGACCTCGATGGCGGCGAGGCGGTCGGGCACGATCCGCACGCTCGTGGCGGCGGCGGCGATCTGCGCGGTGCGAGCGCGCACCTCGTCGGTCAGGCGCATGGACGCAGTCTTACCACCGGAGCGGGGCCGGACCTGCCGCTCGGCGTACTTGCCAAAGTGGAAAGTGCGGCGTAAGCTTTCCAATATGGAAAGTTCGCACCCGACGCAATCCGAGGCGCATGCGGCGCTCGACGCGGCTGCACGGGCCCAGCGCCGACTCGTCTCCGGACTGCCGCTCCCCGCCGCCTTCAGCGCCTGGGTCGGTGGTGCCATCGCGGTCCACGTGGCGACGGTCGGCGTCGCGGTCGCCCACGACACGTGGCCGGCACGCATCGCGCTCGTCCTCGGACTCGTGCAGCTGCTCGCGATCGGCTGGTGGCAGGCGCTCGCGTTCAGGCGCCGTCACGGCGTGTGGATCGCCGGGCTCGTCGACTCGGCGGTGCTCGGCGTCGATCTGCTCGCATCCACCGTCTACGCGGCCGCGGTCGTGAGCGCATGGCTCGCGGCGGCCCGGGGGCTCTGGCTCGGCGTGGCGGCGGCTGCCATGGCCGGTGGGGCGGGGTACGCGCTCGCCGGACGGCGGTGGTACGCCCGCTATGTGGCCGATCCGGAGCGCTACGGCCGCGGGCTCGCGCCGGCCGTCAACCTCGCGATCGCCGCCGTCGCCCTGGTCGGGCTCCTCGTGCTCGTGCTCGCTGGCTGATGGCCGCGCTGGACCCTGCGCTCGTCGCGCCCGCGCGCCTGCAGCTCATGTCGCTCGCCGCGGCGACCTCGAAGATCGAGTTCGCCACGTTGCGGGAGGCCGTCGGCGTGAGCGACTCCGTGCTCTCCAAGCACCTCGCCGCACTGGCCGCCGAGGGCTACCTGACGTCCACGAAGGGCGTGCATGCCGGGCGGCGCACCACGTGGGTCGCGCTCACGCCCGAGGGGCGCGGCGCGCTCTCGGCGCACGTCGCCGAGCTGCGCCGCATCACCGCCGGGATCGAGTAGCTCGGCGCCGCGGCGCGCCTGGCTCAGGCGACCTCGGGCAGGCGCAGCGTGTGACCGGTGCGCTTGGCCTTGGCGGAGAGGTACCGCACGTTGTGCGGGTTGACGAACGTCGTCGTCGGGTGCACGTCGCGCACCTCGACGCCGAGCTCGCGCAGCTTGGCCGACTTCTCGGGGTTGTTCGTCAACAGGTCGACCTCGTGGACACCGAGCGCCTCGAGCATCTCGGCGACGGCGGTGTAGTCGCGCTGATCGTCCTCGAAGCCGACGGCGCGGTTCGCGTCGTACGTGTCGAGGCCGGCATCCTGCAGCGCGTAGGCGTCGAGCTTGTTGTAGAGGCCGATGCCGCGGCCCTCCTGGCGGAGGTAGAACACGTAGCCGCCGACGTCACTCGTGCGCTCGAGCGCCTCGCGGAGCTGCGGGCCGCAGTCGCAGCGGTTGCTGCCGAGCACATCGCCCGTCAGGCACTCGCTGTGCGGTCGCACGAGCGGGACGGGATTGCCGGCGTAGTCGCCCATCGCGAGCGCCAGGTGCTCGGCGCCGTCGGTCAGGCCCGTGAACGTGAACACGTCCGCGACGGTCTGGTAGCCGTCGCCGAGCGTGAGCGGGATCGTGACCTTCGTGCGGATCGCCGGCTGCTCGATCGGAGCGGCTGGCTCCTGGGTGCCGTAGACCCGGCAGGGGCTCGTCGGTGACTCGTTGAGGTTGGTCTGGTGCATCAGTCGGTGTGCCTCTGGGCGTGGCTCCACGGAGAGCCTAGTGCCCGATTCGTTGCGGCGTCAAAAACTCGTGACCGCGCGGGGACCACATTCGGACCGTGGTCCGTTGCTGGTTCCAGCGTAGCGATCACCACTTGTTCCCAAGCCGGTTCCAGGTCCTTCACAAGGCAGCGCGGTGCCGTTCATACGCTCGGCGTCCCCGACACCGGCGTTCCATCTCCCGATGTACGCCCTCCGACCCGGAACCAGATGACTTCCCCACCCACCTCGCTCCGCCGCCCCCTTCGGGCGGCGGCCCTCGGTCTGGCCGCGACCGCGACGCTCCTCGGAGGCAGCGCGCTCCCGGCCGCAGCGGCCACGCGCTCGGGCGTCGACCTCTCGACGTACGTGCGGACCGGGCGCTTCGACCTGCCCGAGCCCACCCGGAGCACGCCACCGCAGCCGGGCGCGCTGCTCGCGCAGGAGGCCTCGGGCGTCACGTACGACCGCGCGACCGACAGCCTCTTCGTCGCGGGTGACGGCAGCCGCTCCGTCACGCAGGTCAGCAAGACCGGCGCTCTCATCAGCTCGATGACGCTCCCGGCGGGCAGCAGCGCGCAGGGCACCGAGTTCTACGACACCGAGGGCATCACCTCGATCGGTGGCGGCGAGTTCGTGATCACCGAGGAGCGCGACCGCCAGCTCGTGAAGTTCACGTACGTGCGTGGCGGCACGCTCACCCGCGCCGCGGCGAAGACGGTCAAGCTCGGGACGTCGATCGGCAACATCGGCCTCGAGGGACTCACCTGGGATCCCAAGACGAACGGCTTCATCGTCGTCAAGGAGAAGGACCCGATGGGGATCTTCCAGACGACGATCGACTGGGATGCCGGCACGGCCAGCAACGGCTCGCCGACCACCGTCAACTCCACGAACCTCTTCGACCCGGCCCTCGTCGGCACGACCGACCTCTCCGACGTGTTCTCGCTCGCGAACGTGCCGGCCCTGGCCGGCACCGCCGATGCCGACAACCTGCTGTTCATCAGCCAGGAGTCGGGCAAGGTCGTCGAGACCGATCGCACCGGGGTCGTGAAGAGCTCGCTGACGCTCGTGAAGGATGCCGACAACCCGAAGTCGATCCCGGACCAGACCCACGAGGGTGTGACGATGGACGACGACGGCAAGCTGTACGTCGTCAGCGAAGAGGGCGGCGGCGACATCGACCACCCCCAGCTGTGGGTGTACGAGCCGTCGACGGCCACGAACGCCGCCCCGACCGCGGTCAGCCTGACCTCGCCGGTGAGCTCGCTCCCGGAGAACACGAGCACGAGCACGCGCGTGAAGGTCGCCGGCGTGAGCGTGACCGACGCCGACGGCATCGGTCAGAACGGCCTCTCGGTCACGGGCCCGGATGCGGCCTCGTTCGAGGTCGACGCCACGGGCCTCTACCTCAAGGCCGGCACGGCGCTCAGCCACGCCACGAAGCCGAGCTACACCGTCAGCGTCGCGGTCGACGATCCGACCGTCGGCAGCACGCCGGATGCCACGTCCACGCCGTACACGCTGAACGTCGCGGCCGTGACCGCGGCGCCGGCCGGCACGTCGATCGCCGTCACCGAGGTCGCGCCCTGGGGCAGCGGCGCCACGACGAGCTACGGGGCCGACTGGTTCGAGGTGACGAACACGGGCACCACCACCGTCGACCTGTCGGGCTGGAAGGTGGACGACGACTCGAACAGCTCCACGCTGGCCGTGCCGCTCGCGGGCGTCGCCACGCTCGCGCCGGGCGAGTCGGCGATCTACATCGAGTCGGTCGACCAGGCCAAGCCGGAGCTGTTCAAGGCCTCCTGGTTTCCGTCGGGCGCTCCGGCCGGGTTCAGGATCGGCACCTACACGGGTGGCGGCATCGGCCTGAGCAGCGGGGGTGACGAGGTCAACCTGTTCGACGGCGCCGGCAACCACGTGACCGGGATCGCGTTCGGCACGTCGACCACCGGCAGGTCGTTCGACAACACCGCCGCCGCCGGTACGGCGTCGGGCGCTCGTCCGGTCGTCAGCACGCTGAGCGCCGATGGCACCAACGGCGCGTTCACGGTCGGCACCGAGATCGGTTCGCCCGGCATCGCGAAGATCGCGACCCCGCTCGCCGTCACCGAGGCGGCGCCGTGGGGCAGCTCGGATCCGACCTACGGCACGGACTGGTGGGAGCTCACCAACACGAGCAAGGTGGCCGTCGACCTCACCGGCTTCAGGATCGACGACGACTCGAACTCGTTCGCGTCGGCCGCCACGCTCACGGGCGTGGCGACCCTCGCCCCGGGGCAGTCGGCGATCTTCATCGACACCGCGAGCAAGGTCGAGGCGTTCAAGTCCTTCTGGTTCGGCAGCAGCGTTCCGGCCGGGTTCCAGATCGGCACCTACACCGGTTCGGGCGTCGGCCTGAGCACGGGTGGTGATGCCGTGAACGTGTTCAACGCCTCGGGAGACCGGGTGACGGGCGTGCGGTTCGGGGCCGCGACGACGAACACGTCGTTCGACAACCACGAGGGCGTCGGCAGCTTCACGCTGCCGCTCCCGACGATCGGGAACCTCAGCGTCGCCGGCCAGTTCGGCGCGTTCTTCAAGTCCGACCAGACCGCCTCGCCGGGCGCGACGAAGAACCCGGCCGGGTTCCTCGAGGCGCCGCAGCCGACGTTCCCCAGCCAGGCGGCCGGCACGACCGGCGCCGGCCAGTGGGTGACGGCGACGAACTCCGGCACGGCCGACCTCACGGTCACGCGCGTGCAGGTGCGGGAGAACGACGACGCCTCCGCGGGCGACTTCCTGCTCACCGCCGACCGCTGCACCGACGTGGTGCTGCACCCGGGGGAGAGCTGCAGGGTGCAGCTCCGCTTCTCGCCCGGCCGCGCGACGGCGACGTCGACGGCGACCCTGCGGTTCTCGACCACGGCGCCGGAGGGACTGACGACCGTCGCGCTCACTGGCACGAGCACGGGGCTCCCGGCCGGGCCTGCCGGCGCGACCGGCGCCACGGGTGCTGCTGGTGCCCCAGGCGCCAAGGGCGACACCGGCGCAGCGGGCGCAAAGGGCGACATGGGCCCGACCGGAGCGAAGGGCGACACAGGCGCTGCTGGCGCCACGGGTGCGACGGGTGCCGCCGGCCCGAAGGGCGACACCGGTGCGGCCGGTGCCAAGGGCGAGAAGGGTGACGCCGGCGCCAAGGGCGACACCGGCGCGACCGGTCCGAAGGGCGCCACCGGCGGCCTCTCGATCGAGCTGACCCTCACGGGCAGCAGGGCGGCGCTGACGTCGGGCTCGCGCCTGAGGATCCGCTTCGCGAACCTGAGCAGCACCACGGTGCGGAACGCGAAGATCACGGTCGCGCTCCCGAAGGCGCAGTGGGCGACCACGCGCGTGTCGGGCAAGCTCGCGAGCATCGCCGCCGGCAAGAGCGCCAGCCTCTCGCTGCCGGTCAGGCTCCGAGGCCGCGCGAAGGTCGGCAAGACGACGGCGACGGTCACGTTCACCGCGAACGGCAAGACGGTCACCCACACACTGCCGGTGACGATCTCCTAACGCCACGCGGGTGCCGAACGGGAATCCTCGGTCGTTCCGGCGACCGAGGATTCCTGCTCGCCGGCGTGCGCGGGCCCGGCGTGGCACCGGCGGCGGCGTCGCGCCGGACGGCCGCCTAGAATGGAACAGGTGTTCGCCGACCTGTTCACGCCGTTCGGCGAGAGCCCGACCAGCCCTGAAGCCAGCGAGGCGGCTGCGCCCCGCACGTCCAAGCTGCCGGCGGCCGGCGGCTCTCTGAAGGAGCAGGCTGCTCGCCTGCGCGAGGCCCGCGAGGCCGAGGAGCAGGCGCGTGCCGCCTCGGCGGCCGACGGTCCGCCGTCCGACGAGGACGACGACGCGATCGACGCGCCCGCGGGCTACGACGAGTCCGCACACCTCGAGCTCTGGGAGGAAGCGGAGGACCGCGGCGAGGACGACCGGCTCGAAGAGCTCGTGGAGGGGATGAACGATCCCCAGCGCCAGGCGGTGCTCCACGACACGGGCCCGGCGCTCGTGCTCGCCGGCGCCGGCTCCGGCAAGACGCGCGTGCTCACGCACCGCATCGCCTACCTCGTCCGCAGCGGCCGCGCCCGCCACGACGAGCTGCTCGCGATCACCTTCACCAACAAGGCCGCACAGGAGATGCGCGACCGCGTGGAGGGCCTGCTCGGCGCGCGGATCAAGGGCATGTGGGTGACCACGTTCCACTCGGCCTGCGTGCGGATCCTGCGCAGCGAGGCCGACAAGCTCGGGTACACGAAGACCTTCACGATCTACGACCAGGCCGATGCCCGGCGGATGGTCAAGCGCTGCCTCGACGAGCTCGGCGTCGATCCGAAGCGGTTCACGCCCGGGGCCGTCCTGCACCAGATCAGCGACGCGAAGAACAAGCTCCGCGACAGCGAGGACTACGGCCGGATGGTCGGCAGCTACTTCGAGCGCACCATCTCGGACGTCTACAAGCTCTACGAGAGCGAGCTCATCAAGGCGAACGCGATGGACTTCGACGACCTCCTCGTGCGCACCGTGAACGTGATGGAGCTCTTCCCGGAGGTGAAGGCCCGCTACCAGCAGGCCTTCCGGTACGTGCTCGTCGACGAGTACCAGGACACGAACCACGCGCAGTACAAGCTGCTGAGCCTGCTCTGCGACGGCAAGTCGGGCCACGACAACCTGATGGTGGTCGGCGACGACGCGCAGTCGATCTACGGCTTCCGCGGCGCCGACATCCGCAACATCCTCGACTTCGAGCGCGACCGGCCGAACGCGACCGTGATCACGCTCGATCAGAACTACCGGTCGACGCAGACGATCCTGAGCGCGGCGAACGCGGTGATCGCCGGCAACCGCGAGCAGAAGCAGAAGAAGCTCTGGAGCGACCTGGGGGAGGGCGACCTCATCACGCTCCGGGAGACGGAGGACGAGCACGCCGAGGCGCGCTACGTGGTCGGCGAGATCGAGCGGCTCGTGAACGACGAGGACGTCGGCCGCAGCGACATCGCCTGCTTCTACCGCACGAACGCGCAGGCACGCGTGCTGGAGGACATGCTCATCCGGCGGGACGTCGACTACCAGGTGATCGGCGGCACCCGGTTCTACGAGCGGGCCGAGATCAAGGACGCGCTCGCCTACCTCACGCTCATCGTGAACCCGCGCGACATCGTCGCCTTCCAACGGGTGATCAACACGCCCAAGCGCGCGCTCGGCGCGACCTCGGTCGGGCGGCTCCTGCAACACGCCGATGCCATCGGCGAGCACCCGCTCACGATGGCCGCACGCGCCGACCAGGTGCCCAACCTCGGCGCGGCCGCGGTGAAGAACTTCAAGGCGTTCGCATCGTTGATCCGCGAGCTGCGCACACGGAACGACGACGGCGTCCGGGTCGCCGAGCTGCTCAAGGTGACCCTCGAGAAGAGCAGCTACCTCGAGGCGCTCGAGAACGAGCGGTCGGTCGAGGCCGAGGGCCGGATCGACAACCTCGGCGAGCTCGTGAACGTGGCGGCGGAGTACGACGTGAACGACCGCACGACGGCCGGCGTCGACGGCTTCCTCCAGGAGCTCGCGCTCGTGGCCGACACCGACGGTCGCAAGGACGAGCAGGGCATCGTCACCCTCATGAGCCTCCACAACGCGAAGGGGCTCGAGTACCCCGTCGTATTCATCCTCGGTCTCGAGGACGGCGTGTTCCCGCACTCGCGCTCGTTCGACGAGGGCACGGTGGAGGAGGAACGACGCCTCGCGTACGTCGGCATCACGCGCGCCAAGGAGCGGCTCTACCTCTCCTGGGCCCAGCGCCGGCAGACCTTCGGCCAGACCAACTACGCGATCAAGTCGCGGTTCCTGGGGGAGATCCCGCCCGAGCTCACGAGCGGCCACGAGGCGGGCACGCCGACGGGCGCCACGTTCGGCGGGGGGAGCGGTGGCTACCGCAGCAACGGGCCGCGCGGCGCGACGACTCGCCCACCGCAGGGCGGCCAGGATCCCAAGACGGCCGACGGCGAACCGCTGCGGGTCGGCGACGACGTGGAGCACCGCCAGTTCGGCGTCGGCACGATCGTGGGTGCGCAGCCCGGCGGCGTGGTGATCGTGCGCTTCGCCGACGACGGGCTGGAGCGCAAGCTGATGAGCGAGTACGCCCCGCTCACGAAGCGATGAGACGCCCGCCGTTGCCGGCGCCGCGTCCGCTCGCGGCGAGCACGCGTCTCGCGTTCGCCGGGCTCTTCGCCCTCCTCGTCGGACTGCTCCTGCGCGGCGCGGTCGGCAAGCAGGACGACACCGACTGGAACGGTGCCGTGCGGGCGTTCCTGGATCTCTTTCCGCTCGTGCTCGTCGCCGGCGGCGTCGTGCTCCTGCTGAGCTCTGCCGTGATGCTCGTGCGCCGCGACGCGTCGCGGCCCGGCGACGGCTGACCGTCTGCCGCGTCAGGTGGCGCGGGCCACGACTGCCCGCGCCGTCGCCACGTTGATGTCGACGGTGTCGGCCACGTCCGGGGCGTAGCCGCCCGCGAGCACCACGCAGGTGGCGGCGCCCCAGCGCTCGGCGCGGTCGAGCACGCGCGCGTCGCGCTCGGCGAGGCCCGACTTCGTCAGCGCGAGCCGGCCGAGGCGGTCGCCCTCCCAAGGGTCGGCACCGGCCAGGTAGATCACGAGCTCGGGCTCGGCCCACCGCTCGATCGCGGCGAGCGCGCCGTCGAGCGCGGCGAGGTAGTCGTCGTCGCCGGTGCCCGAGGGGAGGTCGACGTCGAGGTCGCTCGTCGCCCGGCGGAACGGGTAGTTCGCACCACCGTGGAGCGAGAGGGTGAACACGGTCGGGTCGGAGTGGAGGAGCTCGGCGGTGCCGTCGCCCTGGTGCACGTCGCAGTCGACGACCGCCACGGGGCCGAGGCTCGGTCGCTCGCGGCGCAGCTGCGTGATCGCGACGGCGACGTCGTTGAAGAGGCAGAACCCGCGACCGCTCGCCCGGCCGGCGTGGTGCGTGCCGCCTCCGAGGTTCATCCCATGGCCGAGCGCGACGGCATCGCGCGCCGCCTCGATCGTCCCCTGCGTGGAACGGCGCCCGCGCTCGACGAGCTCGGCGCTCCATGGCAGCCCGAGCACGCGCTGCTCGCGGTCGGAGAGGTCGCCGTCGCGGACGCGCGCCAGGTAGGCGCGCTGGTGCACGGCCTCCAGCAGCGACCAGTCGGCGGGCGGCGAGCGCACGATGTCGGCCGGACGGGCGATGCCCTCGGCGAGCAGCCGCTCGCGCAACAACGGGTACTTCGTGATGGGGAACTTGTGACCGTCCGGCAGCGGGAAGTCGCGCTGATCGTGGGCCCAGAACCGCATGCCTCCATGGTGCGGTCCAGCCCACCGCCCGCGATCACCTGCGGGGATCCCGGGCGCGCCGCGCGCCGGCTACGGCTCGTTGCTCGTGGCGCGGCGCAACTCTCTTCGAGGCATCGGGTTCTGATGGCCATGCCCAGCATCCCCGCCCTTCGCATCGGCGCCGCCCTCCTCGGCGCCACCGCAGTCCTCGGCGCCCTCGGCGCGTCGTCCGCGGCTGCCTTCCCGACCTCGACCCCGCTCGACCACTTCGCCGACGCGACCGCGATCACGGCCGGGCGCGGTTCGGTGGCCGTGGCCGTCGGCAGCGACAACACGGGCGACGGCCTCCGCGCGCTCTACGTCGGTCATGCCGGAAAGCTCGAGGCCGCGAAGGGCGTCGGCCGGTTGCCGGGCTGGGCCCAGCCGCACGTCGGCATCGATGCCCACCAGAAGACCGTCGTCCTCTACCCGCGCTGCACGGAGGAGGACCGACCGAACACCTGTCGGCTCTACCAGTACGAGGTGCTCGGCCAGGAGGAGCGCGCCGTGCCGCAGCTCGCCGGCAGGCGCGGGGTGCTCGAGGGCGCGATGGACCACGGCAACCTGGCCTACACCACCTACGACGCCGCCCAGCCGAAGTGGCGTACCGGCCAGCGCCGGTTGTTCTTCCTCGGGAAGGGGGCCAAGGTGGCCAAGCAGATCAGCGCCCGCGGCGCCGTCGGCCTCGCGATCCAGGGGGGCCGGGTCGCGCAGATCCGCAACGTGGAACCGGACTATGGCGTCTGCGGTCGCCCGCGCCTGGAGACCGTCCCGACGCGCGGCGGCGCCGCCACGAAGATCGCCGAGACGGGCTGCGGCCTCGACGGCCAGAGCTTCGCTTCGCCGGCGTTCCAGGGCAACACGCTCATCTGGCTCTACACGAGCACCCCGAAGGACGAGCTGCGCCGCTACGACCTCACCACCCGCACGACCGAACGCGCGCCGATCGGCGGCGACCCGCTCGCGTACGCGGCCACGAGCGCGACCGGCGGCTACCTCCTCGACGACGACCAGTCCGGCGACCCGGCCGAGGAGAACCCCGAGGCCGTGATCTACCGCGAGAGCACGATCACCTGGCAGGCCGCGAGGTAGCGGGAACGCGGCGAGGCAGTGCGGCGGCGCATTGCAATCCGTTGCGTTGCGCCGCCGGGTTTGTTTGGCTGTGCGACATGTCGCGCCGCCGGATCGAACGCCACGGTCCGTTCTCGGCGTGGCTGCTGCGCCGGCTCTCGGTGCTGCTGCTCGTCATACTCGCGATCCCTACGGCCGCGGCGGCAGCGCCCCGGACGGTCGAGCTCGCCGCCGCTGCCGCCACTGCGGGCGAGCGGGTGGTCACGGTCTCGGGCACCCTCTCGGGACCCGGCGTCGTCGCCCGGGCGGCAAGCCGCTGGCGCATCTCCGCGCAACGGCGTGCGGGGAGGCGGTGGGTGACGGCGGCGTCGGTGAAGCCGGCTCGGGTGGTGCGGCGTCGGCGCGCCTTCTCGCTGGCCGTCACGGTGCCCGGAGCGGATCCGACCGCGAGCCTGCGGGTCGTGGTGCAGGCGCCCGGGCGCCGCGTGGTCAAGACGTCCCGCACGCTCACCGTCACCTTCCGAGCCGCGCAATCGTCGTCGTTCGCGCAGTCCCTGCCGAACTCCGCCGGCCCCGCGCCGGAGCCGTCACCGGCCCCGGTCCCGACCCCGACCGTCCCAGGGCCGGCAGCGCCGGCGACCGTGCCAGCCGGCACGCCGTACGTTCCGCCAGCCGGCGCGATCCTCGGAGTGCCGGCACCCGGTCGGCCGGGCACCGTCACCCTCGAGGGCGACGTCAGCCTCGCTCCGGGGAGCTTCCTCGCCGCCGGCATCACCGACGCGACGCCGGACGGCCTCCTCGTCGAAGTGGTCGCCTCCGTCACCGTCGGGGGCCGCACCGCGGTCACCGTCGAACCGGCCCTGCTGTCGGACGTGGTCCCGACCGGTTCGTTCGACGTCGTGGTCCCCGCCGTCACGGTCGACGACCCGGC
Source organism: Patulibacter minatonensis (assembly GCA_036946195.1). Classification (GTDB taxonomy): domain Bacteria; phylum Actinomycetota; class Thermoleophilia; order Solirubrobacterales; family Solirubrobacteraceae; genus JAGIBJ01. Next base: position 14,334 of record JAQIJQ010000039.1, on the reverse strand, counting down.
GCAGTCAGGGGGCCGTTCGGGGAGAGCGGCGAAGCCGCGCCCCTTTACATGCTCCGGCGGTGGCACGCTCTCAAGCGAGGTCGGCGTGAAGATCGGGGCGCAGCCGAACTTCTCGGCCTCGTGGACATGGGGCAGCGCACCGACCGTCCGCTCGACGATGACGAGCACGGTGAGCCTGAGTTCGAAGTTCGGCGCGTCCGGCGAGCTGAGTTGCAAGGCGGAGTGGGCCATCTTCGAGAAGAAGAACCTGCCGAAGGTCAACTTCCTCATCGGTGGCATCCCGATCGTGATCACGCCGCGCGTCGGGGTCGATTTCGAGGGCAAGATCAGCACGGAAGCCGAGCTCGCGATGTCCGTGACCCATTCGCTACGCGCTGAGGAAGGGGTTGAGCTGGCCGGTGGGCAGCTACGCCGCATCAACGACGTCCAGCGCAGCTCGACCCTGACCTCGACGCCCGGTGTCACCGGAACCGCGTCGCTCAGTGTGGTCCCGACCGCAGAGTTCTTGCTCTACGGCGTGATCGGCCCACGGGTCGATGTCGCGATCGGGGGCCGGATCGAGCTGCGGTCGACGCGTCCGCAGTACAAGGTGTACGCCGTCGTGGAGGGTTCCGGCAGGCTCGTGATCGATCAGCTGAATCTCTCGTGGTCGCTCGGCAAGGCGACGTTCGAGTGGATCGTGTTGCAGGACGACGGCCAGGACACGCCGACGCCCACGCCCACGCCGCCACCCGAACCGACCCCTACCCCTACGCCCACTCCGTCACCGGTCGACGCTGCGCACGACGCCATCTCGGTCACGGCAGGGGGCGCGTACAGCTGCGTGGTGCGCGAGAGCGCAAAGGTGGCCTGCTGGGGATACGGGGTCGACGGCCGGCTGGGGACGGGGCAGATGGGCGTCGTCGAAGTCACGCCGGTGCCGGTCGACATCGGCGGCGTGCTCGCGGTCGCCGCGGGGACGACGCACACGTGCGCCGTCCTCGGAAGCGGCAACGTGAGCTGTTGGGGGCAGGGGATGGAGGGCCGACTCGGCAACGGCAGGGAGGATGACGCGCCCTCGCCCGTTCTGGCCTCCAGTCTGAGCGACGCAGTCGCGATCTCGGCCGGCTTCAGCAGCGCCTGCGCCGTGCGGGCTGGTGGCGGCGTCGCGTGCTGGGGGCACGGAGCACACGGCGTGCTCGGCCGCGGTTCGACGGCCGACACCTCCGTGCCCGTCGCGGTCAGCGGCGTCACCGATGCCATCGCGGTCTCGGTCGGCGACGAGCACGCGTGTTCGGTCCGCTCCGACCGCTCGGTCGTGTGCTGGGGACGTGGCACCGACGGGCGCCTCGGCACCGGCTCGGTCGCGGATGCCTGGACACCGTCACCCGTCGTGGGGCTGTCGGACGTCTCGAACGTCTCGGCCGGCGGATCGCACACGTGCGCCGTGCGGATCGGCGGCACGGTCGCATGCTGGGGGCGTGGGACCGACGGTCAGCTCGGGGACGGCACCGGTGCTGATTCGGCGGCACCCGTCGCGGTCCAAGGGATCAGCGATGCAGTCGCCGTCTCGGCCGGGCAGTTCCACACGTGCGCGCTGCGGGCCGAGGGGCCGGTGGTGTGCTGGGGCGCCGGACTGGGAGGTCGCCTTGGCAACGGCTCCACCCAGAACGCGGGCGTCCCGGTCTCCGTTGCCGGTCTCACGGATGCCGTCGACATCAACGCCGGAGCCGGTCACACCTGCGCCGCGCGCCGCGGAGGCCGCACCGTCTGCTGGGGCGGGAACTTCATGGGTGAGCTCGGCAACGGCTCGACCGACGACGCGTCGACGCCCGTCGAGGTGGCCCCCCCTGCCTTGAGCTCGTGGGCGGTTGCTCGCCGCGCGAGAACCGGTCCCGCGCCCCGCCGCCCGCCGATCGGGCGGCGCGGATACCCTGCAGGCGTGAGCGCTCAGATCATCGACGGCAAGGCCATCGCCGCTGCGCAGCGCGCGGCGATCAAGGACGAGGTCGCGGCGTTCGTGGCCGAGTTCGGCCGCGCGCCGGGCCTCGCCACCGTGCTCGTCGGCGAGGACCCCGCCTCCGAGGTGTACGTGGCCAACAAGCACCGCGGGTGCGAGGAGGCCGGCATGGTGAGCGTGAGCCGCCGGCTCCCGGCCACGAGCACCCAGGCCGAGGTCGAAGCGCTCGTCGAGGAGCTCAACGCCGACCCGACCATCGACGGCATCCTCTGCCAGCTGCCGGTGCCCGCGCCGCTCGACGGGGATGCGATCAGCCAGCTCGTCAGCGCCGACAAGGACGTTGACGGCCTCACCGTCGCCTCCGCCGGGCGCCTCGCGCTCGGCGCCCCCGGCCTGCGCCCTTGCACGCCGCGCGGCTGCATGGTGCTCCTTGAGCAGGCCGGGGTCGACCTCACGGGCAAGCACGCGGTCGTGATCGGCCGCTCCAACCTCTTCGGCAAGCCGATGGCGCAGCTGCTGCTCCAGGCGAACGCCACCGTCACCATCGCCCACTCACGCACCGCCGACCTGGCCGCCGTGTGCCGCGAAGCCGATGTGCTCGTGGCGGCCGTCGGCCGCCCCGAGATGGTGAAGGCCGACTGGATCAAGCCCGGCGCCGTCGTCATCGACGTCGGCATCAACCGCACCGAGGCGGGACTCGTCGGCGACGTCGCGTTCGCCGAGGCGGGCGAGGTGGCCGCAGCGATCACGCCGGTGCCGGGCGGCGTGGGGCCGATGACCATCGCGATGCTGCTCGCGAACACGCTCGACGCCGCTCGCGCCGCCGAGGCGCGCCGCGCCGCCTGAGCGTCGACCGGCAACACCTTCGCCGGGCCGGACAGGTAGCCTCGCGCTCGATGAGCGACCGCGTCCGCATCGGCGAACTCCTGGCAGCCATCGGAGCCGTGGGGCTCTCGGTCCTGCTGGCCTTCGGTGCCTGGTTCCAGTACGACGTCGTCGCGCCGACGACGCAGGACCCGGTCGCGCTGAGCGCCGGGGTGACCTCGAAGGCGCTCGGCTGGTTCGCCCTGCTCGTCGTCCTGATCGCGGCGGTCGCCGGGCTCGTCGCGCTCGTGCGCACCCTCACGGCGGAGACGAGCGAGCGCCCGATGCTCCAGTACCCCGTGTCCTACGCCACCGCGCTGTTCGCGCTGATCGTCGCGGCCGTCCGAATGATCCTGTTCACCCCGGACACGAAGATCGACCTCAGCGACGTCAACCTGCCCGACACCAAGATCGTGTTCCTCGACGCGCAGGCCATCGCGCCGACCGAGATCGCGCTCGGCGGCTGGCTCGCGCTGCTCGCGCTGCTCCTCATCGTGATCGGCAGCTGGATCGCGCTCGGCGACGAGCGCAAGGACACGGCCGCCGCCAAGGCGCGCACCGCCGCGCTCCTGGATCCCATCCCGGTCCGTCCGGCCCCGCCCGCCGTCGCGGCCGCGGCCCCAGCCTCGGATGCGACCGTCGTCGCCGACGACCAGCTGCCCGACCCCTCCGACTCCACCACCCCCTCGACGGGAGACTCCGCATGATCGACGCCAAGCAGGTCCTGCACGTCGCGCGCCTGTCGCGCCTCGAGCTCGAACCCGGCGAGGTGGAGCAGATGGCCACCGAGCTCTCGAGCATCCTCGGCCACATCGAGCAGATCTCCCAGCTCGACCTCGACGGCGTCCCGGCCACCACGCACGTGGTGCCGATCGACGGCGGCCTGCGCGCCGACGTGCCGGAGGACTCCCTGCCGATCCAGACCGCCCTCTCCCAGGCGCCGAAGGCGAACGCCGACGGCTTCCTCGTCCCGAGCCCGCAGGCGTAGCCATGGCCGACCTCATCGACGTCATCAAGGGCCAGAGCGCCACGGAGCAGATCGCCGCGATCCGCTCCGGCGACCTCGACGCGCGCGAGCTGTTCGAGGCGTACCGCGCCCGCGCCGCCGCCGACACCCACAACGCCTTCACGTGGGTCGCCGACGAGACGCCCGCCGAGCTGCCGGCCGCTACGAGCCCGCTCGCCGGCCTCCCCGTCGCCGTGAAGGACCTCTTCTGCACCGAGGGCGTCCCGACGCAGTCGGGGAGCAAGCTCCTCGAGGGCTACCGCCCGCCGTACACGTCGACGGCCGTCGGCAAGCTCCAGGCCGCCGGCGCCTCCATGCACGGCAAGACCAACCAGGACGAGTTCGCCATGGGCAGCTCGAACGAGAACTCGGCGTTCGGCGCCGTGCAGAACCCGTGGAACCCGGCCCGCATCCCGGGCGGCAGCTCCGGCGGCAGCGCCGCAGCCGTCGCCGCCGGCCACGCGCCCTGGGCCCTCGGCACCGACACGGGCGGCTCGATCCGCCAGCCCGCCGCGATGTGCGGGCTCGTCGGCCTCAAGCCCACCTACGGTGCGATCAGCCGCTACGGCATGATCGCGTTCGCCTCCTCGCTCGACCAGGCCGGCCCGATCACCCGCACCGTCGCCGACGCCGCCCTGATGCTCGAGCACCTGCACGGCGCCGACAGCCGCGACATGACGAGCGTCGGCCTGCGCGAGGACATCGCCGTCCCCACGCGCGAATCCCTCGACGGCCTCGTGATCGGCGTGCCCGAGGAACTCACGGGGGAGGGCGTCGAAGCCGGCGTCGCCGAGAGCTTCAAGGCCGCGCTCGCCCAGGCCGAGGCGCTCGGGGCCCGTCTGGAGACCGTCCGCCTGCCGCACGCCGAGGCCGCGCTCTCGGCCTACTACGTGCTCGCACCGGCCGAGGCATCGAGCAACCTCTCGCGCTTCGACGGCGTGCGCTACGGCAACCGCATCGAGGACCCGGACGGCACCCTGCTCGGGATGTACACCCGCACCCGCCACGACGGGTTCGGGGCCGAGGTCAAGCGCCGCATCATGCTCGGCACCTACGCCCTGAGCGCCGGCTACTACGACGCCTACTACGGCTCCGCGCAGCGCGTGCGCACGAAGATCGCCGGCGACTTCGCCGACGCGTTCTCGAAGGTCGACGTGATCGCCACGCCGACGAGCCCGACCGTCGCCTGGGAGCTGGGCGCGAAGACCGCCGACCCGCTCGAGATGTACCTCAGCGACATCTGCACGATCCCGATGAGCCTCGCGGGCATTCCCGGCATCAGCATCCCGTCGGGCCTCGCCGGCGGCCTGCCCGTCGGCCTGCAGCTCGCCGGCCCGGCGTTCAGCGAGAACCTGCTGCTCGGCGTCGCGCACGCGCTCGAGCGAGCGATCGGCTTCGACACGGGAGGTGCGATCCGATGAGCGCTGCATCCGACAAGTACGAGGTGACGATCGGCCTCGAGATCCACGTCCAGCTCGCCACGCAGACGAAGATGTTCTGCGGCTGCCGGACGAGCTTCGGCGACGATCCGAACACCCACACGTGCCCGCGCTGCCTCGGTCTGCCGGGCTCGCTCCCGCTCCCGAACGCGAAGGCCGTGCACTTCGGCCTGATGATGGGGCTCGCGCTCGGCTCGGAGATCGCGCCGCGTTCGATCTTCCACCGCAAGAACTACTTCTACCCCGACCTGCCGAAGGGGTACCAGATCAGTCAGTTCGACGAACCGCTCTGCGACGGCGGCTCCCTCGGCGGCGTGCGCATCCACCGCGTGCACCTCGAGGAGGACGCGGCCAAGCTCACGCACGTCGGCAGCTCCGGTCGCATCTCCGATTCGGAGAGCAGCGTCGTCGACTTCAACCGCGGCGGCACGCCCCTCGCGGAGATCGTCACCGAGCCCGACATCCACAGCGCCGAGGCCGCCTCCGAGTGGCTGCGCCTGCTGCGCACCACGATCCGCCAGCTCGGCGTGAGCGACGTGAACATGGAGGAGGGCTCGCTGCGCTGCGACGCCAACATCTCCATCCGCCCGCACGGCCAGGAGGAGCTCGGCACGAAGACCGAGCTCAAGAACATGAACTCCTTCCGGTTCATCGAACGTGGCATCAAGGCCGAGGTGGCCCGCCAGGTCGCGATCGTCGACGGCGGCGGTCAGGTCACCCAGGAGACGCTCCACTTCGATCCGAAGACGGAGGCGATCACGTCGATGCGCTCCAAGGAGGAGGCGCACGACTACCGCTACTTCCCCGAGCCCGACCTCGTGCCGGTCGTCATCACCCCCGACATGATCGAGGCCGCCCGCGCCGAGATCCCCGAGCTGCCGCTCGAGCGCGAGGAGCGCCTCGCGGGCCTGGGCGTCGAACCCGGGGCCGCGCGCATCCTGTCGTGGCGCCCCGAGCTCGGAGACCTGTTCGAGGCCGCACTCGCCCGCGACGGCGCGCACCCCAAGGCGCTCGCGGCGCTCATCACGAACGACCTCCTCAAGCGCATCGGCGACGGCGAGCTCACCGATTCGCAGGCATCGCCCGAATCGCTCGCTCGGCTGGTGGCGCTCGTCGCCGACGGCACCGTCTCGAGCTCCGGCGCCCGCACCGTCCTCGACAAGCTGTTCGAGTCCGGCGGCGACGCGGCGGCGATCGTCGAGGCCGAGGGACTCACCGCCATCGGCGGCGGCGACGAACTCACCCCGATCATCCAGGCCGCGCTCGACGCCAACCCGGATGTCAAGGAGAAGCTCGCGACGGGCGACATGAAGCCGATCGGCGTGATCGTCGGCTTCGTGATGAAGGAGACGAAGGGCCGCGCCGACGGCAAGGAGGTCACGAAGGTGACCCGCCAACTGCTCGGGCTCTGACCCGAGCCGCGGCCCGCCCTCCGGCCCGGCCACGAGGCCCGGCCGGTACGATCGGACCGTGCTGGCCTTCGGTGGTGCCTACGCCTTCTTCGCGGTCTGCTGCGCCATCGGCGCCGGCTACATCGGCAAAGCCCGCGGTCAGTCGTTCTGGATCTGGTTCGCGATCGCGCTCGTGCTCCCGATGCTCGGCAACCTCGCCGTCGCGCTCTCGCGCAACGAGAACGACGAGCCGCGCCGCCAGTGCCCGCACTGCGGGCAGGTCTGCAAGGCCTACCAGGCCACCTGCATGAAGTGCGCCTCCGATCTCGACTACCCGACCGACGCAGAGCTGCTCCCGTCGGTCAACGAGCTCGCCGCGCTGCGCGCCGCCCAGAGCGGCTGATCCTGGCCGGGTCGGGCGCGCTGCCGTTGCCCGTCCAGCCCCGATGCTCGCTGGCCCGGCGGGCGGTTGCTACCCTGCCGGAAGACGCGCCTTCCGCGGGAGGTGCGCGTCTGCGTTCCAGCGCCCCGGACGGCACGTCCGATCGGGGCGCGGCCCGGCCCTGATCCCGCTTCACCCCCGTCTCTGACCACGAACCGGAAGCACCGCTATGCGAGCCGTCGACGCCATCATGGAATGCCTCAAGGCTGAGGGCGTCGAGGTCGTCTTCGGGTACCCGGGCGGCGCCAACCTGCCGACGTACGACGCCTTCGTCGACGCCGGCATCCGTCACGTGCTCGTGCGCCACGAGGCCGGTGGCGGCCACGCTGCCGAGGGCTATGCGAAGAGCACCGGCAAGGTCGCCGTGTGCCTCGGCACCTCCGGCCCGGGTGCCACCAACCTCGTCACGCCGATCATGGACGCGATGATGGACTCGGTCCCCGTCGTCTTCCTCACGGGCCAGGTCCGCACCGATCTCCTCGGCACCGACGGCTTCCAGGAGGCCGACATCCTCGGCATCACCATGCCGGCGGTCAAGCACTCCTGGATGATCACCGATCCGGCCGACATCCCGCAGGCCATCCACGAGGCGTTCCACGTCGCCGCCAGCGGCCGCCCCGGCCCGGTCGTGGTCGACATCCCGACGGATCTCTCCAAGGCCGACATCCCGTACGAGATCGGGCAGAAGACGCCCCTCGACCTCCCCGGCTACCAGCCGAAGTTCGAGGGCAACATGAAGCAGATCCGCCAGGCCGCCCGCGCCTTGGCGGCCGCCAAGCGTCCCGTGCTCTACGTCGGTGGCGGCGCGATCTCGGCCGGCGCGCGTGACGAGGTCCGCGAGCTCGCCGAGCTCACCGGCTTCCCCGTCACGTGCACCCTCATGGCCCTCGGCACCTTCCCGGCGCCGAACGACCAGTGGCTCGGCATGCCGGGCATGCATGGCACCCGCACGGCGAACTACTCGCTCGACGAGGCCGACCTCATCTTCTCGATCGGCGCCCGGTTCGACGACCGCATCACGGGCAAGCTCAGCGAGTTCGCCCCGAACGCGAAGTTCATCCACCTCGACATCGACCCGGCCGAGATCGGCAAGAACGTGCCCGCGCACATCCCGATCGTCGGCGATGCCAAGCAGGTGCTCTCGAAGCTCATCCCCGAGTACGCGTCGCTCGACGCCGACGAGTCGCGCCTCGCCGAGTGGTGGGAGCGCATCCGCGCCTGGCAGGCCCAGTACCCGCTGAGCTACGAGGAGTCGACCGACTCCGAGATCAAGTCGCCGTTCGCGGTCGACGCGATCTGGCAGGCCAGCGAGGGCAAGGCCATCGTCGCGAGCGACGTCGGCCAGCACCAGATGTGGACCGCCCAGCGGTACGACTTCCCCGAGCCTCGTCGCTGGATCAACTCCGGCGGCCTCGGCACGATGGGCTTCGGCCTGCCGGCCGCCCTCGGCGCCCAGGTCGGCAACCCGGACGACCTCGTCATCTGCGTCACCGGCGACGGCTCGATCCAGATGAACATCCAGGAGATGGCCACGGCCACCCAGGAGGGGCTCCCCGTCAAGGTCGTCATCCTCAACAACGGCTACCTCGGCATGGTCCGCCAGTGGCAGGAGCTCTTCTGGGATCGCCGCTACTCGCACGTCGACCTGCGCCCCGAGAGCTCCCCGTACCCCGACTGGATGAAGCTCGCGGAGGCGTACGGCTGGACCGGCTTCCACTTCGAGAAGAAGGAGACCCTCGTCGACGACCTGCGCAAGGCGCTCGCCACCGAGGGTCCCGTCCTGATCGACGTCCGCGTCGCCCGTGAAGAGAACGTCTACCCGATGATCGCGCCCGGCGCCGCCGCGCGCGACATGGTCGGCTAGCCCCAGGATCAGCAGGAGAATCGACCATGGGTGATCCCGGAACCAAGGAACTGCTGAGCCTCGAGGAGCTGCAGGCCGCCGCCAACCAGCGGACCGGCCGCAAGCACGTCCTCTCGCTCGTCGTCCAGAACCGCCCCGGCGTGCTCGTCCGCATCGCGGGCCTCTTCGCCCGCCGCGGGTACAACATCGACACGCTCGCGGTCGGCCCGACCGACGACCACGACCGGTCGCGCATCACGATCACGATCGACGGCGCGAACCACTCGATCGATCAGGTCCAGAAGCAGCTCCACAAGCTCGTCAACGTCCTGAAGATCCGCGACCTCGAACCGGAAGACACCGTCGCCCGCGAGCTCGCCCTCTTCAAGGTCGGCGTCGAGAACGGCCCGGCCCGCGCGGAGGTGCTGCAGATCTGCAACATCTTCCGCGGCAAGGTCGTCGACGTCACCAAGCGCTCGCTGATCATCGAGATCACGGGCTCGCCCGAGAAGATCGACTCGCTCGAGGAGATGCTCGAGCCGTTCGGTCTCATCGAGATGATGCGCACCGGCGAGATCGCGATCTCCCGCGGCCGGGACGAGACGTAGGCCTACTAGGGTCATTGGCGTGTCTTCCGACGCGCTGATCAGCCGCGGTGAGGGGCGGCCGCTGTCACTCGACGGCGCCGCGCTCGCGCGCCTCGAGCAACGTATCCACAAGGCTGCGGCGCGCAGGCATGGCGAGCCGCTCCTCGTCTCGGCCACCAGCCGCGTCGTGCGGCCGGCCTCGCTCACCGACCTCCTGCGCGGAGCCGGGGTCGCCGGCGAGCCGTGGGCGCTCATCGAGCAGCCCGACCGCCGACGTCGCGGCCTGCTCGCCCTCGGGGCGGCGGCGACCATCGCGGCCGATCGCAACGCCGTCCACCGGCTCGCGCACATCGCCGACCGCTGGCAGCGCCGCGCCAGCACCGCCCTCGCCGACGCCCCCGGCGGCATCCCGGGCAGCGGCGTCGTCCTGCTCGGCGGCATCGCCTTCGACGCCGACGGCGGCACCGGCGTCACCTGGGACGGCTTCGGCGGCGGAGACCTTACCGTGCCGGCAGTCAGCATCGCGGCCGACGGCCCCGACGCCAGCCTCACCGTCACCCTCGAGGTCCGCCCCGGCGACGACCCCGGCGAAGCGCTGGCCCGCGCCGGCCTGAGCACGGCGCTGCTCGTCCCGCGACCGGCGGACCCCGCCGACCCGTTCCTCGCGGCGCCGACCGTGCAGTCGGTGCTCGCGGCCAGCCACTTCACCGAAGCCGTCGCCCGGGCCGTCAGCCGCATCGGTCGCGGCGACTTCGAGAAGATCGTCCTTGCCCGCGAGATCGACGTCCGCAGCACCCAGCCGTGGGATGTGCCGGACGTGCTGCACCGCCTCGGCGAACGGTTCCCCGCCTGCTTCGTGTTCGGCATCGGCCGCGGCGACGGCGCCATGATCGGCGCCAGCCCCGAGCTGCTGCTGCGCCGCGACGGTCAACGCGTCGAGACCGTCGCCCTCGCCGGCTCCGCGCGCCGCAGCGACGACCCGAGCGTCGACGACCACCTCGCGGCCGAACTCCTCGCCTCCGGCAAGGACCGCCGCGAGCACGACCTCGTCGTCCAGCGGATCCGCCGCACCCTCGGACCGCACGCCCTCTGGGTCACCGCCCCCGAGGCGCCGCAGGTCGTGACCGTCGCCAACGTCCACCACCTCGCGACCCCGATCCGCGCGCAGCTCGACGGCCGAGCCCGACTGCTCGACCTCGTCGACGCGCTCCACCCGACGCCCGCCGTCGGCGGAGAACCGTCCGCCGCGGCCCTGCGCGCGATCCCGGAGCTCGAGGGCATGGACCGTGGCTGGTACGCCGCCCCGATCGGCTGGATCGACCGCGCCGGCGACGGCGAGTTCTTCGTCGGGCTACGAAGCGGCGTGATCCGCGGAAGCGGGGCCCGCCTCTACGCCGGCGTCGGCGTCGTCGCCGACTCCGATCCCACGAGCGAGCTCGCCGAGACCGAGATCAAGCTCGGCGCCGTGCTCAGCGCCCTGCGCCCCACCGGCTGAAGCCTGCCCGCCCGCTAGGCGGCCGGCGGCACCCGCACCTCGATCAGGCGTGCGCGATCAGGCGCCAGGGCCAGCACGGCCTGCAGCTCGCCCACCGTCGAGGGGCGCACCAGCTCGAGGCCGTAGAACGCCGCCAGGTGCGAGAGATCGCGCCGCTGCGGAGTGAGGATGCGAGGCTCCAGCACGTCGGCGGGTGCGTGGCGGGCCACGGCGAGGCGCTCGAAGATGCGGCCGCCGTCGTTGTTGACGACGACGACCTGCAGCGGCAGGCCCGAGGCGGCGTGCGCCAGTCCGCCCTGGTCGTAGAGCAGCGTGAGGTCGCCGAGGTACGCCACGACGCGAGGTGCGGCGTCCTCGGCGGTCTGCCGGGCTGCGAGCACGCCGAACGCGGTCGAGGTGACCCCATCGATCCCGTTCGCCCCACGGTTGCTCAGCACGCGCGGCGGGAGCTCGACGGCGGGTGCCCAACGTTCGAGCATCCGGATCGGGAGCGACGCGCCGACGACGAGGGTGTCCTGCGGCTCGAGCGTGGTGGCCAGGATGCGTGCGACGAGTGGCTCGGTCAACGCGTCGTCGACGCCCGGCTCGGTCGTCGGTCGGGCCCGCGCACCGCTCGTGACCGCAGCGTCGGCCGCCTGCCACGCGGCGAGGAGGGTGCCGTCCGTGTCGTCGCTGCGGTGCTCGGCGGCACCCGCGACGGCCGCGTGCAGCGCGCGCACGAGTTCGAGCGGATCTCCGGTCACCCACGTCGACGCGGCTCCGTGCTCGTCGGCCCAGATCGCCTCGGGCGTCAGCATGATCTGCTCGGCCTCCGCGGCGGGCCCGGCGAGCCACGCGCGCAGCGGCTTGCTGACCGGCAGGTCGCCGATCCGCAGGACCACGCTCGGAACGGTGTCGAGGGGGTGGGAGCCGCGGCCGCCGTCGCGACGGCCGGCGGGATCGGCGGAGGGCACGCCATCGGCGCCGATGATCAGGTCGTACGCGGCGATCGCGTTGGCCCCGCGGCGGGCGCCGCTCATCGGATCGGCGAGCAGCGGCCAGCCGAGGATCGCTGCCAGCCGCGGGAGGAAGCGGGCCAGCTCGGGCGTGCGCTCGGCGCGGCCGGCGACGATCACGCCGTGCGGAGCGGCGAGCAGCCGGTGCGCCAGGGAGGCGATCGCCGGGCTGCTCGCGCCCGCGGCCGGCGTGACGGTGAGCCACGGGCGGCCACCCGGCCGGCCGGTGGTGAGCGGGGCATGGGGCCCCGGAGCGGTGAGCGGCTCGCGCAGCGGCAGGTTCACCTGCACCGGCCCCGGGCGGCCCGGGCCGAGCGTCGCGGCCACGGCACGGCAGGCGGTCGCGCGCACCCAGCGCTCGCGGGCCTCGGTCGCGTCGGAGAGGTCGGTCTCGACCACCCACCGCGTGACGGCGTCGAGCGCTCGCAGCTGGTCGATGGTCTGACCGGCGCCCACATCGCGCAGCTCGGGCGGACGGTCGGCGGAGAGGAGGAGCAGCGGCGTGCCGGCCTCGTGCGCCTCCGTGGCTGCAGGGAGCAGGTTGCTGATGGCCGTGCCGGAGGTGACGCAGACGGCGGCGGGCCGGCCCGTCGCCTTCGCGATGCCGAGGGCCAGAAAGGCGGCGGAGCGCTCGTCGACCGCCGACCAGCACGTGATGCGCGGATCGGCGTCGAGTGCGAGCAGCACGGGGGCGTTGCGCGAGCCCGGGCAGAGCACCGCGTGCTGCATCCCCGAGCGGGCCAGCTCGTCGACGAATGCCGCGAGCAGGGGCAGGTGGGGCGGGGCAGAGGCGGTCACGGGCGTGGGGCTCGGAACGTGCGGGGAAGGTCCCGCATCCGGCGTGGTCCGAGACTACTCTGGCGGGACGATGCAGCCGCCCTCGTCGACCCCCACGCCGCCTGCAGGGCCGCAGGCGCCGCCTCCGTGGTCGGTCGGGCGGAGGGTCGCGGCCGCGGCCATCGCCGCGCTCGCGGTCGCCGGTTCCGTCGCGGTGGTCGTCAGCCGGTTGCCCTCCGAGCAGGCGCGACCGGCCTGGAGCGAGGCCGCCGACCTCGCGGCCGACGAGCAGGTCTCGCAGGCCTCGGCTCAGCGTGCCCTCGACGACCAGCGCCTCACCAGCGAGCTCGACGAGACGCTCCGGCGCCGGCTCGGCGCGGCCTACGGCGGGTTGTGGGTCGAGCACACCACCACGACGCGGATCGCGATCGCCAGCGCGGAGCGGCCCGTGCTCGCCACGCGGGTCGAGCAGGAGGCGCGAGCGGCCGGGATCGAAGGGCCGGTGCGGGTCGCCTGGAACCGACCGAGCTACGCGGCGCTCGTCGGGAACCAGCGCCGCATGGAGCGCGAGGTGCGGGCGATGAACGAGCCGGTGGTCCGGCGCAAGGATGGCTGGGGCACCACGATCGACGTCGAGGCGGACCTGGTGCGTGGCCTCCTCCTGATCACGCCGCCCAAGCGCCCGAACGGCCTGCAGGCGCGGTACCTCGGCGCGCTGCCGTCGGAGGTCGACGGCGTGCCGGTGCGCATCGGTGCGCCGGTGCGGATCTCGTGGCTCGTGCGGGAGCGCACGTCGCCGACCAGCCCGGTCGCAGGCTGACCCGCCGGCCCCGCGAGGCGCCGAGCCCCGGTCGTCGCGCGCGCCTCGGCATCATGTGAGGCCGTGACCGCGCCGCTCGTCCTGCTCCACGGCTTCACCCAGACCGGCCGCTCCTGGCAGCCGGTCCGCGACCACCTGCAGCTCGATCCACCACGCGAGGTGCTCAGCCCGGATCAGCGGGGTCATGGCGACGCGGCCGAGGCGCGCCCGATCCTGCTCCCGGCGATGGCCGCCGACGCGATGGGGCAGGCCACCGGCGAGCTCGCCCTGGCGGGCTACTCCATGGGCGGGCGCGCCGCGCTCCTCGCTGCGATCGCGTCGCCTGGTCGCGTGAGCCACCTCGCGCTCATCTCGACGACGGCCGGCATCGAGGACGACGCCGAGCGGGCTGAACGGGCCGCTGCCGACGCCGCGCTCGCCGACCGCATCGAGGGACAGTCGATCGACGAGGTCGCCGACGTCTGGGGCTCGCAGCCGCTCTTCTCCGGGCAGGCGCCGGCCGTGGCCGCGCAGGCCCGCGAGGACCGCCTCCGCAACACGCCGGCCGGCCTGGCCGCCTCGTTGCGCGGCGCCGGTACGGGCAGGATGGGCAACCTCTGGGGCGCGCTCGGCGCGCTCACGATGCCGGCGCTGGTGCTCGTCGGCGAGCGCGATGCGAAGTTCCGCGCGATCGGCGAGCGTCTGGCGGCCGCGCTACCGGATGCCGAGCTCGTCGTCGTCCCCGGCGCCGGCCACC
>JAQIJQ010000038.1:0-26248 GCA_036946195.1 Patulibacter minatonensis | reverse complement strand
CGCGTGTTCTTGAGCTGTCCGGCGAGCTTGACCGGGTTGTGGACCGCCGCGTAGGGGCCGGTCGGCGAACCCCAGATGCGCGTGTACGGCGAGCCGATGTCGATCGGGGAGGACCGTCGTGCTGCCCGGCGCCTGGTTGTCGAGCAGGCCGGAGAGCGAGATCGCGTTGCCGAAGTAGCTCGGAACGCGGCCGACAGGTTCATGCCGCCGTAGCCACCCATCGAGAGGCCCGCCGATCGCGTGGTTCGCGCGACCGCCCGCGATGCGGTACCGGGCCTCGATCTGCGGGACCACCTCGGTGAGGTAGTAGGTCTCCCAGCTCGAGCCGTCGCGCTTGTTGCCGCGCCACCAGTCGACGAAGTAGCCACGCCCGGATTCGGGCATCACGACGATGCCGGGGAAGTCCTTGAGGAGCTCCTGCGCGTTGCCCTTGCGCTTGTCGGCCCAGGCGTTCCAGTTGTCGCCGACGCCGCCGAGGAGGTAGAAGACGGGCCAACGCTTGCCCGTGTCGGCGTCGTAGCCGTCGGGCAGGAGGACGTTGGCCTGCAGCTTGGTGGCCGGACGGTTCAGCCGGCTCTGGACGAGGTCGACGTTGCCGTTGCTCGGCAGGTCGATCGTCTCGAGCCGCTGCGCGGCCCCCGCCGGGGGACGGGGGCGAGGGCCAGCGCGGCGCCGAGCACCGCCATGAACAGTGCGCCGGTCTGAGCAGGACGCCACCGGGAACGCGTCGACGACGGGACGGGCGCCCGACTGATGGGTATGCACGACCGTGCGAGGGGACACACAGGCAACGTACCGAAGCGCCCTTAGGCAGAAAAGGCGTAAATCGCTCAGTTGAGCAATGCTCAGGAGCGCGTGAGGGAGCGCGATCACGAAGTCCGCGACGCGGTCCGGGAGGATTCGCGCGCAGATCACCGCGGTGCGGGCATCCCAGCCGATCACGTACCGCGTCTTCGGCGACGATCGGAGAGGGCCTTCGCAACCACCTCGGCCACGTCGACCGGCGAGCGGGCGCCCACCTTCGCTCCCTCCGCCGAGTTCAGCGCCGACTCGAGCTGACGGCTGTATCGCGAGGCCTGGTCGGGGGTGAGGTTGTCGCGCATCGCATAGGCGGCGGGCAGGCTCTTGTCCGTAGATCGGCGTGGCGATCACCCCGGGCTGCACGTTGATCACGCGCACGCCGTGGCGGCTGATCTCCCGCCGCAGCACGTCGGTGTAGCCCTCGAGCGCGAACTTGGCCGTGGCGGTAGGGGGCGAAGAGCGGGAAGCCGATGCGGCCCTGACCGCTCCCGATGCCGATCACGCGCCCCGTGGGCGCGCACGAGGCTCGGCAATCAGCGCCGAGGTGAGCGTGGCCATGCCGACGATGTTCGTGTTCATCACCCACTGCCACTGCTCGCGGGTGACGACCTCTGCGGGCGCGAGCACGCCGACGCCGGCGTTGTTGACGAGCGCCTGGAGCCCGGCCGGCTCCGTGCGATCGACGAGTTCGACGAGCGCTGCGATGTGCTCGTCCTTCGTCACGTCGAGCATGACCGGCTCGATGCCGGGCGCCGCGCGACGCAGGCGCTCGAAGTCGTCGCTGTTGCGGACGCCTGCGAGCACGCGGTACCCGAGGCTGGCGAGGTGCAGGGCGATCGCCTCCCCGATGCCACTCGAGGCACCGGTGACGACGACGGCCCCCCCGGACGTTGCGCCGGGGCGCGGGCAGGGCACGACGGACGACCCTCCGTGCAGCGGAGGCGACTGGGGACATGTGGCGGAGTGTAGGCACGGGGCGTCGGGTGAGGACAAGTTCCTGCTGGTCGACCGAGCCGCGGAGACCGGGCAGCAGACGCCGACAAGGGTAGTCCACCGCATCGGCCGCCGATGCGCGTGGCATCCTCCGCGGCCATGGGCGACGCAACCCCTCAGCGCGGTGATCGATCCCGGTTGGGCGGCCGCGCTCGCCCCCGTGGAGCCGGTGATCGCGCAGCTCGGCGAGTTCCTGCGCGCGGAGCAGGCGGCCGGCGCCCGTTCCTGCCGGCCGGCCGGCACGTGCTGCGCGCCTTCGAGCGGCCCTTCGAGGATGTGCGCGTCCTGATCGTCGGTCAGGATCCGTACCCGACGCCCGGCCACGCCGTCGGGCTGTCGTTCTCCGTTGCACCCGACGTGCGGCCGGTCCCCCGCAGCCTCGCGAACATCTTCACCGAGTACATGGAGGGATCTGGATCTGCCGGCGCCCTCGAGCGGCGACCTCTCGCCGTGGGCCGACCGCGGCGTCCTGCTCCTCAACCGCTCGCTCACCGTTGCAGGCCGGTCAGGCCAACTCGCACCAGGGCAAGGCTGGGAGGCGGTCACCGAGCAGGCGATCCGCGCCCTCGCCGAGCGCGGCGGTCCGCTCGTGGCGATCCTGTGGGGGCGCAATGCCCGCAATCTGAAGCCCCTGCTCGGCGGGATGCCATGCCTGGAGTCCGGCCCACCCGAGCCCGCTCTCGGGCCCGCAACGGCTTTCTTCGGCTCGCGCCCGTTCAGCCAGGCGAACCGCTTGCTCGAGGAGCAGGGCGCCGAGCCGATCGACTGGCGCCTGCCGTAGGGCGGGGCGACCCGCTCGCCGCTGCTCATGGCCTCAGACCATTAGCGCGCGGGGAGGCCTGAGAACGCCGGCCTAGTTCCCGCCCTGGCAACGTCGCCGCGGTGACATACCGAGCATGTCGGGCGCGATGGGGCGCGGGCGGGACTCGCGGGGACGGTGGAGTCAGGCCACCGCTCGATCGTCAGGACCACCTCATGCTCCGCCGCCCCGCCCCCACCTCCACCCCGCGTGCCGGCCGTCGCCGACGGCTCCCGCTGGCGCTCGGCGTCGCGGCCGTCGTCGGGCTCGGCGCCGGTACGTTCGCGTCCGCCGCGAGCGCCGCGCAGACCACGACCACCTGGTATTCGCTCGATCAGAAGCCGGCGACCACGTCGTCGCCGGCGCAGTTCCTGACGGCGACGTCGACGGGCCAGGTGGTGCTGAAGGGCTACCAGTCGGGCGAGTGGCGTCAGCAGTGGGCGCCGGTGTACCCCGAGTGGCCGGCATCGCCGACGATCACGGCGAGCAGTCCGTTCAGCGACTTCTTCGGCGCGCTGAAGGACTGCATCGTGAACCTGGGCTGCCCGTTCACGGGTGGCTCGCCGTACGGCTCGCCGCGCAAGTACGTCAACCGGATGTACGCGATGTGCCTCACGTTCCAGCCGACGGGTTCGATCACCACGCGCGTGGTCGTCAGCCGCTGCGGCGGTACGTCGGTGGCTTCCAAGCGTCAGCTGTTCCAGGTCGCGTTCGCCGACAAGACGGTCGCGAAGTCGGGGATCCCGCGCACGTACACCGACGTGTTCGGCACGCGCGCTGACGATCAGGGCCGGTGCCTGGATTCGGCCGGTGGCAGCAGTCAGCCGGGCACGAACGCGGCCGCACTGATCTGCGGACCGGGCTCGCCAGTGGGAACGTCAGCGTGGAGCCAGCAGTTCCGGTTCCTGCAGTCCGGCTCGGCGACGTGCAAGCAGAACTACCCGGGCACGCTCTGCGGGCTCGGCGCACCCGTCCAGTAGGCGGCGCGGGGCTGGCGCGGGACTGTTGCGGGTGCGGTCGTGGCCGTCAGCGGCAGCGCTCGGCGGGCCGTAGCTCGGCCGGCACGGCTCGGGCGAAGGCCCGCGGCGTGCCGCCGAGGCCGGGCGCGAGATCGGCGCAGGTGAGGCGCTCAGGCGGCGTGCCGCTGGTGATCGGGGCGTCGTCGCGCACCCTCCGCAGTTGCTTGGCGACGGTGAACGCCTGGTCGCCGCCGAGCGTGTCGCCGCCGAGGCTCTCGACGTCGATGGCCCGGTCGGCGGTGAGGACGGTGACGCTCGTGTCGGCCGTGGGGTGGCCGGGCGTGAAGTCGTCGCAGCACACCACCCACACGCGTCCGAGCCGCCTCCAGCAGGTGCGCCAGCCGCCGGGTGGCGGGGCCTCGAAGCCGTTGCCCAGGCCGCGGCGATCGGTGCCGCCGCCGACGGAGAGCTCCCAGGAGCATCCGCTGCCGGGTTCGCAGCCCGGCTCGCCGTAGTCCAGGCCCGCCCCCGGCTCCCGGCGCGACCAACTCAGGTTCGTGAGCCGCTGCCCGAAGAACCGGCGCCCGAGCCAGTAGGTGTGGGCGTCCGCGCCGCGCTCGAACGCCGAGAGCCGCGCGCTCGTCGGCGGCTCGGGTGGTGTGCCGGCGTCGTCGAAGTCCTTCGTGGCCCAGGCGAGCAGCGCGAACAGCACGCTGACGATCGCGAGCAGCGCCCCGCCGCCGAGGGCGGCCGCGAGTGCCGCGAGCCGCCAGCCGCCGCGTCGCTCGCGGGGCGCGGTCACCGGGCGCACCGGTGTCGTGGGCGCAGCTCGGCGGGGGCGGTGCGCACGAGCGGGGCGAGGTCGCGGGTGGATTCCGCGCAGGTGAACCGGGCGACGGGTTCTCCGGCGGTGACCGCGGCGCCGTCGCGCACGCGCCGCAGCCCCCGGGCCACGCGGGCCGCGTCGCCGGTGCGGCGGGCGATCGTGATGACGCTCCGCGCGGTGAACACGTGCACGGTGTGGGCGCCCGGCGCGCACTGCACGAGCCACACGCGCCCGAGCCGGCGCCAGCAGCCCCGCTCGAGCTTGGCGGCCGCGGGGTCGTCCGTGGCGAAGTCGGTCCGCGCGTGGATGTTGTCGAGCTCCGTCGCGGAGGCGCACACCGAGCCGCTACACGTCGGTTCGCCGTAGGCGATCGAGCTGAACAGCTCGTCCATGCCGAGATCCCAGGCGCGCTCGCCGTCGAACTCGCGTCCCAGCCAGTACGTCGCGGCCGGTGCATCCTGCGCGAACGCGGCCAGCCGCGCGGTGTCCGCCGGCCCCGGAGCCGCGGTCTTCTCCATGCCGGAGAGCACCACCACGCCGCACCCGATCACCCCGGCTAAGAGCAGCACGCCGACGAGCAGCGCCCCGCCCAAGCCGCGGGCCACGTCCTGCCCGAAGCTGCGTTGCTCGCCGGCTCGCCTCACGCGCCGGACTCTGGCAGGCGCTACGTCGCGTCGCACCGAGGTGCGCACGGGGCGGCGCAGCGCCACGCGCGCGCCGCCGACCGACCTCAGTCGCCCAGCCCGCGCCCTGAACGACGGAACCCCCGCCGGAGCAGGGGTTCCATCCGATGGGCGCGGCGGGTTTCGAACCTGCGACCTCTCGCGTGTGAAGCGAGCGCTCTCCCACTGAGCTACGCGCCCGAGCCGGTGCGGCGCGCGGGCGCCGGGACTCGGTTCGGAGAAGACTAGCGAAGCGGCGCGCCGTGGGATTCGCGGCGTGGCGGGCGGGGCGATCGGCCGGCCGTCCGGAGCGGGGACGCGCCAGCGTACGATCGGAGCGCGGGTACGCCCTGACCCTCGCCCCGCCGGCGCGTGGATGCTTGCATGGGACGTGCTCGATCCAGCGATCCGGCCCCGTACTGCCTTGCAATCCAGCGCACTTCGCCTGCCCGGGCACTCCGCCGACACGCGGGAGGCCTCCGCCGAACGCCGCTTCGCGGAGCAGTACGCACGCCATCACCAGGTGATCTACCGGTACTGCCGCTCGATCCTGCGTCACGACCAGGATGCGCAGGACGCCATGCAGGCCACGATGCTGAAGGCGCTCGCGGGCATGCGCGACGGCACGCTCACGGGCGACCTGCGGCCCTGGCTGTTCCGGGTCGCTCACAACGAATGCATCTCGCAGCGGCGCCGCACCACGGCCGTCACGCTGGAGCTCGCCCCGGAACGGGGCACCGATGACCTTGCGCAGCGCGTCGAAGCACGCGCGGCACTCGCGCAGCTGCAGGCCGACCTGGACGACCTCGGCGACCGCCAGCGCACCGCGCTCGTGCTCCGCGAGTTCAGCGGGCTCGGCCACGACGAGATCGCGGCCGTCCTCGAGACGACGCCCGGCGCCGTCAAGCAGACGATCTTCGAGGCGCGTCGCGCGCTCCTCGAATGCACGGAAGGACGCGCCATGAGCTGCGACGAGATCCAGCGCACGCTCTCCGACGGCGACGGCCGCAACCTCCGCAGCCGCCGACTCCGCGCGCACGTGCGCGACTGCACGGCCTGCACCGCGTTCCTCGCCCAGATGCAGGAGCGGCCGCGCCAGCTCGCGCTCATCGCCCCCGCCCTCCCGGCTCTGGCCGGCAGCGCGCTGCTCAGCGGCCTCGTCGGCAGCGGCGGCCACGCCGTCGGCGCGGGCGCAGCGAGTGCGACGACCACGGCTGCACTGCCGACCATCGCCGGTACCGCCGCTGCGCCGACCGTCGTCGCGGCCGCGGCGACCACGAGTGCGGGCGTCGGCGCGAAGGTCGCGGCCGTCCTCGCCGCCGCAGCCGTCGTCGGTGGTGGCGGCGCAGCGGTCGTGCACTCCTACGGCCCGCACGCACCCTCGAGCCCCGCGCAACGCCACTCGGCTCCGACCGCCGGCAGCGCAGCGGCGGCGGGCTCCGGTGCAGGCGCGCCACTCGGCGACCCCGGAGCGACGACCGGCAACGCCGCCGCGGGGACGAGCCCGACCACGCCCGCCGGCGCCCAGCCGACGACACCGAACACCTCGAGCAGCAAGGCCGCCAGCGGCCGCGGGAACGCCGCCGCCGACAAGGCCGCCACCGGCCCGAACGGCCACGGCAAGGCGACGAGCGCCGCCGCCAAGGCGAAAGCCAAGACGCGCGGCAACGCGTCGCTCGCGCCCGGGCGGTCAAAGGGCAACGGCAAGGCCAAGGGCCACGCCGGACAGGCTCCCGGCGGGACGAGCGCCGCAGCCCGCGGCAGGGGCAGCAGCAGCGCCGACCAGGGCACGACGAAGGGCAAGTCCACCGGCAGCCAGTCGGGCGCACCCAGCAGCGGCGCGTCGAACAGCAGGAGCGGGGCTGCCGGCCAGGCGAGCGGCCAGTCGGCGACGCCCGGGAGCGGCGCAGCGTCCGGAGCCGTCGACCAAGCCCGAACCTCCGGCGCGGGCGGTGCACGTGGCCACGACCGGAAGAGCGCCGACGCGCCAGCCGCCGAGTAGCCCCTGACGTTCGCCGCGCTCACGCGTGGTGCTTCTGAATCGATGATCGGCCGCCGACCACGACGGCGCCGACGATCAGGAGGCCACCCCACGATGCCCATGCGCAACGCCATCACCGTCGCCGCTGCCAGCGCGCTGCTCGCACTCCCCGCCCTTGCGATCGCCGACCCCGGCGGCAACGGCCACGGCAAGGGACCGAAGAACACGACGCCCGCCGCCACCACCCCCGCCACCACGCCGGCGCCGACCACGCCCGGCCCCGGCGCCTCCACCAAGGCGAAGGGGAAGGCCTACGGCGAGTACTGCAAGGGCTTCTCCAAGAAGCACGTGAAGGGTCAGAAGGGCACGCCGTTCAGCCAGTGCGTCACGGCCCTCGCGAAGGCCGCCACGAACGAGCGACTCTCCCCTGCCCAGGCCTGCAAGGGCCTCTCCAAGACGCACGTGAAGGGCCAGGGGGGCACGCCGTTCAGCCGGTGCGTGACGGCCGCCGCGAAGCTCCGCGACCAGGAGGCGACCCCGACGCCGACCCCGACGCCGACCGCGACGCCGACGCCCGCCCCGACCGCGACCCCGACCCCCGCGCCGACGCCGGCCGCCACGACGCCGGCGCAGTAGCCGCAAGGCCCCCACGAGCACCAACTGCCGCGTCACGGGAATGGGCGCGGCACCGATGGGCCCCGGAGCTGGCAAGACGCCGGTCCGGGGCCCATCTACATTGGAGGGCGTGCAGCGCGAGCTCATCGATGCCGTCGAGCGGTACGCCTCGGGCGCCTTCCCGATGGACGACGCAGACGCCCAGGGCCACCCGCTGCCCTGGTACACCGCCCCCGAGCGCGCGGTGTTCCCCCTCGGAGACGACTTCCGCGGCGGCCTCCGCCACCGCCTGCGCCGAGACCTGCGCCGCTGCGAACGCCACGAGCTCGTCGTCGACGGCGACTACGACGCCGTGCTCGAGCTGTGCGCCACCCCCGCCACCCGGCGAGGGGATGTGGATCACGCCACGCCTCGCCGAGCTGTACCGCGGCCTCCACGGCGCCGGGTTCGCGCACTCCTTCGAACTCCGGGATGCCCGCGGCGAGCTCGCGGCAGGCATCCTCGGCATCGTCCTCGGCCGCGCCGCCATGCTCGAGTCGATGCGCCGCACCCAGCCGTCGGCCGGCAACGCGCTCCTCGTCCGCACGCTCGACCTGCTCGCCGAGTCGGGTGCGACGCTGTGCGACATCCAGCTCCCGACCGACCACACCCAGCGGCTCGGCTGCGAGCTGATCGAGCACGCCGACTACCTCCGCCGGCTCGACGCGGCCCTACGCCCGCCGACCGACGCCGACCCCGACCTGCTGCTCCCCACCGCGCGCCGCACGGCGACCCCGAACGCATGACGGGTTCAGGGCGTTACGACCGCAGACCTCGGCGCCAATGGGAGGACGAGCCGGCGCGCCGCTCGGCGCAGCAGCAGATCGGCACGTTCCGGCTCATCGGGTTCTTCGTGCTCCTGGTCGTGGTGTTCGCCTACACCTTCCAGAGCTTCGGCAAGGACGACCCACCCGTGCCGACGGGCACCTCGAGCGCCACGCCCGTCACCGGCGCCCCGCGCATCGCCGCCGCCGACGCGCTCGACGGCACGATCAGGCGGCGACTGCCGAAGGCGAAGCTGCGCACCGGCCGGTCGGGCGCGCTCCTCGCCCAGCTCGGGATCGGCAGCGCGCCGAACGCCGATGTCGCGTTCCTCGCGCTCGCCGACGCACGAGCACTCGCCGCGGCCGGACGGTGCAGCTCGCCGCAGCCGATCGCGACCCGCGACGGCACCAGCTACGCCGCCTGCGCACTCACCACGGACGGCGCCTCGCGACCGCTCGCGGCCGTGGCGATCGATGCGCTCACCGACATCGACGGCCGCGACGACCTCATCAACGCCGGGTTCGACGTCCCGGAGGTGCGGCCCAGCGCCGTCGCCCCGTAGGTGCGGCCGCCCGCGCGCGGAGTCACGCGGGCGAACGCAGAGCCGCCGAGGGCTCAGCGGTTGAAGGGCTGCACGACCTGGAGGCCGCCCGGCTGACGCGTCGTGCTCAGCTTCGAGGCGTCGAACCCGTTGGCCGCGAGCGCGTCGAGTGCCTTGGCCTTGTCGGCCGGAGCCAGGGTGACGTCGCGAGCGAGGACGAACGCCGAGGTGCGCTCCGGCGAGCCGATCACCACCCAGCGGTAGTCCGGGTCGATCGCGATCACGACGTAGTTCGGCGTCGCGTCGAAGTAGACCCACTGGCCGAAGAGGTTCAGGAAGCTGACCTGGAGCTGCGCGTTGGTGGTCGTGTCGAGCACGCGTGCACGGCCCTTGCTCACGACGTCGTTCCCGCCGCGGGTCTGGCAGGTGTTGACGTTGACGGTCGATCCCGGCCCGATCGAGTAGTCGGCCTTGGTGCCCGAGTAGCAGAGCGCCTCGTACCACTGCGGGATCGCCGCGATCTGGCGCCACTGCCCCGTGTACTTGGCGAGATCGAGCGACGGCACCGGCGTCACCGGACCGGCGACCGCAGCCGACGGCGCGGTCACCGCAGCGGCCGCCGCGACGGAGAGGGCCGCGAGGCGGCGCTTGGCAAGACTGCTGAAGAAGGACATGCCGCTCCTTACGCCGGGCTTCGCGCGACGGATGACGGATCGCGCCTCGACCGTGTCTGCCCTCACCCGATCCGCCGGATCAGACCGGCCGATCGCTCCTGACCGCACGTCAGTGGTGTGACGCGCGACACTTCCCCGGCGATGAGCACCCCGAAGATCCCGCGCGCCACCGACGACTACACGCTCGAGGCAGCCGCCGCCCGCCGCGCGTTCGTCACCGAGCAGACCGGGGCGAGCCTGGAGCACGTCGGCACCTTCAGCGTCGATCCGGCGACGCTCCCAGGGAACGTCGAGCACTTCACGGGCGTCGCGCAGGTGCCGATCGGCATCGCCGGCCCGGTGCTGGTCGACGGCGAGCACGCCCAGGGCGAGTTCTTCATCCCGATGGCGACGAGCGAGGGCACGCTCGTCGCGAGCTACAACCGCGGCATGAAGCTCGTGCGGCTCGCGGGCGGCGTGAAGACGACGGTCGTGAAGGAGTCCATGCAGCGCGCGCCCGTCTTCATGTTCGAGAGCGCACGCGAGGCCCGCGACTTCCAGAACTGGCTGATCGCCCACGAGGACGGGGCCCGCACCGCCGCCCAGTCGACGACGAGCACCGGCCGGCTCGTCGAGATCGAGAAGTACCTCGCCGGCCGCTTCTGCTTCACCCGCTTCGACTACACCACGGGCGACGCCGCCGGCCAGAACATGACCGGCAAGGCCACATGGGCCGCGTGCGAGTGGATCAAGGCCAACTACCCGGGCGACCTCGACTACGCGCTCGAGGCGAACCTCGCGACCGACAAGAAGCACTCGCAGATCAACAACCTCCACACGCGCGGGCGCCGCGTGATCGCCGAGATCACCATCCCGAACGCCCTCCTCCAGGAGGTGATGAACA
This sequence comes from Patulibacter minatonensis, assembly GCA_036946195.1. GTDB lineage: Bacteria > Actinomycetota > Thermoleophilia > Solirubrobacterales > Solirubrobacteraceae > JAGIBJ01. The sequence goes on along the minus strand of JAQIJQ010000038.1, from coordinate 15,710 downwards.
CCACGAGCGAGGCGCTCTACCGCCGGCGCCAGATCTCCGGGCAGGTCGGCGCCTGGCTCTCGGGCTCGGTCAACAACGGCGCGCACTCGGCGAACGGGATCACCGCGCTCTTCATCGCAACCGGCCAGGACGTCGCGAACGTGAGCGAGTCGCACGCGGCGCATGCCTACGTGGAGCTGCGCGAGAACGGCGACTACTACTACTCGATCACGATTCCGTCGCTGATCTGCGCGACGTACGGCGGCGGCACGGGGCTCGCGACCCAGCGGGAGTGCCTGGAGATGATGGGCTGCTACGGCGCCGGGAACGCGCTCAAGTTCGCGGAGATCGTCGCCGCGACCGTCGTCGCCGGTGAGCTCTCGCTCGGCTCGGCGATCGTCGCGGACGAGTGGGTCAGCTCGCACGACCAGTACGGCCGCAATCGCTGACGCGGCCACCACGGCCCGCCGGCCGATCGGCAGCGAGCATCGCCCTCGCCCCAGGCCGTCACGCGCTGAACGGATGACGGGCGGATCGGCCCGCCGATCTGGCCGGATCAGGCGGGCTGGTCGACGCGCAGCGCGGCGACGAGGACCTTGGCCTGATCGACGAGCATCGACGGGGTGAACTCGTCGGGCTTGGCGATCGTGAGCCGGCCGGCCTCCTCGGCGAGCACCAGGATGATGCGCGCCAGCAGGCCGTAGTCCAGACCGGTCGGACCGCCGCGCTTCGTGACGCCCCAGGCGATGAGGGGCGTGATCTGCTCGATCACGGCCTCGCGGCGCTCGACGACCTTGTCGTGCAGGGAGCGCGGCATGCCCTGCGGCGGCGTGAGCACGATCTGCCACGTGCGCGGCCGCTCGCGCACGGCGTTGATGAAGGTGTCGATCGCGTTGACGATCACCTCGTCCGGGTCGACCTCGCCCACGTTGATCGGGATCGCCTTGGCGAGCTGCGTGAGGACGACCTTCTCCTCGCGATCGACGAGCGCGTCGAGCAGGCCGGCGAGGTCCCCGAACTGGGTGTAGACCACGGGGCGCGTGATGCCGGCGCCCTTCGCGATGGCGTCGATCGAGAGCGCGGCCGCGCCCTCCTCGCAGAGGATCTCGAGCGCCACGTCGAGCAGCTGCTCACGCCGCTCGGAGGCGGACATGCGAGGCCGGCTGCGACCACGGGACGAACGACTCATTGCGCTTAACCTTCTCATGCCGGCAAGTCGACCGTCCATGGCGGCTTGCACGCGAACTGACGGCTCTGTACGTTACACGCCTGTAACCGAGTCGTTCCACGGCGACTCACGAACGAGGCACCCCCAATGCCCAGCCTGCTCACGCCGCTCGCCGCATCCGCACCTGCCGCGGGCGCTCCCATCACGCAGATCATCATCGGCACCGTCTTCGCGGGTTCGATGACCCTCGGCGTGCTCCTGATCGGCTGGCTGCACCGGACCGGTCGCACGAACCTGCTGACGAAGGCCGGCGAGATCATCGGCCGGATCAACGGCCTTCCGGGCTGGGCCGCCCTGCCGCTCGGCATCGGCTTCGTGTCGCTCGCGATGGCCTTCCTCGGCGTGTACTGGGACATCTCGCTGCACGTCGGCCGCGGCCGGGACGAGGGTCCGCTCGCGAACCTCGCGCACTACCCGATCCTCTTCGGCCTGCAGGGCCTGTTCCTCGCCGGAGTGCTGGCGCTCGTGATGCCGCCCAAGAGCTCGTACGTGGGCCCCACCGCCGTGAAGATCGGCGCGAACTGGCGCACCCCGACCGCCGCCATCGCCCTGATGAGCTGCGCGACCATCGGCTACCTCGGCTTCCCGCTCGACGACATCTGGCACCGCCTCTTCGGCCAGGACGTCACCCTCTGGGGCCCGACGCACCTGATGATGATCTTCGGTGCGGTCCTCTCGATCCTCGCCCTGGCGATGCTGCAGATCGAGGGCGAGCGCGCGTACGGCCCGCCGCGCAACCCGGGCCAGACCTGGCGCCGCAAGTGGATGCGCTTCCAGATCCCCGCCGCGATGCTCATCGCCGGCTCGCTGCTCGCAGGAGAGTGGGACTGGGGCATCCAGCAGTACCTGATGATCTGGCGCCCGGTGCTCCTGGCGGCCGTCGCAGCCCTCGGACTCGTGTACGCCCGCCGCTGGGGCGGAAAGGGCTTCGCGCTCTACGCCGCGACCTTCTACGCCATCGCCCGGTTCGTCGTGAACCTCACGGTCGGGGAGGGCTTCGGCGAGGCGTTCCCGTCGATGCCGCTCTTCTTCGTCGAGGCGCTCATCGTCGAGGCCGTCGCGCTCGTCCCGGCGCTGCGCACGTCCACCTTCCGCTTCGGCGCCGCGGCCGGCATCGGCATCGGCATGGTCGGCTTCGCCTTCCAGTACGGCTGGTCGCACGTGCTCATGCCGACGCCGTGGGAGCCCGAGCTGCTGCCGCTCGGCATCCCGCTCTCCATCCTCGCGGCCTCCGCGGCCGGCATCCTCGGTGGCCTGCTCTCGCAGTCGCTGCGAGGCAACCTCGCCGCCGAGCCGAACCGCAGGATCCTCGGCTACGGCGCCGCGGCCGTGATCGTCGCGATCGGTGGCTTCTCCGCGAACCAGGACTACGGCGCCGGCCCGGTCGTCACGACGACCATCAGCAACGATCGGCAGATCTCACCGGCCACCGGCAACGGACCCGATCAGAGCCCGGTCCGCCACATCACCGTCACGACGAGGTTCGCCGACGTCGACGCGATCAAGAACGCACAGTCGATCTCGGTGATCTCGTGGCAGGGCGGCGGCGTCGTCTCGAACGTGATGAAGCCGCTCGGAGGCGGAGCGTTCCGCACCACGCAGGACATCCCCGTCGGCGGCTCGTGGAAGACCGCCGTGCGCATGCAGATCGGCCGCAAGCTCCTCGCCGTGCCGCTCGAGCTGCCCGCCGATCCCGCCATCCCGGTGGAGGGCCACAAGAACCCCGGCACCGAGACCCTCCAGATGAAGAACGAGCTCGAGGTGCTGCAGCGCGAGCGCCGCGACGACGTGTCGGCCTGGCTGTGGACCCCCTCGATCGTCCTCGTGCTCGGCGGCATCACGCTCTTCACGATCGCCCTCGGCGTCGCCGTCTCGCGCCTGGGCCTCCGGGTCACCCCGGACGAGTCGGACACCGGTCAGGGCCTCGAGTCGCCCGAGGCCGTCCCGCCGACCGCGCCGCGCCTGGGCCAGGTGCACCCGGCCTGAGGTCGGCTCCGCCCGCGGCCCTGGGCGACGCGCAACGCCGTGCGTCGCCCAGGACTGGCCAGCGCCGGTGTTGAGGACGGGTCAGTTCCCCGTGAACCGAGGGCGCACCAGCGCTACGCTGCGCCCACCGTGCGCGTCCGTCCCACCGCTGCCCTCCTCGCGACCCTCGTCGCCCTACCGCTCGCCGTCGCCCCACCGACGCAGGCTGCCGGCTGCGGCTTCCTGAACGCGCAGGCCTGCCCGAAGCCGCCGGTGAGCGACCCGGCCGCGCGCACGCCCGGCGCGCCCGTCGCGCCGGTCACGCAGGTCAACAAGTCGACGAACACGCCGAAGAACACCATCCGCGGCACCGTCAAGCCGACGAAGGTGTTCGGCACGCTCGACCCCGGTGTCGTCCCGCTCGTCGGAGCCGTCGGCGCCAAGGCCGATGACGGCTCGTACGTGATGTACGAGAGCCGCGTCGACGAGCGCACGGTCGATCTGATGGTGTGGTCGGCCGGGCTCCAGGGGCCCGCGCCGGTACGCCTCCAGCTCCCGCCGAGCTGGGGCACCGACCCCGCGCGCAAGTACCCGGCTCTCTGGCTGCTCCACGGCGGCAACGACCAGGCCGACTACCAGTGCTGGAGCGTGTACTCGCAGTTCACGCAGCGCGTCGGTCAGCTCGACGCGCTCATCGTGATGCCGAGCGCCGGTGTCGGCGGCCACACGACCGACTACTGGAACTACGGCAGCAACTCGGGCAAGCAGTACGGCACCTTCGTCGGCACCGAGCTGCAGCAGATCCTCCGGCGCGGCTACAAGCTCGGCGACAAGGCCGCGGTGGCGGGCGCGTCGTCCGGAGCGCGGAGCGCGTTGGAGGTCGCGTTCAAGAACCCGGGCCGCTTCGGCGCTGCCGCCGCATACTCGGGCCTGCTCGACACCCAGCTGCCGGGCGTCGAGCAGTCGATCACCCTCGGCCCGCTCGCCGTCTTCCAGCTGCCCTACGAGATGTGGGGCAGCCCGCTCCTGAACCGCTCGATCTGGAACGACCGCAACCCGGCGAAGAACCTCGAGAAGCTGCGGGGCATCGACCTCTACGTCTCGACGGTCGAAGGGTCGCTTCCCACGGGCTACATCGATCCGCTCGAACCGGTCGTCAACTACTCGACGCGCTCGTTCCTGAACGCGGCGCAGCGGGCCGGACTCCCGGTGACGGCGGAGCTCTACCGCGAGGGCATCCACGCCTGGCCGAACTTCGACGCGGCCTTCGGCCGGAGCCTGCCGATGCTCGCCGGCGCGCTCGGCCTCACCGCGCAACCCCAGCCGGCCGACCTGCCCGTCGGCGCAGCCTGACCGGCGGCGAGAACCGCGGTGCGCGCGACGTTTTTCGAGCGTCGCTCAGGCGATTTGGTGTTGACGGGTGCTCAAGGACCAAGCGTTACCGCGCCAAACGACCGTAGCTGACCAGATGGGCGCGATCGCCCCCGAACGGCCGTTGGGACCCCAAAGCAGCAGCGCTTTCCTGGAAAAAGGAGCGATCCGCGCTCCGATGGGTGTCGTATGGGCCCGGGATGTGTCGGACGTCACGTCTCCATGGGACGGGGCCGTCGGTACGTTCGTGCCGTGCGCGCCCGTCTCCTCGCCTTGATCCTCGCCCTCGCGGCCCCCGTCGTCGTCACGCCCTCCGCCTCCGCGGCCGGGTGCGGCTTCATGGGATTCCAGCCATGCGCGCAGCCGCCGGTCACCAACCCGGCTGCCCGCACCCCCGGCGCGGCCGTTCCGCAGGCCACGCAGATGAACCGCGCGATCTACGGCACGCCGAACAAGATCCGCGGCACCGTCAAGCCGACGAAGGTCTTCGGCGTGCCGGACGCCGGCACCGTGCCCGTCCTCGGCGATGTCGGTGCGAAGGCCGACGACGGCTCGTACGTCATGTACGAGACGCGCGTCGACGAGCGCACGGTCGACCTCATGGTCTGGTCGGCCGGCCTCCTCGGCCCCGCCCCGGTCCGCATCCAGCTCCCGCCGAGCTGGGGCAAGGACCCCGCACGCAAGTACCCGGGACTGTGGCTGCTCCACGGCGGCGGCGATCCGGCGGACTACCAGTGCTGGACGGTGTACTCCCAGCTGCAGAAGCGCACGAGCGAGCTCGAGGCGCTCGTGATCATGCCGAGCTCCGGCGTCGGCGGCCACACCACCAACTACCTCACCTTCGGCTACAAGGCCGGCAAGCAGTACCAGACGTTCGTGAGCACCGAGCTGATGCAGATCCTGCAGCGCGGCTACAAGCTCGGCGAGAAGAACGCCGTGGCCGGCGCGTCGGCCGGCGCACGCAGCGCCCTCGAGGTCGCGTTCAAGAACCCGACCAAGTTCGGTGCCGCTGCGGCCTACTCGGGTCTGCTCGACACGCAGATCCTGGGCATCGACATGTCCATCACGACCGGTCCGCTCGCCGCGCTCCAGACCCCCTACGAGATGTGGGGCAGCGAGTACCTGAACATCACGACGTGGAACGACCGCAACCCGGCGAAGAACATCGACAAGCTCAAGGGCATCAAGACCTACGTCTCGGTCGGTGACGGCGCACAGGGTCCGCTCGACCTGAACTTCATCGTCGACCCGATCGAAGCGGTGGCCAACGCCTCGACCAAGTCGTTCGTCAGCTACGCCCAGCGCGGCGGCCTCGACATCACCGCCGACCTGTACGGCCACGGCGTCCACCAGTGGCAGTACTTCGATGCCGCGTTCGGCCGCAGCCTCCCGCTGCTCCTCGGCCCCCTCGGCCTCACGATGCAGCAGCCGCAGCCGGATCCGATCCGCACGGCCTAGCCCGTCCACTCGTCCCGCCGCCACCCGGCGGTGGGACGACATCCGGTGGCACGACTCCATAGGCTGGCGCCCGGAATGCGCCTGCCCTCCCTGCTCGCCGGAGTCCTGATCGCGGCCCTGCTCGCCGGCTGCGGCACCGACCGCGCCGTCCCCGACGTGCCCGAGGCCACCGCGCCCGATCCCGCCGAGCTCGACGCCTACCGTCTCACCGCCCATTCCAGCCAGGGGGAGACGGAGGCGATCCGCACGTCCACCTGCGGCTCGGCCTCGAGCCGGCTGGTCGAACTGCCGTGCGGCGTGTCGCTCGGGTTCGCGCGCGTGAACGCACCCCGCCTGTTCGTGTGGCGCGGTCGCGACCGCATCTTCCTCGAGCTCGGCAGCCCGGCCTCCGCCGTGTTCACATCCCTCGCCCAGGGTGAGGGCGACCGGGGTCTCACGCGTCGCTCGGCCTGGCAGCAGCTCCCCGGCACCGGCAAGCGGTTCTGGGTCGGCTACGGGGCCACCGTGGAAGACCTGCCCACGACCACCACCCCGACCTACCTCTCGGTGCTCGTGGTGTACGAGGGCGACATGCCCGTGCCGACGCCGGCCGTCGCCGGCGTGCCGGACGACGCCGTCGTGCGCAACGCCAGCGCGGAGTTCCTCGTGCAGCTCGCGACACGCAACAAGGCCGACCAGCCGTAGCGCGGCGCGGACGCGACGACTCGGGCACGGGCGTTGCACGCCGCTCGCCGCGCGGTACCCTCTGGGCATGGCCGACGCGTCCGTCATCGGTGAGGTCCTCAAGGCCTTCAAGATCGCGCTGAACGCGCACGACCGTGAGAACCCGTCGCACACCGCGCACGGCATCGGGATGGCGTTCTTCGACCTCGACCGGCTCGGTTTCGAGGACGGCGAGGAGATCTTCCCCGGCATCACGATCTCGTCCGACAACGGCGGCACGGGCAACTTCCGCGTGCTCTGCGACGGACAGCACGACAACGCCGAGGAGGAAGAGGCACAGGAGGACGTCGAAGCGGTCGCCCGCGATCTCGTCCCGGTGCGCGTCGGCGGCGGGCGCGACGACGGCGAGCGGCCTGAGCCGCTGCGCCCCGAGCACCTCTAGCGACGACGCGTCGGACGACGCTGCACCGCCGGGACGGCCGGGGGACAGCGCGCGCGCCCCATGGCCGGACGTGCTCAAGGCCGGCCCGCCAGGTGCCGAGTAGGGGAGCGTGGAAGTCAAACGTGAACGCGTTGAGCTGCTGACGCAGCACCACCGGATCACGGGCGTCGTGACGCTCGCCCGCGACGGCTACCGCAGTCGCGTGTCCGATCTGCTGAACGCGAGCGACAAGGATTTCGTCGCGCTCGGCAACGTACGCGTCGAGCCGCTCGACCCCGCCCAGGAGCCCGAGGAGCATCCGTTCCTCGCGGTCCACCGTCGTCACATCGTGTACGCGGTCTCCCACGGCGAGGTGCCGGAGGGGCAGCGCCGCTGATCCGCCCTCGGGTCCTGCTCGCAGGAACCCCTGCTCCTGCGCCGATCGAGGCGCAGAACCGATACCTTCAGTCCGAGATGCGAACGGCCCCCGGCTCAGCGTCCGCCTTGACGCCCGTTCGCCTCCTCTTCCTCCCGCTCACCGCCGGCCTGCTTCTGGCCGCCGCGAGCCCCGCGGGCGCGGCCCTCGTCGGCCCCGGCACCACCTCCGGTGCGCGCGTGCAGTCGAGATTGGCCGACCACCACCGCGTCACGCTGCCGGATGCCGTCACGGCTGCCGCGTCGCGTGCTGGAGACGGCGGACGATGGCTGTTCCTCGCCGGAGGGGATCGGGGGCGGCTCGCCACGCTCGCGCGCCGCCACGGCGGCCGGTTCGACGCGACGATCGGCATGCTCAGCGTGCCGACCCGCGAGGCCCGAGCCGTCGCCAGTCGTCTCGGTGACCGCATGCACTCGGCCGGCCCCGATCTGATCGGCCGGCGCCTCTCGAGCCTGGATTCGCCGGGGGGCATCGTCTCACCCTGGAGCCGCGACGCCGCTGCAACGCCCTCCCTGAGCCCCGCCCCGGGCGCGCTCGCACCGATCGGCATCGTCGACGACCCCGTCGACAAGACCGTCGCCGAACTCACGAACGCCGAGGTGATCAACGGCGTCAACCCGGTCGATCCCCACGGAACGATGGTCGCGTCCGTCGCCGCCGCACCGTACGACGGCACCGGCGTGGTCGGCGTCGCACCCGGCGCCAAGGTGTTCTCGTGGGGCAGCAACCTGAGCTGCGGCGACGTCTCGACCGGCATCATCCAGGTGGTGCGGCGCGGCGCCCGGGTGGTCAACGTGTCGCTCGGGTTCGACGAGATGTGCGGTCCCCTCGAGACGGCCGTGCAGTACGCCTACGCGCACGGGGCCACGGTCGTGAGCGCGAGCGGCAACGACGCCGATCACGGCAACCCGCTCTCCTTCCCCGCGAGCTACGAGCACGTGATCACGGCGGCCGCCGTCACGAGCGCCTACACCGTCGCGTCGTTCTCCAACTACGACGACTACGTGGACGTCGCCGCGCCGGGCGTCGGCATCCCCGTCGACAACCCGCTGCGGTTCGACACGAAGGACGGCGTCGCGGACGGGCTCTCCAAAGCCGACGGCACGAGCTTTGCCTCGCCGTACGTCGCCGGGGGCATCTCGTGGATCCTCGGGGCACGCCCCGAGCTCGACGCCAGTCAGGTCGCCGCCGTGCTGCGCGCGAGCACGCGCGATCTCGAGCAGCCCGGCTGGGATCCCTACACCGGCTACGGTCTGCTGCAGGTGAGCGCTGCGATGGCCGCGCCTGCCCCGCCGAAGGACTTCGGTGAGCCGAACGACTCGCCGACGTACGTCCGGCCGGTCGGCAAGGGCACCTTCGGCAAACCGGCGATCTGGAGCGGCGGTGGCAAGGTGACGATCCAGGCCACCGGAGACAGCGCCGACGACGACATCGACGCCTACCGCGTGCGGGTCCCCCCACGCGCCCGGCTGAAGGTGCAGCTCATGCCGTCGTCCGGCTCGGCCGACCTGTTCGCGTTCGACCAGAGCGTGAAGAGCTTCCTGCGAGCCACGCCGATCGACGCATCGACCCGCTCGGGCTCGCGCACCGACACGATCTGGGTGCGCAACACCGGCCGCACGGGCCGCTTCGCGTTCATCGTGGTCAACACGACGGGCGCCGACGACACCCGGGGGCTGTCGGAGTACCGGCTCTCCGTGCGTCGCGACTGACGCTGCCGGCCGCGCACCCCCGCTCCGCTCGCCCCCGCTCATCCGCGCCGCGCGTGCAGGCGCTCGAGCCGTGCCGGCACTGCGCGGGAGGCGGCTCCGAGCGCAGATCACCGGAGTGACGGCGGTCACCATCTTGGACAGATTTGGAATCTGTGTCCAGATCGCTTTACAAAATCGCGATCGTTGTCTTACACTCGTGAAACCTCGCCGGGACGTCCGCCGCGTCCCGTCTGCCGCGCCTCTCTGCGACTCCAGGAGCACCACATGTCCGCGAGCACCGAGCACCACCACCATCACCATCACCACGAGGACGACGGCATCGAGGCCGTCGCTCCCGACTGGAAGGACGGCAAGCGCTACGCGTGGCTCCTGGGCCTCGTGGTGCCGATGATCCCGTTCATCGCCTATGGCTTCGCCGAGGCCTCGGGGCTCGGCGTGTTCTGGTGGTTCGGCCCGGCCTTCATCTTCGCCGTGATGCCGCTGCTCGACCAGCTCGGCGGCAACGACACCAGCAATCCGCCGGAGGCCGTCATCAAGTGGCTCGAGGCCGACCGGTACTACCGCTGGTGCACCTACCTCTTCATCCCGATCCAGTACGCCGCGATCGTCTTCTCCGCCTGGATGTGGAGCCGCGGCACGCTCAGCACGGTCGAGTCGATCGGCCTCGCCGTGAGCCTCGGCTGCACGAACGGCATCGCGATCGCGAACGCCCACGAGCTCGGTCACAAGCGGGAGGCCGCCGAGAAGTGGCTCGCACGCATCGCCCTCGCCCCCAGCCTCTACGGCCACTTCATGATCGAGCACAACCGCGGCCACCACGTGCGGGTGTCGACGCCCGAGGATCCCGCGAGCTCGCGCATGGGCGAGAGCTTCTACCGCTTCCTTCCGCGCACCGTCAGCGGCTCGCTCAAGTCGGCCTGGCACCTCGAGGCCAGCCGACTGCGCCGCGCCGGCAACAGCCCCTACACCCTCAAGAACGACATCCTGAACGCCTGGGCCATGAGCGTCGTCCTCTGGGGCGCCCTGCTCGTCGTCTTCGGCATCGGGATCCTCCCGTACCTGCTGATCCAGGGCGTGCTCGCGTTCTCGCTCCTCGAGGTCGTCAATTACATCGAGCACTACGGCCTGCTGCGCCAGAAGATGGACGACGGTCGCTACGTGCGCTGCGCGCCGGAGCACTCGTGGAACGCGAACCTCGTCGCGAGCAACGTGTTCCTCTACCACCTGCAGCGTCACAGCGACCACCACGCGCACCCGCTGCGCCGTTACCAGGTGCTCCGCCACTTCGACGACGCCCCGAACCTGCCGACGGGCTACGCCGGCATGATCGTGCTGGCCGTCGTGCCGCCGCTCTACTTCGCCCTGATGAACAAGCGCGTCGTGGCGCATTACGGCGGCGATGTCACCAAGGCCAACCTCCAGCCGTCCGCCCGCGACCGCTACATCCGCCGCTACGGCAATGGCGGCCCCAGTTCGACCCTGCCCACCGCCGCCTAGAGCGTCCTGGTGACAGTGCAGACTGCGTCCATGGCGAAGTACGAATGCCCCGAATGCGGCCGGATCTACGACGAAGCCGAGGGCGATGCTCGTGAGGGATTCGCACCAGGCACCCCGATCGCGGACTTCCCCGCCGACTGGACCTGCCCCGACTGCGGCGTCCGCGACGCGGTCGACTACGTCAAGGTCGAAGGCTCCGAAGCCGGATAACCTGCCCGGTCTGGTGGCCTCCGCCCGACCGACCTACCAATCCGCTGCGAAGCAGCTGCTGCGCACCTCCCTGCTGGAGTCGGCGCGGCAGCTGCTGCGCGACCGGTCGTGGCCCGAGATCACGATGAGCCAGCTCGCGTCGGCCGCCGGCGTGAGTCGGCAGACGCTCTACAACGAGTTCGGCTCGCGCACGGGCTTCGTGCAGGCGTACGTCCTGTACGACGCCGACCGGATCCTGACCGTCGTCGAGGAGGCCATCGCCTCCGCCGGCGGCGACCCGGCCGCGACGATCGACATCGCGTTCCGTCGCTTCCTGGAGATCATGGAGGTCGATCCGCTCGCGGTCAGCGTGCTCTCCGGCACCGACGAGGACGGCCTCCTGGCCCTCGTCACCACCCGCGGCGGCCCCGTCCTCGCGTATGCGGCACACCGGCTGGGAGAGGCGATCGGCGCGATGTGGCCGCAGGCTGCCACCGAGGACGTGGCGCTGCTCGCGCGGGAGCTGGTGCGCCTGGCGCTGAGCCACGCGATGCTGCCCGGGGGTTCGCCGGACGAGGCGGCCGCGCGCATTGCCGCGCTGCTCACGCCCTTCGCCGAGCGCGCACTCGGCGTCGATCCGAGCTGAGCGGCCCAGGAGCCCGCGTCCGCACACCCTGCGCTGGCGCGGCTCCCGGCACCGGCAATGAAAAAGGGCCGCTCGGCGCGGCCCTCATTTCAAGCAACTATCGACGGTAGGTCATGGTCGGTTCTCCAGACAGGGGGAATGGGTGGGAACGGAGTCGATGCACGGGTGACACGTCGTGCGTTGGGGGCGACTCCGGGCGGAGATCCGGAGCCGTGCTCCGGGGGTGCGGCACCTAGTGACGGCGGAAGGTCATGACACCCCTCCTTGGACCGCAGGTGCGAGCGCCACGCGGACGGGCGGGCGCTGCAGACGAAGCGTGACGGTGATCGCGAGGGCGGCGACGAGGAGCGCGCCGCCCGCGGCAGGGACCAGCAGGACGGTGCGGGCGTCGAAGAGCTCGGCGAGCAAGCCACCGAGAACGATGCCGACGCCGGCGCCGGCGGTGGCGAGCGTCTCGAGACGGCCGCCGACGCGTGCCTCCTGGCCGCGCGGTGCGGCCTCCTGGACCGCGGTGGCGAGGGCCGTCCAGTCGAGGCCGTTGCCGAAGCCACCGATCACGGCGAGGGCAAGGGCCGCGCCGAGCGTCGGGGCGAAGAACAGCCCGAAGTGGGCCAGCGCGTTGAGCGCGGCACCGAAGAGGAAGATCGCGATCATCGGGCGCTCGATCAGCCGCGAGAACGCGAGACCGCCGGCGCACATGCCCACACCCCAGGCGACGAAGAACGCGCTGTAGCCGGCGACCCCGACGTGGAGATCGTGCTGCATGAATCCGAGCAGCACCGGCTCGTCGACGGAGAAGACACAGACGACGACCGCGACCGCGGCGAGGAGCCCGTTGACCGGGAGGACGCCGCGACGCACGGTGCGCGGCTCGTCCTCGTCCTCGCTCGCGATCTCGACGACCTCGAACCGCGGGAGGCGCATCGCGAACACCGCGGCGACCGCCCAGCCCGCGCCGAGGACGACGAGCGCATCGGCCGGACCGGCGATCGCGACGGCAGCACCTGCGGCGACCGGCGCGAGGAGGCCGGAGGGACCGCGCAGAAGGCCGATGGCCGCGTTGCCGCGGCGGACGGCCTCGGGATCGATCGTGGCGAGGCGGCCGAGCGCCGTCCGCAGACCGGCCCGCCCGACGGCGGTGCCGAGACCGCAGATGAACCCGAGGGCGTAGAGCGCCGGCCCGACGCCCAGGAGGCCGATGCCGGCGACCGCGAACGCCTGGACCAAGAGCGCCCCGACGTAGATCGGGCGGACGGCGAACCGGTCGAGGGCCCCCGCGAGGGTCGCGATGACCGCGTTCGGCGCGATCTGCGTGCAGAGGAGCATCGCGGCCGCGAGGAGCGAGTTCTGGGTCTCGCCGAAGACGAGGACCATCAGGCTGATGCTCAGGCCCCACTCCAGGAACACGCCCACGCCGTAGAGAGCGGCGATCCGGCGGATCAAGCTGCGGCGGGGGGCGGGGAGCACGGCGCCAAAACTAGATATCGGCGCGGTCGGACGTGAGCACGTTGACGGATGCTCAATAGGACTTGTCAGTCCGTCATACGTCTACCGCCAAGCGCCCCAGTTCGTGTGACACGACGGGGCCCCGAGGGGCCGTTCAGCGTGCGATCTCGACGCCGAACGCCTGGAGCGTCGCCGGAATCGAGATCTCGTCCGGGCCGGCGATGAAGGTTCCGCCGTTCCGGGCGTACATCGCCTGGAGCGCCGCGACGACCGACGGGTCGAACTGCCGCCCGGAGCAGCGGTCGAGCTCGGCGAGCGCCTCGTCGATGCTCTTCGCCCGGGAGTACGAGCGTGTGGTGGTCATCGCGTTGAAGGAGTCGCACGCGGTGATGACGCGCGCCGCGATCGGGATCGCCTCGCCGACCAGACCGTCCGGGTAGCCCGAGCCGTCCCACCGCTCGTGGTGGGAGCGCACGACGAGCCCGGCATCGGCGAGCGCGCCCCCGACCCGGTCCAGCATCTGCTGCCCGTAGATCGGATGGCGCTGCATCAGCTGCCACTCCTCGTCGGTGAGGCTGCCCGGCTTGTTGATGATCTCGTTCGGGACACGCAGCTTGCCGATGTCGTGCAAGAGCGCACCGAACTCGACATCACGCATCTCACGCGGCGTCAGGCGCAGCTCGAGCCCGACGGCCACGGCCAGATCGACCACGCCCTGCGTGTGCTCACCCCCGGTGTAGGCGTCGTCGGCCTCGAGCACGTCGCCCATCAGCTGGGCGGTCCCGCGGTAGGCGGTCGAGAGTTCGACGGCCTGGTCGATCCGCTCTCGTCGCTCGCGGGCGAACTCGCCGAGCACGGCCACGAGCGGCAGCAGGGCGAAGAAGGCCATCGGGTAGGCGGCCATGACCACGGCGGCAAGGAAGCCGATCGGCGCGAGGGCCGCGTCGACGGCGATGATCCAGAACATCAGCTTGCCCTGGATGTCCGGCCGGATGCCGTGCACGAACCAGGAGCTCCCGGTGCCCATGAGGAAGTCGACGGCGGCCTGCGCGACGAACGCGAGCGCGAAGAGGTAGATGCCCTCCGTCGACACCGTCGGGGCACCGGCGATGGCGAACACGGCCGCCGGCCCGACCTGGACGGCAGCGTCGGTGGCGCCCATAAAGGCGCGCCAGATCGGCGGGCGGTCCTCTTCGTAGCGGCGTTCGATGAGGCGGCCGAGCACGAAGGACAGGCCGATCATCACCGGGATCCAGGCGGGCGGCACGGCGTACCAGATGGGGACGTGCAGGAGCATCGTCGGCGAGGTGGAGCCCGAACCGATCTCGAAGCGCACGAGCGAGGCGAGCGCAGCGGCGACGACGAGGCCCACGACCTCGACCGGTGGCGCCCACTGGCCGGCCGGTGCCCAGAGGAACAGCAGGGCCATCGGAACGAGCGCGAGCGCGTCGAACTCGAGCTGGCGCACGACGCGCCGACGCTCCGTCGTCCACCGCCAGACCCGCCCGTGGCGGTGTAGGTGCTCGAGGCCCGGATCGCGCATCTCTGGCACGAGATCGACCGCCGTCCAGGTTTCTTCAGCGGGCCGAGGCCCGAGGGAGGACAGAGGCGGCGTGCATTTCGCGACGGTGTTCGCGCCAATTCGGCACATTCCTCCGCACTTCCGTTGCAGTCGGCCCGCCTAACCTCCGTGGTGTGACCGCCGAGCCCGCGAGCCCCACCGCCACCGCCGCCATCGAGGCGCGCGCCACCGAGCTGCTGCACGAGCTCGCCGGCCCGCAGGCCACGTTCCGCGAGCACCAGCTCGAGGCCGTCCGCGACCTCGCCGCAGACCGCGCGCGCGTGCTGTGCGTCCAGCGCACCGGCTGGGGCAAGTCGGCGGTGTACTTCGTCGCGACGGCACTGCTGCGCGAGCAGGGCGCCGGCCCCACGCTGATCGTGTCGCCGCTCCTCGCGCTGATGCGCAACCAGGTCGCGGCCGCCGAGCGGCTGGGGCTGCGTGCCCACACCGTCAACTCGACGAACCGCGACGCATGGTCGGAGATCCAGCGCCACCTCGAGGCCGACGACGTCGACCTGCTGCTCATCTCCCCCGAGCGCCTCAACCACCCCGGGTTCCGCAGCGAGATGCTGCCCGTCTTCGCCGAGCGCGTCGGCCTGCTCGTGATCGACGAGGCGCACTGCATCTCGGACTGGGGGCATGACTTCCGCCCCGACTACCGCCGGATCCGGGACATGCTCGAGCGGCTGCCGGACCGGGTCGCGGTGCTCTGCACGACGGCGACGGCCAACGACCGGGTCGTCGCCGACGTGACCGACCAGCTGGCCCTCGGCCACGACCGGGCCGCGCTGCGCTCCTACCGCGGCGGGTTGATGCGCGACAGCCTGCGGCTCGAGGTCGTGGAGCTGCCCAACAAGGCGCAGCGCCTTGCCTGGCTCGCGACGCACCTGCCCGAACTGCCGGGCTCGGGGATCGTCTACACGCTCACGAAGAACGACGCCGAATCGGTGGCGAGCTGGCTGAACGACCGCGGGATCGTCGCCGCCTCGTACTCCGGCGAGACCGATCCGGCCGTCCGCGAGGCGATCGAGGCCAAGCTCCTCGCCAACGAGGTGAAGGCCGTCGTCGCCACATCGGCGCTCGGCATGGGCTACGACAAACCGGACCTCGGCTTCGTCGTCCACTACCAGGCGCCCGG